>NZ_CP133988.1:1517500-2136684 GCF_031582885.1 Streptococcus parasanguinis
GCCTTACAAACTGCCAAATCTGGTAGACAATAAAGGGCAAGGTCAGGCTAAAAGCTGTGAGATTAGCCAGCGATACATAGATCCAGAGGATATCATTCGGCCCCAATACCAGCAGTTTTTGATGGAGGCTAGCCGTCAAGGCTTGGTAGAGTTCTCCACCAAATACAAAAGCCACCAGAAAGACGATAATATAACACAAGACCACTGCGATCAATCGTTTTCGAAATTCGACCAAGTGCTCGACAATGGTCATTTCATCTGCTCTACTCTTTGCCATGTTGTCTCACCGTAACGAGAGCAATCAGAGCCACAAACATTAACTGAGGAAGAAGAACTTCCCAGCTTGGATAGATCCCCGCCCAATCGATGGTTGGAAGTCCATTGACCAAATGGCTAGGGAGGATATTGGTCAACTGAAGGGCGTGAATGCTGACACCGAGCATCTTGAAGGCCAAGGCGTAAATCAACCAAGTCAGAATGAAAAAGATTCTGTGAGGTTGGATAGCTTGACTAGCCTTGGTCATAGCCACTGCAATGATGATGAGAACGGCTATAGCAAGCCCGATTCCCAGTAAGAAATTCGCAGTTGTAATCCGCGGAATGATCCCGACATAAAAGAGAATGGTCTCAGCCCCTTCACGAAAGACTGCTAAGAAACTGAGAGCAAACATCGAGACAAAGCTTCCAGTAGCCGTCACTGTCTTCATTTGACGGTCCATAAAGGCATTCCACTGTTTGACTGAAGAGTTGCTGTGGAGCCAAATTCCGATGAGGATCATCATGACCACAGCGAAAATCCCAACGCCACCTTCAATGATTTCCCGGTTAGTCCCCGAAGAAACGGCTGGAAATGCTACTTGCAAAACAAGAGCGATCGCTGCACTGGCAAGAACACCAGCAACAGCTCCACCGTAAACCCATTTGAGGCCTTTCCTCATCTTAGCAGCCTTAAGGGTCGTCACAAGCGCCATGACGATCAGAAGGGCTTCTACTCCTTCACGCAGAAGAATCAACATGGCATCAAAGGCGTTGTAAGAAGCTGTCGTATCGATCGCAGACAGGTCTTGGATCAAGGCCTGTAATTTCTCTTGATAGACTTTTTCTTTCCCCTTGACCATAATAACCGGGGATTCACTCTCTACGCGCGTGTAGAGAGTGGGATTGGTCGTACTGACATCCCCCTCGATGGTTGGCCAGATCGTGATGAACTGCTTCATAGTCGCTGCAGCAGATTTATCGTCGCCGGATTGGAATTGGCTTTGCGCCTTCTCCAAAAGCTTGATCCCATCGTTCAACGTCAAATCCGTACTGGCACTGCTAATGGCTTCTCCTTTTACAAAGGCATCAATCCCATTTTTGAGGTCATCATAAGAGGACTGGATGTTGGTAAAATCGGTAGGCTCTGTTTCAATACTACTGCGCAAGAGCGAAATGGCCGTCTCGATTTTGCCATAGTAGGCTGTGCTGTGATCTCTTACCACCGCTTCGTTTCGCGTCCAGGTGTTATTGAGATCTGCATAGGTTTGACGGGTTTTATCCAGATCCTTAGCTGTAATGGCCTCTTGTAGGTTCTTAAAATAAGGTGCGAGGCGACTCACGAGTTTGTCTTTTTCCGCCTCTAAATCGACCGGATTTTGCTCTTTTTCAAAAGCGAGCAAGGCTGATGAGATCTTGGTAAGATCGTCTTTGGTTACCTCCCCTTTTATAGCCAGGGCTTGGCTAACTTTTTTTCCTGCCTTGGAATCATGGTGGTCTTTGGATTCAAAATCAGCCTGAATCTCAGCGATCAATTTCTTGGCCTTATCCTGGTCCTTATTTTCTACAGCGGTTGTTGCATCTGTGATCTTGATAAAGAGATCGCTATAAGATTCCGCAGCTACTGGATGAGTCCAGAACAAGGCAAGAAGGCCGAACAAGATCAAGAGTTTATTCAAAGAGTGCTTGACCAAGATACCCTCCTTTCTCAACGCCTGCAAAGCAAGCAAAGAGTCCACTTCCGATATGGGTGATGTACTCGTTCATTTTATCGACTGCGCCCAAGTTGGTTTGGATTTTGACAAAGCTGTTCGGATCCTTTTGAAAGGCGATAAAGATCAAGCCAGCATCAAATTGCCCAGTCTGTTCATTGATGCCATCCGAATAGGAATATGACCGCCGTAAAATCGGTCGATCGACTTCTTTGGCCAAACGGACATGTGAATCTACTGGTAGTTTAGATAAATCTACTTCATCAAATTCGTTGGTTTTACCAAAGGGAGCACCGGACTCCTTGTAGCGACCAAAGGTGTTTTCTTGCTCCTGCAAATTGGTTCGGTCCCACGTTTCCAGGTGCATTTGTACTAGGCGAAGAGCCATATAGGAACCACCCTTCATCCAATCCTTGCTGTCAGTCCAGACGACCTTATCAAAGTCCTTCTCCGTCGTGACATTTGCTGTTCCATCCTTGAAACCAAAGAGGTTGCGCGGCGTTTCTTTTCGATCACCAATAGCTGCAAAGCCTGATTTGCTCCACTTCATGGTAATGGTATTGCGACCCTTACGAATCAGATTTCGCACCGCATGAAAGGCTACTTGCTCATCGTCTGAACAGGCCTGAATGACGATATCGCCACCAGTGTATTTGTCCTGCAACTGCTCCTTTGGAAATGGAGGCAAATCACGAAAGAGTTTCGGACGTTTGGACTCCAAGCCCAGTTTCTTTAGAAAGGAAGCCGAAACTCCAAAAGTCAAGCTCAAGCGATAGGGGTTGAGTCCCACTGTTTCACCTGTATCTGTTGGAGGCAAGAGGGCATTGGAACCATCTTTTTTGACCAACTCTCCTTCAACTAATTTACTACTGTAATCGGTCCAGTCTTTAAAGAGCTGGATGACTTCTTTTTTGTCCGTCGTGTGAAGGTCTAACACCACCAAGTAGCAAGCCTTCTGCATAGGCGTCGTAATCCCTGCTTGGTGCTTACCATAAAAGGAGATGTCTTCATCCCCATCATAAGCTTTTTTGCTGGAACTGTCTTGATTAGCGAAAAAAGCAGATGCACCAGAGAGGCCCAGCGCTAGACCAGCCCCTCCAATACCTGCTTTTTTAAGAAATTCACGACGGTCCATTTTTTTATCTAAAAATTTTTCGTCAGCCATGTTTCTTATTTCCCATCTAAAATCACACCCATTTGAGACAAAGGTTCACCAAGTTTGGTCACAGCTTCTGCCAATTCCTTGGTATCTTCCTTGGATAAGTCTGTGTAAGACTTATAGTTTGAATCATCTGTCATGTGTTTGTCCAATAAAGCATTAACATTCTTGAACTCTGCTTCCAAGGTTTTAACCAATTTGGCATCTTTTTTCTCAATCAAAGGTTTAAAGAGAGAGAAGATCTTTTCAGCCCCTTCAATATTGGCACGAAAGTCGTAAAGATCTGTATGAGAGAAGACTTCTTCTTCACCTGTAATCTTTTGCGTTGCCACTTCATTGAGCAAATCGACAGCTCCGGTCAACATGATATCCGGTGTTACCTCTACTGTAGCAATTTTAGCTTTCAACTCCTTGATATCGTTCACCAGTTGGTCAGCGTATTTGTCTGTTCCATCTGTAGTATTGTTTTCCCAAAGGATACGCTCAATCCGGTGGAAACCTGACCAGCCATCTTCTGATTTATTTTCATCCACATAATCCACCAAGCGGTAGTCGATCTTGACATCCGATTCCCCGAAGGTTTCAGCAATCGGCTCAGACCGTTCATAGGCCATACGGATCAAGGGATATTGCTTTTTGGCTTCTTCCAAATTACCGTCTTTTAGGGTAGCACGGAATCCTTCTGTCTCCTTGAGCAATTGGTCAATTTGCATTTCAACAAAGTCTTTGTATTCAGCTGTCGCATTGTCCAAGGTCTTCTGGTCAGCCTTAGACAACTGCACCGTTGAGCTGGTTTGCGTCTTTTGATTCGACTGTTTGCTAGTAGAATTTGCACACCCTGCTAAAAGAGCAACACTCAATAAGAGTAGACTATATTTTTTCATGAAAGACTTCTCCTCATTTGTTCTTGCCCTTATTCTACCAGATAGTTTCTCATTTTTCAATAATTGTCTGAAAATTTAATAATAGAAAAGCTCTTCTGAGAATCTGTCTTTTACAAAAGAATATCCTTAACCCGTCCAATTTCGGATTCTTTAACCACCACAAAGATGCTATCCCCTAGATACAAGCGAGTCGCACCATTGACCGTATAGCTCTTACCGCTTCGCATTTGCGTGGTGATCAAGATATCTTGAGGGAGGTGCAGTTCATGAACTTGCTTTCCTGCAATCTTTTCTGATACAGGGATCTCAATTAAAGTCAACTCTCCTTCTTCTTGCGCCTTATCCGGTAACAATTGCTCGAGCATGGCTTCATAGACTGGCGCTCCATGGAAGAGATCCATGATCATATAAGCCAGCAAGGTCACCATACCTAGAGGCATTAAACTACGAATATCACCGACCATCTCTGTCACCAAGATCATCGCTGTTAAAGGTGCTTTTGAAATAGCCCCAAAATACCCACTCATGCCTAAAATAATGAAGAGAGGCAACTGATTTTGAGAGATAAAGCCAATGTTTTGGAGGAAGGTTCCAACGATGGCTCCTAAAAGAGATCCTAATGCTAGTATGGGCAGGAAAATTCCTCCAGGCAGGCCACTACCATAGCTCAACATACTCCAGATGAAACGGATCACAAAATAGAGAAGGATGGTCAGCACTGGATACGGTACTCGAGCTAAATCCAAGACCAATTGGTTCCCACCACCAAGAATTTGAGGAAGAAAATAGCCGATTGGAAGAATCAAGATAAAGGCAAATAAGGAAGAATAATGAGAAGGAACATGGAAAATCTTCTCTAGCAAACGATAGAGTCGGCCGATATTGAGAACCACTATTTCGTAGACATAACCCGCTGCCCCTAAAAAGACTCCAAGAAAAAGATAAATCCAGTACTGAGACAGATGGAGAGGTGGAATATTTTGTGGCATATGAAGCACTGGTGTTTGACCAAAGACATTGAGTGAAATAAAATTAGCCGTCAAACTAGCAGCCAAGGTCGAAATCCAAAAGAAACGTGAAAAATGATGGTAGACCTCTTCAACCACAAATAAAAGCCCCGCTATAGGTGCATTAAAGGCAGCGGCAAGACCAGCGGCAGCCCCACTTGCAATCAAAGACCGCTCCTCAACTGGGCTGACCTTCAAATGATGGGCCACTCCTTTTCCACCCATCGCCCCTAATTGAATACTAGGACCTTCACGACCAAGCATCAAGCCACTTCCGATGGCCAAGACACCTAAAATATACTTCTTCCACAAGGTATCCCACCAACTCACCGCCAAGAGCCCCTTAAGTTCTGCTTCGACTTGCGGAATTCCTGATCCTTTGATATCCCGATTAGTGCGAATGAGGCGACCAGCAATCAGTACGATCACCCCATACCCCAACAGCATCGCAAACAAATAAAATGGTTGACCAGACATCTCCTTGTAAACGCCTTGAACAAAATGAAAAATATGTTCGATCAAAAAACGAAAACTCGAGACGATGCAGCCCACAACGATCCCAACCAGAACACCTCTAACAATATGGGCCACAATTGAACTAGAGGCAAATTGAAATTCATTTTTAAAGGCTTCTTCTTTAGCAGACATTCCCTAACTCCTTCAAACTCTTATCCTATTCATTATACCTTATTTCACTGCCTCTGAATACATGTAAAGACAAAAAAAACAAAACTACCCTTGTTAGTTTTGTTTAGAATGTGGACAAACCATTTTATCCAATAAAAATAAGTTAAGAAATTCTACAAAGAAATATAAATATGTCCTATTTATGGAACGAATAAAGAAAAGTCAAAACTTTCCGCTGTGAGAAAAGTGCCTGAAACAATACAGTTTCAGGCACTCGGAATTATTGAGACCTTAGGCTCAATAATTAGTCATGGAACTTCTACGAAGTTCGCTGACGTCCGTACTCACCTAAGGAAATTTTTTAATAGAACTTTAGCTATTATTCAGCAGTTAAAGCTGCCATTGTAATGTAGTTGTAAGGTTTGTTGAAGTGTGGCAAGAAGAACAAGTCTGTCAAGGCCAATTTATCAATCGTTACGTGTTCTTGAATCGCAAGTGAGAACATGTGGATAGCCATTGAGATGGCGCTATCACGTGATACCATTTGAGCTCCAAGGATTTGACGAGTATCTTTATCATAGACGATCTTGATACCAACTTCGTGGTTATCGTGTTTGATAAATTCAGGTTTTTGAAGGTCGTTAAAGCCAGTTTCAGTGGCATTGAAGCCTGCAGCTTTCGCTTTTTCAAGAGTCAAACCAGTTGAAACCATGTGAAGGCCGTAGATAGAAATACCGTTAGAACCTTGAACACCGATTCCCTCTAATTCATGACCAGTCGCATTGTAGGCACCAACAATACCTGAACGAACTGCATTAGATGCAAGAGCGATGTAGCTCATTTCGTTACGAGCGTTATCGAAAATCGTCGCACAGTCACCAACTGCGTATACACCTGGAAGTGACGTTTCTTGTTTCTTATCAACAAGGAAGGCACCGTTGCGGAAGAGTTCGATCTTACCATCAGCAAGAGCTGTATTAGGACGGAAACCAACAGCCAAGATAACCATATCTACATCGAAGGTTTCTTTATCAGTTACAAGGCGTTCTACCTTACCGTCTCCTTCAACCGCTTGAACAGTTTGTCCAAGTGCCAAACGGATGTTGTGGTCTTCCAAGTTTTTCGCCATGATGTCAGTGAAGTCTTTGTCGTAGTAACCATTCAAAACAGTGTCCACGATATCCACCAAGACAACATCTTTACCAAGACGTTCGAAAGCTTCAGCAAGTTCAACACCGATGTAACCACCACCAACTACGGCGATACGATTCAAGTGTTTGCTGTTGTCTTTCAATTTTTCGATCACTTCTTCAGCGTTTTGGTACAATTTAACGAATTGAAGATTTTCAAGAGTTGCTTTGAATTCGCGGTTACCAGGTACGATTTCAACTCCTTTAATTGGAGGAATGATTGGTGTTGATCCAGTCGCAAAGATCAATTTTTCGTAAGATTCTTTGTGTTCTTTTCCATCAACTTCCGCTGTTACCACTTTGTTGTCATAGTCAATTGAAAGAACAGGTGAGTTCATGTAGACTTTTGCACCTTTTGCTTCCAATTTTTCTTTGTCAGAGTAGAAAAGACCTTCAGGACCATCGATTTGCTCACCGATCCAAAGCGCCATCCCACATCCAAGGAATGAAATGTTTGAGTTTTGGTCAAAAACTACAATTTCATTTTCATTTCCGAAATTATCTAACATAGTGTTGATACAAGCTGTTCCGGCATGGTTAGCCCCTACAACAACGATTTTACTCATAGAATAAATCCTACCTTTAATTTAATTTACTTCTTGAGTATATCATAAAAATGATATCGGTTACAATTATTTTGCTCAGAATTTGTGATCTTTTTTTCAATTTTCCAGAAAATCACACTTCACATGTTTCAAAAAATGTCAAACAATATGCTTGAAATGATTGTGAAAACGATATCTTTTTGATATACTGTAAGTAAGTGAAAATAGGAAAGGATAGATTTTTAGTGGACCTAAGTAGTCGATCCGAACGTTTGATGGGTACGACCATCACTGTTTCGATCTGTCACCCACAAGCGAATGAACTCTTAGCCCGCTGCTTTGAACTTCTTCGCTCCTACGAACATCGCTTCAGTGCTAATGATGCAAGTTCTGAACTCATGAAGGTCAATCACCAAGCTGGTATTGCTCCTGTCCAAGTACATCCAGATCTTTTTGAACTGATTGCATTAGGAACCTTGCATAGTCAAGCTCAGAACAGCCATTTAAACATCGCCATTGGTCCTCTTGTACAGACCTGGCGAATTGGATTTTCAGATGCTAGACGTCCCCAGCAAGGGGAAATTGATCAAGCTCTGGCCAAGATCGATCCTCACCAAATCCAGCTCGACCCAGAAAACCATACGGTCTTTCTGACACGTCCTGGAATGAAGATTGATTTAGGAGCCTTGGCTAAGGGTTATAGTGCAGACTGCATTGCGACCTTTTTAAAGAGCCAGGGAGTAACAGATGCCTTGATTGATCTGGGAGGCAATATCCTCACTGTCGGTCAACACCCCATCAAACAACAACCTTGGCGGATTGGTATTCAAAATCCAGTCGAAAAAAGAGGCCAACACCTACTGGTCCTCTCAGTCAAGGATAAATCTGTTGTCACCTCTGGCATCTACGAGCGTCATTTAGAAGTTGACGGCCAGTCGTTTCACCATATCTTTGATAGCGCGACGGGCTATCCAGTTGAGACAGACTTAGCCAGTATCACCATCATATCTGATCGATCCGTAGACGGGGAGATATGGACTACCCGCTTGTTCGGGGAATCTCCTGCTTCTATCCTCAACACTGTTGAATCACTTCCTGGTATAGATACCTTATTGGTTTCTCAATCAGGCAAGATTGCCTATACAAGTGGGCTTCAATCTTATTTATAATTCTCCTATCAGAAAGGAATTTTCCATGATAAAACTTATTGCGATTGTGGGGACTAACTCCAAACGTTCTACAAACCGTCAACTGCTTCAATACATGCAAAAACATTTTGCTGACAAGGCTGAGATCGAATTGGTCGAAATTAAAGATATCCCTGTCTTTAACAAACCAGCCGACAAACAAGTGCCTGAAGCTGTCTTAGAGATTGTTGCCAAAATTGAAGAAGCTGATGGGGTGATTATTGGGACTCCAGAATACGACCACTCTATTCCAGCAGTCTTGATGAGTGCACTCGCTTGGCTCTCATACGGAGTCTTCCCATTGTTAAACAAACCGGTCATGATTACTGGGGCTTCATACGGTACGTTGGGATCTTCACGCGCCCAACTCCAACTTCGCCAAATCTTAAATGCTCCAGAAATCAAAGCAAATGTCTTGCCAGATGAATTCTTGCTCTCCCATTCATTGCAAGCCTTTGATCAAAATGGAGACTTGGTGGATTTAGATGTCATTCAAAAATTAGATGCCGTCTTCAATGATTTCCGTGTGTTTGTAAAAATCACAGACAAATTGCGCAACGCCCAAGAATTACTTCGCAAAGATGCTGAAGAATTTGACTGGGAAAACTTGTAAGATAGGAGACAGAAAAGAATGAAATTTGTTGGACTTGTAGGATCGAACTACGATCAATCATATAACCGTAAACTTTTGGAATTCATTCGCCGCCAATTTAAAATCAAATTTGAATTGGAAGTTCTTGAAATCGACGAAGTTCCAATGTTTAATCAAGATGAAAAATGGGACGAAAGTTTCCAATTGCGTCTTTTGTATAACAAAATCACTCGTGCAGATGGTGTTATCATTGCCACTCCAGAGCACAACCATACGATCTCTGCTGCTCTCAAGTCTGTTCTTGAATGGCTCTCTTTCGAGGTGCATCCATTTGAAAACAAACCGGTTATGATCGTCGGTGCTTCTTACTATGATCAAGGGACTTCACGTGCGCAAGTTCACCTCCGTAAGATCCTCGATGCCCCAGGTGTCAATGCTTATACCCTTCCAGGAAATGAATTCCTTCTTGGAAAAGCGAAAGAAGCTTTTGACGAAAACGGCAATATCATCAACGAGGGAACCGTCAAATTCCTTGAAACCTGCTTGGATAATTTTATGAAATACGTTGAGGTTGTATCTAAATTGAAAAAACCAAAACCAATTGAACCAGAAGACTTGGATTGTAATCATCCAATCGCTACAACTGTTACTGAAGTCGATCCTGACGATCCAGATTGGGTAGAAAAAGTAGCTGAAATCACTGGTGCCGTTTCCGGCGATACCTATGTCAAACTCGACCACGGTATCCTAACCGTTAACCAAATTGATATGTTCTTAAAGGCTATGCCATTTGAATTGACCTATGCCGATGATAACAACCAATTCCTCTACTACAACAATGCCCATCAAGATCCTGATACCATGTTTGCCAAACGCGTGCCACCTCAATCAGGAAGCCGGATGTCAACCGTTCATGGTTCCCTACCACCAGCACGTATGAAAAACGTGGAATGGGTGATTGGTACCCTTCGTAACGGTAACCAAGACTATGTTCGGACTATTGTTCCAGGATCTCCTGAAGGCGTGATCAACACTCACAACTACCAAGCTATGTACTATGAAGATGGTTCATACGCTGGTATCAATGAGATTGTCTTCAACTTCAAACCATGGTTGGACTGGTACCTGCAAACAACCGGCCAACGTCTAGTTGGCGGAAGCGGTCCATTTGCTCCTGCTGGTGGACATGGTAGTACAGATGCAACTTCTGGCGCTTCTGATGCTGGAGGACATGGTGACGGAGGCCACGGAGATGCTGATGCCACTTCTGGTGCAAGCAACTAAGAAACTAGAAAAAAATGAAGCTTCGTGCTTCATTTTTTTATTGTAACTCCTTGATGATCTTCTTAGCATCTTCGTTTGAAATAGCCCCTAATTGGACATGTCCAATTTTCCCATGACTGTCTATAAAGACTTCTGTAGGAATAGAGCGAACCTGATAATCTGCAAATGCAGAACCATCTGGATTGTACAAGACCGGTACGGACTTGTAATCTTGTTGATCAAACCATTTGACGAATTCTTCTTCTGTTTTTTCACCTTGGAGTCCTGGTGCCATAACGGTCAGAATTTCAAAGTCTCTATCCGTATCCTTGACCAATTTCTCTAATTCAGGCATACTTTGCCGGCAAGGACCACACCAGGTTGCCCAAAATTTCAAGTAAACCTTTTTGCCTCTATAGTCTGAAAGTTTGACCGTATCCCCCTTCATATCCTTTAGTTCAAAGTCACTAGCGTCTCTTCCTACCAAAGGATTCTTATTCGTTGTTGTATTCATTGTTGGCTGATTGTCCATACTACTCTCACTGGATTGATTCATGGAACAAGCTGACAGCAAAGCTAAAGAGAGAACTGAGAAACAAGCGTATTTAAAACCTTTCATCATGCGTTAAACCTCCGGATTATTTTATGAAAAGATAGATGACAAACTGTTCAATTGTCCCAAAAGTAAGAGAATTCCCATCAGAATAATGATAGCTCCGCCGATTTTCTTCAGCAATAACAAATGGGGTTTGAGACGATTAAAGTAAGGTAGGACCAGACTAGATGCTAAGGCCAAGAGTAAAAACGGAAGGGCCATTCCCAAGGTATAAACAAGGAGATAAATAGCTCCCATAAGAGCATCTTGCCCATCTGATGCTGCTAAAGCAAGGACTGATCCTAATACCGGACCAATACAAGGCGTCCAACCAAAACTAAAGCCAAGACCAAGGAGAAAAGCTGAAAACAATTCATTCTTCTGTTTGTTGGCTCCAAAATCTACTGATTTTTGCTTTTCAAGGAAATGAAAATGAAAGACTTCCATTTGATGAAGACCAAGGATAATGATGAGAGCTCCCATCAGATAACGGAACCAATTGGTGTACATGATCTTTCCAAGCAAGCCCGCTCCAAAACCAATGAGGAGGAAAATAACAGAAATACCTGCAATAAAACAAAGGGTTTTCAGCAAGCCATGCCAGCGAATTTTTTTCCCGAACAATCGGATAGCCTTTTCCTGATCACTTCCTAGCAAGATTCCAATATAAACCGGTAGCAAAGGAAAGACACAGGGAGAAAAGAAAGACAGAATACCCGCAAGAAAAACTGTCAATGAAAAAATGATTGGATTCATAGTTCACTCCGTATATTGATATGCTACATTCAGTATAACATTGACTGACAAAAAATAAAAATTTCTGCTACGTTTTTTTACTAAAGTTTGGATTTAGGTACTAGTTTCAAAAGAAAAACTCTAAAGCATGAAACTTTAGAGTTTCTAATATAACTTATTCTTCTGCCGTTTGTTTATTTGGTAATACGAGCGATAAAAGAATCCCGATGACTACTGGCACTAACCATGGAAGAGATTGAGCCGCAAATGGAAGCAAAGCAATCCCCTTTTCTACTAGTGAAATTTTAAAGGTATTTGCCAGAACACTTGCAAGAGAGACCAAGCTGGCCAAGAAAATAGTCAGTTGCATTCCTAGTTTTGAAAGAGCCACAAATTTATTCACTATCACAAGCAATACAATGGTAATGGTGATTGGGTAAAGAATCATCAAGACTGGCAATGAGAAAGCAATAATGGTATTCAAGCCAAGGTTGGCAATCGCAAAACCAATCAGAGTGAAGACACTTGCATAGACCTTGTAAGAAACCTTAGGGAAGGTGCTATGGAAGAATTCACTGGTAGAGACGATTAAACCAGCAGTTGTGGTAAAGCAAGTTACCGTCACCATTCCTGCTAGGAAAATCTGAGCAGTCGGACCAAAGATCGCTTTGGTAGCTTCTGATAATACATACACCCCTTTATTGCTATCAGATGCCATAACAGAAGCTGGAATAGGAAAATGATTCCCCAGATATCCTAAACCGATATACAGCACACTAAAACCAAGGGCTACAACAATTCCAACCAACCAAATAGTCTTGATGTATTCTCTCTTACTTGAAAATCCAAGTTGATTCAAAGTAGTCACTGCGATCACACTAAAGGCAACAGATGCCAAGGCATCCAAGGTATTGTACCCCTCTAAAAATCCTTGCCCAAAGGCAGATGCCTGATAAGCTTTTGTAGCCACCATTGGAGCATGCCCACTGTATTTTAGAGCTCCAAGAACGACTAAGATCAAAATGAGAATCGCAAAGATCGGGGTCAAAATACGACCGATTCGATCTAGAATCTTAGATGGATTCAAAGCAATCAGAAAGGCAAGCAAAAAGTAGACCAGGGTAAAAATGAAAAGTGCTAAACTGGCATTCATTCCACCTAATAAGGGGGCTGTCCCCACTTCGAAAGATACCGTCGCAGTTCTTGGAATGGCAAAGAAAGGACCAATCGAAAGATACAGCGCAACTAAGTATACAATTGCGAAAACAGGTGAAATCTTACGAGAAATCTCATCAATATAACCTTTGGGATTGAGTGTCCCGATAATCAAGGTCACAATGGCAATTCCCACGCCTGAAAGGACAAACCCAGCAATAGCTGGCCAAAATTGATTACCCGATAAAGCACCAAGAGTCGGCGGAAAAATCAGGTTTCCAGCACCAAAAAAAATACCAAACAGTAATAAACCTGTCAGGGAACCTTTTCGTAACATACGATCTCCTTAAAAAAACGATAATCTTAACTTTATCAAATTCATTTGAAGAAAGCAACTTATTTGCATGAACAATCCGCTATTTCTATCAGTCATTATGGTACAATGGATGTAAGATTTTACGAGGTGCAAAACATGTATCTATATCTATTCTGGTTATTTCCAGCTCTTATTTTTTTATTGTTCTTTATGAGTGATCGCAGAAGGCTTTTCAATGCTTATCTCTTTTCGATAAACCTGGGGCTTCTTCTACTGATTTCTGCATTTCTACTAGTCGTTCGAACTGAGCTATGGTTTAATCAACAAATTGCAATTATTGTATTTGTTGTGATTTCCATCCTCGTTTTTCTCAGCATTATTTTCTCATCTATCTTTCTCCTTTTTAACGGCCGTCAAATGATGCTTTTTGAAGGAAAAAGACTGGCCAACCTCCTCTCTCTGCTTTATGGACTGTTTATTATCGGAGCTTTGGCACTACATTTTCTACCCTATTTCCCAGGGAATGACATCCTCATTTATCTGACTGACTTCGCCCTGTTTTACATGACCTTTCTCTACCTCTCTTATGTATCCTATGGGACTTTTTGCAATCTCTTTCCAGTTCGCAAAGAGCCAGACGCCATCATCATCCTTGGCTCAGGTTTGATTGGAGACAAGGTTCCCCCACTCTTAGCCCAACGTCTCGATAAGGGAAAGGCCATCTATGAGCAGTTCGAGGGACGACCAAAGCTGATTGTTTCTGGTGGTCAAGGGTCAGATGAGCTGATCGCTGAGGCAGAAGCTATGGCCGGATACTTGATGGAACACGGGGTTCCAGAAGACGCCATTCTCATCGAGAATCGCTCTCGTACTACTTTTGAAAACCTGACCTTTAGCAAGCGTCTCCTTGAAGAAGAGGGGCTTGGCAAGCGAGTCCTTGTAGTAACCAATTCATTTCACGCACTCCGTGCAGGTGTCTTTATGAGACGATTGAAAATACCTGGTCGAAGTATCGGTTCAAGAACAGCTTTTTACTATCTCCCATCCGCTTGGATTCGAGAAACCATTGGCCTGGTTTCACTCTATTGGAAATGGCATGTTGCCTTCCTAGCTCTTCTGTTTCTACCTTGGTTCTTTACACAAATCATGAAACTGATTGAGTTCTTCATTCAATATCTAAACTAAAAGAGAGTGGGACAGAAATCGGTAATTCGTTAGAATTCGATTTCGTCGTCCCACCTCCGCACAGTTGAGTAGGGCTGTAAAAGCTGATGAAATCAGCGTAGTAGAGCCCACTCAACCACTGCGTCCTGCTCGACAATCCAAAAATAATTGAGAGGCTAGGACTTTTGTCCCAGCCTCCTTCTTGTCTAGTGGTCACTAAAGCGTCTATATTTAATGCGGAAATCGAAATAATTTTCTTCCTGCAGTTTACGGAAAATATCGCGATAAGCCTCTTCGTCAAAGTGGTCACCCCGATAGAGAATTTCAAAGCTCAGTCCTTCGTATTCTAAAAAGGCATTGGCAGTTTTAAAACCATTACGCTTATAGAAATCCATCCGAGACTGACGTTGCTCTAGATTGTCACATTCTTCATCTAAACGTTCCACTTCAAGAATCATGGTTCTTTGGTAAAATTCTACCAATTTTTCAATGATTTCTTGACCATAACCGTGGCTACGTAGGTGGGGCATAATGGCAAAGAAGCTAACATAAAAAGCTTTCTGATTATAGATAGAAAAAGCAAATCCGACAAATTCTTCTTCGTTATAAAAAGCAAAAAAATTAGCATCGTCATTGTCCGTATAACGCAGGTATTCCGACAAAGGGACTCGCTCTTCTTCTGGGAATGCCTCGATATTCAGCCTCTCGACCTTGTCCAGATCTGGGAACGTTTCAGTGATTAATTGGCTGGTTAAGCTCATAAAAGCCTCCTTTTCTGCCCTGATTATACCAAAAAATGTAAGGGCCTTCAACTATCGACGCTTATCGCTGGTTCCTGAAGTTGGTATAATGACACTATGAAAAGAATTCAACGTGTGGTCCTCATAGATGGTCCTATTTTACCCGCTCTATTGAGTTTTGCCTTTCCTATTCTTTTGTCCAATATCTTTCAACAACTCTACAATACCTCGGATGTCATGATTGTAGGGCGTTTTTTAGGTCAAAAATCTTTGGCCGCCGTTGGAGCAACCTCTGCCATATTTGATTTGATCGTTGGATTTGCTGTCGGTGTTGGAAATGGGATGGGGATTATTATCGCGAGAAATTATGGAGCCAAAAACGAAGACCAATTACGAAAATCAGTCGCCGCAACTGCTATTATTGGTTGCATTCTCAGTCTCTTCGTGATCTTCATTGGTGCTGTCGGACTTTTTCCCCTGCTCCAATTTTTAGGGACCCCATCAGCAATTGTGTCTCAGTCTTATCTTTATATCGCTACCATTGTTAATGGTGTGGCTGTGACCTTTGCCTATAATCTTTGTGCCGGACTTCTTCGAGCGGTTGGCGATAGCCTAGCGGCACTCTATTTCTTGATTATCGCCGCTATTCTCAATATTCTTCTCGATCTTTATTTTATTACCCAACTTCATCTCGGAGTCCAATCTGCTGGGATTGCGACCATCATCGCCCAGGGTATTTCGGCCCTTCTTTGTATTTTCTATATTCGTAAGAAGGTCCCTTTTCTGCTCCCGCATCGCAAGGTTTTTGTTTGGGACAAGGAGCTTTATCAGGATCTGCTAAGTCAGGGCCTTGCCATGGGCCTCATGACTTCCATCGTTTCGATTGGAACGGTTATCCTCCAATCCGCTATTAATCAGCTTGGAACAACCATTATCAGTGCACAGGTCGCAGCCCGTCGTATCATGTCCTTTGCCGTTTTACCGATTACAGCTATCGCCTCAAGTATCACAACCTTTATCTCGCAGAATTTTGGCGCAGAGCAATTCCAGCGGATCAAAAAAGGCGTTACCATTGCCAACCTTCTTTCTTGGGTTTGGTCTGTCTTGGTTGCTGCTCTTCTATTCTTCACAAGTCCGTCTTTAACCAGCTTTATTTCCGGCTCGACAAATCCTGATCTCATTGCAAATGCCAGTCTTTATCTCCAGATCAGCTCTTGCTTTTATCCTATTTTGGCGAGTCTCATCATCCTGAGAAATGCCCTACAGGGAATGGGTAAAAAATTAACCCCACTCACATCCAGTTTTATTGAATTGTTTGGAAAAATTTTCTTCGTTCTGTGGATTATTCCTCACACCGGCTACATGGGGGTCATTCTCTGCGAACCCCTTATCTGGATTCCCATGACCCTACAGCTCATCATAATCTATCGAAAAATCAGGTACCAACTCCTTACTGAATAATGATTGATTAACAAGACCAAAACAACTTCTGCTCATTTGAACAGAAGTTGTTTTTAGATATCTAGCTATTAGAACAAACCGATGGCTGTTCCATCAGCAGCCACATCCATATTCAAAGCAGCTGGACGTTTTGGTAAACCAGGCATGGTCATGACATCCCCAGTCAAAGCGACAATAAAGCCTGCTCCCAATTTTGGCACCACTTCACGGATAGTGATTTCAAAGTTTTCAGGAGCTCCCAAGGCATTTGGATTATCAGAGAAGCTATATTGTGTTTTGGCCATACAGATTGGCAACTTATCCCAACCATTTTTCACGATTTGGGCAATTTGTGTCTTAGCTTTCTTCTCAAAATTCACCTTATTACCGCGATAAATTTCTGTAACAATCTTTTCAATTTTTTCTTCAACAGAAAGGTTGTTATCATACAAGCGTGTGTAGTTAGCTGGACTTGTTTCGATGGTCTTAACCAAAGTTTCAGCAAGGTCAACTCCACCGTCAGCACCATTCGCCCATACACTAGCAAGTTCAACTGGCACATCAATTTCAGCACACAATTCTTTCAAAGCAGCAATTTCTGCTTCTGTATCAGTGATAAATTCATTGATGGCAACCACTGCAGGAATGCCAAACTTACGGATATTTTCAACGTGGCGTTTCAAGTTGGCAAAACCAGCACGAACAGCCTCTACATTTTCTTCTGTCAGAGCATCCTTGGTCACTCCACCGTTCATCTTAAGGGCACGGAGTGTCGCTACGATTACGACTGCATCTGGTGATGTAGGTAAGTTTGGAGTTTTAATATCAAGGAATTTTTCAGCGCCAAGGTCAGCACCAAATCCTGCTTCTGTAATCGTATAGTCTGCTAAATGAAGAGCTGTCGTCGTTGCTAATACAGAGTTACATCCATGGGCGATATTGGCAAATGGACCACCGTGAACAAAGGCAGGCGTTCCATAGATGGTTTGAACCAGGTTTGGCTTAATCGCATCTTTGAGGATCAAGGCAAGAGCCCCTTCCACTTCCAAATCACGGACATAAACTGGACTACGATCATAACGGTAACCAATCACGATGTTGGACAAACGACGTTTCAAATCTTCAATATCTGTCGCCAAGCAAAGGATGGCCATGATCTCAGAAGCAACGGTAATATCAAAACCGTCTTCACGCGGAATCCCATTTAAAGGACCGCCAAGACCGACAGAAACATGACGAAGAGCGCGGTCATTCAAGTCCACTACCCGTTTCCAGATAATCCGACGTTGGTCAATTCCTAGCTCATTTCCTTGGTGCAAATGATTATCAATCAATGCTGAGAGAGCGTTATTAGCCGTTGTGATCGCATGCATATCCCCTGTGAAATGAAGGTTGATGTCTTCCATCGGTAGAACTTGGGCATAGCCACCACCAGCAGCACCACCTTTAATCCCCATAACTGGACCTAAAGAAGGTTCGCGAATGGCAATCATGGTTTTTTTACCGATTTTATTCAAAGCATCTGCTAGACCAATGGTGATGGTTGATTTCCCTTCTCCAGCTGGAGTTGGGTTGATCGCAGTGACTAAGATAAGTTTTCCTACTGTATTTTTCTCAACTTCACGAATCTTATCAAAGCTCAATTTCGCCTTGTATTTTCCATACAATTCAAGATCATCGTCTACCAAACCGATCTTCTTAACAACGTCCACAATCGGTTGGAGTTCAATGCTTTGAGCAATTTCGATATCTGTTTTCATAAGGGACTCCTTTATATTTGATAGGTCTATTATACCTAAAATTCGCGAAAATGACATGGTTTTTCCACCTTTTGAATCGAACGTTCGTTTTTTATGTAAATTTTATGGCTACACATAGCTAATCCTAATAGCTTCAGAACTTTACTTATGTATCTTTTTTGTGTAAAATAAGCATATGCATATTTTAATTACATCAGGCGGGACGAGCGAAGCCATTGATAGTGTTCGTTCGATCACCAATCATTCCACCGGGAGCCTAGGGAAAATCCTTGCAGAAACGGCTCTTGCTAAGGGACAGCAGGTGACCTTGATCACAACGCCTACCGCTCTTAAACCCGACCCTCACCCACAGCTTCGACTTCTATTGATCGACAATGTTGAGGAACTTCTCTCTCAAATGAAAAAGGAAGTTCCTCGTCACCAGGTATTAATCCATGCTATGGCAGTCTCAGACTATACGCCTGTTTACATGACAGGCCTTGATGAAGTTAAGAATGCTCAGGATCTTCATACCTTTATCCATCGCGAAAATCACGAAACCAAAATCTCTTCGAAAGAAGAATATCAGGTGCTCTTCTTAAAGAAAAATCCGAAGATTATCTCGCTCGTCAAAGAATGGAACCCTGCCATTCAACTGATCGGCTTTAAGCTTTTAGTCGACGTTTCTTCTGAAGAGTTGATCCAGGTAGCGCGTGAAAGCCTGGTTAAAAATCATGCCAGCATGATCGTTGCCAATGATCTGACCAAGATTCAGAACGGTCAGCATCAAGCCTATCTAGTGACAGATGATCAGGTCCTAGAAGCTTCTACGAAAGCAGAAATCGCAGAGGCTATCCTACGTTATATCAAATAAAAAGGAACTTATGACACACATTACTTTAGCGGTTACCGGTAGTATTTCCGCCTATAAAGCGGCTGATATTACCAGCCAACTAACCAAATTGGGCTTTGAAGTGAAAGTCCTCATGACTCCTTCAGCCCAAAAATTTATCACCCCTTTAACCTTGCAAGTTCTTTCAAAGAATCAAGTCGGGCTAGATGTTATGATTGAAGACGATCCACAGCGGATCGAGCACATCGACCTTGGGAAAGAAACTGACCTCTTTCTTGTAGCGCCGGCCAGTGCCAATACCATTGCTAAATTGGCTATGGGACTGGCAGATAATATGGTCACAAGCACAGCTCTAGCCTTGCCTCAAAGGACTAAAAAATTACTGGCCCCTGCTATGAATACAAAAATGTTAGAACATCCCGCTACCCAACGAAATCTAAAGCTCATACAAGACTATGGTTACCAGATTATCCAACCTCGTGATGCTGTTCTTGCTTGTGGGGACAAAGGTGCTGGAGCTCTAGCGCCTGTAGAAACTATTGTAGAAACTGTTAAGGAGAATTGTTTATGAGAAAATCATCTTCTATTTCACGAATTGCCATCTTTTTTGCGGTGATGATCACCATTCACTTTGTGACGTCCTTCATTCTGCAATTTGTTCCATCAGGAATTCAACCAACCTTGGTTCATATTCCTGTCGTGATCGCCTCTATCATATACGGTCCACGGATTGGAGCTATCTTAGGACTCCTCATGGGACTCTTTAGCCTCACTATGAATACCCTGGTTATAACACCCGCTAGCTATCTCTTTAGTCCCTTTGTCCCTCACGGGAATCTCTACTCCCTTATCATTGCCATAGTCCCTCGGATTCTCATCGGAGTAACCCCATACTTCGTCTATCGCTGGATTCGCAATCGTACTGGACTTGTGATCGCTGGAATTGTCGGCTCTATGACCAATACTGTTTTCGTTCTAAGTGGGATTTACTTCTTCTTTGGTAACAGTTTTGGAGGGGGAATTCAAAATTTCCTTGGGTTGATTGTGTCTACTAACTCACTCATCGAAGTCATTGCGACAGTACTCATTACCAGTGCAGTCGTTCCATCTCTTGAAAAATTAAAATAACCTTCAAAGCCAAGACCAATTTATCTTGGCTTTTTTTTTTGATGGTGAATTAACCCTATTTTTTTTGAAAAGATTTACAATTATCGCTAGAATTTT
Organism: Streptococcus parasanguinis; assembly: GCF_031582885.1. NCBI lineage: Bacteria > Bacillati > Bacillota > Bacilli > Lactobacillales > Streptococcaceae > Streptococcus > Streptococcus parasanguinis. The sequence continues at coordinate 1,537,883 of NZ_CP133988.1, forward strand.
CTGAAAAAATTTGCTATAATGTAAGCGATTAAATTATAAGCAAAAAGGAGACGCTTGCATGACCTATCAAGAAAACTACCAAAAATGGCTCGACTTTGCTGAATTACCAGCTTACCTTCGTGATGAGTTGGTCGCAATGGATGAAAAAACAAAAGAAGATGCCTTCTATACCAACCTTGAATTCGGTACAGCTGGTATGCGTGGATTAATCGGTGCTGGTACCAACCGTATTAATATCTATGTTGTTCGCCAAGCAACTGAAGGATTGGCCCAATTGATCGACTCAAAAGGTGAGGAAGCGAAGAAACGCGGTGTTGCGATCGCCTACGACAGCCGTCACTTCTCTCCTGAATTTGCTTTTGAATCTGCTCAAGTTTTGGCTGCTCACGGTATCAAATCTTATGTATTTGAAAGCCTACGTCCAACACCTGAATTGTCATTTGCTGTTCGTCACCTCCACACATTTGCTGGGATCATGGTAACCGCTAGCCACAACCCTGCTCCATTTAACGGATACAAGGTATACGGTGAAGACGGTGGACAAATGCCTCCAGCAGATGCTGATGCATTGACAGATTACATCCGTGCTATCGAAAATCCTTTCACTGTACAATTAGCTGACCTTGAAGAAAGCAAAGCTAACGGCTTGATTGAAGTTATCGGTGAAAACGTCGACGCTGAATACTTGAAAGAAGTGAAAGGCGTTAACATTAACCAAGACTTGATCAATGAATACGGTCGTGACATGAAGATTGTCTACACTCCACTTCATGGTACTGGTGAAATGTTGGCTCGTCGTGCTCTTGCCCAAGCTGGATTTGAAGCTGTTCAAGTTGTTGAAGCTCAAGCTGTTCCAGATGCTGACTTCTCAACTGTTAAATCTCCAAACCCTGAAAACCAAGCTGCCTTTGCTCTTGCTGAAGAACTTGGTCGCAAAGTAGACGCTGATGTATTGGTTGCAACTGACCCAGATGCTGACCGCCTTGGTGTTGAAATCCGCCAACCAGATGGTTCTTACCTCAACCTTTCTGGTAACCAAATCGGAGCTATCATTGCTAAATACATTCTTGAAGCTCACAAAACAGCTGGTACCCTTCCTGCCAATGCTGCCCTCTGTAAATCAATCGTATCAACTGAGTTGGTGACTAAGATTGCAGAAAGCTACGGCGCAACTATGTTTAATGTCTTGACTGGTTTCAAATTTATCGGTGAAAAAATCCATGAATTTGAAACACAACACAACCACACTTACATGCTTGGTTTCGAAGAAAGCTTCGGTTACCTGATCAAACCATTCGTACGTGACAAAGACGCTATCCAAGCCGTTCTTATCGTTGCTGAAATCGCAGCTTACTACCGCTCACGTGGTATGACTTTGGCAGATGGTATCGAAGAAATCTACAAACAATACGGTTACTTCGCAGAAAAAACCATCTCTGTTACCCTTTCAGGTGTGGACGGGGCTGCTGAAATCAAGAAAATTATGGATAAATTCCGTGGCAATGCTCCTAAACAATTTAACAATACAGACATTGCTAAGACAGAAGACTTCTTGGAACAAACAGCTACTACTGCTGACGGCGTTGAAAAATTGACAACTCCTCCAAGCAACGTGCTTAAATACATTTTGGCTGATGATTCATGGTTTGCCGTTCGTCCTTCAGGTACCGAACCAAAAATCAAATTCTACATCGCTACAGTTGGTGAATCTGAAGCAGATGCTAAAGAAAAAATTGCGAATATCGAAGCAGAAATCAATGCTTTTGTAGGCTAAAACACGAGGCTGGGACAAAAGTCCTAGCCTCTCAATTATTTTTGGATTGTTGAGCAAGACGCAGTGGTCGAGTGGGCTCTACTACGCTGATTTTATCAGCTTTTACAACCCTACTCAACTGTGCGGAGGTAGGACGACGAAATCGAATTCTAACGAATTACCGATTTCTCTCCCACTCTCTCTTTCTTTCGTAGCAAATACCAGCGATTTTATAGAAAATATGGCATACTAGACTTAGAAGAAAGCGAGGTAATCTCATGGAACAATTTTTAGAAGATATTAAAGATCTTGAAGTCACAACTGTCGCGCGTGCGCAAGAAGCGATCGATCAAAAAGAAACAGCGACCTTCTTTATCGGACGCAAGACTTGTCCTTACTGCCGGAAGTTCGCTGCTAAGTTAGCAACTGTCGTAGCTGAAACAAAAGCTCATATCTATTTTATTAATAGTGAAGAACCAAGTCAGCTAGACGCGTTACAAGCCTTCCGCTCAACCTACGGTATCCCAACTGTCCCAGGATTTTTACATATCGAAGCCGGTGAAGTCAGTGTTCGTTGCGACTCATCTATGTCTGAAGAAGAAATCAAAGCATTCGCTCATTTATAAAAAAATAGCTAGAGATCAGTCTCTAGCTATTTTTCATTTTCCGTAAAAGTCGTCCAAATCTTTTGCTGGGGTTTAGCAAAAGGATAGGCCGAAAATTCTTCTGGTGTTAACCAAACAGTCGATTCGCTTGCTGGCTGTTCTCCTTCTTTTACCAGACCATATCGAATTTGAACCTGCCATTTGCGATGCGAAAAGACATGCTGAACGATAGGATAAGATCTGTCCTGCCAATCAATGGCCAAGTCATAGTCTTGTTCAAAGGAAAGAATTTCTGGGTTACTCGCTACTTCCCTCTTACTATCCAGTAGTGACAATTGGCCTAGGTTCTCAGATAGGCTATCCACTTCGATCAAGGGGAAATGCCAGAAGCCTGACAAGAGTCCTTCTCGCTCATTTTTCTCCAGTAAGTAGCGTCCTTGACTATCCTTGATAATAAAGGCTGTTAGATAGACAGGTACCGGTTTCTTTTTAGGAGCCTTAATGGGATAACGATCCATGGTCCCATGTTGGTAGGCCGCGCTAAATTCCTTAACAGGACTCTCTTCCGGCCGTGGATTGACTGGCGATTCAATATCGGATCCCAAATCCATCAAAGCCTGATTAAAATCACCCGGCCGGGCCGGATCGATCAAGATTTCCATCATGGCTTGAAAAATCTTGCGATTGGTCGGAACTCCGATATCGTAGTCCACTTCAAACAAACGGGCTAGAACACGCATGACATTGCCATCTACTGCTGGCTCTGCTAATCCAAAGGCAATACTAGCGATAGCACCAGCTGTATAAGGCCCAATGCCCTTCAGTTTAGAGATTTCATCATAGCTTGATGGGAACACTCCTCCGTGATTTTCCATTATCTGCTGGGCAGCTTTCTGCATGTTGCGGACACGTGAGTAATACCCCAAGCCTTCCCAAGCTTTTAAGAGTTTTTCTTCAGAAGCTTGAGCCAAATCAGCGACCGTCGGAAACCAGTCTAAAAAACGCTCATAATAAGGAATCACCGTATCGACTCGTGTTTGCTGGAGCATAATCTCTGAGATCCAAATTTTATAAGGATCCTGGGTCCTTCTCCAGGGGAGATCCCGTTTATGGGCATCATACCAAGCTAATAACTTTTCTCGGAAGGAAGCAATTTTTTCCTCCTCCCACATGGTAATCCCGTAATCTTTTACATCTAACATATTCCTAGTATACCATAGAATGAGTTAGAGTTTAGAAATTCTGATTTTATAATGAAAAAGAGGCTGGGACAAAAGTCCTAGCCTCTCAATTGTTTTTGGATTGTCGAGCAAGACGCAGTGGTTGAGTGGGCTCTACTACGCTGATTTCATCAGCTTTTACAGCCCTACTCAACTGTGCGTAGGTGGGACGACGAAATCGAATTCTAGCGAATTACCGATTTCTGTCCCACGCTCTAAATGCATTACTTATTGCTCTACAGCTTGAGTAGCCGTAATCAAGGTTAATTTATAGACGTCATCTGCATTACATCCACGAGAGAGGTCATTGACTGGTTTGTTCAACCCTTGCAATACTGGACCTACCGCTGCAAAGCCACCAAGACGTTCTGCCATCTTGTATCCAATGTTACCTGCCTCAATACCTGGGAAGATAAAGACATTGGCTTGTCCTGCCACCTTGCTTCCTGGAGCTTTCAAGGCTGCAGTTGCAGGGACAAAGGCTGCGTCAAATTGCAATTCCCCGTCAATTTCAAGGTCTGGACGAAGTTCATGGGCAAGCTTAGTCGCTTCAACAACCTTATCAACACTTTCACCGAAACCAGATCCTTTTGTTGAATAGCTCAACATAGCAATTTTTGGATCAATACCAAACATCTTGGCTGTGATAGCTGAATTGATAGCAATTTCGGCTAATCCTTCAGCATCTGGTTTGATGTTAATGGCACAGTCGCCGAACAAGTAGCGTTCAGATCCACGAACCATAAGGAAAGCCCCTGAAGTCCGTTTTACATTTGGACGAGTTTTGATAATTTGAAGAGCCGGACGAACTGTTGCGGCTGTTGAGTGAATCGCACCAGAAACCATCCCATCAACAATTCCCATGTGCACCAACATGACACCAAAATAGTTAACGTCGTCTTTCAAAACTTGACGCGCTTCTTCTTCTGTCATTTTGCCCTTACGACGTTCTACTAAGGAAGCTACCATTTCTTCAAAACCTGGATAAGAATGAGGATCGATGACTTCATATCCATCCAAAACCCCTTCGATTTCAAGATAAATCCGAATTTTATCTGGATTACCAAGCAAGACAGGGGTTACTTCTGTCTCGTTCACAATGCGTTTTGTCGCTTGGAGGATACGAGGTTCTTCACCTTCTGGTAATACAATACGTGCATTCTTACCAACGAGGTTGGCTTTGAGATTTTCGAAAACTTCCATGAGTTTTACTCCTTTTAATAATTAATAACTAGTTTGAAGCTGTGTTAATACAGCTTGGAAATCTGGAGGCAGTGGACTTTCTATGACCAATTCTTCCTCTAGAAATGGATGATAATAGGATAGACGATGACAATGAAGGGCTTGGCGCTCAATGCCGTCTTCTAAACTTCCGCCATAGAGATCATCTCCCAAAAGCGGAAAACCAATATGGGAAAAATGAACGCGGATCTGATGAGTCCGACCTGTGTGTAACTGAATATCCACAAGGTGAATATCACCAAAAGATTGAACAACCTGGTAGCTAGTATGAGCATACTTGCCACCTTTAGCTACCTTGCGGGTGATAATTGAATCTTCATCACGCGCAATCGGAGCAATAATCTCTCCGACAGGATCAAGCTTACCAGATCCCTTGACCAAGGCATAATAACGTTTCTGAATCGTTTTAGACTGCAATTGCTTATCCAAGCGAGCATGGGCATAGCCATGTTTGGCAAAGAGCATAACGCCACTTGTATCCTTGTCCAAACGAGTAACAATGTGAACCTGCTGGTTCTCGTAGCCCTGCTTCACATAGTAGCCCTTTACAAAATTTGCTAAGGTATTGGAATGAATCGCACTTGGAATCGATGCGATCCCAAAGGGTTTGTTTAAGACCAAAAAATGATCATCTTCAAACAAAATATCCAAAGGCCGATCCATGGGTTTTAGGGTTTCGAACCCTTCTTCTGCTGGAATATCAATGACCAAGCGATCCCCAATATCCAACAAATAAATCGCATTCTCCGGACGTCCATTGACAAGGATCTGGCCACCACGAAACTTAATCTTTGCTAAGAGGCCCTTAGAAACCTCGTGCTTTTTCAGGAAGGTCTTGACCTTGACATGCTCATCGACAATGAATTCAAATCTCATTCTCTATCATCTCCGATAAAGGCATCCTTGACCCGATTCCAGAAACTGGTGTGACTGGAGCTTGCCACAAAATTAATCTTATGGTTGTCAATCTGGTATTCTACCTTTGCAATATTGCGATAAGAATAGGTTGAATTGTCAACAGAGATAATGTGGAAGCCAGGTCTCGTCGGTGTAATCTCGATCTTATCCTTTTTAGGGACAATGACAGAAGAACCCAAGGTACGATAAACGCGGTTGTTGAGACTGGCGATCTCAGCGATTTGCAGCGCCTCAATAGTTGGGTGAAGGACTGCTCCTCCCAAGGATTTGTTGTAAGCCGTACTTCCTGTAGGAGTCGAAACAGTAATGCCGTCTCCTCTGAAGCGCTCAAAATCCACTCCATTAATCGTAAGATCGGCAACCATGGTCCGGTCGCTTCTCTTAATCGTTGCTTCGTTCAAAGCCCTCATGGTACGGGTTTCCCCATTTTCAAAAGTAATCTTGACATTCAAAATAGGGTAAGAAACCTTGGCACCTGTATCATATTTTAAATTCTCAACTAGCTTATCAATTTCACTGTCTAAGTAATCTGTATAGAATCCTAAGTGTCCGGTATGGACACCAACAAATCGCACCCGATCCAACTGGTGTTCATACTTGTGAAAGGCCGATAGCAACATCCCATCACCACCAATGGAAATCACAATATCCGGGTGCTTCTCCGTCAAAATAAAATTATTTTTCCGAAGCTTGTAGCGCAATTGCTGAAAAACCTCTTCACTTTGACGCTTTCGATTGCGAATAATGGATACTTTTTTACCTGTAGTCTTCATCTGTGTCATCACTATTTCCAACGCCATCATTTAACTTACGATGAAGTGGATCAAATAGAGCTTGAGCTTCCTGTATGGCATCCCGAATTGCTCCCATCTCTTCATCCAAAAGATAGGCCAAGTTGGCTGTCGTCTCTAAGCGTTTTTTGATCTCGTCTGGAAAGTCTCCTTTATATTTATAATTAAGCGAGTGTTCAATGGTTGCCCAAAAGTTCATGGACAAGGTCCGAATTTGAATCTCTGCTAAGATCGTCTCATTTCCATCAATGGTGTCAACCGGATACTCCACCACAACGTGGTAACTCCGATAGCCACTTGATTTCTTGTGGCGGATGTAATCTCGTTCTTGGACCACGCGCATATCCTGCCGTTGTCTCAGAACCTCAAGGATTTCGTCCACATCGTCTACAAATTGGACCATGATGCGAAGACCGGCAATATCTTGCATATCTTGGGCGAGATTCTCTTCAGAAATATTCCTGCGAGACATTTTTTCACGGATACTTTCAATCGGCTTAACCCGCCCTGTGACAAACTCAATTGGAGAATGTTTTTGTTGCTTACGATATTGCTTACGAATCCCACGCAGTTTAATTTTCAACTCTCCAACTGCTTGGATATAGGGGTCTAAGAAGTTTTCCCAATCAATTGCCATCCTACCACCTTGTAATCTGAACCATTTTTGTATACAATAAACACATCTCCTATTATATCATGAATCGCTTTCAAAAAAAAGCAAAGGATGACAAAATGAACCATTTAGAAATTGAATATAAAACCTTGCTAGATAAGGAGGAATACCAATCCCTCCTTCCACTTTTTGCTGATACAGAATTGGTTGTCCAAACCAATCACTATATCGATACACACGACCAGCTCATCCGTAAGGAAAAAATGGCCTTGCGGGTGCGTACTTTCACAGATCAGGCTGAATTGACTCTCAAGGTTCCTGAAGCAGTTGGCCATTTCGAGTACAATCAAGACCTCAGCCCAGAAGAAACCGAAGCGATCCTTCAACACCAACAGTTCCCTGACGGGGAAATCAAAAACCTCTTGATATCTAAAGAAATCCCTGTTGAGCAACTCGCTGTCTGGGGAAGCCTAACAACAGAACGCTTCGAAAAAGAAACAGTTGCAGGATTGGTGGCACTAGACCACAGTCTCTATTTAGACACTGAAGATTATGAATTAGAAATCGAGGTCGAAACTGCTGAGCAGGAAGAAAATTTCCATCAGTTCATCAAAGAGCATGGAATCGTCTACAAAGCTGCAAAAAATAAAATCGCCAGATTGGCGGAAAGATTGTAAAATAGCTGAAATTATCGCAAATTTTTGCTAAAATAGTGCTAAGATCAAAAATCTAAATGAGGTTGGAATCACATGTCAGATAAAAAAAATATGAAGCTCTTCTCTCTCAATTCAAATCCAGAGATTGCGCAAAAAATCGCGGATCATGCTGGGGTTCCACTTGGGAAAATTTCATCCCGTCAATTCTCAGATGGTGAAATCCAAGTCAATATTGAGGAAAGTGTTCGTGGATATGATATTTATATCATTCAATCAACCAGTTTCCCTGTCAACAATCACTTGATGGAACTGTTAATTATGGTAGATGCTTGCCAACGGGCCAGCGCAAATACTGTCAATGTGGTCATGCCTTACTTCGGTTATGCCCGCCAAGACCGGACTGCTGCTCCTCGTGAACCAATCACTGCTAAACTCGTCGCAAACATGTTGGTCAAAGCTGGGGTGGATCGCGTCGTCACACTGGATCTCCATGCAGTGCAAGTTCAAGGTTTCTTCGATATTGCCGTAGATAACCTCTTTACCATTCCACTTTTTGCAGAGCACTACATCAACAAAGGTCTAACTGGTCCTGATGTTGTAGTCGTCAGCCCTAAAAACTCAGGTGTTAAACGGGCTCGTAGTTTAGCTGAATATCTTGATGCACCGATTGCGATCATTGATTACGAGCAAGATGATGCAAACCGTGATTATGGCTATATTATCGGGGATGTCAAAGATAAGAAAGCGATCTTGATTGACGATATCCTCAATACTGGTAAGACATTCTCAGAAGCTGCGAAAATCGTCGAACGCGAAGGTGCTACTGAAATTTATGCTGTATCAAGCCATGGTTTATTTGTAAAAGGAGCTGTTGAATTATTAGACCAAGCTCCGATCAAAGAAATCTTAGTAACCGATTCTGTTGCTCCAAATGGACCAACACCAAAAAATATTAACTATCTGACAGCTAGCGAACTGATCGCTGAAGCTATTGTTCGCATTCAAGAAAGAAAACCTGTTAGTCCTCTATTTGCCTACCACAAGAAATAAGGTCTTAATGTGATATATTTTGATAATGCCGCAACAACTCCCCTTCTACCTGAAGTCATTGATAAAATGTCTGAAACTATGAAGACCACTTTTGGAAATCCATCGAGCCTTCATGCTCATGGACGGATGGCTAGTAAACTCCTCCGAGAATCTCGCGAGCAGATTGCTCAGTCTCTCCATACTCTTCCAAATCGTATTTTCTTCACTTCAGGTGGATCAGAAAGTAATAATACCGTTATAAAAGGCTACTGCTTGAAACACCAAGCAGATGGCAAACACATCATTACGACCGCTTTGGAACACCATGCGGTTCTCGAACCCATCGAATACCTTGTAGAACGTTTCGGATTTGAAGTTACGATCGTCCAACCAAGAGATGGACGCATTCAGGCTAGTGATATCAAGGCTGCACTTAGACCGGATACCATTCTTGTCTCTACCATGTTTGCCAATAACGAGACAGGCGATCTTCTACCGATTAAAGAAATCGGAGAATTCTTAAAAGATCATCCAGCTGCCTTTCACGTTGATGCGGTCCAAGCAATCGGAAAGGTCCCTGTCTATCCCGAAGAGTTGGGAATTGATTTTCTCAGTGCTTCTGCCCACAAATTCCACGGACCAAAGGGAGTCGGCTTCCTTTATGCAGCCGTCCCAGATTTTGATAATCTCATCCATGGTGGGGATCAGGAAAGTAAGATGAGAGCCAGCACGGAAAATCTTATTTCTATTGTCGGGATGGCAACCGCGCTTCAGCAAGCTACACTTCATCAAGAAGAAAATTTCAACCAGGTTCAAAAACTCGGCCAAGAGCTAGTCAATGGTTTAGCAGCCTACGACTACTACGTAAATGCGAATGACGATCATCTTCCATTTGTTTGGAACCTTGGCTTTCCGGGTTTCCAAAATGACGTTTTACTGATGCGACTCGATCTTGCTGGAATTTCTGTCTCTACAGGTTCTGCTTGTACCGCTGGTACAGTTCAACCCAGCCATGTCCTTGAGGCGCTCTATGGAAAAGATAGCTCACGCCTAAAAGAATCCCTTCGAATTAGTTTTTCAGAACTCAATACCGTAGAGGAGGTTCAAGACTTCCTCTCAAAACTTAAAGAAATTTTATCATAGGAGAACAATATGGCTTTTGAAACAAGTGTTTCATTGAAAGACTGCAAATATACCTATAGTCTACACCCAAATGTTAAAAAATATACCTTACGTGACAATACATTCGCTGTTACAAAAGTTGGAAATTACGAGTTAAATCGTTTGCTCGAAGCCGTTCCAAATAGCGGTGAAGGCTTCCTACTTAAAATTATTTTGAATAAAGATTTGACAGGTTTTAAGATCAATATTACAGACAAGTCTGGACTTCGCCTGGTTAATATCTTTAAAAATCCAGAAAATGACATTATCCAACAAAAATTCTATTTCTTAATGGATAGTCTTGTCGAAAGAGAAATTTTCAACAAAACAGAGGCCTAATATGGTAACCTTAACTTATATCGACGCTTACCAAGTAGAACGAACAACTACTTATCCCAACCTTGCAGCCTGCATTCTAGCTTTTTCAGGCTGTGTAACCTTGCCTGACTCTTACTCAATCGTATCCATTGAATACAAGGGAGAAAAACTCCCCTATACAGGGCGAGTCGATGGACTCTATGCTTTTTTGAAAAAGGTAGAACAAGCTGAAAACTAAGCTGATGCTGATGGAACTCTCCATCGCCATCAGCTTTTTCTTTAGACAAAAATATTTTTGAAAAACCGCTCTAGATAGTTGATTTTTTCACAATCTTCCTATACAATAAGAGGGAAAGGTTGTGATATTGTGAAACATGATAAAAATACTCCAATTCCACGCGCAACAGCAAAACGCTTATCGCTCTACTATCGCATTTTTAAACGCTTTAACTCTGAAAAAATAGAGCGCGCCAATTCCAAGCAAATTGCTGATGCAATTGGGATTGACTCTGCTACCGTTCGCCGAGATTTTTCTTATTTTGGTGAATTAGGAAGACGGGGATTTGGTTATGACGTAAAAAAACTGATGAACTTCTTTGCCGATCTTTTAAATGATAATGCCATTACCAATGTCGCTATTGTGGGGATCGGAAATATGGGAAGTGCGCTCCTCAATTATCGCTTCCATGAACGCAATAAGATGAAAATTGTCATGGCTTTTGATGTAGATGATCATGAACTGATTAATACCAAAAGTAAGGATGGGATCCCCATTTATGGGATTTCTACGATCAAAGAAAAGCTCAAACAAGAAGACATTCAAACAGCAATTTTAACTGTCCCAAGTATTAAAGCGCAGGAGGTTGCTAGTCTTTTAGTAGATGCCGGTGTCAAAGGAATTCTAAGCTTTTCTCCGGTCCATCTGACAGTTCCTAAAGACGTTGTTGTCCAATATGTCGATCTCACTAGTGAATTGCAAACACTCCTTTATTTCATGCGAAAAAACGAAGAATAAAGATTTATACATTAACAAGAAAAGAGGCTGGGACAAAAATCCTAGCCTCTCAATTATTTTTGGATTGTCGAGCAAGACGCAGTGGTTGAGTGGGCTCTACTACGCTGATTTCATCAGCTTTTACAGCCCTACTCAACTGTGCGGAGGTGGGACGACGAAATCGAATTCTAACGAATTACTGATTTCTGTCCCACTCTCTTTTTTATACCAAATAATCGGTTTCTTCACGGTAACTATAATAGTTTTCCTCAGATACAATCAAGTGATCTAGTAGTGTTAAGCCCATCACTTCACAGGCCTCTATGACTCGATGCGTTACTTCATCATCATTTTTACTTGGAAATACGGCACCAGATGGATGATTGTGAGCCAAAATGATGGAGGTTGCCATGTGTTTTAGTGCATAATGCAGGATTTCACGTGGCTCCGCAATACTTCGATTCACGGTTCCAATAAAAATGGTCTGCTGATGAATAATTTCATTCTGCGTATTTAAATAGAGAGCAACCAGGTGCTCCTGTTTCTTATGGCCGATTTCCTGTTGAATTTTATGGGCCAATTTCTGACTGCTCATGATCTGTTCGGAACTCATCAATTCGTCTTTATGAATCCTTCGTCCAAACTCAATCACAGCCTGAAGTTCGATGGCCTTCACCCGGCCAATGCCAGAGATTTCCTGTAGTTCCTCTAGGGTTAATTGACTTAACTCCTTTAAACTATTAACCGAACTCAGAAGACCTTGTGCAATCTCATAAACGCTTTTTTGCTTATTGCCTGTCCGTAAGAGAATGGATAACAATTCTTGATGACTCAGCTTATCTACCCCTTCAGAAACCAAACGTTCTCTAGGAAGCAAAGATGGTTCAATAAATGATATGTCGTACATAATTTCCTCCTCACTTATTAATTCGTAATAAATGGAGAAAACGACAACCTTTCATTATTTACAGGCGATTTCTTCCTTCAAATCATCTAACACTAAGACTTCATCTCTATTAAAGCGGATTTGGTAACCTGTTTGAACTTGTTCAAGTTCCTTTAAAAACTGTTGAATTTCACAGCGAATCAAGTACTCCTGGCTCTGAGGTATGGCCTCTAAAGCTTGGTAGACTTGCTCTACTTCGTAGATTCCTTTCGTAATTAAACCATTTCGTGGAAAATCATTTACTAAGAGATTGTAGAAATGATGTAAGAGATGATAAATTCGCTCTTTCGTCACTATTCTACCTCCTTATCATACTCTTTCTCCTCTTATTATATACTGATTTTCCCTTAATGTTATGACAAATTCCTTACATAATATTACCAATCTCTTACAATTTTACAAGAATTTCTCCTAGTTTTGCTTCCTACATAGAAAAAGCCCTGGCATCTCTGCCATGGGCTTTATTTTCTTAAAGTTGCATTTGATTATAAGTCTTGCTGAATGAATCCAGGATGTCTTTTGGAGCCTTGTCATAGTCAACAGAAGTTTCCAAATTCCCTTTTACAATCGTACGGTAAGTCGCTGCAGCATCCTCACAGGTCACCAAGGTGATCTCATTGACGCCTTCACGATCTTGAATCACATCTACACGGTCTGGAGTCACTGTCTCAACAGACGAGATGACATAAGTATAGATTTTTTCTTTGTCCGTGATGTAAATCTTCATTCCCGCCTTGGCTTTCTCTAATGGTGAGAATAACATGGCATTTGCTCCAGTTAGACCAAACACGTGGTGACTAGCAAGAGAATAATTGCCTTGCCCCATGACTTGGTTTTCCTTCATGGTCCCTGCTCCGTAGTAGAGGGCTACATTTTCAAGCCCCTTAAAGATCGGAAGGTTCATGTTCAATTCAGGAATCGAAATCCCCCCAATTACTGGTAGCTTTTGAGCTTGCCATTGGGCATTGATGACGGCTTCCGTCGAGAGTGACTGGACATGTTGGAAATCAAAGCTCGTCTTCACTTCTTTATTCTTATCAATGGTTTTTTTATCGACCTTGCTAACCTGGTATTGGTTGGTATGCCAAACCATAATCATGTTTCGGATCGGAGCATTGAAAATCAAGAGAAGCGAGAGAATAATCAAAAGTGTTGCAACGATGTTGATAAGAGTATTGCGTAAACTCTTTTTCTTTTTTCTTTTGCGTGACATGCTGTCCCCTTATCTATTCGTTTTCTTCCACTACTTCTTCATCTTTTTCTTCGGGTTGGACTGTTGTAAAGGTCACAATTTTCGCATCCTGATCCAGTCTCATGACTTTCACACCCTGTGTTGAACGACCAGTTTGAGAGATATTCCCAACACTTGTACGGATCATGACTCCTGTATCAGTAATGATCATCAGATCTTCATCTCCTTTAACGGTTAAAAGACCAGCTAAAGGACCATTTTTCTCTGTGATATTGGCTGTCTTGATTCCTTTACCGCCACGGCCTTTGGTTGGGTATTCGCTAGCCATTGTACGCTTACCATACCCTTTTTCAGTGATGATCAATACTTCATCTTGATCCGTAACGACACTAGCCCCAACAACCTTGTCTCCTTCGCGGAGATTCACACCACGTACACCTGTGGCAGAACGACCCATATTGCGGACCACAGCCTCGTTAAAGCGGACAGAATAACCATACTTGGTACCGATAATGACATCAGCATTGCCATCCGTAAGGAAGACATTGATCAATTCATCCTCATCGCGCAGATTCAGAGCTTTGAGACCATTTTGACGGATATTTGAAAATTCAGCTACATTGGTCCGCTTGACCAAACCTTGTCGCGTCGTAAAGAAGAGGTATGCTTCGTCACTGCGGTCTTGCTCCACATTGATAATGGTTTGAATCGATTCACCTTCGTCCAATTTTAAGAGATTGACGATTGGCAATCCTTTGGCTGTTCGGCCATATTCTGGAATCTCATAACCTTTCAGACGATAGACACGCCCCTTATTGGTAAAGAAGAGCAAATGATCATGAGTGCTCGTAGAGACCAGTTCACGGACAAAGTCATCATCTTTGACACCAGTTCCTTGAACCCCACGTCCACCACGTTTTTGAGCCGTAAATTCCGCTTGGTCCAGACGTTTGATGTAGCCTTTGTTAGAAAGAGTGATCAAGACATCTGTTTCTTCGATCAAATCCTCATCTTCAAGAGAAAGGACTTCTCCGATCATCAACTCAGTTCGGCGAGCATCGCCAAACTTGCGTTTGACTTCTTCCAATTCTTCCTTAATGATAGTTGCCACACGTTCTGGTTTCGCCAAAATATCAGCCAAATCAGCAATCAAGGCAACCAAATCATCGTATTCACTTTGGATCTTGTCTCGTTCCAAACCGGTCAAACGACGAAGACGCATGTCCAAAATGGCTTGGCTTTGACGTTCAGAGAGCTTGAATTTAGCCATCAATTCAGCTTGTGCTTCAGCGTCTGTCTGGCTATTGCGGATGATCCGGATCACTTCATCGATGTGATCCAAGGCAATGAGCAAACCTTCCAAGATATGGGCACGTGCTTCCGCTTTTTCTTTATCAAAGATGGTCCGTCGAGTCACTACTTCTTTCTGGTGCTCGATATAAGCACCTAAAATTTGGCGAAGAGAAAGAATCTTTGGAACGCCATTTTGGATCGCTAACATATTGAATCCAAAATTGGTTTGCATTTGTGTCATCTTAAAGAGGTTGTTCAAAATAACGTTGGCCGAAGCATCTCGGCGGACCTCAATCACAAAACGAACCCCTTCACGGTTTGATTCATCCCGTACAGCTGTAATCCCTTCGATCCGTTTTTCTTGCACCAAGCGAACGATGTGCTCGTGCACCTTGGTTTTATTGACCATATAAGGGAACTCAGTGACAACAATCCGTTCACGGCCACTCTTGGTTACTTCAATCTCTGTACGAGAACGAAGAACGATTGATCCTTTTCCGGTTTCATAGGCTTTGTGGATACCTGATTTCCCCATGACCAAAGCACCTGTCGGAAAATCTGGACCAGGAAGAACTTCCATGAGTTCACGGGTCGTTACCTCAGGATTATCCATCATCAGCTTCACTGCATCAATGGTTTCTCCCAAATTGTGAGGAGGAATATTGGTAGCCATCCCAACGGCAATCCCAGTAGCACCATTGACGAGAAGGTTAGGGAAACGTGCAGGTAAGACCAAAGGTTCGCGCTCACTGGCATCATAGTTATCAACGAAATCAACTGTATTTTTATTGATATCCCGCAACATTTCAAGAGCAATCTTACTCATACGGGCTTCTGTATACCGTTGTGCAGCGGCGCCATCACCGTCCATAGAACCAAAGTTTCCATGACCATCCACTAACATGTAGCGATAACTCCACCATTGCGCCATCCGAACCATGGCTTCATAAATAGAGGAATCCCCGTGTGGGTGGTATTTACCCATAACATCCCCTGTAATACGGGCTGACTTCTTATGTGGTTTATCTGGTGTAACACCCAATTCATTCATTCCGTACAAAATACGACGGTGAACAGGTTTCAAACCATCCCGAACATCAGGGAGGGCACGAGCAACGATAACACTCATGGCATAATCGATAAAACTCGTCTTCATTTCTGATGTTAAATTCACATCAATTAGATTCTTATCCTGCATTCAAAAAATGCCTCTCTTTACTTAATTCACCATACTATTATAACACATTTTACCCTATTTTTCTTCTTAGGAACACAAATGTAAAAACGTTTACATCAAGGATTCATACTGTATCAGATGACAAAGACTTTCAAAAGTGGTAGAATGAAGACGTATGAGAATCTATCTCAAAAAAAAATGAAGGAGACGTTTAGACTCATGACTTTGACTAAACAACACAAAAAAGTTATCCTTGTCGGTGACGGTGCTGTAGGTTCATCTTACGCTTTTGCACTTGTCAACCAAGGAATTGCACAAGAGCTTGGAATTATCGAAATTCCTCAATTGCACGAAAAAGCTGTCGGAGATGCGCTTGACCTTAGCCACGCCCTTGCCTTCACTTCACCAAAGAAAATCTATGCGGCTGAGTATGCTGACTGTGCGGACGCTGACCTTGTTGTAATTACTGCAGGTGCTCCTCAAAAACCAGGTGAAACTCGTCTTGATCTTGTTGGTAAAAACCTTGCGATTAATAAATCAATCGTAACACAAGTTGTTGAATCAGGATTTAACGGAATCTTCCTTGTAGCTGCTAACCCAGTTGACGTATTGACATACTCTACATGGAAATTCTCAGGATTCCCTAAAGAACGTGTTATCGGATCAGGTACTTCTCTTGACTCAGCTCGTTTCCGTCAAGCTTTGGCTGAAAAATTGGATGTGGATGCTCGTTCAGTACACGCCTACATCATGGGTGAACACGGTGACTCAGAATTCGCTGTATGGTCACACGCTAACATCGCTGGTGTAAACCTTGAAGAATTCCTTAAAGACACTCAAAACGTTCAAGAATCTGAATTGATTGAATTGTTCGAAGGTGTTCGTGATGCTGCTTACACTATCATCAACAAAAAAGGTGCTACATACTACGGTATCGCTGTTGCCCTTGCTCGTATCACTAAGGCTATTCTTGATGATGAAAATGCGGTTCTTCCACTTTCAGTATTCCAAGAAGGTCAATATGGAATCAATGATGTCTTTATCGGTCAACCAGCTGTTGTTGGAGCACACGGTATTGTACGTCCAGTAAACATTCCATTGAATGATGCAGAACTTCAAAAAATGCACGCTTCTGCTAAAGAATTGAAAGCAATTATTGATGAAGCATGGAAAAACCCTGAATTCCAAGAAGCTTCTAAAAACTAAGAAAAAAACATCTCCTTATTAAAAGGGGATGTTTTTTAGTTGCTTTATTTGGATTTGTCAGCAAGGATTTCAAGCAAATAAGGCACAACGAGATTGCTCTCTATGTCTTTCAAAGAAGAAATCCAGATAAAGTCTGTATGCTCTTCTGGATCTAATATAAAATCACGCTCTTCCAAAATCTCACCAGCATAAACTAGGCGTGTAAAAACAGTATCTTTGCTAGCATCAAACTGACTATCTTCGTGGATAATCTTATTAATCCGAAGCTTTTGATTAACCTCCTCCATAGCCTCACGTAGAGCAGCCTCTCTGGGCAATTCATTCTCTTCTACACTTCCACCTGGAATATCCCAATAAGATGGATAGACATTAGGGAGACCTCGCTTTATTTTCGAGCGTTTGATAAGCAAATACTTCCCGTCTTTCTCAATTAAGGTATGCGCGATTAATTTTATTGTCATTGCATGTTCCTCCAAGAAAGAGCAAAAAAGACTCCGGAGGAGCCTCATTATGTATCATCCACCCTGAGGGAATCGAACCCCCATCTCAAGAACCGGAATCTTACGTGATATCCATTACACTAAGGGTGGCAACTGTTATAGTATATCAAATTTTTGAGAATTTTACAAGTAAAAAAGAGAGTGGGACAGAAATCGGTAATTCGTTAGAATTTGATTTCGTCGTCCCACCTCCGCACAGTTGAGTAGGACTGTAAAAGCTGATGAAATCAGCGTAGTAGAGCCCACTCAACCACTGCGTCTTGCTCGACAATCCAAAAAATAATTAAGAGGCTAGGACTTTTGTGTACTGACCCCAAAAAGTTAGACAATGAATTTACACAAAGGATTTAGTTCTGTATTGCACAGGACTGAGTCCTTTTAGTTTGACCTTAATTCGTTTATTGTTGTAATAATCAATGTAGTCTACAATAGCTTGTTCTAATTGCTCAAGTGACTGAAACGTCTTCTCATACCCATAAAACATTTCGGACTTAAGAATGCCAAAGAAGGATTCCATCATGCCGTTGTCTGGGCTGTTACCCTTACGTGACATGGACGGTTGAATTCCTTTATCCTCTAAAAAACGATGATAATACTGGTGTTGATACTGCCATCCTTGATCACTATGGAGAATTGTATTTGTGTAATGATTCTCAGTAAAGGCCTGGTCTAACATAGCTTTCACTTGTTCTAAATTTGGCGACGTCGAAAGATTATAAGCGACGATTTCACTGTTAAAACCATCTAATACTGGTGATAAGTAGAGTTTTTGAGTGCTTGCTGGAATGGCAAATTCTGTCACATCTGTGTAGCACTTTTCCATTGGTTTTGAAGCTTCAAACTGGCGTTGAATAAGGTTGTCGGCTTTCTTACCAATATCTCCTTTGTGAGAAGAATACTTTCGCTTCTGCCGGATTCTAGCTTGTAAATTGAGGACATTCATCAACCGCTGAACCCTCTTATGATTGACCAAAAAGCCATGATTTCTTAATTCTAAATGTATCCGACGATAACCATAATTTCCCTTGTGTTCAGTAAAAATAGATTGGATTTCAGCTTTAAGCCCTTGATCCTTATCTGGTTTGTCTAGCTGTTTCAAATGATAATAGTAGGTCGAACGAGCGAGTTTAACGGCCTTTAGAAGAATATCTAACGAAAACTCAGTGATTAATTCTTGAACAATTTCTGTCTTTCTTCTTTCTCTTTTTCCTCCTTCAATCGGAGTTCTCTCAACTTTTTTAGAACAGCATTCTCCGCTCTCAGGTATTCATTTTCTGCTTGAAGACGCTCTAACTCAGTCATCTCTTCAGGTTTCTTCTTTGGCTTACGTCCCATTTTAGGTATCCTTCCTCTTGTTTTCTCAACAATAGTATACCCATTTTTCTTGTATTGTGCCAGCCAATTTGGAAGCATTCCTTGGTTTGGGAGAGCATAATCAAGGCTTACACTTCTTTGTGAACGACCTTCAAGTAAGACTTTATCAATGATTTCTCGTTTTAGTTCAGGAGAATAGTAACAATTCTTTCCTTTTTTTACGATTTCTATTCCATAACGATCAATCAATTTAATCATGTACTGAAGATTAGAAATCTTTATCCCAAATTGATTTGAAAGTCGCCTAAAACTCTCTCCTTGCTTTCTTGATTCATATATTTGAACTTTATCTTCAAAAGTTAATTTCATAATAAAAGCACCCCAAAAATTAGATTTTTCTGTCTAACTTTTAGGGTGCAGTTCATTTTGTCCCAGCCTCTTTTAAATATTACAATTCGATATCGCCAAACAAGTCAGCCATTGAGAATCCAGTTTGAGTTTCTGGAAGATCAAAGTCACGTTTTTCTTGTTTTGGACGACGTGGGCGAGATTGACGTTTTTCTTGTTTTTCGCCTTCTTCTTGAGCTGGACGTTCTTCAAGAGCTTTGATAGAAAGTGATACACGTTCATCTGCAGCATTTACTTCAAGAACTTTAACAGTTACTTCTTGTCCAACTTTAAGAACATCTTTTGGATTTTCAACACGTTTGTGTGAAATTTGTGAGATGTGTACAAGTCCGTCGATACCTGGCAATACTTCAACGAATGCACCGAAGTCAGTCAAACGTTTAACAGTTCCTTCGATCACATCACCAGCAGCCAATTTTTGTTCAACGCCATCCCAAGGTCCAGGTGTTGTTGCTTTCAATGAAAGTGATACACGACCTTCTTCTTCGTTCAAGTCAAGAACTTTCACTTGGATTTCTTCACCAACAGTTACAACTGATTTAGGTGATACGTTGCGTTCGTGTGACAATTCTGTTAAGTGAACCAATCCATCAACACCACCAAGGTCGATGAAAGCACCGAAGCTTGTGATACGTGCAACTTTACCAGTTACGACATCACCAACGTTCAATTTACCAAATACTTCTGCGCGTGCTGCAGCTGATTCAGCTTCAACAACTTCACGACGAGAAAGGATGAAGCGGTTTTCTTTTGGATCTACTTCTTTGATTTTAGCATCAAATTCTTGACCTACGAAACGTTCAGTGTTACGTACAAAACGAGTATCAAGCATTGAAGCTGGAATAAATCCACGAAGTCCTTCAAATTCTACTGAAAGTCCGCCCTTAACAGCGCGAGTTCCTTTAACAGTAACAACTTCTTCTTCACGTCCGACCAATTTGTCCCATGCTTTGCGAGCTTCCAAACGTTTTTTAGATACAAGGTAAGTTACTGTATCAGTATCTTTACCAACTACTTGACGAAGAACAAGCAATTCAAGTGTTTCACCTGGTTTTACCAAGTCGTTGATGTTAGCATCACGATCGTTTGTCAATTCACGAAGAGTCAAGACACCTTCGACACCAGTTCCAGAGATTGCAACGTTAGCTTGGTTCGCGTCAACTGTCAATACTTCAGCAGTAACAACGTCACCTGGTTCAACTTGGCTAACACTGTTTAGCAAATCTTCAAATTCATTCATCTAAAAAATCCTCCAACAATCAAGTTTTCTAAAACTTGACATACTTATAATTATTTTTCCTAAGCAAGCACTCGCAATGAGATCAACTACAATCTTTAACGACTCATCCTATAAAGAAATAAAATACCTGGATAGATATTTTATCACTTATCTGATATTACCTAAGAACTGGGGTAGCTGGATTCGAACCAACGCATGAGGGAGTCAAAGTCCCTTGCCTTACCGCTTGGCTATACCCCATGAATGAAATGGAGAGAGAGGGATTCGAACCCCCGAACCCGAAGGAGCGGATTTACAGTCCGCCGCGTTTAGCCTCTTCGCTATCTCTCCATATAAATCAACAGGATCTATTATACCATTGATTTATTATGATTGCAAGCCCTTATTTATTCAAATTATAATTTTCTATCAAAATTTCAACGGCTTTTTCAAGTTTTTTGTAAAGAGAATCCACATTTCCATTTTTGATAATGGCAAATTGACCAGCCATATCTGCAATTTCACCAATCGTTTTCTTTCCAATGGACAAAGTGAAACCATCAAAAGTATCTTTTCCGACGGTTACTTTACTATCAACGATTTGAATCTCAATTTTCTTATCTTTTTTACTCATTTCAACCCTCTTTTCACTTTTTCTATTTTACAAAAATTCTCTTGATGACGCAAGAGAAAAGGGAGTGGGTCAGAAAGAATTTAGTTAGAAATTCCTTCTTTCTCCCACCCCCGAAAAGGTCATTCGGCACTCTTCTATTCCTAAAAGCGAATGAAGAGAACGATTAGCTACTGCGTCTTTTCGTTAAGACTTGTTCTCATTGAAGCCTGGACACTTTGGTCTCAGACGCATTCGGTTTAATTGACTTTGACAATCCATCCTTCTGGCGCTTCGACATCACCAAATTGGATACCGGTCAACTCGTCATAAAGCTTCCGTGTGACAGGCCCTACTTCTGTTTCAGAATAGAAGACATGGAAGTCATCCCCATGTTGAACGCCTCCGATCGGAGAGATGACAGCTGCGGTACCACAAGCTCCTGCTTCTACAAAGCGATCCAACTCATCGATAAAGACATCCCCTTCAATTGGTGTCATACCAAGACGGTTTTCTGCTAGGTAAAGCAAAGAGTACTTAGTAATAGATGGCAAGATAGAAGGGCTCAATGGTGTCACAAATTCGTTATTAGCAGTGATACCAAAGAAGTTTGCAGAACCAACTTCTTCAATCTTGGTGTGAGTCGCTGGATCGAGGTAAATCACGTCAGAGAAGTTACGATCATGCGCAATCTTACCTGGCAACATACTAGCTGCATAGTTCCCACCAACTTTTGCAGCCCCAGTACCATTTGGAGCAGCACGATCGTACTCATCTTGAATCAAGAAGTTCGTTGGAACCAAACCACCTTTAAAGTAGTTACCGACAGGCATTGCAAAGATGGTAAAGATATACTCATCTGCTGGATGCACACCAATAATATCACCAACACCGATCAAAAGAGGACGAAGGTAAAGGGTAGCTCCTGTACCATATGGTGGAACATACTCTTCATTTGCTTTAACAACTGCCTTACAAGCATCCACAAACATATCTGTTGGAACTTGAGGCATCAACAAACGATCAGCCGTACGTTGCAAACGTTTAGCATTTTCATCTGGACGGAACAATTGGACGCTTCCATCTTTTGTACGGTAGGCTTTCAACCCTTCAAAGGCTTGCTGACCGTAATGCAAACTTGGAGAAGATTCGGACAAATGTAAGGTCGCATCTTCTGTCAATTCCCCTTTTTCCCAAGCTCCATTGCGATAATGTGCCAAATAACGATAGGGTAATTTCATATATGAAAAGCCAAGGTTTTCCCAATCAAGTGATACTGTCATAATAGTGCTCCTTTTAATTCTTTCTATTCCTTGTCGATCTGATGCAGGTCGATTCAGTTTCTCAATCTATGTACACTATTGTACACCATTTCATGAGAATTTCAAGCGAAATTTTCAATTTTCAGAAAATTTATTTTTAAAGAAAGTCAGTCCTAGAATGGACCGACGCTTTCTTTTATTTGATGGTAGCTGAAAAAACTTCTTGATCCGAAATAGTATCGTTAACAAAGGATCCATTGCTTGTTCTTTCAGAAATGCTTAATTGTGTTAAATCAACTTCTGTTACCTGACCTGTTGTAGAAGTGATCTGAAGAATTTGATCTTGTTCTGCCACTTCTTCTTGGCTCGTAAAGAGATCAAAATCTCCCTGGTCAGTGAAGACTGGACCCGCCTTGAAGACGCGGTGTGGTTTATTTTTCAACTCACGCAAGACCTGTAGTCCCCGTTTAGCCCGACTGGTCACAGGAATATCGTCTTGTAACATCCTTTTGAGACTGCCTCGCTGGGTCAGAATGTACATGCTTGGAGTCGTCGACTTAAAGGCGGCAGAAACTTGATCTCCGTCTTTGAGGTTAATGGCTTTGACCCCTGCTGCTTTAGCTCCTACGACAGGGACCTCTTCAATATTGAAGCGCAACCCGTAACCATTTTTAGTAATGATCATGATGTCTTCAAGGACAACTGGCGCAACTGCTACGATACAGTCATCTTGGTCTTTTAGCTTAGCGTACTTAGTCGATTTAGAACGATAGGTCCGCCATGGGCTCAATTCCTTGCGTTCAAAGCGCTTGATTTGTCCTTGTTGAGTTGCTGCAAAATAGGTTACTCCCTCAAACTGATCCACAATCTCCGCAAAGAGAATTTCTTCCTCTTGCTCGAAATTGGTCAAGGTTTGACTGAGGTGCTCTCCGATATCCTTCCACTTGGTATCTGTCAATTCATGAATTGGTCGATAAATGGCATTCCCCAAGTTGGTAAAGAGTAAGAGATGCTGAGTTGTCTTAGCAGGCTCTACGAAAATCAACTCGTCATCGTCTCGCTTACCGACTTCTTCCAGTGTTGATGCATTGAAAGAACGAGGCGAGGTCCGTTTGATATATCCAGCACGGGTTACGCTGACGAAGGTTTCCTCTTCGACAATGAGACTGGCTGTATCAATCTCGATCGTTTTAGCCGTGTCCTGCAATTCACTGCGACGCGGATTCCCAAAGAGCTTCTTGACTTCACGCAATTCCTTCTTCATGAGGTTAAACATAGTCCGTTCATCCCCAATGATGGCTGCCAAAGTCGCGATTTGCTCCTTGAGACTGGCATGCTCTTCTTCCAATGTCACGATATCCGTATTGGTCAAACGGTACAATTGCAAGGTAACAATAGCTTCTGCTTGTTCTTCCGTGAAATCGTAGCTGACCTTGAGGTTTTCCTTGGCATCTGCCTTGTTTTCAGAAGCGCGGATCAAGGCAATGACTTCATCGAGGATGGAAATCACGCGGATCAAGCCCTCTACGATGTGGAGCCGTCGTTCTGCCTTTTCCTTATCAAAGCGCGAGCGAGCGACAATGATATCCCGACGGTGAGCAATGTAGCTAGAGAGAATCGGTACGATCCCCACTTGACGAGGGGTATAATTGTCAATCGCCACCATATTGAAGTTGTAGTTGACCTGCAAATCCGTATACTTGAACAAGTAGTTCAAAATCAAATCTGCATTGGCATCTTTTTTGAGCTCAATCGCAATGCGAAGACCATCTCGGTCAGACTCATCCCGAACCTCTGCGATGCCAGCTACCTTGTTGTTGACCCGGACATCATCAATCTTCTTGACCAAGACTGCTTTATTGATCTCATAAGGGATCTCGGTAACAACGATTTGCTGCTTACCGCCCTTGAGCTGCTCGATCTCAGTTTTAGAGCGGACAACCACCCGGCCCTTACCAGTTTCATAGGCTTTCTTGATCTCATCCCGTCCCTGGATAATGGCACCAGTTGGGAAATCAGGTCCAGGTAGAAACTCCATGAGCTTGTCTACCTTGGCAGATGGATGGTCGATCATATAGACCACGGCATCAATGACTTCAGCGAGGTTATGTGGTGGAATATCTGTCGCGTAACCAGCTGAAATCCCTGTAGCTCCATTAACCAAAAGGTTTGGAAAGGCTGCCGGCAAAACAGTTGGCTCTTTTTCTGTATCATCAAAGTTCCAGGCAAATGGCACTGTATTCTTTTCGATATCTTGCAAAAGATAGCCTGCAATTTCAGACAAACGGGCCTCGGTATAACGCATGGCTGCAGGTGGATCACCGTCCATGGAACCATTGTTTCCGTGCATTTCCACAAGGATCTCACGGTTCTTCCAGTCTTGAGACATGCGGACCATGGCATCATAGATGGAACTGTCTCCGTGAGGGTGGAAATTCCCCATGATATTACCGACAGACTTGGCAGACTTGCGGTAGCCCTTGTCATGGGTATTGCCATCCTTATTCATCGAATAAAGAATCCGTCGTTGAACTGGTTTCAAGCCATCCCGAATATCAGGAAGAGCCCGTTCTTGAATAATGTATTTGGAGTAGCGACCAAAGCGCTCCCCCATGATGTCCTCCAAGGACATATTTTGAATATTAGACATAAGATACAAAGCCCTTAAAATACAAAGTGAAAATTAGAAATTTATCTTTTTCACACAGCACTCAGGGCGTGTTCAACTCCTTTCAAAGAATGTTGAGTAGTCTTTTGTAGAAAAAGGCAATCGGTTACCACAAGCAACCAAAGGATCCTTTTTTTAGTTTAAAATAGATTCATTGAATGATTCGAAAGTTTCTCTTTAGCATAAGAAGTCATTTTTTCTGCTACTTCCTTATCGTAAGTAAACCCCATCTCTTGGGCCAGAATTTGAGCTTCTCGATTGAATAGCCCCATGGTAGCAAATAAAGACTGAGTGATTTTATCGAAACTTGATAAATCAAGCAAAGCTGAGAACTCCTTCTCTTGCCCGGCTGGTAGATACTGGAAGAGGTACTTGTAGTTCTTTCCGATATCAACTATTCCCCTATCGCTTGTCACCTGCCAAGCTATGACCTTAAGCAATTCTTGCTGACAAATGCCATAGAGGTGGTCGGTCGCATAGATAAGCTGATTTCTTCGAATGGCCTTTACGATATAAGCCGATACCCACCAAAATTCATTGCAGGATGCTGCAAATTCCTCTTCAGTAGGCGGAGCTGTCCAATAGCGCTTGGAATTAGGCTGATAGACTTCAAACAAGCCTTTGTCGTCTTTTATAACTTCAAAATTTGCTTCGCTGTCCACCCACTCTTGGATAGACTCCTTGGGGCAGAGGGTCAAATCGATACGGTTGCCGTCTTCAAAGAGCATGAGATACAGACGACGGTGTCCAAGGACATTGTGCTGTTCAATCAGACGCATTCCAAACTGGTCTAGCCAAGATAAATCAGATAACAAGTCGTTCAGATTTTCAACTATATAGACCACATCATAATCTTGAAACTCGTCTTTGGGTGCCCGAGGATTCGTTCGTGATCCGGATAAGGCAATTGCCTCTACTTCTAGAGTATCAGCTATTTGCAAAATCAGATTCATCATTTCTGTATCAGTTCTCATGTCGATTCCTTACCATTTCTACATCCCAGCTTATTTAATTTATAAGTAGAAAGTGATTAAAATACCGTATTTTCTTCCAGGGTAAACTTAACGTTATCTTCAATCCATTGACGACGTGGTGCAGCCTTATCTCCCATAAGGACAGAGACACGGCGTTCTGCACGCGCCAAGTCATCAATGGTGACACGGATCAGGGTACGAGTTTCTGGATTCATGGTGGTTTCCCAAAGCTGATCCGCATTCATTTCCCCCAACCCTTTGTAACGTTGGAGGGTTGCTCCACGGCCAAATGTCCGACGCAACTCCTCTAATTCGCTATCTGTCCAAGCATAGGCCACTTCTTCTTTCTTGCCTTTGCCTTTGGACATCTTATAAAGAGGAGGAAGCGCAATGTAGACATGTCCAGCTTCTACCAAAGGTCGCATATAGCGATAGAAGAAGGTTAAGAGAAGAGTTTGAATGTGGGCACCATCTGTATCCGCATCGGTCATGATAATGATCTTATCGTAGTTGGCATCTTCCACAGAGAAATCTGCCCCAACTCCTGCACCAATGGTATAGATCATGGTGTTGATTTCCTCGTTCTTGAGGATATCACTCATATTGGCCTTCTCAGTATTAAGAACCTTCCCACGAAGTGGAAGAATCGCTTGGAACTTCCGGTCCCGTCCTTGTTTGGCAGAACCGCCAGCAGAGTCTCCTTCGACTAGATAGAGTTCATTTTTCTTAGGATTTTTAGACTGGGCTGGAGTCAATTTACCAGATAAAAGTCCTTTGTCCTTTTTGCTCTTCTTGCCATTTCGGCTTTCATCCCGCGCTTTTCGAGCTGCTTCACGCGCATCCCGGGCTTTAATAGCCTTACGAATGAGATTAGAAGCCAACTCCCCATTTTCCATAAGGAAGAAGGTCAATTTATCAGAAACAATGCTATCGACGACTGGACGAGCCAAGGGACTTCCTAATTTGTCTTTGGTTTGCCCTTCAAACTGCAAATGAGCTTCTGGAACCAGGATAGAGAGAACAGCCGACAAACCTTCACGGTAGTCTGATCCTTCCAGATTCTTGTCTTTTTCTTTGAGGAGCCCTGTCTTTCTTGCATAGTCGTTCATAGCCTTGGTAATGGCTGTCTTCAGACCCGTCTCATGGGTTCCCCCATCTTTGGTGCGGACATTATTAACGAAGGACAAGATATTATCTGAGTAGCCATCATTGTATTGCATGGCCACTTCTACCTGAAAACCATCTGATTCGCCACTAAAGTAGAGAACAGGTGTCAAAGTTTCCTTGTCTTCGTTCAAGTACTCTACGAAATCTTGGACACCATTTTCATAATGAAAGGCCACATGGTTGTCTTCTTCCTTACGGAGATCGGTCAGCGTCAGCGTTACGTCCTTCAGCAAGAAGGCTGATTCTTTGATTCGCTCAGCAATGGTATTGAATTTGAAATCTGTCGTTGAAAAGATGGTTGGATCTGGCATGAAGGTGACCTTGGTCCCTGTCTTAGACTTGGGAGCAGAGCCAATCTTCTCGAGGGTCGTAACTGGTTTTCCCCCATCTTCAAAACGTTGCTTGTAGACAGCTCCATCACGGGTAATTTCTACCTCTAGCCAGCTAGAAAGGGCATTGACGACAGAAGATCCCACTCCGTGAAGACCTCCAGATGTCTTATAGCCTCCTTGACCAAACTTCCCTCCGGCGTGGAGGACTGTAAAGATCACCTCAACGGTTGGTTTACCCATAGCATGCATCCCGGTCGGCATTCCACGTCCCTGGTCTTCTACCGATAGAGAACCATCTTTATTAATCGTTACATCGATTTGTGATCCAAAGCCAGACAAGGCTTCATCGACCGCATTATCCACGATCTCCCAGACCATGTGATGCAAGCCATTTCCGTCGGTCGATCCGATATACATCCCTGGACGTTTACGGACTGCATCCAACCCTTCTAGTACCTGAATGGCATCGTCATTATAATTATTAATATTGATTTCCTTTTTTGCCACAAGGAACCTCCTGTTTGTTCATCTTTTCTATATTACAGTTTTTTAGGAAATTTTGCAAAATTTTTTCTCTTTATATGGAGATTTCTATATCTCAGTACAAAAAGCTGGCTGAACACTTTCTTCAGATGTCACACTTGATCTCCAGAAATTGCTTTTTCTATTGATGGCTTTTTGATATAATGAAGGTATGATGAAAGAAATAAGTGTTTTAATCTTAGCCTATCTGTTAGGCTCCATTCCTTCGGGATTATGGATTGGGAAAATCTTTTTCCATATTAATATACGGGAACATGGCTCGGGCAATACAGGAACGACCAATACCTTTCGGATTTTAGGGAAGAAAGCTGGGATCATCGTCTTTGCGATTGATTTCTTGAAAGGAACTTTGGCCGTTCTCCTTTCGACTTTCTTTGGAATTCAGGGGATCTCGCCGATGGTCTTTGGTCTCTTAGCTGTATTGGGGCACACTTTCCCAATTTTTGCTGGATTCAAGGGTGGAAAGGCAGTGGCGACGAGTGCTGGTGTCTTACTTGGTTTCTCGCCTATCCTGCTACTCATTTTAGCTGTTTATTTTGTAGCCAGCCTGTTTTTAACCAGTATGATCTCATTTTCGAGTGTTACCGTTGCGCTACTCGCCATTCTTTCGGTCCTCCTTCTCCCTTTGACTGGATGGATCTTGCACAGCTATGATCCGCTTTTTACAATCATTGTCTTGGCCCTAGCAACCTTGATCATTCTTCGTCACAAGGACAATATCCAACGGATCAAAGAGAAAAAAGAAAATCTCATCCCTTGGGGAAAGAATATCACCCATCAACAACCAAAAAACTAGAGCTAGCGCTCTAGTTTTTTATGTTCATTAAATAGAAAATCTCTGGAAGAAAGCAAATAGGAGTCTCTCCCTCCTCTTTCTTCTATAACTTCACTTTCAAGAGTCTCTCGATTTCTTGATAAAGCATCTCTGTCGGTTGATAAGCCTTGCATCGTTGAGCGAGGACCTTTAGATGATTCCAATCTTCCCGAGAAACCAATTCATTAAATAAACGCAAGACTTCGGAATCCGTCTTTTTACGAGAAACCAATCCTACTTGGAATAACTCAGCCCGAACCGCATTGTCAAACTGGTCATAGTCCTGGGGCAAAATCAGACTAGGAATCCCCTCTTCGATACACCCCATCAAAATCCCAGCACCTGCATGATGAATGGCAAAGTCCATTTGATCCAGAACATCTGAATAAGGGAGGTAATCAAAAATCAGAAGATTATCTGACAACACCCGGGGTGGGTGATTCAAACCATTAGGGTCACCTAGGGTTACGTAAAAGACATAGTCAGGATGTTCTTGGCTCAAAAGCTTTGCCAACTCCACCATCCGCTCTTTTTCCCATTTTAAATGAGTGCCACAGGTAACGAGGACCCGCTTTTTAGAACTCGTAAAATACTGTTTCTGATCTTGAGGAAGTCGATCAAAAGAGAGACAGCGATAACCAACCCATTTAAGCTGGGACGGAAAATCGTCTCTAAACTCCAACTCTTTCATGCCTAGAGCCAAGATTGAATAGGGAGAATAGACCGCTTCTGTCCCATCTTCACGGTAGAGTTTAAAATCCTGTATGGTATCAAGATTCTTCTTAACCAGCGCAAATCCAACTTTCTTTGCCAGACGGATGACTTGCCTCCCCAGAGCATCTCTCCACTTGTAGAAGGTCCCCTTATGCGGTTTCCATCCTCCTAGATATGCAGGGGTAGTCGTGCGACTTTCAATCGCTACTGGACTTGGAATGGTCGTAATCCAAGGAATGCCCAAACGATCTGCTAAAACTCCAGCAGGAGCGGCTACAAAATCTGCAATAATCAAGTCTGGTTGTCCTTCAGAGTCCCAAATTCGATTTATCTCGTTGAAAACTTCAGGAATCAGTTTGCTATTAGCCCCTAATTGTTGGTACATGATAAAGAGATTTGCTTGCTTGGCTGTATTGGCTATATCTTCCATGACTGTCGGACGGTCAGGAAACAAGGCAAGGCAGTCAAAACCAATCTGCTCAACCAATTCCTTTTTTTGAAAACCTGTGATGACTCGAACCTGAAAACGAGGATCCTCCAGCAAGGGCTTGACCAAAGTCAAAGTCGGAAATAAATGACCACTAAAGGGGACGCTAATCACATCGATTTTTATCACTTTGTCTAATCCAGTCATAGATGATTCCTTTCACATCTTCTCTGTATTCATAACTATAATGATCCGTATCCACTTGGATATCCGCTGAATGGCGGTCCAAAATTCGTGAATAAGGATCTTTTTTGCCTTTGATAACCAATACCTCTATCTCCTTTTGACTTAAAAGAAGCTGGGAAACAGGGCCAAGCGCTATTACACGCAGCCTTGGCAAGGATACCTCCTTCCCTACACTTCTAAGCCACTGGGTCAGCATATTAATCCCTGAACTCTTACAAACAAGAACTACTTCTTGCACTAACAGTAAGGGAGACAAGTGTTGTTGTAAGAGCTTTTGAAAGCGAGAGTTCAAAATGGTATGCCAATAATAGATGATATTGGATGCAGAAGCCGACAGTAGGGATACTTGAGGAAATTTTATATGTTCAAAATCTTGATTGAAGGGAAAATTACTCTCTACTACTCTATAACCTGATGGACAAATCGCATGGAGGAGGTCTAGCTGCCCAGCTGTCAGCCCGGCACAAGTGACATCACTGCTCCCACTGAGAAAGAGAACCAAGCGATTAGAGTTTAGCATGGTCTAATCAAGAGATAAATCAGACAAGCGATCTAGATAGGACTTCATCTTACTCATAACGAATCTTTCCGTCCGTCACACGAATCTTCCGTCCCCGCCAGTTTATCACAGGAGGAGTCATCAGAACATAGATAAACAGCCAAGGAAGCAGGAGATCATTCAGCACTTCATAGATGACTTCATCCAAGTGGAGGTGAGTGGGAAGAATGCTTTGTCGATAGAGGAGCATCCAAACTGCCTTGAATACTAGTAAGCTTAAGGCTAGAAGAAGATAAGGCCATCCTAAAATGATACTTAAGATCAAAGTTGGAAGAGGTAGAAAACTTGGTAAACCTATGAGACTAAACAGCTTCCAATCCAGGTGTTCTTTGAGGTAGATAGAGCTAAAGAGAAGCCAACGCTTCATCTGGAGCAGATATTGCTTGGCGTCCTTGATAGTGGTTCGAACATTACAGGTGACCCGTGTTTGGATAATGGATACTCCTTTACTCCTTAAAAAATCGGCTACGGCTAAATCATCACATAGATAATCCTTAATCGCTGTGAAAAGCCCCTGGTCTTTTGCAAGTTCTACCGGTAGGATATAGAACATCCCGTTGATTGAGTGATTCGCCTCAACTTCTGCCATGGTAAAATAGGTAATAAAAGAATTGCCATTTACAAATGCTGCGACCAGCTTGGACCAGAAATTGCTTCTCTCCTGGTTATAAGGAATACCTGTCAGAATGACCTCTTGACCCAAATAGGCGGTCAGCTCACCCATTTTAGAAAAATCAATCACACTATCATCGTCCAAAACAATCAGATATGAACGGGTCAGCTCCTCTACAACCTGCTCAATCTTGTAACTCTTGGGATTAATCCCCTGAGGGACGTCTTCAATGAGAAAAATTCGAATGCGTTGGGCAAAGGATGCCTCTTGACAAATCTGATCTGCTACTCGCTGGGCTTCTGTATCAGACTGATCAATCAACCAGTAGAATTCTACTGCTTCAGTTTGCTGGAGATTGGCCCGCAAATCACTCTCTAAACGAGGATCCCCAGAAAGGATGGGTTGAACCACTGTAAAAAGCTGTTCAGGAAAGTCCGCAATATGAACCTGACTTTTTTTATAATAAGTGAAGGACAGCAACCAACGGATGAGAAATAAGAGAAGATAAGTAACGGCTAAAAATATAAATACAAATTTCATCTATTAAGTCCCTTTTTTAAATATATAGCAAGGAGACGGATGATCCACCTTTGGGGAAGCAAGCGACCTAGCCAAACTAGCAAGCGATAGCGAAGCCCGATAATAGCATAGGAAGTATCCCTTTCTATAAATCGGATCAACTGCTGAGCGACTTTCTCAGGCTTCATCTGCAAGCGACTGCCACCCAATGCTTCTACTAGTTTGGGAGGAAAAATAGCTGTTTGGACTGGTCCAAGAATATAGAGACCTAGCTGAATCGGGGAATCTGATTGCCTCAGTTCCTCCTGGAGAGCAAGAGTGTAGGTCTGCAAGGCAGCCTTACTGGCACTATAGGCTGCTAGATAGGGATGAGGAAAAAGAGTAGCCAGAGATGACAACTGGACTAGCTGGATCTTATGATTCTTCTTCACTAATTGCTTAATTAGTTGAACCGGAGCATGGTAGTTGACTTGCCAGAGGTCTTGCTCACTGGCTGAATCAAGTTCACATCCTAGGGAAAAATAGGCTAGTCCCGAACAATTGACGAGAAGATCAGCATCTAGACTCTCTACAAAAGCTTCTAGAGCCACTTGATCTAGCATATCTAATGTTAGGATTGAAAGCTGCGCCTTACTCCCAGTTAGTTCTTTTTGGACTTGGGAGAGTTTGTCAGCATCTCGACTCACTAAAATCAGATGCTCCAAACGTTGTGCCAATTCTTTCGCTAATTGACGACCAATCCCTCCTGTAGCTCCTATAATGATCCCTTTTTTAATTGTATCTTCCATCTTCATAACTCTAGTGTACCAAATTTCAACCAGTTAGAAAACTCTTACTACCATTCACCAGCTTTACAGTTCAACCCCTACTTGTCAAAAAGGTCTCTAACGTAAAAATAGAGTCCTTTTTGTCTTTTGTCTATTTCCCAACCGTACTTCAATAACTACTAGCTATTAGGCGATCAAATAGGAAAGGTCGGTTTAATAAAACTACTGGAGCTGTGATGATTACAAATAGTACAACATAAAAAAGCAAGAGCAAACAAGCAGAGGAACAAGAGTCTACCTGTAGCTTTATTAAACTCACTCATTATAGTCACTAGGCTCAATGGAATCAAGAAGAAATAGGTATCTCATAAGATTTCTCTTAGATCAGTATCCACTATAAAGCATCGACTAGGTCCATCAGTATTTCCATAGGTGTTTTTTTCCTACGACCATTAACCGTTTCGATAAGATGATAAACTTTTAAACGATTGTCATTGCTAAAGACAAACTCAAAGCGGAATTCGCGTCCGTTGGGTGCCACTGTATCAAATTTCGTTTTATATTTATCATGAACGGGGCTAACTGGAAATTTATTGAAGAGTAATCGTCGTTTCTCCCCTGCTTCTTTCAAACAGTTTTCTAGCTCCTGACAATAGTTATAAAACAGCTGATAGAGGTCTTCTTCTGAAATTCTTCTTCTCCGAACTAATGATGAAAAATCCGAAAAATTCCTGCGCGGGATGTCAATACTAAATGAGAATCCCTCTTGGTTGATTCTTTCTAAAAATGCATCTCTTGAAATCATAGAACTACTCTTTCTTTTATCAATTTGTAGTGAACCCTTATTGTTTCTATACACAGTCAATCCATTATGTAATCAAGCAGATCCATCAAGGTTAGTTTCTTACGACCATTGACGGTCTCAAATAAATTATAAACTCTTAGTTCTTGGTTCTTTTTAAAAGCAAACTCAAAGCGAAACTCGTGGCCATTACATGCAGCTACATAAAATCCGGTCTGATACTTTCTCTTATCCGCTACAGCTTGCATTTGCCGGTCTTCTACCTCTCTACAAAGTAAAAGAAAGATCTGATAGAGTTGCTCCTCAGAGAGCCTTTTTCTCCAAACTAATGACTTGAAGTTATTGTACGTCCACCATGGGATTTGGATGTTGAAGGAAAAACCTTCCTGATTGGCTTTATCGATAAATGCTTTTCTGGAGACCATACCACTTCCCCTTCTATTGGAACATCGTTTGACTTTATTATACCATCTTTTATCCTTTCACAAAAAAAGCATCCCAAATGGAATGCTGTTTTCTATTTCTTAATAGTATTCCCCTTGGCGATAGTTCCAAGAGTTGAAATGATCAGATAAGTGCATCATGATCTTATCAATATCCAATCCCTTACGGATCACAACTGGACAAGTATTGACAGAACGGCTACCTGCTCCTTGTTCTGGGATGAGTTTTCCTTCGGCATCAACCATAGAGACCATCACGCCTTGTTCATAGCGCGTTTCAATGGTCTTGTCTGGTTGGATAGAAGCTACATAATCATCTGCTTCGATGACTAAGTCCACGGCACCTTCGATGCGCTCACCGATTCCTTCAACCTTCCCGCGGTTTCCTTTACCTGAAGGGTTGGCTGAAGAAGCGTAAACCATTTTGCCTTCTTTTTCCCACATTTCTTTGGCGATTTGCTCACCAGCTTTACCAAATTTGATGACAAAGCATGAAGTTCCACGAACGTCTGTCATGAGTTCTTCACGTCCATCTCCGAAAGCTTGCAATTTTGCATAGGCATCTTCACGCCAAGGAAGGATACAACCAAGCAAGATATCTTCATCCCAATGTTTTTGGTAGAAGGCTTCAATTTCAGGATTCAATTGCGCAAGGGCACGAAGTTCATCCATGCTTCCGCAGAGAACCACACCTGGTTTGTTGCGGTTGCGTTCTTTGGCTTCGAATTTACGTTCCAAGCCAGCCTTATCACTGGTCATGATGATGTAGCCGACTTTGGTAGGGCAGACGATACAGCCACCCTCTCCTTTAAGAATATCAAATCCTTCTTGTGAAAGTTGTCCGTCCCATTGAATGTGTTTTGTCATAAGTCTCTTTCCTTTTCTATTCTTTTTAGTATTGTATCAAAAAATAGTCTCAAATTCAATATATTTTCAGAAAATTCGTAATTAAGTATACAATTTTATCATTGCCAGTAAGCTGGCCGGTTCTTCTCATAAGCTGCAATCAAGTCTTCATACTGAAGCGTAATCCCGATATCATCCAAGCCATTGAGCAATTTGTGCTTCCAATCTTGATCGATCTCAAAGCGAAACTCTCCAACAGGCGAGATGATCTTCTGCTCTTCCAAATCCACCGTCACTGGATCTGTCGGCTTCAAACTTGCCAATTGTTGACGAACCTCTAGTGGTTGGACAATCGGCAGCATGCCATTATTGAGCTCATTATTGTAATGGATATCTCCGAAAGATCCAGCGATAACAACTTTAAAGCCATAATCAGCTAAAGCCCAGGCTGCGTGCTCCCGAGAGGAACCAGCTCCAAAATTGTCACCAGTGATCAAAATGGTCGCCTTGCGGTATTCTGGCTTGTTAAAGATAAAATCTGGATCCTCAGTATATTGGTCATCCAAATAGCGCCAAGCATACATGAGGTATTTCCCAAAACCTTTTTTATCAATCAACTTTAAAAATTGCTTGGGGAGGATTTGGTCGGTATCAATATTATCGTTCATCAAAGGAACTGTTGTTCCCGTATAAATGGTAAATTTCTCCATGCTTCCTCCTTTTACTCGACTTCTGGCATTTGGCGCACGTCGACAAAGCGACCGGCAATTGCTGCTGCAGCGGCCATTGCTGGGCTACAGAGATGGGTTTTAGCCCCAAATCCTTGGCGGTCTTCAAAGTTCCGGTTGCTAGTAGAGGCACAGTGGACTCCATCCGGCACCTTGTCCGGATTCATTCCTAGACACATGGAGCATCCTGGATCACGCCATTCAAAGCCCGCATCCATGAAGATCTTGTCTAAGCCTAATTTTTCGGCGGCTTGCTTTACCGGACGAGATCCAGGTACCACAATAGCAGTTAAGTTTGGCGCAATTTTTTTGCCTTTCACAAACTTGGCTGCCAACTCCAAATCGCTGAGACGCGCATTGGTACAAGAACCGATAAAGATATAGCCTAGTTCAATGTCTGCTGGTTTTTGGCCAGGTTCTAGATCCATATAATGATAAGCCCGTTCATCATTCATGTCGCGAAACTCTGGAAAAGGAGTCTCGAAGTCCACTCCCATAGAAGGATTGGTCCCCCAAGTCACCATCGGAGCAAGATCAGATACATCCATACGGATGACCTTATCATAAACGGCATCGTCATCACTAACCAGAGTCTTCCAATCAGCTACTGCGGCCTCAAAATCATCTGGCACACATTCACGTCCTCGGAGGTAGTCAAAGGTCGTCTCATCTGGATTCATGATCCCCATTTTGGACCCAAACTCGATCGACATGTTACAGATAGTCATGCGTTCTTCCATGGTCAAGCGATCAATTGCTTCTCCCCGATACTCTACAACGTAGCCAACTCCACAAGCAACACCGTAGCGCGCGATCAAAGCTAGGATGTAATCCTTTGAATAGATCCCTTTTTGTGGGGTTCCGGTGAATTCAACCAACATTTTCTTTGGTTTGACTTGCCAAATGGTTTGGGTAGCAAAGACATGCTCCACTTCACTGGTTCCAATCCCAAAGGCAATGGCACCAAAGGCTCCGTGGGTTGCGGTATGGCTGTCTCCACAGACAATAAATTTCCCAGGCTGGGTCCGACCGGTTTCAGGGCCCACCATATGAACGATTCCTTGCTTAGCAGAACCATGGGCAGCATGATCAATCCCAAAGTCCACCACATTCTCAGCTAATTTATCAATCTGGGCTTTTGAAATCACATCTCGAATATCAAAAATATTGACCGTTGGAACATTGTGATCAAAGGTTCCAAAGGTTAAATCGGGTCGTCGAACCTTGCGACCTGCATCCCGTAATCCTTGAAAGGCTTGCGGACTCGTCACTTCGTGGATATAGTGTTGGTCCACATACATGAGTTGGGGTTGCCCTTCCACTCCTGTAATCACGTGGCGGTCCCAAAGTTTATCAAAGATAGATTTTCCACTCATCATCTTTCTCCATTTATCTTCTTGTTAGGAAATCCATTGAAGGATTAGAAAGAGGGCACCTGCTAAAAGAAGGCTACTGCCCCACCAGCTAGCTTGAAAATACCATTTCCGCACCTTGTGGTGAAAGAGATATCCACCTAGTAGAGCTCCGAATCCACCAAGCATCCAGCTCTCGAGTAACAGGACCTTTTCAGGAATCCGCCATCTGTTTTGGATGGCTTTTCGTTTATCTAAACCATAGGTCAGAAATACGATACTATTCCAAATAGCAATAACAACTAAACAGCGATCTCTCCAAGTCATCTTAGAGATTCCCAATAATGGCTGCAGTCATCTCAGCAGTAGAAGCCTGACCACCTAGATCCCGTGTCAAGATTCCTTGATTCAAGGTTTGATTGACGGCTTCTTCGATCATTTCTGCACCTGCTGTTTCTCCAAAACTGTCTCGGAGCATCATGGCAACGGACAG
The DNA here is from genome assembly GCF_031582885.1 of Streptococcus parasanguinis. Taxonomy (NCBI): domain Bacteria; kingdom Bacillati; phylum Bacillota; class Bacilli; order Lactobacillales; family Streptococcaceae; genus Streptococcus; species Streptococcus parasanguinis. Next base: position 1,575,317 of record NZ_CP133988.1, read on the forward strand.
GATCATGGAAATCGGATTGGCAATGCCTTGACCAGCAATATCAGGTGCTGAACCATGAATCGGTTCGTACATACTTGGTCCTTGGTCAGAATGACTAGCAGATGGCATCACGCCTAGTGTTCCAGGAAGGACGCTGGATTCGTCAGATAAGATATCTCCGAATAGATTCTCTGTCACTACAACATCAAAGCGGGCTGGATTGGTAATCATGATCATGGCCGCACTATCGACAAGCTGGTGCTCTAAGGTCACATCTGGAAATTCTTTGGCAACTTCTTCTGCCACTTGGCGCCACAATTTAGACGTTGCCAGGACATTTTGCTTATCGATACTGGTCACTTTCTTGCTACGTCCTTGGGCGATCTTGAAGGCTTGGCGCATAATCCGACGGATTTCTTCTGCACTGTAATCATTGATATCGCGTGCTGTATCTTCTTTCAAGATATGCTCTCCAAAGTAAATCCCACCTGTCAATTCTCGCACGACCACGAAATCGACCCCCTCGATACGCTCTGGTTTCAAAGGAGACAAGTGTTTCAAGGCATCAAAAATCCGTACAGGACGAATATTGGCAAATAGATTTAACTCCTTACGAATAGCGAGCAGGCCTTGTTCTGGACGAACAGGAGCATTGTCATACTCAGGACTCCCGATGGCTGCGAGAAGAATAGCATCCGCTCCTTTAGCTGCTTTTAGAGTATCTTGGGGAAGTGGGTGGCCAGCGGCATCAATCCCAGCACCCCCAAAAGGTTTGTCTTCAAGACTATAATCAAAGCCGATTTTGGGAGCGACGGCTGCGAGGACCTCTAGTCCAGCTGCCATGATCTCAGGGCCAATCCCATCTCCTGCAAGTGTTACAATTTTCTTTGTCATGTTCATTTCCTCTTAGTCTTGTGGAAGGTCACGGTAGGAGACAGCTCGTCCCATCTCACCCGCATTCTCTTTTTGAACCAGCGTGTTGGCATTGATATAAGCAATGGCAGAGGCTTTCAATACGTCGAAGTCCAAACCAGAGGCATTGAAAATCGTATCTGTATCGACATTTTCCACGGATACCAAGACACGGGCTTGGGCATCAATCCCATCTGTCACTGCATCGATATTGTATGAGGTCAAGCGAACAGTTTGGTTGAAGAATTTATCAATCGCATTAAAGATCGCTTCAACCGACCCTTGACCATTGGCAAGGAACTCAAGCACTTCCCCTTCTTCATTGCGGAGGCTAACCGCTGCTGTAATCGTTTCGTCTGCATTGGTTGTCAAGCGAAGATCGTTAAATTGGAATCCTTCTGGATTTTCCACTGCTGTACCGGCAACAAGGGCGCGGATATCGGCATCTGTGATCTCGTGTTTCTTGTCTGCCAGAGATTTGAACTTAGCAAACAATGGCTTGATGTCTTCTTCTGTAAATTCCAGTCCCAGCTCATGCAGTTTTTCGACAAAGGCATGGCGACCAGACAATTTTCCAAGAGGGAGACTATTGCTCTTAACACCCACCAACTCAGGGGTAATGATTTCGTAGGTAAGAGGATTTTTAAGAACTCCGTCTTGGTGGATCCCAGACTCGTGTGAGAAGGCATTGCCACCAACAACCGCCTTGTTTTTAGGAATTGGAATACCAGAGTAACGAGAGACCAACTCAGAGGTGTTGATGGTTTCATTAAGGACAATCGGACTCTCCACTTGGAAATAGTCTTCACGAATATTGAGAGCAACTGCTACTTCTTCAAGCGCCGCATTGCCGGCCCGCTCCCCGATGCCATTGATGGTTCCTTCAACACGACGGGCACCATTTTTAACAGCAGCGAGGCTATTGGCCACCGCCATACCTAGGTCATCATGGCAATGAGGAGAATAGATAATCTCGCGATCTGTCTTGACATGGTCAATCAAGTATTTGAAAATGGCACCGTACTCCGCTGGTGTCGTGAAACCGACTGTATCAGGAATGTTGATATAGCTGGCCCCTGCATCGACTGCAGTCTGGACAACTTGCAAGAGGAAATCCAATTCCGTCCGGGTCGCATCTTCTGGCGAGAATTCAACAATTTCAAATTTTGAGCGAGCGTAAGAAACGTGCTCTTTGATCGTTTCAAGGATTTCTTCCTTTGTCTTGTTGAGTTTAAACTCCCGGTGAATCGGACTGGTTGCGATAAAGACGTGAATTTGTGGATACTTAGCATCCTTCAAAGCTTCATAGCAGGCATCAATATCTGATTTGACAGAACGGGCCAAACCTGTCACGGCTGTCTTGGTCAAGACCTTGGCAATCTCTTGAACAGCTGTGAAGGAATCAGGACTAGCTGCAGGAAAACCTGCTTCAATAGCAGAAATGCCCCACTTTTCCAATTGTTTAGCAATGGCAATCTTTTCTTTGATAGAGAAATTAACTCCTGGAGTCTGTTCGCCATCCCGAAGGCTGGTATCTAAAAATTCAACTTTACGCATAGGGTCTCCTCATTTCTATGTAGTGGATATAAAGAAAAACATCTCACTCGGTTAACCAAGCGAGATGTTTTTGCCCGCTTGGTAAGCCAAACAGGACTAATGCTTCTGCACTAGCCCTTATACCTCAACAACAAAGCAAATTGAATAAACTTAGCTGTTTTCATGTTTGACTTTCTCCTTTGTTCAATGTCTTGTTTAGTATTTTAGCATAGGGAAGAATCAATGTCAAGAATTTTCTACAATATTCTGAATTTTTTGAATAGAAACAAAATAGAGCTTTCGCCCTACTTCTTCTGATACAAATCAAAAACGATCTTGTCATTATAGAGATCAATGGTATTGGCCTTGACATAGATTCCAAAGTCATTGTCAATTTCTGGTAATACAATGGTGATGGTAGACTGTTTTGGAGAAATTTGGATAAATTCTGGAATAGTTTTATTCTTGCTCAAAAGCTGCAAAACCATCCTTTGTGGAATTTGAAAGGTTCCAACTGAAAAATCCTTCACCGTCAAGAGGATGTTCCCGTTTTCCAATTTGGATGGTTGAAAGTAAATGTATAAGGGATAATCCTTCCCTAAGAAACTCAACTGCCCTTCTAATAGGATTTGCTGATTGTCCGCATAGACCTTGTAGTCGGACAGCTTATATTTTTTCAGAAGCGATTTGATGGTGTCATTGAGTTGATCACGAGTTGTCGTCATGGTTCCAACTTTGACATCTTTGGTGCCAACTGTTTGATGAAGCTGACTAACATCTTCTCTTGGCGTCGCTAAGCGTCCTTGCACGACTATAGCAAAGGCTAAGAGAAGGCTGACCAAGCCTAAAAACAACCATTTCCAAATATTGATTTTTTGAAGGAAGGGGACCTTCTCTTTGATGGGATTATTTTTGACTCCAAGTTTTCTTCGTGGCATTGATTTTCTCCAATATTGCTTGTTTCATCTTTTCATAGCCCGTATTGTTGGGGTGGAAACTATCCTCTTCATACAGGGCATCATTGATAACGGTTGTCTTCCCGTCACTGATTTCTGATACACCCATTTCCCCGTCAATTCCTTTATAAAGCAGATCATTGATCGGAACGAAATAGACCTGATCAAATTGCGCAATGGTTTCTTCCGTCGTCTCATTCCAACGATCGACAGCCGTCTGGATACTGGTTAATTCAGGAAAATTCAGGTAAAGAGGATTGTAGATCCCCACTACATAAATAGGAAGATGGGGATTGTCCTTTCTGGCCTTTGTAATAATTTCTTTGAGGTTCGCTGTATAATTCTTGAGCGGCTTTTGGATATCCGATAGGGAAAAGTCACTCAGATGATCGACAACGACTTTGCGCATATCATTTCCCCCAACCGTTAAGGTCATGACACGCGCCTTTTTGAGATCCTTCTGAAGATCAGTTTGCTTCTTGAGTCGATCTAAGATCTGAGCACTTGTATTTCCAGCTACTCCATAGTTGACAGGCTGATACTGGCCGTCATTTTCATTGGACAGACTTTGGGCAAGGATGGGGACAAATCCCCCTTGCTTGGTGCTATCCCCTACTCCTTCGGTCAGTGAATCCCCTAGAGCTACATAAGTATAGGTGATTTCTTTCGTAGCCGTTTTGGGCTTGGTCATGCGAGGGGACGCAGTTGGTAGCAGAGCACGAAATAGAAAGACAAAGACAAGAAGGCTGGTTAAAAAGAATACCAAGCCTTGCATCATTTTTTTGAGATTCATATGAGTACGATCGCTTATCCTTGAAAAATCACTTGTCCATCACAGATTGTATAGGCAACTTTCCCTTTTAATGTTTCACCCACAAATGGTGAATTGCCAGCTTTTGAAGCGAAATGATCCGATACCAGACGATCTGCTTCTGGATCAAAGATGGTTAAATCAGCCGGTCCATCCACTGCAATATATCCGGCATCAAAATCATAGAGACGTGCTGGATTATAGGACATCTTTTCAAGCAATTGCATCAGGCTTAAATGGCCAGCATGCACCAAGTAGGTCAAACCAAGAGAAAGCGAAGTTTCAAGCCCAGTCATGCCAGATGGTGCTTTGGTAATATCAGGAACATTCTTCTCATCTGCATGGTGAGGCGCGTGGTCCGTCGCAATCACAGAGATGACGCCTGATTTCAAACCTTCAATCACTGCTAGACGGTCAGATTCCAAGCGAAGAGGTGGATTCATCTTAGCATTGCTTCCCTTAGTCAAGAGCAGACTTTCTGTTTTCGAAAAGTGTTGAGGTGCCACTTCTGCCGTCACATGAGCTCCTAATCCTTGGGCAAATTCCACCACCTTGACACTTTCTTCCTTGGAAAGGTGTTGGATATGGAGGTGAGCACCTGTCGCATGGGCAATCATGGCATCACGCGCAGCCATTGAATATTCGGCTACACCCGTCGCCCCACAGACATGGAAGTGTTCCTTAGCAATGTTCTCATTCAAACCAAGAATGCCATTCAACTCAGGGTCTTCTTCATGCAGACTAATAAAGGTTCCTAGACGCTTAGCCTCTTCCAAGGCTTGACGGACAACCTTAGTGCTTTGAAGGGGAATCCCATCATCTGAAAATCCTACTGCACCGGCCTTAAGCAATCCTTCAAAATCTGTCAGGTGTTGACCGTCAAAGTTCTTAGTCACCGTCGCAACCGTATGAATGTGAAGATTTTCCTTGGCTGCAGAAGTTAAGACTTCCTCTAAGGTGGCAATATCTGAAATGGTCGGATTGGTATTGGCCATCATGACCACTCGAGTAAAACCACCAGCAGCTGCGGCTAAGGCACCCGTATGGATGTCTTCTTTATGAGTTTGACCGGGTTCACGGAAATGCACGTGTACATCGATCAAACCAGGAGCAACCACCAGACCAGTAGCATCAAGGATTTCTTGTCCATCCGTTGGGAGGTTTTCAGCGATCTCTACAATTTTCTTTCCTTCAATGCGAAGATCACAGACTTGATCCAAGCCAGTTTTGGGATCCATTACGCGACCATTTTTAATGACAACCATTGCATTCTCCTTTATTCATAAAAATCAACATGCGACTCTAACAAGCGGTCGCCGTCATAGCGAAACATTGCTGAAAAGAAGGGTTTATCCTCCAACAACCACTCGACAAAGGTGTGGTCCCCTTCCCAGGTTGGTTTTGAGAGGACTTGATCATAAGGTACCCACTCCAAGGTCCCTTCGTTACACTCGATCAGTTCTCCCTCAAAATCTGTTACCTTGAAGACATAGGTGTACCAGTCCAAATCTGGAGTAAACTCGGGAAAGGTAATGATCCCTTTTAAGACTGGCTTGCCTCTAAGGCCCGTCTCCTCAAAAATCTCACGCGCAGCACACTCCTGTGGGGTTTCCCCGCGTTCTAATTTTCCTCCAACTCCGATCCATTTACCTTCATGGACATCATTGGGCTTTTTATTGCGATGCAGCATGAGAAATTCTTTCCCATTGTCAATGTAACAAATCGTTGCTAATTGTGGCATTTCTTTCTCCTATCTTAACCAATCAATCGGCTCGCGTCCCGTCTCTTTCAAAAATTGATTGGTTTTTGAAAAGGGTTGGGAACCAAAGAATCCTCGGTAGGCCGATAAGGGACTTGGGTGAGCTGATTCAAGGACCAAATGTCGATCGTGGGTAATCAGAGGCTTTTTCTTACGGGCATAAGATCCCCAGAGGATAAAGACAACAGGCTCCTCCAACTCATTGACCACCTTGATCACAGCATCTGTGAATGGCTCCCAAATTTGTCCCGCATGACCATTGGCCTGACCAGCAGGAACCGTCAAGCAGGCATTGAGCAAGAGCACTCCTTGCTCTGCCCAAGAGGTCAGATCATGCGACCGCTTCTCTCCGATATCTGAGCGCAATTCTTTGAGAATATTTTGCAAAGAAGGGGGGGCTGGGACATGATCCGGCACAGAAAAACTTAAGCCTTGCGCTTGATCCGGTCCGTGGTAGGGATCTTGGCCTAAAATCAAGACCTTGACCTGATCCATCTCTGTCGTCTGCAAGGCCTTAAAGACCTTGTCACGAGGTGGATAGACCACTCCTTTGCTATAGACCTCATTCATAAAGTCATTAATCTGATGAAAATACCCTTCCGGAAGATGGGATTTGATGGCTTCATGCCAGGGGGAATGTTGCATGGAAACTCTCCGCTATCCAATAAATTCTTACCTTTCATTATACCACATTTGACACAGATCCACTGGATAAAAAAGAGGCTGGACCATTTTATCCAACCTCTGGTTCTGCCTGTTAAACAAGCGAGAGTTTTTATGTATTTTCTTTCTTAATGAATCCTGCTAGACCGATCGAAGCCACTAGCAAAATTTGCGGCAAGAATTGGATGAGGTAGCGGGTCTTCCCACCTTCAAAGATGGTTAAGAAGAGCAAACCACCAAAGACCGCTAAGGAAAGGAAATTGAAGGCATCTGTATCTCGACGTTTGAGATAAGCCCCAACCAAGCCAGCTGACAAGACGATCCAGATCAACTGTTTCACAAATTCATAATACTTGTACTGTGGGCGATCCGTGCTGAGGAAATAGGTTCGCACCCATTTGGCCAGACCATTGTTTTTAGTCAGCGGCGCATAGAGAGGATTAATATAAGGTGTCTTCTCATACTCTACATCTCGGTAAAGCCAACCTAGGGTCCCTTCTGCTACCGTCAAAGATTGCTTGTAATAGAGGTGCCCAATCAAACCGAAAGGTCCGTACTCCTTGAGGCGGCGTTTGATTTCTTTAATTATATTTTCTTTCTTAAAGAGACCATTGTTGTAGTCTGAGCGCTTGTCCTCATCGATATAAGCTAGCAAGCCCTCTTTCATATCTTCTTGGTTATGCCCCATATCCGTCAAGCCTAGATTGATAAACAAGAGTGGTCCTTTAGCCAAACCTTCTTGTTTCAAAATTGGTACAACTGTTTGATGATTGACCGCTGTATTCAATCCTGCAAAGACAAAGCCCGTCATCATCACTGTCACCGTAGCAATCTTGCCAAAGGACTTCCAGTTTCCTCTAAAGAAGAGGACAGCCCAAAAGGCAATCATGATAATAATCGTCGTTGGACGGATCAACATGGTCACGCCAGATAAAATCCCTAAAGCAAACATCTTCTTCCAGGAGGTCCCTTCTTGGTCTTCCTTCAAGAGATCCAAGGCCCACCACAATTGAAGAGCGATCAAAGGAAGCGGAGGAATGTCCGTATACATGGAATAGAAATAAGGCGAGTAACAGATCAAACTGACATAAAAGAGATAGACTAGATCAGCCGTTTTTTGATTGAAATGCTTCTGGGACAGCTTGTACAAGAGGACTGCTCCCAGATTGACATAGAGGATATTGAGAGCCTGCATGACCCACAGACCGCTAGTGCCAAATAAGGCATAGAAAAACTTCTCGTAAAGGAAGAGCGGAATATTATTGGGATTGCGACTGAGGTAGTTGGTGATGGAAGATTGCTTAAGAAGATCAAAAGCTCCCTTAAAAACAACCGCAGCATCCCGACGGATCAAAAGCTCTGCACAAATCATAAAGATTAACTGACAGATGATCGCGCCAAGTAAGAAGCCTGTTTTATGACGGGTCAACCAAGCAATGGCTCTTTTTACCCCGTTGCGTTTCAACCAGGCTAGCAGAAATAGCAATCCAACACCTAAAATGGCTAACCATGAAATCTCTCTCAGATAGGTCACACTGATCAAGAACCAGTGGACCATCACTAGCAACATGACAACATGAAGCATCCCAAATAGAATACGTTTACTTTTCGATAACATAGGTCCATTATATCAAAAAAACAGCATTTCTGCTGTTTTGGGCTGATACGAAATCATTTAGGTTGAGGAATTATCTTTGTTATTTACGATCTTCCTTGAAATCAAACTCTATTTCCCGAGGCTCTGTGAATTCGAGTCCTCTAAAAAATAAGATCACAATTAAACATAAAATCAAGGCCAAAAACAATCGCATTTGTACAAAATACGCAAAAAACAGGAGTAGAGCACTTAAACAAACAAGAGCAAACAACTGTCGTTTTCTCATTTTTCGCATTCACCACACCTCGGTTCCATTTGACGTTTTTTGAAGATAATCTACTGGTTTTATCTGACCAACTAATACGAGTTCTGCTCCATTTTTTTCAACAAAGCGTTTCAACTGTACATATCTGGCAATAGTGACCAACCATAAAGTGACGATGACAGCAAGAAGAAATATCAGAACGTTCACCACTCCTTCTCTAACATCCAAATCAAGATTCGGTTTTCCAAAGAAAAGGTCCATGGGAAGGATCTTTCTAAATGTTCTTGCTAATAACAAACCTAGTGGAACACCAATGACGGCCGAAAGATTGTTTGGAGCTTTCTTTGTAAAGACTTTATCTTTAAATGAATAGTTAGTCTGATACACTTTACGGTATCTGTCAAAAGGGATCTTACTATTGCGTTTGATGATCAATTCTTCTCCCTGATCGGTCACCAACAAAAAGAATCCCCATAGAGGCCTTTTCCCATTCAAACTGATATTAAAACATTGACCTTTTTTGATCATTGAAAATCCTCTCATTCAATCAAATATATAGAGTTGAATGTGCTTTTTTATTTTAGATAGGTCCAAACAATTCAACATAACAAAGCTAGTATGCAGACTAGCCCAAGATAAATCCCAGTCGTTAAAATCATTCCAATTTTATAAAAACCGACTAAGTCGGCATAGCGTTCGACAAAACCAATTTGTGGCTCGTTTGGATTATAAAAGACAGTCATGGGAGACCCGATTGGGAATATCATCCGCAAATCCAGATTTTTACCTGCTCCAAGAATATAGGTTCTATCGAAAACATTTGTTTGTCTTGACTTAGAAGAAGTCTCCCTAAAATAAGCATAAGTGAATGTCTTTCGGTAGCTTTCGCTGCCGACTTGATATTCCACCACAGGCAAGGATATAAGGAATTGATTTTTAGAATCAAAAGCAACGACTTCTCCCATAACTTTTGCGGTTGATTCTGTTTTCACTTTTATTTCACGACGATACAAGGTGTAAAAGATGAGCAGAATGATAAGAAAAACAAGGGTCAGAATACCCAAACTAAGCCAGAACACTGTTGCTGTCATTGATTTCTCTCTACTCCTTCATATAAACTATATGCTTCTACTATCAATAAAAATTCTTACTCCCCTCTTTTCAACCAATTCTGTTGCTGTGCCTTTTCAGCAAGGTCTTTTGCTTTGTTGATATCTAATGAGTTTGAATCTGATGGGGCATTGGATTCGATCTCTTCCTTCAATTCTTGTAAGGTTTGAACATCCTGAGGAGTTAAATCAGAGACCGTGCTAGATTCTTTGTCTGTTGAACTATCTGGAACAGTCTGAATCTCGCGATCGGTTTTGATTACTTCAGTTCCTGCATCCGTTTTTGGAGCTGGTCGGTATAACATGAAGAATCCAACAATTACAATAATGAAAGCTAGGATCGATATCCCATTTCGTTTTTGAATTTCTTCCTGAGGAATTTCTACTCCCTTTGTTGATAAATTCTTCCATTCTGGATGTTCCTCCTCAGCTGCTTTTTTCTTATAAAAGGCAGGTGCAATCAATGACTGATTGGTTAAGATGAGAGTACCAATACAAATTATAAAATATGGAACTTCACGAGAGTTGCTGAGTAATATCTTAATATAAAATACACTAGCGATTATAGCTAGGACGACATTAATTGTAAATCTAATTTTAAATTCCTTTTTCAATTGCAAATAATGTTCTTTTGTCATTCTTTCTCCCTTAAATTAGTTTTTATCTTCCTCTAATAAAAACAATTACTACTATCATACAGGATTTTACTTTGGGTTTCAAGTTAACCACCAACTAGTGAAAAGTGTATAAAAAAGAAGCGTTAGAAACGCTTCAGTTATATTATTTGTCTTGCCAAGTTTCTTGGTTTTCCTTAAAACGGCGTAACAAATCTAAGCCTTCAGAGGTAATATAACCTTGTTCTTCAGCCAAATGAATCAATTCTGTGTAGTTTGACAAGGTTTCGAGTTGAACACCAGCTTCCGCAAATTTCTTATCAGCTTTTTCCAATTGGTAAGTAAAGATCGCCACCACACCAAGTACGTCTGCTCCTTCACGTTTCGCAGCTGCAACAGCATCCAAAACAGAACCACCAGTAGAAATCAAATCTTCCACTACCACCATCTTTTGACCTTGTGGTACACGGCCTTCGATTTGGTTTCCAGCACCGTGGTCTTTTGGTTTGCTACGGATGTAAGCAAAAGGAAGGTTCATTTTGTCCGCAATAATGGCTCCATGAGGAATCCCCGCAGTTGCTGTCCCCGCAATGACTTCTACTTCAGGGAAAGCTTCCTTGATTTTGTCCACGAATCCATTCTCAATCAAGGTACGAGTTTCTGGATAAGCAAGGGTCACGCGGTTATCCGTATAAATAGGGGACTTGATCCCTGAAGCCCAAGTAAAAGGTTCTTCTGGTTTCAAATAAACGGCTTCAATTTTTAGAAGATGGCTGGCAATATCTTTAGCTAATGACATGATAACTCCTTTTTACGATTTTAATCATATACGAATTAAATCCAAAATAGATTTAAAAAACAATTTTACAGGTTAGTGAGTAAGTTAGAGTAGGTCCCATCGGACTTTCGAACTACAAAAGTTCCACTTTTAGTAGCGATTGGTATTCCGACGATTTAGAGGATAAAACGATTATTTTTATCCTCTAAATCTAGTGAATGCGTTAGGGAAGGTCCTATAGGACTTCCCGTAGAGCTACAAAAGTTCCACTTTTAGTAGCTCTTACGCATTCCACTGTCTCTTAATTTCATGGTAAGCGTCCCATGGGTTTTCTGCTTGAATAATGGGGCGTCCAACAACAATATAATCCGATCCAATTTTATGGGCTTCTTGTGGCGTCATAACCCGTTTTTGGTCGCCGATTTCAGCTCCTGCAGGACGAATCCCTGGTGTGACACAGACAAAGTCTGATGAAGTGGCATCTTTGATCAAGGCTACTTCATGGGCTGAGCAGACCACGCCGTCCAAGCCAGCTTCTTGAGCCTTGCGAGCATAATTAACGACTGATTCTTGGACCGTTGTTTGGATGTTTTGGCAATCACGCATGTCTTCTTCACTGGTCGAAGTCAACTGGGTTACGGCTACCAACTTAGCTCCTTCACCAAGAGCTGCTTTGGCTTCGCGCATCATCTCTACACCACCGGCTGCGTGAACCGTCACCATATCCACTCCGAAAGTACCCAATACAGACATAGCTGATTTGACTGTATTTGGGATATCGTGTAATTTTAAATCAAGGAAGATACTGTGTCCAAGCCCTTTGAGGTAGTGTACAATTTCAGGACCAACTGCATAGAAAAATTCCATACCGATTTTTACAAATAGTTTTTCATCTTCTGGAAAATGCTCTAAAAAGTGTTTGACATCCTCGAAAGCTGGGAAGTCAAGGGCAATAATAGGACGTTCTTCACGCATGGTTTTCTCCTTTTGATGGGTGACATTTTTTCCACAAAAAAACCTTGCTCGAGGCAAGGTTACACGAAAATTAGGTAGGAAAAACTACCATGATTCACCGTCTAGACCTTAGGAGCCTCTCTGGACTGCTTTAAAGGTTTTTATTTATTGTAGTACGATATTTGGGAAAAGTCAAGGATTTACAGTAGATTTTCCCGTACATGTTTCCGAAAATTCTCAAGCGTGTCAATGCCATATCGATCCATGACCTGTGGCAGGTCTTCGATGATCGTTGGACAAGCATAAGGATCGGTGAAATTGGCAGTACCGACTCCAATCGCAGAGGCACCAGCAATCATCATTTCAATCGCTGCTTCCGCTGAATCTACGCCCCCCATGCCAATAATCGGAAGTTTAGTGGATTGGGCTACTTGTCGAATGAGTTTCAAGGCTACTGGGAAGACCGCTGGACCTGACATCCCTCCTGTACCATTGGCAATAATTGGTTTGCCAGTCTTGAGATCGAATCGCATCCCGACCAAGGTATTGATCATGGTTAAGCCGGCGGCCCCTGCGTCTTCTGCTGCTTTTGCGACCTGGGTAATGTCTGCCACACTTGGCGTTAATTTGACATAGACAGGAACGGAGGAAGCTTCCACTGCTGCTTTGACAGCTGCATAGGCTAACTCAGGAACCTGACCGATTAAGAGACCATTATTGCCATGGTCCACATTGGGACAGGAGATGTTAAGTTCAATAGCTGTGACATTTGGTGCTTGCGAGATTTTTCTAGAAACCGTCGCATACTCTTCATTGGAGAAACCAGCTACGTTGGCGATAATCGGTAAATCTGGATAATGCTGGGCCAACCAAGGGAGTTTCTCTGCTAGGACAACTTCTACGCCTGGATTTTGGAGACCAATGGCATTAAGCATGCCTGCAGGAGTCTCAGCAACACGTGGTGTCGGATTTCCAAAGCGAGCCTCAGCTGTCGTCGCCTTGATCATAATGGATCCAAGAAGATCTAAATCATAGTATTTAGCGTATTCTTGGCCAAACCCAAAACAGCCAGAAGCTGGAATAATAGGATTTTTTAAGTCTAAACCGGGTAAGGATACGGCTAGTCGATTTGCTGTCATACGGTCCTCCTACATCACAATCGTACCGGTTTCAAAGACCGGTCCGTCTTCGCACACGCGCTTATTGGCTGCTTGGCTTGCATTTTCCAGATGAACCACACAGGCATAGCAAGCCCCCATCCCACAACCCATACGCGATTCCATGGAAATGTAGGCACGAGGGTGGTCATAGAACTTGCTGTTGACGTATTTGAGCATGCCAGGTGCTCCACAGGAATAGATGGCATCAAACTCCTGGTCCATCTGGTCAACGATGGTGGAGACATATCCCTTTGTGCCATAAGATCCATCGTCAGTTGTCACAGTAACATTAGCTACCTGAGAAAGCTCTTCTTCCAAAATGACGGCTTCTTTGGTCGCAAAACCGACAACCACTTCAACTTCCACTCCTTGCTCATGTAGTTGTTTAGCAACTTGGACCAAGGGAGGCACTCCAATCCCGCCACCGATGATCAAAGCACGCGCCCCTTGACCAAGACCTTTTAGGTCAAAGCCATTTCCTTGTGGGCCCATGACACTGAGGAAGCTACCGACAGGCAAGTGAGAAAAGATGGCCGTTCCGCCTCCTTCTACCCGATAGATGAGGCGACAGGTCTGGCTGTCTGGATCAATCTCTGAGATAGAAATGGGACGGCGAAGGAGCTTTGCCCCATCCGGTACGCGGATATGAAGGAATTGACCTGGAACCATCTGTTCCACCATTTCCCCCTTCAATACCATCGAAAAAATCCGTGGCGCAATCTCTTCTTGAGCGATTAACTCCATGTCTTCCATCATGATTTTTCCAAACCGTTTCTTACAGCTGTCACTGACCATTGGTTTCCTCTTCTTTCTTCCAGCAAAAAGACCTCGCAAAAGCAAGGTCCTACAAATGATCAGCTAGACTCGGTCCGCTGATCTTTTTTCTGTCTTTCCTTGCAGGCCTCTCTGGACCCCTTAAAGGTTTAAATTTTTCTCATTATATCGCGCTACTGGTCGCTTGTCAAGTAGAAATCGGTGACTTAAGAAGATTTCTTGGGATCAAAATCTTCTGGGATCGGTTTGATGTATTGCATGGCGATTCGGTTCTCAGGCTTGCGATCAACCAAGTAAAGAACCAATAAGAAGACCCATTCCAAGGGTTTCATTAGGTAGTAAATCAGGTCCATAGCCCACTTCTTCTTGATATGTTTAGCAAAAGGATAGCCATAGCGGTCATAATTGCGACGTAAGAAGCGATGGAAACGTGGCGTCTTTTCTTCTAGCACCTGTTCAAAGGCATTGGCGATACAGAGTTGGCGATTAACCACAACAGGATGACCATGCCGGACTCCCATCCGCTGGGGCTTGACTACCTTTTTATGGCCACCAGCCGCAACCGTACAGAGATAATGCTCATCAATGATGAGATTCTGAGGAGGGATCTTTTGCGAGAAGGCCCAGTCTGCTGTATTGGTCCAGGCCTTGATCATGGAATCTGGTTGTTGCCCAAAGAGCATGAGAATGAGGACGACGAGAGCCAGCGTCGGAAGGGCAAGCAGAACCGCTAGCCAAGGCCAGTTACGTGACTTGTTTAAGAGCTGATGGAAATACTGAAGCAGACGATTCTCATAGGTGATCTCTGTTCGATCTTCTTGCCACTCCTTGATACGAACCCATAAGAGATTTATGGAATAGATCAGTAAGAAAAAGGTGTGAAAACTTGCTACCTGCAGCTGATTATCAAAAACTAATAAGAGAACCACTCCCCCCAGAATGCCACTAATACAGAAGATATTAGCTAATGGAGAGAGGGAATTCGCATCCCGATAGGTATAGGTGATCAAGGCTAGCAAGGTGAGAGCAGCAAAGGTGAAGAAGGTTGGATATGCGCCAGACCAGATCAGGGCGTGCTTCTGCGAATTAACCAGGGGTTCACTCCAATCGTAAAAGGTCATCTCTTTCACGATGAAAATGAAAATCGCTTCTAGAAAGCAACCAAAGAGACCAAACCAAAGAACGATTGTTGGCTGTTTCTTTTTCTTTTTGACAGGCTCAGGACTCGGTGATTCAGTTGTGAATGCGTCTTCTTCTCCCTTCTCTGGTCCTCTCTCTTCAAACAGATCCGGATCTTTGAGAGCTTCTTCCTCTGCTTCCTTAAACTGGATGCTGGACCACCGCCCGATCCCATAGATGATGACAAAAATATTGGGTACAAAAAGGGCTAAGGTCACACCATAGGGCAAGATCTCCATGGTGAAGGCAATGATCTCCCAAACACTAAATTGAATGAATGGATCCGATATTGCGTAGAACGACTGACTAATGACAAAATAGATGTAAAAGGCCAATAGAATCAAAGCATTGGTCACAAAATTGATCTGTAACAGACCGGCTGTAAAATGGGTTTCCAATTCCTTATCCTTTTTCTTATACCAGGAAACGAGTTTTTTCATAAGATCTCCTCAATCCTTTTTTTACCATTCTATCAATCAAATCTCTCCTTGAGCAAGGCAAAACTGTATTTCTCCATCAAAATCAGTCCCCAGATGTAGATTTTGTTTCCAATCTTCTATTTTTTAACTATTTGATCTAGCCTAATTTCTATTACCTCCCTCAGCCTGCGTTATTCTCTGATACAGTCCTTGAAAAACCACATTTTACGGGAAAAACGCGCTTTTTTATGTTAAAATAAAAGCATGAGAATACAACAATTACAATACATTATCAAAATCGTCGAAACCGGCTCTATGAATGAGGCCGCAAAACAACTCTTCATCACGCAACCTAGCCTTTCCAATGCCGTTAAGGACTTGGAAAATGAGATGGGGATTGAAATCTTTATCCGAAATCCTAAAGGGATCACTTTGACCCGCGATGGGATGGAGTTTCTCTCTTATGCCCGCCAGGTGGTGGAGCAGATCGACCTCTTGTCCGAGCGCTATAAAAATCCTGTGGGTTCTCGTGAGCTTTTCAGCGTCTCTTCACAGCACTATGCCTTCGTGGTTGAGGCCTTCGTTTCACTATTGAAGAAAAGCGACATGGAAAAATACGAGCTCTTCCTACGGGAGACGCGGACTTGGGAGATCATCGATGACGTCAAGAATTTCCGAAGCGAGGTTGGCGTACTCTTTTTAAATAGCTACAACCGGGATGTCCTCTCTAAGATGCTGGATGATAATCACCTGATTGCCACCCACCTCTTTACTGCGCAACCTCATATCTTTGTCAGCAAGACCAATCCTCTTGCCAAGAAGGAGATCGTCCACTTGTCAGATCTGGAAGATTTCCCATACCTTAGCTATGACCAAGGGACCCACAACTCCTTCTACTTCTCAGAAGAGATTCTCTCTCAAGAGCATCATAAGAAATCCATCGTCGTCAGTGACCGGGCGACCCTCTTTAATCTCTTGATTGGTCTGGATGGCTACACCATTGCGACCGGGATTCTCAACAGCAATCTCAACGGAGATAACATCGTCTCCATTCCCCTTGATATCGAAGACCCGATCGAGCTGGTCTACATCAAACATGAAAAAACAGCCCTCTCAAAAATGGGAGAAAAATTCATCGAGTACTTGCTTGAGGAAGTGAAGTTTGATAAATAAAAAAGGAGGCTGGGACAAAAGTCCTAGCCTCTCAATTATTTTTGGATTGTCGAGCAAGACGCAGTGGTTGAGTGGGCTCTACTACGCTGATTTCATCAGCTTTTACAGCCCTACTCAACTGTGCGGAGGTGGGACGACGAAATCGAATTCTAACGAATGACCGATTTCTGTCCCACTCTCTTTTTATTGTCTTAATTGTGAAAATACTTGGCCAATTTTTCCTTCGATGACCAGGTCTGCTTGCTTGTCTTGTGGGATACTGGTTTTATTGATGACAACCAGCTTCTTCCCTCGGAAATACTGGATCAAGCTAGCTGCTGGGTAGACCACAAGAGAGGTACCACCGATAATCAGCAAATCAGCCTCTTGGATGGCTTGGGCTGCTTGGCTAAAGACGTCCATATCGAGAGGTTCCTCGTAAAGCGTCACATCAGGCTTGACCACCTTGCTGCAGTCCAGACAGTGTGGAACCGGGCCTTCCAAAGCTAGAAAGGCCTCCAAATCATAAAATCGCTGGCAACCCGTACAGTAATTGCAGTCGGCACTGCCATGGAGCTTCAAAACTTTTTTAGAACCAGCCATTTCATGGAGACTATCGATATTTTGTGTCACCACTGCCTTGAGCTTACCGGTCTCTTCAAGCCGAGCCAGATACCGATGGGCTGTATTGGGCTTGGCATCTGGGTAGAGCAAGTACTTCTTATAAAAGTCGAAAAAGTCCTCTGGATAGCGCTCAAACATGGTGTGGGAGACCAGTTGCTCAGCTGTCAAATGCCGTCCCACCTGAACACTATAGACCCCATCTGAGCTTCGAAAATCTGGAATATTTGACTCCGTGGAAACTCCTGCCCCTCCGAAAAACACGATCCGTTGACTCTGATCAATCATCTCCTGTAGTTGAGCAATCTTATCCATCTACTTCTCCTTTAGTAGCTCTTCCATGACAGCATTGGCCTGATCAAAATAAAAGTTAGCTTGATCATAATGGATGCCTGTGTAGCTTGCAAGGTCAATCAAATTCTTCATAAAATCCTGAGAAGAAAAACCCGTCGTCCGGTGGAGCTCTTCCTCATCAAAGGGCTTAATCAAATGGGCTAAGGGGTTGCGAACTGATTTTTCTAACTCCCGCAATTGTTGGGCCGCAACTTTGACGCTATCTGGCAAGTCCAACTGCACAATCAACTCCGTCAAACTGGATGAATTGACCACACTTTCGCTGTGGAATTGTTGCAGGATAGGGTTGTCAGACGCATGCAGGCTCTCAAACTTCCAACGGTCATAACTCGATTCTTTGGAATTATGGATATAGTTGGTAATATCAGGAATTTTCAACTGAATCAATCGCATAAAGATCCGATAGATGGCTGGGCTAACGGCACGAACAAAGTCAATAATCTGCTCATTTCGCAACTTCGCCTCTAAGTCATAAAGGTAGTTGGCCAACTGCTCATCTTCTGGATCCTCATGCCAAAAGAGCTGAAAACCAGTCGCTTCTAGCAACTCGGTTCTCAACTTTTGATTCATGACAGGTTGGATATTGAGTTCTCGACGCTCAGCCATTAACTGCAGTAAACTTACCAACAAATCCGGTACTTCTTCCTGCTGCTTGATAGAGCGCAGAGCCCGGCTGTAGTGATAATTTTGGAGGTCGTAGAGCCATTCATCATGAAAGAATTTTGCCATTAGTCTGCAATCAAGGTCTCAAGACCAACTTTCATCATGTCTGTGAAAGTGTTTTGACGTTCTTCAGCGGTTGTGTCCTCATCAGGATTGACCAAGCTATCAGAAATGGTCATAATGGCAAGGGCATCCACATGGTGTTGAGCAGCAAGATAGTAAAGGGCTGCTGCTTCCATTTCAACAGCCTTCACTCCCCACTTACCAAGTTCGATGTTCTTTTCACCATAGTTTGAATAGAAGACATCTGATGACAAGACATTGCCGACGTGAGTCGTCATACCAAGGTCTTTGGCAATGTGGTAAGCCTTGTCTAAAAGATCAAAGCTAGCGATTTGAGGGAAATCGTATTGAGGCCAGTCGTTGCGGATGATGTTTGAGTTGGTTGCGGCAGCTTGTGCCAAGACCAATTCACGAACATGCACATCCTCGTTCAAAGAACCAGCCGTTCCCACACGGATCAATTTCTTCACGCCATAGTCCACGATCAACTCACGCGCATAGATAGAGATGGATGGCATCCCCATTCCAGTCCCCATGACAGATACACGGTGACCCTTGTAGGTACCGGTGTAACCAAACATGTTACGGACTTCGTTGAAGCAGACAGCGTCTTCAAGGAAATTCTCAGCAATAAATTTCGCACGAAGAGGATCCCCAGGAAGAAGAATTTTATCAGCAATTTCACCCTGCTTAGCAGCAATATGGATAGACATAGTTTATGATACAAAGAGCGACCAGAAAGCGACTGAAAATTAGGAATCTGACGAGAAATCCTGATTTCTCAGTCAGATTATTTATTTTCCGAGCTTTCCGCTCGTGTTCAAATTAGAACACATGCTCTACCTTTCTTTTTTATTTTTTAGAATAGGCATTAAAGAGGCAAAGTAAAAATAGGAAACTGACGACGCATCGCAGATGCTAGACAGTTTATCTTTTTTACACAGTTCTCCGCCCGTATTCAGTTCAGCGAATACGGTAAACCCATCCTTTCTTTTTTTATTGAGTAATTAGGAGAGCTTTCCGCTCGTGTTCAAATTAGAACACATGCTCTACCTTTCTTTTTTATTTATTTTGTTAATGAATCCAAAAACGCATAGAGTTTGGCATTCATTTCTCGATAATCGTAAGCACGAATGGCTTGAGGGTTTTGAACAAAGGTCAATTTTTGACTTTGTTCTTCCAAAACAGCTTCACCGTCAGCAGCAATCAAGAGATCAACTGCTTCTGGATCAAATTCCAAGTGGGCTTGGAAGGCATAATGTTTAGGACTAAAGCGAATAATCTGACGCGGACACCCTTGACTAGTCGCAAGAACGACAGCATCCTCTGTCAATCCTGGCATATCACCATGCCAGTGACCGGTTTCAAGAGTTTCTCCAAACTCACCGACATGCGGATCTTTGAGTCCTTCAGACGTCAAGGTCACTGGATAAACCCCAATCTCACGTTCCGGACTGTGCTCATACTTCGCTCCATAGGCAACAGACAAGAGCTGGGCACCAAGACAGACCCCAACAATATAACGATCAGCCTTCATGGCCTTTTGAATCAGTTCGATCTCTGCCTGAGGATCGTAGTATGGAAAAGCTTCTCGATCTTCATCTGGCGATTGAGGTCCTCCCATCACAATTAAGAAGTCAATCTCATCCACTGTCTCTGGTAGGGCTTCGTTTTCATAGACTTTAGTCGTGGTCACTTGATGGCCACGCTCCTGTGCCCATTTTAGATAAGCGCCCGGCACTTCAAAGGTTTCATGCAGTACAAAATGTACCTTCATCGTTTCTTCTCCCATCTCTTTCGAATCACGTATGACAGACCAGCCGCAAGTACAAGCGGGATTGTCAAACTCCAAGCTTGGCCTGTAAATCCAAGGCTCAGGGCAATGGCTGTCAGAGGAGCTTCTAGGGTCGTCCCTAAAAAGACGGTCGCTCCTAGTAACATCCCTATAGCTGGATCCAGATGAATCCCAAGGACTGTCAAAAGCAAGGTCACTAGATAGCCAGATCCAATTCCTAAGGCAAATGATGGTGTCAAGGTCCCTCCATAGGCACCATTGCGCAATAGGAGGTAAACCAGAAGCCCCTTCACTGCAAGGGTCAGTGGAAGATAAGGAATCGACTGGCTAGACAAGAGGGCTTGCGCCAGTACCTGGCCATTTCCCATAAAGATAGGGAAAAAGGCTACTAGGCTCCCCAGCACTAGAAAGGCTAGAGGAAGAGCCCAAAGAATCGTCCCATCCTTCCGCCGTTTGTGACTAGCCCGCTTGGCGAGGAAAGCAAAGACCAGAGCCAAGGGAGTGACCAAGAAAGCAATCACAATAGCCTGTAAGAAGCTGCTAGCCGACCATGAGACTGCGGACAATTGATAAATGGCCTCATGACCAACGATGGACTGAGCGACCCAGGTGGCCAGATAAGTACTGGTCAAAACCAGTAGAAAGTTCTGCCAACTGTAGGCGAGCCCTAAGGTCTCAAAGACAAACAAGCTACTGGCAAAGGGGACCTGATAGACCGCAGCCAAACCAGCTCCAGCCCCACAGGCGATCAAGACTTTTCGCTCTTTGAGAGCTAGTGAGAACCCCTTCGCCAAACGACCAGCTAGAAGAGCCCCGACCTCACGTGGGGCTCCTTCTTTTCCGACCGATGCTCCTGCTCCAACAATTGCCACCTGCATCCCTGCATGAAGGAGGTGGGCTAAGGGCGCTGGATCCCTGTCTCCAGCTAAGTCAATTTGCTGGCGAATAGACAGGATCTGATAACGCTTTTGCAGGACATACCAGAAGCCAGCTGCCAAGCACCCAGTCACACACAAAACCAGAAATCTACGGAGACCTCCTGCTTCTTGAAATTGCTGGAGCAAATCCGACTTATCTTGACCAAAGGCCAGCCCTTGCACCCCTTTTAGTAGATAATGACAGGCAATTCCGACCAGGCCCGTCCCAATCCCTAATAATAAGGTGGCTAGAAGCAACCTCAGCCCGTAGGGCAGACTTTGGAGTCGTACTTTCATTGGATTAGAGTTCAGCAAGAATCGCTTTTAGCAACCCTTTGAAGTCGCCTTTGACGCGCTCTGTCACTTCCACTACTTCTTCGTGGTTGAGCTCTTCTTGGAAACCAGCCGCAAAGTTGGTAATACATGAAATACCAAGAACCTTCAAACCAGAGTGTGCTGCAATGATGACTTCCGGAACGGTTGACATTCCGACAGCATCTGCGCCAAGTGTCTTAAACGCACGGATTTCAGCTGGAGTTTCATAAGTTGGACCAGTCACACCGATATAAACCCCATCATCCAACTTGATACCCAATTTGTCTGCTACTTTATGAGCAGTCTCACGATATTCTGGAGTGTAGGCTTTTGACATATCTGGGAAACGTGGACCAAAGTCATCCAAGTTTTCACCGATCAATGGGTTTTGACCAGTCATGTTGATATGGTCTGTGATAGCCATCAAAGTACCAGGACCAAAGCCGATACCACCAGCAGCGTTGGTAACAAGAACCCCTTCACATCCTAAAACTTTCATGACACGAACTGGGAAAGTCACCACTTCTAGTGGGTTTCCTTCGTAGAAATGGAAACGTCCTTGAAGGGCCAAAACCTTACGTCCAGCAAGATCACCGTAGACCAATTTACCAGCATGGCCGACAACCGTTGAACGACCCCAGTTTGGAATTTCAGAGTAGTCTACTACGACTGGATTTTCGATTTCTTCAGCCAATTCTCCAAGACCTGATCCAAGGATCAAGCCAAACTCAGGTGCTTCCATTCCTTTGCCTTTCAAAAAAGCAGCTGTTTCATTGATTTTTGCTAATAATGTCATTGCATATCTCCTTTATGATTTCCTTAAAAATTGGCCAATTTTGTCAAATGTATTGGCATTGCGAATGGTCAACAGACGGTAATCCGGCATCTTGAGGACTTGTCTGTGGTAAGCGGTCTTAGTATAGGTTTCTTCCGAGTATTTACCCCAGTAGATCCCAAGGCTTCCACGATGGATGATTTCATCACCGAGCGAAAAAGAGGAAACCAGCTCCCAGACAGCATCCTGATCAAGGCCTTCTGTGTAAAAGAGAACATCCTTGCGGGCCAGATCCTCCTGCCACCATGTTGGTAGAGCAGCGAGATCTTGCGCATAGTCCTCAGCTGAAAAGAGAGAAAAAGACTGGATAAAAGGATAGTGATCACGAAAGAAATGTCCCAGCAAATCTACCAATTCTGCTTTAGAAGCAGCAGATTCAAAGAAGACATTGCCACTATTGATGTAGGTCTCTACCCCATCCAGCCCGATCGTTTGGAGCTCCTCTCGAAACTCTGCCATCACGACCTTGTTTTTCCCGCCAACATTGATCCCTCTTACGAGGAGAGCGAAGCGTGTCATCTTAGTTCAATTTGTCTAAGAAGCTTTCACCGATCATGGCTTTTTCAACACCAAAGTTCTCAGCAATCGTTGCAGAGATATCAGAGAAATATCCTACTGGAATCACACCATTGCCCTTGAAGGATGGGCTATAAGCCAAGAATGGAATGTATTCACGCGTATGGTCTGTACCAGCGTAGGTTGGGTCATTCCCGTGGTCTGCAGTAATCATCAAGAGGTCATCTTCACGCATGCCTGCAATGATTTCTGGCAAGCGTTCATCAAATTCATGCAAGCAATCGCGGTAGCCGTGAGCATTGCGACGGTGACCGTAAAGAGCATCAAAGTCTACCAAGTTGGTAAATGAGAAGCCTTCTTGGAACTCAGGAAGTCCCATGGTCTTAATCAAGGTATCCATACCGTGGCTATTTGATTTGTTGTGGCCCATATCGTGGTTGATACCAGCTCCGTTAAAGATGTCGTTGATCTTACCAACTGCATAAGTATCGATACCTGCTTCATTCAACTTGTCCAAAACAGTTGGCGCAAATGGTGAAACAGCCAAGTCACGACGGTTGGCTGTCCGTGTGAAGTTTCCTGGTTCCCCAACATAAGGACGCGCAATGATTCGACCAAGAAGAGCTGGACGTTCCAAAGTGATGGAACGAGCGTATTCACAGATACGGTAGAGTTCATCCAAAGGAATGATGTCTTCGTGGGCTGCGATTTGAAGAACTGGGTCAGCTGATGTATAAATGATCAACTCGCCAGTTTCCATTTGACGTGGTCCAAAGTCATCGATGACCGCTGTACCAGAATAAGGCATGTTAGCTTCACGGATGACCTTACGTCCTGAGAATTCTTCAATCTTTGTAATAATTTCTTCAGGGAAACCATTCCAGAAGGTATCAAACGGTTCTGTAATGTTGAGCCCCATGATTTCCCAGTGACCAGTCATGGTGTCTTTCCCAAGAGAGACTTCTTGCAATTTTGTCGCATAGCCAGTTGGATTGCTTTCAGCTGGCACAGTCTTCAATGGTACTTCACGAGGAATATTTCCAAGACCGATTTTGGCCATATTTGGTACATTCAAACCGACAGTTTTAGAGATGTGGCCCAAAGTATCAGATGCTCCATCTGGAACACCTGCATTGACAAAGTTATTGGCATCTGGTGCAGCACCGATCCCAACTGAATCCAGCACAACTAAGTGCATGCGTTTAAATTTTGACATATACTGCCTCTTTCCTTTATTAAACTAGCTATATTATACCATATCCCTATAAGAAGAGAGCCGTTGTTTGATCCGAGGCTGGGACAAAAGTCCTAGCCTCTCAATTGTTTTTGGATTGTCGAGCAAGACGCAGTGGTTGAGTGGGCTCTACTACGCTGATTTCATCAGCTTTTACAGCCCTACTCAACTGTGCGGAGGTGGGACGACGAAATCGAATTCTAACGAATTACCGATTTCTGTCCCACTCTCTATTTTTCTATGATGACAGGGCCATCTGGTGTCCCTACAATCACTTTTGAAATCATGTTCAAGAATAAACCGTGCTCGACAACCCCGACGGTATGATCCAATTCATTGGCTAGAGCTTCTGCATCCTCGATCACCTTAAGATCCAAGTCAATGATGAAGTTGCCTTGGTCGGTTACAAAACGTTGATCATCCGCGAGACGGAAAGCAGGATGGTAGCCTTTTTGCTCAAAGTGACGGAAAAGATTTTCAGCCCCGTATTGCACTACTTCCACTGGAAGTTTGAAAGCCCCAAGAGTTGCGACTTGTTTGGATTCATCCACGATCCAAATGCAATCTTTCGAATTGGTTGCGACGATCTTTTCCATGAGGAGAGCACCACCGCCACCTTTGATCCCGTTCAATTGAGGATCCACTTCATCTGCGCCATCCACTGTCACATCGACCAATTCGACATCGTCGATAGCCTTGAGCGGGATGCCTAAACTTTCAGCCTGATCATAGGTCACACTCGACGTTGTGACAGCTGTGATCTGCAAGCCTTCTTCTTTGATGCGACGACCCAATTCAGCCACAAAATAATAAGCAGTTGACCCTGTACCGAGACCGACAATCATGCCGTCTTTGACAAACTCAGCCGCTTTAATTCCTACCTGTTCTTTTAGGTTTACCATCATAGACCTCCTTTTATATTCTATTACAGTATAGCATATTCTGTAAGAGATTTCACTAATTAATTGAAACCCTTTCCAAGTTTTAGTTTTAAAAGCAAAACCTTGCCCGTCCGCTGACTTTACGATAGAATAGAGATGAATCTACAGGAAAAGAGAAATGACATGATTACTAAAGAATTTGATACCATTGCTGCCATCTCGACTCCTCTTGGTGAGGGGGCGATCGGGATCGTCCGCTTGAGCGGGACAGACAGCTTTGCCATTGCGCAAAAGATCTTCAAAGGGAAAGATTTAAGCAAGGTCGCTAGCCACACCCTCAACTACGGTCATATCGTAGATCCAGATAAGGACGAGATTCTTGACGAAGTCATGGTGGGAGCCATGCGCTCGCCGAAGACTTTTACCCGTGAAGACATCATCGAGATCAATACCCACGGCGGGATTGCTGTGACCAATGAAATCCTGCAATTGGTCATTCGTGAAGGCGCTCGATTAGCTGAGCCTGGTGAATTTACCAAGCGGGCCTTTCTAAACGGTCGGGTCGATTTAACCCAGGCCGAAGCCGTCATGGACATTATTCGCGCTAAGACCGACAAGGCCATGAACATCGCCGTGAAGCAACTAGATGGTTCCCTCTCTGATCTCATCAACAACACGCGCCAAGAGATCCTCAATACCCTGGCCCAGGTTGAAGTCAATATCGACTATCCTGAGTACGATGATGTCGAAGAAGCAACCACTGAGATCATCCGTGAAAAGACCAGTGAATTTGAAGCCCTCTTGACCAACCTCCTCAAGACTGCCCGCCGTGGAAAGATCTTGCGTGAAGGGATTTCTACTGCTATCATCGGTCGTCCAAACGTTGGCAAGTCTAGCCTCCTCAATAATCTTCTTCGCGAAGAAAAAGCCATTGTTACCGATATCGAAGGGACCACCCGTGACGTTATCGAGGAATACGTCAACATCAACGGGGTTCCCCTCAAATTGGTCGATACAGCCGGTATCCGTGAGACCGAAGACATCGTTGAGCAAATCGGTGTCGAACGGTCGAAAAAAGCCCTCAAGGAAGCCGATCTAGTCCTCCTCGTTCTCAATGCTAGCGAGCCCTTGACCGATCAAGACCGCCAACTCCTTGAAATCTCTCAAGATAGCAACCGCATCATTCTCCTCAATAAGGTCGACCTCCCAGAGAAGATCGAAATCGACCAACTGCCGGAAGATCATATCAAGATTTCCGTTCTGAAAAACCAAAACATCGATCAAATTGAAGACCGGATCAATGCCCTCTTCTTCGAAAATGCTGGGCTGGTTGAGCAAGATGCGACTTATCTTTCTAATGCTCGTCACATCTCCCTCATCGAGAAAGCTGTTGAAAGCCTGCAAGCGGTCAACGAAGGCTTGGCCCTCGGTATGCCGGTAGACTTGCTTCAAGTCGACCTCACCCGCACCTGGGAAATTCTCGGAGAAATCACTGGGGATGCTGCACCAGATGAGCTCATCACCCAACTCTTCAGCCAGTTCTGTCTTGGAAAATAACAAAAATGCGTATGTGTCCAAACATACGCATTCTTTTTTTGTTTTATTTTGCTTGTTCTAATCGCTCGACGTCTTGATAAGCTTGGTAGATTAGGAAGAGCCCCGTAGCATTCAAGACTGGAATCGCAATCGGCAACTCGGTCACGATTTGTGAGAAGGGTGAATTGCCAACAAAATGGAGTCCAAACCCTGCTACTAAATATCCCCAGCCTGATAGACGTAGATCCTTGCGTCCTCTGCTTGCTTGGACAATCAAGAAGAGCCCCAGCATAACAAGGCCTGTGTAAACCCAGTGAGACATGGGCGCATTGGCCACACGACCGAGAATCCCTGACACCGTGTAAGAGAAACCTCCTGGCAGGTCCTGACGGATATAGGCAAAGTCCTCGACGATCTGGAAACCAAGACCAGAGGCAATAGCCAAGAGGAAGATCGACTTGATGCGACGGACACTGAACAAATAGAGGACAAAGAAGATGGGAATCAACTTAAATGGTTCCTCAAAGAGGGGCGCAGCGATGGCACTCTCGTACTGGTTCCAAAAGTCGCTATTTGGAGCGATCGCTTGAATCATGTCATGGAAATAGGTATTGGCAAAGCTAGACAACCAACCGGCAACAAAGCCCCCTCCTAATAAAGAAAAGAGAACCGGTACCCAAGACAACTTCCACTTCTTCGCAAAATGAAAGAGAGCCCAAACAGCAGGAAGTGCATAAACCAAAAGGATCAGGGTAGAAAGTCCCACAATCCCGTACTGACTACCAGACATCCAGCCTTCTGTCAGTGACTGGGTCTCATAGGCTAGGCCGATCGCTAGCAAGAGTAAATAGAGAAACAAAATCGATTTGCGTTTCATAAAAGACCTTTCTAAAGTGAAATGAAAAAGGCTGGAAGCCCAGTCTTTTCCGAGTAATATCATTGTAACAGGATCAGCTTAAAAAAACAATAAATGTGGATTAGTGAGAAAAATGTAAAACGTAGATGGCGACAAATGGTTGACTAAATTTAGTTACTTAATCACCAACGCTCCATTTTCCTCCGTCGCCAAGAGCTTCTCATCTTTATCATATATTTTAAGTTTTATACTGCTCGGTTTGTTTTGAGTTGCATTGTATTGCTTTACTATCTCTTCTTTTAAATCAAAAAGCGTCTTACAATAATCTTTTGGATTTATATTTGCTAAAGATAGCATATTTTCTGATACAGAGAAGACAAGGATCACATACTCTTCATTATAATACACTTTCGCCATCTCAATTTCGCCATTGATTTGATTTTGAAGCATATAAGCAAATACTACATTAGGTTTTTCATTTCCAACCAATGAGGTAGGGGCTTGATTCATCCCTTTGACCACTGATTCTTTACTTTCCTTTGTAGAATCTTTTACATTCTGTTCAGTAGACTGCTCTTTTTTGTCTTCATTCTTCACTTCTTTTTGCGCGCACGATGACAGAAATAGCGAGAGAATGGTCATTGTTGCAAACATAGTTTTTTTCATAGATTTTCTCCTTTTATTTTTACAAGTAGAAAACGACCTGTAATTGACCAAAATTGCATAAGCTTCCTGTAAAAGATATTCCAAACCTTTAATCTTATAACCTAATAGGTCATTAGAACTTTAATAGTTTAAAAAATTTTTATCTAATATTATTTTACCATAATCTTTCTTACTTCAGTACTGCAAGAATCTGGCGAATCATGTCTGGATCCCCATCTGGCAAAGTCACCGTTTCAGCATGGTCCAAGATCCCTTGGGTAAATTGCGTCATAAACTCTTCACTATTAAGCTCATCCGCAGACTGTTGCCAGTGGCTCGGTACAGGATAGATCGTCACTGTCCCATCACCGTTGGATGCATAAGTGATATTTCCTTCTGCTGAATAAGAACCAAACAGATGGCGCACATCTTTTGGATAATCGACACCCAAGCCACCATTATAAATCTTTGTTCCAGCTGCACTATTTGAAATATTTAACTCTGAAGGAACGTTCTTGATCACATAAGCCCAGACACGCGCAGCTTCGACCTGAGCATCGGTGTAGCCTGGATAATCATTCTGATCCGCCTTCTTCGAAGATTTGACCTCGCTATCCGATCGAGTATTCCACTTCTTGGCCTTACTCGTCTTAGACTTACTACTGCTATCATCTGTATCTACTTGCTCCCGATCTTTCGGTTGCTCTTTCTTGCGATAGTAGAAATTGTCATCATCGCCATAAGCCGGTGACTGACCAGCCCAGATCCGATCCTTGGACTTATCCGAAGCATCGTCTTTGCCAGCTTTCTGACCCTTTGGCAGGAGCAAGAGACCGTAGCCTCCAACACCCGACTTGGCACTAACCGTCATCTCAGCGATCTGGTCCTTCTGCTTAAAGCTCGATGCATTAAGCTCAACATCCTCGCTGACCAAGCCCTTGTCATCAAAGACCAGCTCATTGCCACGCCCATCGATCCAAGTCCCCTTGATACTCGAGTAGTCCTTAGCCTTGATGGCTTTCAAATCAATACCAGACTGTTTCTTTTCCGAAGTGCTGGTCTGCTTGGTATCCGAACTCTTAGGCGACACCGTCCTATGAGGACGACCGCAGGAAGCCAAGACCAAAGCAGAAAGCACAATCACAAAACCCTTTTTCATATCAATCTCCCTTCACACACCTACTATTTTAGAAAAATAAGAAAGGAGAGTCAAAGAAAAAGAGGAGGGGGAGAATAAATTAATGACATAAAAGTCTGTAAAATTATGATTTGAATTTCTAAAGAAAAAGAAGCTCAATGTATCGAGCTCCTAGACCATCATTTTTTGTTTTTCTTGTTTTGGGATCATTCGAAAGAACACAGCTCTAAAACAAGGAAACATTGATACTATCAACTCCACACATCCTACATAGACAGTTTCCCTTATTTTTTTAATATGCTTCAAAACTATATCTTGTACAAATTATTTAATCTTTCTAACTCTAATACATTCATACATACTTCTACTCCAGTAACTACCCCCTTACTATAAATAATTCCACAAGAAAACACAATCCTCTTCTGACTCAAAATATTTGACAATATTACAAATGATTCCAAAACATAATCCTCTATAGTAATAAAACAATTATTTTCATCTTTGAAAAACTCTATAAATCCAATATCCTTACACCTATCACCCAAATGAAACCTAAGTGATTTTAAATAATAATCAAAAAACACATCACTTTCCATAGAAAACCCCTTCATTTTTAAAATATTCTGTTATATCATACAAAAAATAAGTTTTGGCACCATTCGAAACAACACAGCTCTAAAACATCAACACTCGGTCATAAGTGAACTACTCCGCAAAAGTTAGACAGAAAAAATCTAACTTTTGGGCTGCAGTTCAACTGTCAGTGTTTTCTTTTCTATCTCTGTCCCCTGCCGAAATATAAAATATGCTTAGAAAGCCTATTCTAATAGGCTTTTAGAAAATTTTGGTCTACTTTTTAACTATCTCATTTTTTGACTGACCTTCGCTTTAATACTTTTAATACCTCATAAATTGATTAATTTTATTCTTCTTAGTTGTTCTTTACTCCGGCAATTCTACCTTCAAGCTCATATCCGTCGGTTGCAATACCTTCTGAACCGCTGCGAGGAAGGCTAAGCCGTTATCTGATGGAGAATATTGGAAGGTGATATGGACGATTTTCTTATCAAACTTATCGCCATATCTCTCCACATATTGCTTGCTTTCGAGGAAGTAAATGTAATTGTTAATTTTTTCCTGCAGAATTTCCAGATGGACTGCTTCTATCTCTTCCTCCCAGCCAACTGGATCCACCAGAAGAAGCTCTAAATGATTATCAACTATACCAATAGCGTCAAGTTCGCTAGGTTCCAGTTCTGAAACAATGGCTTTGGTGACAATTTGTCTAAATTCCTCTGCTGTGAAAAGACAACGACTATTTTCAGGATTTTTCAAAATAAAGGAAGGATGATCTTCGATGAAGAGCTTATCGGATTCATCTTGTGTATATTGCTTTTTAGATTTCCAAAAACCATATTGTGCATAATTCATCAACTCTTTACCAGTATGTTCTCCCGACATGTAACTGTCTGCAGCTTCTTTGGGGATTTCTCTAACCACTTCTGGGCAGGTAATATTAAAAGTTGGATAACGTAAAAAATACTTGTCACCGTCTTGATAGATTTCCAACATGTCTTTTTGACTTAAATAAATAGTTTCTATTTTATCACCTTTACTATTTGATAATTATCTATTAGCTAAAAAGAGAAGCCAACTATTGAAACTTTATATGAAGTTTTTTGAATCTTTTATTTATCACTATTTTATATAGGCCAGTTCCCTGTTTCTGCATAAATCATCACTTCATATGCGTCCCTAGAAGATTGAAATGCTTTATCCATTAGCTCCTTAGTAATAGGATAGCATACTTCTGGGCCTACAGCTCCGCCAATTTATTTAAAGAAGCTAATTTCGTAGTAGCCGCCTGTCTCATATACAATAAATCCATTGCCTCTAAGTACAATCGTATCCGATTGATTATAATCTTCTAACTCATCTTTCTTTGGCCAACGATGATGTTCACAATAAAACATTACTTCTAAAGAATCTTTTTCTGATTTTGAAACACTTTCTGCTAATTCCTGGCTAATGGGAAAATTAAGCACTTCTTTCCCTCTACTCCACAGAATTTGATAATCATTATTGTTTTTTAATACCGTACAATTTTTGTATTGTTGAATTTCTGTTGTCATACTATTTCTTTTTGTCTATTTCAATGGTGATACATAATCGTCTGGAAGTTTGCCTCTCCAGTCAATCCATTTTTGTTCAGCAAGTGGAATTAATGTCTCAAGCTCTTCCTGAGTAAATAATTCCCAACTCTTAGGATTAGCTATTAAAGGAGTTAAGCCTTTTAATACAAATTGTTTCTCACTAGCCTTCTTTTCTTCTTCCGTCGGTGGCCAAGAATCGTGTTTAATCTTCCAAGATACTTCGCTTAGCGTTCTTTCCCCACTATCTAATAAGGCAAATAGCTCATTTGGTAATTCATAGACAACTAACCAAGAAACTATGGTTCCTTCTTCTAAAACCAAATAATACTTGTCCACATCTCTCCATATATGCTGACCGTATCCTTTTACCTCTTCAAACTTGGTAACATCTTCCCATTCTAGTTTTGTTGGTTTCATTTGTATTCTCCTAGTGCAAGTTATTCTCTCAACCAGAATATCATAAAATCAGGCTTCTTTTTCTCTTCCTCAATAGGCGATGCCATCTTTTACACATTAATCCGATCTCATTATAAGGAGAGAAATCCCAATCAAATTAGTACTTATACTTTCCCCTATTATACCACACCATAGATATCTTATGACTTTTGTCAACATTTGGCAAAAGAAAAAACACTGGCGAATCAGTGTTTTACTTATCTATATTGTCCCCTGCCGGAATCGAACCAGCAACTACTCCTTAGGAGGGAGTTGTTATATCCATTGAACTAAGGGGACTTATAAAAAAAGAAGCGAGATCACTCCCGCCTCCTTGTTCGTCTTAACGACGGATTTCTTTAATACGAGCTGCTTTACCTTGCAATGCACGAAGGTAGTACAATTTCGCACGACGTACTTTACCGTAACGAACAACTTCAATCTTTTCTACACGTGGAGTGTGTACTGGGAATGTACGTTCAACACCGACACCGTTAGAGATTTTACGAACAGTGTACATTTCAGTGTGTCCTTGACCTTTACGAGCGATAACAACGCCTTCAAAGATCTGGATACGTTCACGAGATCCTTCGACAACTTTCGCGTGTACACGAACAGTGTCACCGGGACGGAATGCAGGGATATCAGTACGAAGTTGACCTTCAGTCAAGCTTTGGATTAATGGATTCATTTTATTCTCCTATCTTCGTCAATCTTGAGGGACCTCCCTCAGCGGATAAACTGTATTTTTGTGCTTCCATTACGCACAGAAACTATCATATCAGATATTTTCAGGTTTGTAAAGCTCTTTTCTCTACTTTTTTGCAACTTTTTGGCCGGAATAAATGCTCCACTCTTTTGGTAGGCAATAGGCGATGGCGCAGGCGATCACAAAGAAAGGAAGATTGTCATAGCCAAAGACTTCTCCTCCAATCAAGATCGGTGCGAGCAAGGTCGTGGTCGCACTACCAAAGACACTGGCATAACCGATAGCAGCCACCACTAAGACGGGTAAGCCCAGCAGAGGAGCGAGAAAGACGCCAAGTGTAGCTCCGATCGCAAAGAGCGGTGTCACTTCTCCTCCTTGGTATCCAGCAGAGATGGTCACCACGGTAAAGAGGAGCTTGAGAATCCAGTCATAACTCTGCGCACTCCCCTGATGAAAAGCCACATCAATCAGATTGGTTCCGAGTCCGCTATAAGAGCCAACCTTGGTCAGTTGGAGAGTCAAGAGGATCAAGCTGAGCCCAGCCCCAATGACCGCGATTCGAATATACGGATTAGGCAGTACTTTCGCGACTGTTTTCTTCAACCAGGAAAGGCTAACTGCAAAGAGTTTCCCAGCGAGGCCAAAAGCCAAGCCAAGAAGGGCGACTTTGATCAAGGTCTCTGGTGTCCAGCTCAGCGTTTCCTTGAGTGGCACAGCAAATTTCTCCAAGCCAAGAGCATGAGAGGTGAAGCTAGCCACGATCGAGGCGATAAGGGCAGGATAGAGAGCCATCAACTGCAACTCCCCAACTGTCAAGACTTCAAGAGCAAAGAAGGTTGCTGCGAGTGGCGTCTGAAAGAGCCCCGCAAAACCGGCTGCCATCCCGGTCATGAGAAAAATACGCGAAGCATCTGGAATCTTGATGTGACGGGCAAAACGATGCGAAAGCGTAGCTCCGATCTGGACTGCTACACCTTCCCGACCGACCGAACCACCAAAGAGATGGCTCATCCAGGTCGTCAGCATGATCAAAGGCACCAAGACCAAGGGGATTTTCTCCTCACGCGCGTGTCCGACATCAAAGATGAGGCCCATCCCTTTTGAAGCCTTGCCACCAAAACGTTTATAAAGATAAACGATGACAAGCCCCGCTAAGGCTAGGAAAAGAATCAAGGGCCAATGCTGGCTTCGTACATCTCCAATCAGGAGAAGACCTTGACCAAAAATCATATCAATAGCACCAACCAAGAGTCCAATAAAAAGAGCCATCCCTGTTAGGACCACATACTGTTGTGCTTTTTGCTTGATCGATAGACTAGTCACGCGCCCTCACCTCCTCTTGGAAGTCTCTCGAGCGCTTCATCATATCTTGAAACTGAGCTTGAATGGTCGCACGATACTGCTCATCCGTCACGAGAGACCCGACTTTCTCAAGCACTTCTCTCTCCCTTCCTTGATCGAGCACAGGTAAGCCCTGCTGCTCCTTATATTCTACAATCTGACCGACACAGACTATCCGTCTTTCCAGCAAGGCTACTAGCTCTTGATCGATCTGGTCAATGTCCTTACGAATCTGATCTAAATCCATGTGTCTCCTCTTTATTTTGGATATAAATCGAGGCTGTAATCCATCGATCCAGCCTCTTTGTCATTAATTTGCTTTTGCTACAAGTTCTTCTGCAAAGGCTTCTAATTTTTCAATGTCTTCATCTTCTGCAGACAAATCAACTTTGACACACTCAGAGCCTTTTTCAGCACCAGTCGCAGCGAAGCAACGGTCGAAATCATCAACTGCTTTACAGAATTCATCGTAGAAGGTATCACCTGATCCTACCACACCGTAAAGTTTGCCTTTGAGATCAAGGCCAGCCAAATCTTCGTAGAAATCTTGGATCTCATCTGGAAGCTCTCCATCACCGTAAGTATAAGTCGCTACCACCGCGATATCCGCATCAAGGAAGTCTTCCGCATCCACAGTTGTACACTCATCCACATCTACTTCGACACCAAGATCACGGAATTTGTCCGCTACGATATCAGCAATTTCTTCAGTATTTCCAGTCATACTAGCAAAAACAATCTTCGCTACAGTCATAATTTCCTCCCAAAAGCTATTTCCCGTATTATATCACTTTTTCAAGCATTTTGCACGAAACCTTTCCCGATAAGGTGAAAGAAGGGGCTTGTTTCAAGAATTTGGACTGATTCTACTTAATCGCCCTTGTTCTCTTCTTGAATTGCTTTAATAGTTTTAATTTCTTCATCCAACTTCTTATCAAAATCAGACTTATTTTTGAAGGGATACGAATAGGTGCGCCAAGGGTACCATTTTAGACCTTCTTCACCCTTATAGTACCACTCGATTCTAGTAGGTAAGAATTCTTTGTTGTAGGTGATACGGACTTTGGAGAATTGGCTATCCTTGATAGAATATCTACCTTCAAATTCAGGCGGATATTCCTCTTTCATTAATTTATCATCCACAAATCTTTTCGGTGAACTTGTAATCTGATAGTTAGATTTCTTAATTTCATCAGTAGTAATTTTCTTACTTAACAGAACTGACGATAGTTCTTCATTTACTGCAGATTTGTAATACTGTTTACGATCCCAGTCCGCTTTATAACCACCATAAACTGTATCGTCTTTCACTGCCGTTTCATCATTATAGTAATATTCTTTTTTCTCAAGGTCCACCCCAACCTCAAAATGCTCATCGGTAGAATCTCCCATTTTAATCATAACAAATTGCTTTTTCTTTAAAACATTCAATGCTGGTTGATTGTAACTGCAACTACTTAGGAATACTGCAATAAGTATTACGAGCAACACTACCACAATTTTTTTTGGAAATTCTAACCATCGTTTTCTTTTAATTAATTGTTTAACTTCTTTTATCATATCCATTTCATTCTATCAAAATATCCAATCCAAAGGAAGTGTCTTCCTATCAATAAAGCTGGGCCTTATATAAGCTCAGCTTTATCTAAAAATTATGTTAATCTCCCTCATTTTCCTCTTGAATTTCTTTAATATTTTCGATTTCTTCATCCAGCTTTTTATCAAAATCAGACTTATTTTTGAAGGGATACGAATAGGTGCGCCAAGTGTACCATTTTAGTCCTTCTTCACCCTTATAGTACCACTCAATTTTTGTTGGTAGAAATTCTTTGTTGTAGGTGATACGGACTTTGGAAAACTGACTATCCTTGATAGAATATCTACCTTCAAATTCAGGCGGATGTTTTTCTTCTAATAATTTTTTATTGATGAATGAATCAGTTGAACGAGTGATTTGATAGTTGGAATCTTTTATATCTTTAATATTAATTTGGTGATTTAAAAGTGCTGAAGTGAGCTCAATATCCAAAGCTCTTTTATAATACTCCGCAGCACTATATTCCTGACTACCACCATACAATTTATTATTTTTTATTGCAGCTCCATGGTAATAAAAAAAATCTTTTTCTTTTAAATCAAAACCTGCACTGATTGATAATTTTTTATCATTATCTGAAATACTTTGAGTCTCAATATAACGTTTATTTATTAATATTGAATGAGTATCACTTATGCTCTTTGATGTACTCAGGGCTACGAGTATACTTATTATACCCGCGATCGCTAGGCTTAATGCCACTAGCATAACTTTTATATTTATTATACTCTTCCATTTTTTCTTTTTCTGACATTCCTTTTGTATTACGTTGCCATGCTTCATAGTCTTCATGTCCTCCTCCTTTTACAATATCCGCAAATTGACCTACATGAGCAGTTTTTTCATCTGTTTTACCCAAATCATTTTCATAGCGAAATAGTCTTTTTGCTTCAGTTCGAGTAGCTGGCTCAGGAGTACCATCCACATCAAGCATTCCATGTTTTCCTTGATAAATTCCCGAAACATCCGTATTATTACCTTTTGAAGGGCCGTAATTAAATGATTCCGTGTTAGCAATTTCCCTTAATTCATCTTTAAAATAATTATTTGGATTAGAATCATAGCGACCATTTGCTAGCTTGTGATTATCATAGGCATCCCATTGACTGTCAAACTCGCCGGTATCCAAATTCACAATAAATTCCACCATCCGGGCATTGTTCAAATCTTTTCCTTTAGCTGAATTGCCCTGAGGGACTTGAACTTTCATATTATAGGGACGTTTGAAGCCATCTTTTGGATTAAAGCGGTTATGGTAGTTAGAGCCGGTTGTGTAATCAAATTCAATATTATTTTCTTTACCATATGCTAACAGTTTCTCGTAATCATTTGCACCTTCGTAATGATTGCGAATATAGTAAATTGCTTGACGATCCAGATAGTAGCGGAAGAAATGAACTTGCTGCCTAAGTAAATCTTTTTTGTAATTAAGATGTTTATCACCGAATGCTTTTACAACATCACGTCTGAAATACATGTTGAAATCACCATGTGGTGGTAGATTCTCTGAAATCTTATGCGTTTTGCTTGTCAAATGCATAAACTGCTTTTTGTCCGTTTCTGCACCCAATTGCTTAAGAACCAGTTCTACTTTTGCTTTTGAATCTAGTTTACTACTAGCATACATTTCTGTATAGATATCTGATCCAATCTCCTTGGTTTCTGCATACAAAGCATCTCTCCTTGC
The DNA here is from genome assembly GCF_031582885.1 of Streptococcus parasanguinis. Taxonomy (NCBI): domain Bacteria; kingdom Bacillati; phylum Bacillota; class Bacilli; order Lactobacillales; family Streptococcaceae; genus Streptococcus; species Streptococcus parasanguinis. The sequence continues at coordinate 1,612,225 of NZ_CP133988.1, forward strand.
ATTTAACTCACTGCCTGTCTTGGCATCAGCAGTTCTTTTTGAAACGCCTTTAACATAACCTTTGATGGCATCCTTATCCCAGCCATCTATTTCTTTAAGGTTCACTGATTGTTCACGTAATCCCGTAAGAAATTGGTTATATTCGAACGCTGTTACATCCTTTGGTTTCGTTGGCAAATATTCATTTTCAAACTCTTTATTCTTAATCGTTTCATTTACGAGATCAGACCAGGATAAATCCTTTGGAATAGAATACATTCCAGTATTTGGATTCCACGCTACGTTAATTTGATTGACAGCTATTTGAATAGCTTGGGCTAAGACATCAATTTCCCAGAAGATACTTGGCGATGATGCATTAAACGCTCTGAGTTTATTTAATTTTTCTTGTAGTTTATTTTTAGTAGCTTTAAAAATACTTTCTAATACGTTTAATCCTTGAATCCTCTGTAATCTCTGCAACCGTTGAAAATCTCCAGCACTAGTCGATTTACTAGCAGCAATTTCATTGATCTCTGCATGAAAGATAGCAATCATTCGATCACACTGTTCAATATCAGAAACCAACTTTTCTTCCTGTAAGTCCTCGTCAGCCACCTCCGAGCGATAGGATGCTGGAAGCTTCTTCACACTTTCTTGTGTAGCTTCTGCTAAAGCAACCCCAGCCTCCTTCAATGGCTGGACAACACTTGTCACAAAGCTTCTAAAAGAGTCGTAAGCTTGGCCAGACAAGCGCGAGGCAGAATTTTCTATTTGAGTTAATGATGTTTCTAGTGATTCATAGGCTTTCAATTGTTGCTCAATCATAGTACCTGTGCTACTTGCTTGGCTATCCAAACTACCGCGATAAACTTCGATTCCCATCGTCACACTCCTTTTCAATCATTAATTTTTTCCGTTCATGATAGATGTCATTTAAATCATCTTCGACTTTTCTTTTTTGAATAGCTAATTCATCCAGCTCTTCTAAATAACTATTTGAAATTTTTCGCGATTCATGAAGAAATCCCTCTTGAAGTTGGTCAAAAAAATTTCTAGAGGAAGGATAGGATTCAAATGCATCCCATAAATAACGGTGCGCATCAGAGCTATAGCCCTCAAAGCGGTTCAACTCATCTTCCAGATTTCTTTTTTCTCTTACAATTTCTCTTTCTTTTTGGAAAAGTTGGTCTTCTTGTCTTCTTAATTCCGATAGTTGTTGATCGTGATTCATCTTACTACTCTTTCAAGCTATTGAATGCTCGTTGCAGCCGCTTCATCCACTACTGTAAATCCAGTTGAAACGCTTTGCAGGTTGGTCCCAATTGACTCAATCGTCGCTGCAATTTCTTCTGCTTTGGTTTTAGCAGTATCAATGGCTTGATGGGCCGCATCATTACCAGATAATTTGGTTTGTTCATCTTTTGAAGCTGATGCAACTCCCGAAAGTGCATTCCCACTACTTTTTATAGAAGCTGCTAACTCTTGTGCAGTCTCAGCATTACTTTTAATTTCAATCATCCTAGTCCCTCCCATACTAAATCTATTCATCCATTCTACCAAAATATTGAACTAATGTAAAACCGCTTCCATAGCTCCTAATTAGTGATAAATGCTTGCTGGATGGGCCTTTTTTATGTTAAAATTGACTAAGAAAACGAGGTAATGTATGAACGTAATGAATGACATTCTTGAAAAGATTCAAGCTTATGATACGATTATTATCCACCGTCATCAAAATCCGGATCCGGATGCGATTGGGAGCCAGGTGGGCTTGCGGGATCTCCTGCGTGCGCACTTCCCTCAAAAGCGGGTATTGGCAACTGGCTATGATGAGCCGACCTTGACTTGGCTTGCTGAGATGGACGAGGTCAAGGATAAGGATTATGAAGGGGCTTTGGTGATTGTCTGTGATACGGCTAATACTCCCCGCATCGATGACAAGCGCTATACGAATGGTGATTTCCTAATCAAGATCGACCACCATCCAAATGACGATGCTTATGGTGATCTGCTCTGGGTCGATACCGACTCTAGCTCTACCAGCGAGTTGATTGCACTTTTTGCTAAGGAATTAGATCTCGAACTTCCTGTTAGTGCTGCTCGTCTCCTCTATGCTGGGATTGTCGGCGATACGGGTCGCTTCCTTTATCCTGCTACTTCGACTCGGACCTTTGAGCTGGCTGCATATCTTCGAAGCATTCCCTTTGATTTTACAGCACTTGCTCGTCAGATGGATACGATCAATCTCAAGACAGCTAAGCTTCAAGGCTATGTCTATGACCATCTTGAGATCGATGAACATGGCGCTGCGCGTGTGACCCTAACACAAGAACTCTTAAAGAAATTCGATCTACGTGATTCAGAGACTGCTGCAATTGTCGGAGCTCCTGGACGCATCGATACCGTATCTGTTTGGGCTATCTTTGTTGAGCAGGCCGACGGTCACTTCCGTGTCCGGATGCGTAGCAAACGAAAAGTGATCAACGAAATTGCCAAACGACATAATGGTGGTGGCCATCCACTAGCGAGTGGAGCCAACTCCTACTCCCTCGAAGAAAACGACCAAATCTACAAAGAGCTACAAGAAGTGGCTCGCACGAACGAAGGCTGAGAACGATTTCTCAGCCTTTTTATCTTGGTCACGGGGTTTTCATTTGATCTTTCTTATGGTGAAATAAAGCTAATACAATTTTTAAGGAGACCTATTATGGAAAAAAATAGATTGTTTATCATTATCTCTGCTGCGGTAGCGATTCTTAGCTCTTTCTTGCCATGGGCAAGCCTGAATGCTGGTGCCTTTGGTTCATACAGCTGGAATGGCCTTCGCGGAGATGGATGGTTCGTTTTTATCTTCGCAGTCGTTGCGATTGTCCTTGCTTGCTTGAACGATGTAAAATCTTCACTACCAAAAGGTTTTGCAATTGGTGTTATCGTAGCAGGCGCTCTCTCAACTATCGTAACATTGATCGATGTCTTCGGTGTGAACAAGTACGCTGTTGACTTCAATGGTTATGGCGTTTCAATTGGCTTTGGTTTGATCCTTGCTTTACTCGCATCAATCGCTATTGTTGTAACTGGTCTCTTGGCGATGTCAGGTGGTAAAATCACAAAAGGAACATTCGAAGAACTTGCTGAATCTGGTAAAGGATTTGCCCAATCTGTTGGACGCGTGACAACTTCTACTGTAAAAACTGCTGTAGATGAAATCAAAAAAGAAACACACGAACACACTGAAGGACAAGCTGATCAACCAGTTGAAGCACCAAAAGATCCAAATCAATCTGAACAATAATAATATTAGATTCACCTTGGCTTAGCCAGGGTGATTTTTTTGATCATTATTTTAAATAAAATTAGTGAAAATACTTGTCAAGATCCTGGAAATTTGGTAAACTAGCTTAGTAACAATCTATGGCTCGGAAAGAGACCATGGCAGAAAGGAAATATTGCAAAATGAAAAAAGATATCCATCCAGAATATCGCCCTGTTGTCTTCATGGACACTACTACTGGTTACAAGTTCCTCAGCGGTTCAACTAAGTACTCTAGCGAAACAGTTGAATTCGAAGGTGAAACTTACCCATTGATCCGTGTTGAAATTTCATCAGACTCACACCCATTCTACACTGGACGTCAAAAGTTCACTCAAGCAGATGGACGTGTGGATCGTTTCAACAAAAAATACGGTCTCAAATAAGAACCAACACAAAACCACTTCCCTTTTGGGAGTGGTTTTTTTGAGTTCTTCCTTTCTTATCTTACAATAGAGAAATGCACTATATCACAGAAACATTGGGACTTATCTTTCCTTAAAACCCTACCACCATTATTCTTCCATTCCGTTGGTTCGTTTTGAGAAGGAAACAGCGGATAATTTCATTCTCTGCTTTAAAAGAGAGATGCAACTGTTTGTGATTGATCTAGAACAAGATTCTGGGCAGAGCCTTTTATTTGCCCATGCTAGTCTCATAGAGCGTCAGGAGCTCTTTGATGGCATTGCTGCGGTTCCTCTAGAATCTCTGAATAGTCTCTACATTTTGGCTTTTCCTCGAGATCTTTACGAATTTTCTGCAGAAGCACGGTTAAAGAATATCGTTGCTCTCTATCAGGCGCACGAGGACGTCCTTTCTTTTCTAAAGTTGACACGTACTATAGGGGACCAGGTCACGGCTTATGAACTCGAGTGGAAAAGAACAGCAAAAAACCTGGCAGACTTTGATCCTTTTCGCTATACGAGCCGTTCTCAGGTGGAAGATCCTGATGCTCTATCGGTTGTCTCCAGTAAAGACTATGACTTCATTCCTGATTTTCATCCTTTTTTATCTAGTAAGCGAGGGAGCAAGGTCTTAAGCGTTCCTGCTGACTACCTAGACCCCAAAACTGGTCAAAGAGCTAGCCTTGAGATCATGGGCTGGTACTTGCGGGATCAGCAGCTAAAACTTCGATGGAAACCTAAACACACGCCGCAAAAGACGCTGGCGCTCTTCTCAACTTTCTATCGACATTGTCAGCAAGCACTACTTCTTTCAAGGTGAAATTTATAAAGGGGCCAGTGCTCCTGTCTTTCTGGATCAGATGGAATTCAATGTTCCACAAGGATACCAAGCTGACCTAGAAAAAGCCTACCAAAAGTTTCTAAGCATGGTAGAGGAACGAAAACGCAAAGCCCTTCTTCGAAAGGTGGCGCTTGGAAAGTAAAAAGGCTAAGGGGTAACCTAGCCTTTTTCTGCTATTCTTCATTTTCTCTGATTTTCTTGATGATGCTTCCCATTTGAACACCACCATCTTTATAGTTTCTATAATAACGGCCAGCTCCATCTCCAATATAGCTGATCGGTGAGAAAGTATCGCTCTTGAAGGTACCATCTTCGTCAATCAAGTCTTCTTCTACTTCACGACGGGTTACACGAGCGATAATATTGGTCAATGCTCCACATTCTACAAATTCAACAACTTGGCATTCAATGGAAACTGGACAAGCCGTTACCATTGGAGCGTCTACAGTTTCCCCAATTGTATAGTCTAGACCTGTAAGAGCAAACTTGTCCTTGCGGCTATTGAAACCAGCAATTTCAACTTCTGTTAAGAGCTCCTCTGTAGGGATATTCACGGTGAACGATCCGTGTTTTTTAATTTCTGTGACGGCATTTCCTTTGGTTCTCATAGCAACCACCATCATACTACCGAGAGTGTAAGTTGAACTAGAGGTCGAAATATTATAGCCATGCGCATCATCCTTGTATCCTAAGAAAAACACAGGAAATCCAAAATATAATTTACGTGTTTCAAATGTTTGTTTCACACTTATCTCCTTTTTACTACTTCTTGTTCCGAAACATCAGGTAGCTTCCGCTACGTCCTGAATTTCACGGTTAAATTGACCATTTTCTAAGATCAGGATGCGATCACAAATAGCCTGGCACAATTGCTCATCGTGGGCGATGAAGATAAAGGTATTCTGATACTTACCATGAATCTTATAAAGCAATTGTAAAATCTGAACCTGGGTTTTGGGATCCAAACCACTAAGAGATTCATCAAAAATAATGACATCTGGGTTTAGGAGCAAGGTTCTGGCAATGCAAACTCTTTGCAACTGGCCACCACTTAATTCTCTTGCTCTTTTTTCTAGTACTTCTGATGGTAGACCTACCTCTTTTAAAACAGTGTCGACCTGGTCCATCGGAAAATCTTTGGGAAGAGCTTCTAGTAAGATTTCTCTCACAGTAAATCGTGGATTGACTGCGTGAAAGGAATCTTGGAAAACGACCAAGATGCGGACGCCGTCCTCTTTGATGGAATAGGTCTTGCCATCTAAGAGAACTTGTCCTTGACTTGGCTTTTCAATTCCTAAGATAACACGTGCCAGGGTGGACTTGCCACTCCCACTTTCTCCCATAATTCCAACAATTTCACCTTTTTTGATGGATAGATTGCAATGGTCTAATACAGTTTTACCTTGATAGTTGACCGTAATATCTTTACATTCCAGCATTATTTCTGATCACCTGCTTCAAATCTTGTTCTAAGAATAATTCCTTGGTATAACTTTCTTTTGGAGCTGTCAATAGATCCTCGGTTTTTCCAAATTCAACGACTTTTCCATTCTCCAAGACCAACATATTGCCCCCGAGTTCCCTCGCCAAATAATAGTCATGGGTAACGGTAATAACCGTCTTATGCTGAGCCAGTAAGTCTTTGATCAAGCTTAGGATCATCTCACGGTTCACACGATCAACCGCTGAGGTTGGTTCGTCCAGTATAATCGTTTCTGGATCGAGACATAAGATAATGCCTAACATAATCCGTTGGAGCATGCCTCCACTTAGTTCAAAGGAGTATTGCTGGAGAACCGATTCTGGATTTGCGATCCGAACCTTTTCTAGAACCTCAAGAGCTTTCTTGCGGCATTCACTTTTGGAAAGAGTTGAGTGACTTTTTATGGTCTCATAGAAATGCGTCCAAATCGTTTGAAAGGGATTAAACATGGACATAGGATTTTGAACCAAATAGGCGATCTTCTGCCCTCTAAAGGCGTTCCATTCTTTGTCTGAAAAAGAATCTAGATGGAGATCCCCATAATGAATCGATCCGGTCTGTTTCATGTTCCGAGGGATAATCCCTATTAAAGCCTTGGTCAGTAGCGTTTTTCCAGATCCACTTTCTCCCACCACTAGCAGGGATTCCCCTAGGGGATGGGTGAAAGACACCCGATCCAGACGAGACTCCTCCTGATCGACAAGAGAAAGATCTTTAATAATGAATGATTCCATTCTTCTCTCCTTTCTCTTCGATATATTCACCAAATAGGTTAAAGGAAATGACGGTTAAAAAGATAGCTAAGCCTGGTGCGATCATCATCCAAGGCGCCACTCGGAAGTAGGCCCGCGCATCATGCAACATTAAGCCCCACTCTGAAACATTGGGTTGGACTCCAATTCCTAAGAAAGAAAAACCAGAAATCATCAGAATGATATTCCCGATGTTCATGAGAAGAATCACCAGTACGGGCTTGTAGATAAAGGGCAAAATATGCTTTTTAAGAATGTGAATGGAACCCATTCCCATGATCTGAGAACTAATGACATAGGGCTCTTGTTTGGTAGAAATGACCAAATTTGTCACAATCCTTGCATAGTAGATCCATTCGATAATGACAATGGCAATGATCATATTGCTCATTCCTTGTCCTAGGATTCCAACAGTAGCAAGTGAAAGAAGAAAACTCGGAAAGGCCATCAAGACATTGGTCAGCCAAAGAAAGGCACCTTCCATTTTTCCTTGATACCAACCTACAACCAAACCTACGATAAAGCCGGTCACTACTTCTAAGACACTAATTGCGACAGCTAAGAATAGGGAATAACGCGCACCATATAAGAGTCTCGAAAAAACATCTCTACCCAATTGATCTGTCCCTAAAATATGTTGGGGACTTGGACTTAAGAGCTTATTAGAAACATCTACATATTGCGGATCATAAGGCGCTATAAAGGAGGCAAACAAAGCAAGGAAAATCAATAGACCTAATATGAAAATGGAAAACATCACACTTTTTTTCATGATCCATTACCTCTCTTCCTTACTCGTGGGTCAATCCAGTGGTTGACCGCTTGCGTCATGCCATTGTTTAATAAGAATAATAAGCCAAATAACATCATACATCCTTGAATTAAAGGTGTATCAATCGAACGAATCGCCTCTACAAACAAACTTCCTAATCCATTCCAGGAGAACACTTCTTCAACAATCAAAGATCCTGTCATTAAATAAACAAATGTCAGACTTAATCCAGTCGCAATCGCAGGTAAGGCATTTCGAAGAATATGATGGGGTAATAGATAACGTAGTTTAACCCCTCTCATGCGTGCATTTTCAACATGTGGACTCTCCAACTGGGTCGATACGGCTTTCCGCACTAAGGCAATATATTGGCCAATCAGTGAAAAGCTTAAGGTGATACTCGGTAAGACGATACTGAGAGGTTCATTTTTACCAGATACAGGCAACCAGCCTAATTTTACGGAAAAAATAAAAATCAACATGTAACCGAGCCAAAAAGCAGGCATGGATACCGAGCTAAAGCCAATGAACCGCATGCATTTGTCAAAGAAGGAATCGGTCTTCAAGCCACTGATAACCCCAATGGGAATAGAAACGACAATGATAAGAATAAAGGAAGTCAGTCCTAAATAAAAAGTGGATAGGAAACGACTAGCAATTAAACTGACAACGGATACCTTCAGTAAATAAGAGGTTCCAAAGTCTAGGTGAAGAACTTTTACGAACCAGGATAAATATTGTTCAATCCAGGATTTATCCAAACCCAAATAGGTTCTTGCATTTTCAAGAGCCGCTGGAGTGATTGGCAAATGCCGAATTCGCAGATAATTCTCTGCTGGATCCTGCGATGTAAATTTTGTAAGGATAAAGGTGATAATAGAGATAACAAGTAAACCACTTATAAAACTAATAATTTTTTTAAAAATAGCTTTCATATCATATAAAACTTAGTTCCTAAAACAATGTGATCCGCTTTAAAAGATCAACATTGATCCTCTAAAGCGGAGTCCCATATCAAAATAAAAGGAAAGTCACTTTGATGGAGGCCACATTGTCTACTTCATTCAAGACCTTGTCCTTATTTGTTCACTTTTTCGATATAGCGAACTGGAATGGCATTTTCTTCTGGAGCAAAACGAACATTTTTCAACTCACCTGTACGATAAACAGAGATCACTGACTGATAAGTCAATGGGATATAAACCGCTTCCTCATGGAGCAAGGTCAAAGCTTTCTTATAGCCAGCATCTACTTTATCTTCATCAGCTTCTGTCAAGGTTTGTTTGATGGTTTCATCCAATTCTTTCTTAATTGGAAGGGCTTCAAGAGAAACATTTTCTGGGTGACCATGTGCAGACTCAGCTGTCAATGCTGTCATCCATGCGTGAGGGTCCCATGGAGCTCCCCAAGAGAAGGTAAGCATCATATCAAAGTTTCCTGTTTTCGCATTTGCCCAATAATCGTCTTCTTCCATGGCCGTCAATTTCACTTCGACACCAATTTTCTTCAATTCGCCTTGGAAATACTCTGCAAGATCTTTATCCGTTGCTTTTGTCGAAATGTAAGGGAAATTCAATTCCATCTTCTTGCCATCTTTGGCACGGATTCCATCAGATCCCTTCTTCCAACCAGCAGCATCCAACATTTTTTCTGCTTCTTTTTCGTCAAATGTATATGGTTTTAAGCCAGCATCTGAGTGAGGAGTTGATTTAGAGAAGATGGTATCGGCAGGAGTTTCTGCCCCCATGAATAATTTCTCTGCAATTTCTTTTTTGTTAATGGCATGGTTAATAGCTTTACGAACATTCTTATCTTGGAAGACTTCTTGTTTGGCATTCAAGAGCAACAAGCGAGTAGACATTGGTTGCGAAACATCCGTTGTATATTTCTTATCTTTCTTGTATTGAGCGAAGGTATTTAAACCAATAACACCATTTCCATAAAGCAAATCTACTTTACCAGATTCAAATTCTAAAGCACGTGTTTGGGCATCTGGAATTATCTTAATGGTTACTTCTTTCAGTTTTGGTTTTTCACCCCAGTAGTTTTCATTACGTGCAAAAGTGATGTACTCGTTAGATTTTTTATCTTTGACCACCCATTGACCAGTACCAATAGAGGATTTGATTTTATTCTTAGTTGTATCATCACCATCCGGGAAGCTGGCATCTGCTAAGAAACGAATTGGACGAATCATAGAAAGATCGTAAAGTGTGGCACTGTATGGTTCTTTAAGGGTAATTTCAAAGGTATGATCATCAACAACTTTGTAACTATCCAATACATTGGTGAAGTTAAACCATTCATGGTTTCCTTTGTTTTCTTTTGAGAAAATCGTATCGAAATTCCGCTTCACATTAGCTGCGTTGAAATCAGAGCCATCTGAGAATTTGGCTTTTCTCAAGTTGAAGGTATAGGTTTTCCCATCGTCACTAACCTTCCAGCTCTCTGCTAAGGCAGGCTCAATTTTCCCATTGTCTCCGTAACGGACAAGACCTTCATACACCAAATCTTGAATAATAAATTGATCTGGATTATATACGTGAGGATTGACATCTCCAAAGTCTTCTCCCCAGGCGAGGGTAATCTTATCTTTCTCAGCGCTGCTGTCTGAAGACTTACCATTTTGCTGGCAGGCAGCTAAACACAAAACTGCTAAACTAGTAACAGCTAATTTCCAAAAATTTTTCATTAGATAAACCTCATGATTAATATTTTTGATTCACATAAGTTTGTAGAGCATCTCCAAATTTTGTAACCAATAAAATGATCCCAATTAAGAAGATGCAAGGGAAAGCGACAATCCAGGGAGCTTCCTGGATATAGGTACGACCATCATTCATCATGGCTCCCCATTCTGGAGACGGAGCTTGCGCGCCTAGTCCAACAAAACTAAGGCCAGCAATCTCCATGATGATGGTTGAAACATTAAAGATCATGGTGGTGACAATTTGTGGAAAGAGACTAGGAACATAGTAATGTTTGATGGTCTTCCAAAAGTTATTTCCGTACATTTTTGCTGACTGAACATAGAAATCATTTTTTAAACGCAGGGTCAGCGACCGCATGATATAGGCATACTTGGTCCAAGCCGTTAAGCCAATCGCTATGACTGTTTGTTGCAAGCCCACTCCTAGCAGGCTCACAATAGCAATCACTAAGACGATGGATGGCAAGGACTGAAAAGCCGTAATGAACAAGAAAACAGCTCGATCAAACTTTCCACCTATCAAGGCACTGGTCACTCCAATAAAGGAACCAACTAGGGTAACCAAGAGGAGGATCCCAACTGCAGGCACAATGGTTTGTATCCCACCACTCAGGGTTCGAGCAAATACAGAGCGGCCCACGGCATCTGTCCCAAACCACTCTTGGCTATTCGGTGCTTGGAGGGCATTCTCTAAATGGACCTTGGTGATGCTGTCTCCTAAAAAGAAGGGAGACAGACAAGAAATCAAAAGGACCAAGAGAAGGCATCCAGCCAAGAGATAGAGGTTGCGGTTACTAACTTTTTTCATCGCTTAGCCTCCAATTCCTTTAGAACTAGCCTGTTTCTTAAAAAGAAGGAAGGGGTTTGGTTGCGAAAGACGGGCCTTAGGGTTTAGCCATGTGATCAAGGCTTGGGTGGTAAAATTGACCAGCAATACCCCAAGTGTAATCACCAGAACAGCTCCTTGGACCAGAGGATAATCCCGATTGACCACAACTGCAATCAGCATTTTTCCGATGCCTGGCCAAGAGAATAAATACTCTATAATGGCAACACCTCCTAACAGAGAACCCAGTGACAAACTCACCAATGTCAACAAAAAGGGAAGGGTATTATACAAGACATCCTTAAAAAGAATGCGACCTTCCGGTATGCCACGTCCTCTTGCGCCTTCTACTGCTGGCGACTGCAGCTCATCAATGATAGCCGTTCTCAATTGAGGAATATAGCGTGTAGACATGGTCAGCGCCATGGTAGAAATCGGTAAAATTAAGCCCCATTCATTTGCGGTTGACTGAATAGGAAACCAGCCAAGCTTGACTGAAAAGACAAGCATCAAGAGAATTCCAATGACAAAACTAGGAATGGCATTTAAAAATGCGCAGACCGTCATTATCAATCGATCCAGTCGACTACCGACATGATAGGCTGCATAAATCGAGAGAGGAAGGGATATGGCAAGGGTTGCCAGCAAGATGTGGATCCCTAGATAGATCGTATTTGGAAAGTAAAAGACCAATTGATCCCAAACTGGGGCTCCTGTACGATAGCTGATCCCAAAATTTCCCTGGAGGATGTTTCCTAACCATCTCAGATATTGCAAAATAAAACTATCGTTTAAGCCCATCTCAGCTCGTTTTATCTCTAGTAGTTCTTTGGTATAAGGAATTCCTTGCGCATTTAAGATACTTTTTGCAGGGTCCCCTTTAGCCAGATACACTAACAAGAAAGAAAGAAAACTAACACAGAGCAGGATCAAAACCATTTGAAATAGTAATTTGATGAAATATCTTGTCATGGCTCCCTTCCTTCTTCCTGATAAGGTTTCATCAACAGTTTGGTGTAGTCCGACTGAGGATTTCGCAAAACGTCTGACATCACCCCATTCTCTTGAATTTTTCCATCTTTTAGTACCATGATTTCATCACAAAATTGGCTGACCAGCGCAATATCGTGTGAAATAAAGAGAAAAGATGTTTGGGAGCTATTCTGAATCTCTTCTAAGAGTTCCATCACTCCCTCTTGGACGGTCACGTCTAAGGCACTGGTGATCTCATCACAAATTAATAAGTCAGGTTGGACCAAGAGAGCCCTGGCAATGGCCATCCGTTGACATTCTCCACCACTTAATTGGTGGGGAAATTGCTGGGCCAGGACAGGATCCAAGCCAACCCTTTCCAGGAGTTGGTGAATCTTCTCTTCCATCTCCTTCTTAGTCTTACAAATCTTAAAATTCTGGCAAACCTCTTCTAAACTTGCTTGTAAGGTCCTTTTGGGATGAAAGGCTTCTTGAGGCTGTTGAGAGATGTACTGGACCTTTTTGTAAAACTCAAGGTCAGTAAAACTTGTCAGCGATTGCCCCAGAAACTGAATCCTTCCCTCTTGCACATCCAGGAGTCGACTCAGAATTTTGGCAATGGTACTTTTACCCGAACCAGATTCTCCGACCAAACCAAGCCGATGACCCTTATTTAGAGTAAAGGACACATCAAAAACACCAGCCTGATGATGAAGTGGATCTTGATAATGATGAGTGAGATCTTTACATTCGAGTAAATAGGTCATTTGGTGACTCCTGCTACAATTTTAGTTTGGGAATAGCCCTTAGTAATTTCTGGGTGTAGGGATGTTGCGGATTTTGGAAAATTTGGTCGCGTCTTCCTTCTTCCACAATCCTCCCCTCCTTCATAACCAAGATCCTATCTGCCAACTTTTTAGCGACACTCATATCATGAGTGACAAATAAGAGGCTGGATTCTTCGGTCCTTAGCAATTGAATCAAGGTTTGAATAAACGATTCCTTGGAGAGAACATCCAGGGCACTGGTCGGCTCATCTGCCAAGAGCAATTTAGGATGAGTGGCTAAGGCCAAAGCAATGGCCACTCGTTGCATCATACCTCCACTGAGTTCAAAAGGATACTTTGATGGTACCTGTGCTGGATCTAAGCCAACCATCTGGAGGCATTCCTCTAAAGATCTCATCTTTTCTACTTGAGAGCGATGACTCTTGACGAGGTCCTCGTAATGATCCTTGATTTTACGGTTGTTGTTAAAACCTAGACTGGACTGCTGGGTCACCCAGGCCAGTTCTGTCCCTACAAAGGGATAAGAAACCCGCTTCTTTTGTGGGCTGATGGCCTGATCCCTATAAGAAATCCTGCCTTGGGTAAAGACTAAGTCATTCAAGGGAAGACCCAAAAGCAATTTTAAAATCGTTGTTTTGCCACTGCCACTTTCTCCGACGATTCCGACTGCTTCACCTGCCGAAACGGTTAGAGAAAGTTGATCTAAAATAACCTTGGACGGGGAAGAAACCGTGACATTCGTCAGTTGCAACATAGCTTTACTCCTTCGAGAGTTTATTTGTTACATGGTAATAATCTGTTGGATGGGATTCTAAATGAGAGATGGATTTGTCCATAACGATGGCAACTTTATAAAATCCAATGATTGTATAACCATGATCCTTATCCATAAGGGCTTGAATGTCCTTGCTTAATTGGATCCGTTTTTTCTGATCGGTCTCAGTTGCTAGTGCTTCGATCTTCTGATCAGCTTCCGCATTGCTATAATGACCGATATTTCCTACACCCCCAGTTTTGACAGCTGAGTTAAAGTAAGCATATGGATCGCCAATCGGAGCAGCTACTACAGCATAAGGCGTGAAGGCATAATCTTTCTCCGTTGCGACAGCACTCACTTCCACCTTACGAATCTTCGCTTCAATGCCAACCTCTTTTAATTGTTGTTGAGAAGCTTCAATGGCTAACGGCATTTCTGGTAAACGAGTAAAGGAGAGCAACTCAATCGTGACTTTCTTTCCATCTTTTTCACGGTAGCCATCTCCATCGGTATCCTTGTAGCCAGCCTCATCTAACAGTTTCTTAGCTTTTTCTACATTGAACTCATGAACACTTTTATCTAACGCAAAATCGGAGCTAGAAGGGAGCGGTCCAGTAGCTGGAACGGCAGCACCTTTAAAGAGGGATTCTGTATAGGTTTTCTTGTCGACCAAGGTATCCAAAGCTTGACGGAACTGATCATCAGCTACATAAGGATTTTCAAAGTTGTAGACATAGCTTAAGTAACGGCCACCTTCTTTTTCAGAAATTTTATACTGGCTGTCTTTTTTAAAGCTTGCTAGATTCGCATATGGGAGCCCATAAACAGCATCAACTTCTTTAGATTGAAGGGCAGCAGAAATGGCTGTCGGATCAGAGAAATATTTAATCTGAACCTGTGCCACCTTAGCTTTACCACCCCAATAGTTTTCATAGGCCTCTAAAGTAGCTCCTGTTTCTGGAGTATAGGTCTTAATAAGAAACGGACCTGTTCCTACTTGAGATTTGTCAGAGGCAGCTTTCCCATCTACGTCTACAATAACAGAATAAGGCTCTGCTAATAGATTCTTCATGATCGGCTGTTCTAATTTTGTTTTAATAGTGACGGTTTGACCATCCGAATGAATGCTCTCAATTCCAAGGTCATCTGCCGCACGTTTACTCTTTTCAATGAGTCGTTTTAGAGAGGCCTCTACCTTCGCCCCTGTCATTTTTTCCCCATTTTGGAAAGTGACATCATTGCGAAGGGTAATTTTCCACTCCAATTGAGAGGGTTGTTCAATTTTTTCAGCTAGCCAAGGTTGTGGTTTCAACTGATCATCCATTTTAAATAAGGTTTCACCAACTCCGTAACGAACAGTAAACCAGCCATTGTACTCATCTGCTGGATCAATATTGGTTGGAAACTGGGTATACCCAATGGTGACGGTTTGAGCTTTTTTTGCTTCCTCAGGTGAGGAAGGTTTTTTCGTTTTTGCACAACCAAGAAGAGCGACGCTTACTAAAGCTGTTCCTAAAAGTAATTTCCATTTTTTCATTTGTATCTTCATCCTGTTAATATAGTTTAATTGGCAAGAAAATAAAACGTAGAGAAGTACTCTCCCAATAACTGTCTTACTTTCTATATCATTTTGTGTTCTGATCACTTGTCCTGTAAATGGTTCAAGTCATCTTCTTGTTTGATGAGTCTTTCTTCCCAAGGATCATTGTCCTCTAATAACAAGGCCGTTCCTTGTGGGATATCGATCGACCAGAAATCAGCTTCCGTATTAACTAAAAACTGGTAAATCAGTCGTAAGACTCCTAAGTGCCCTACAATTACGATTTCAGGGTCCGCTGTTTCGCGAATCTCCTGGGTAATCGACCAGACTCGTTCTTTAAATTTTTGAAAAGGTTCAGCCTTAGAGGGCGTCACCTCAAAGGGGTTTTCCAGCCATTCTTCCCAAACCAAGGGAAAGGCCGCTTGAATTTCATTGGCTGTCCTTCCCTCCCATAAGCCGAAATCTCTTTCGTTCAAGGCTTTATAAGCCGTGGGATTCTGATCTGGGAAAATGATGGCAGCTGTTTCTTGCGTTCTTTTGAGCTGACTAGTATAAACTCGAGAAATGCTTCTTCCTTTCATCAATTGATGAAGGAGGGCAGCTTGTTCTTTTCCCGTCTCGTTGATTGAGACATCCGCTTTTCCATAGAAAAACCGTTTTTTATTAAAGTCTGTTTCTCCATGGCGAATCAGGTACCACTTTTTTACTGTCATATGATCATTCCTATCAAAAATATTATCTGGGCTACTTCTACTGATGCTCCTAAGGTATCCCCTGTCTCGCCATCAATCTTTTGATAAACGAACCAGCGAAAGGCTAGAGTACCAAGAATGACCAAACTATAAGCAAGGAGCCCTTTGAGCCAAAAGCCAGCAATAAGAACAGCCAGTGGGACAATCTGAGCTATGAGGATGGAACTGGTCTTGGTTCCGGAAAAGAAGTTTCCAGAGCCACCAGATTCTCTTGCATAGCGCATCTTGTAGAGCTGAATGGTCAGCCCAACCTTCCCAATCATCGATAAAGAAGCGACAATCAGCCACTTAGGCTGGGGAAGATATGGTCCCATCGCGATCATTAGGCCGTAATAGAAAATTAAGGCCAAGACACCATTACTACCGATACGGCTGTCTTTCATGATTTCCAACATCCGTTCCTTGGAACGAGAAGAGAATAAGCCATCAGCTGTATCTGCAAGGCCGTCTAAATGGAAGCCTCCCGTTAAAAGTACATCAAAGAACAAGGTTAAAATCCAGGCAATGGTGTCAGGAAGTACCAAAGATGTCAGAACAAAAAATAAGGAGGAAATGAGCCCTAATAAGAGACCAAAGAGCGTTAAAATGGGAACTCCTTTTCGAACATAGGAGAGATCAACCGCTTTTGGAATCACAATCCGACTAAAAAATTGTGTATAGATAATCAGTGCTGAAATCATTTTAACTGCTGTGCCAGTCCACAAATAACCAAGTAGACTTCACTTGCCTCCTTTGCAATCAATTGATTGACCCGACCTTGAAGATCTCTAAAGTAACGTCCTAGACGCGTGTCCGGAACAATACCGAGACCAACTTCATTGGTGACAATCCAAAAAGTAGCTTGGCGCTCTTTCATGGCAGAAAGTATCTGAGACCACTCGGCTTCCATAGCTGCCAATATACGGGCTTGTTCGGCTTTACTTAAGAACTGCTCGTCCGATAAGTAACCTTTATCGGGATACCACTCATTAACCAAATCAAAAAGTCGATTGGTGGTTAACATGGTCGCACAGTCTAATAAGTAATCGCCATGATCATCTTGTTCAATCCAAGTCGCTAAGTCCCGGTATTGCTCGAGCGTATCCCAGCTTTGTGGTCGTCTTTCTTGATGGAGCTTGACCCGCTCCTGCCATTCTGGATCCTCTTTCATCACGAGACCAGTTGCAATGTAACAAACCCCTTCCTTCTGCAAAAGTTTGGATTCAGCAAAGGAGGATTTACCACTACGAGCACCACCTGTGACTAAAACAATCTTCCCCATATTTTTCCTCTCATTATAACTGGCTAAAGGCTTTATCAAAAGCAGCTAAGGTGCGGTCTAGATCCTCATAAGAATGAGCACTTGATAAGAAGTTGCTTTCATATTGAGATGGAGCAATATAAACCCCTTCTTGCAAAAGTAGCCCATGTGCCTTGGCAAAAAGTTGATGGTCTGCTTGTTTAGAATCCTCAAAATTCAATACTGGTTTTTCTGAGAAGAAAAATCCAAACATGGTTCCAACAGAAACCACTTGAAGAGCTACCCCATGTTTTTCGGCTAAATTGCGGATGCCCTGACAGAGATAAGCAGTCTTTTCGACCGTGTGATCAAAGACTTCCTTGGTCAATAGGCGTAAGTTTTCATAACCAGCTGCCATGGCGATCGGATTCCCTGATAAGGTTCCAGCTTGATAAATATCTCCTAAAGGAGCGATTTGATTCATGTATTGAGCCTTACCACCAAAAGCGGCCACTGGGAAACCACCTCCGATGACTTTCCCCAAACATATCAAATCAGGGTCAACTTTATACAAGCCTACTGCCCCTTGATAATGTGCACGAAAACCAGTCATGACTTCATCAATAATGAAGAGAGAGCCAGCTTCTGTTGTTAGACGGCGAATCTCTTCAATGAATTCTTTATGTCCTGGAATCAAGCCCATGTTTCCTGCAATAGCTTCTACAATGACACAAGCGATTTCATGACCATGCTCTTCAAAACAAGTTCGCAATGCATCTAAATCGTTATAAGGAAGGGCAATCGTCTCACGCGCCACCTCAGGTATGACACCCGCTGAATCTGCAATTCCAAAGCTTGCTACACCAGAGCCAGCTTGAACCAAGAAAGAATCACTATGACCATGGTAGCAACCAATAAATTTCACTACCTTTGGTCTTTTGGTAATCCCACGCGCTAAACGGATGGCACTCATGGTTGCCTCTGTACCAGAATTGACCATTCGAATTCTCTCTACAAAAGGGAGACGTTCTTTAATAAGCTTGCCTAGTTTGATTTCACGTGGACTCGGTGCACCATAACTGGTTCCTTCCCATAGGGCATCTTGTACTTTTTCAAGAACATCTTTTGGAGCATGTCCTAAAATCATTGGTCCCCAAGAGAGCACGTAATCCACAAATTGATTCCCATCTACATCATAGAGATAAGATCCTTGAGCATGGTCTATAAAGAGAGGATTGCCACCGACTGCCTTAAAAGCTCGTACAGGGCTATTGACACCACCTGGGAAAATGGATTCTGCTTCCTTGAAGTAATCATTTGATTGTGTTCGTTTCATTTTTCAACCTAGCCTTTCAAATATCCTGCTACATCCTTGGCAAAATAAGATATGATTAAATCCGCTCCTGCTCGCTTCATTCCGATGATACTTTCCAGGACCACTGCTCTCTCATCAATCCAACCTTGGGCAGCAGCAGCCTTCACCATACTGTATTCCCCACTGACATTGTATGCCACAAGTGGAAGATTGCTTTGATTTCGTAAATCTCTTAAGACATCTAAGAAGGCAAGAGCTGGTTTTACCATTAGGAAATCTGCTCCTTCTTCTTCATCACTTTGAGCCTCCCGCAGAGCTTCTAAACGGTTTGCTGGATCCATCTGATAGGTTTTTCTATCACCAAATGCCGGAGCACTCTCACCAGCATCACGAAATGGTCCATAAAAACTAGAAGCAAATTTAACCGAATAAGACATAATCGGTACCATGTCAAAGCCAGACTTGTCTAAGCCTTCTCGAATCGCTGCAACATATCCATCCATGGCATTAGACGGTGCAATGATATCTGCTCCCGCTTCAGCTTGACTAATCGCTACTTGGACTAAGCGTTCCAAAGAAAGATCGTTTACAACCGTTTCACCATCTAGAATGCCACAATGTCCGTGACTTGTAAATTCGCATAGACAGGTATCTGCTATGAGAATTAAATCTGGATAGTGTTGCTTAATCAAGCGAAGAGCTTTTTGAACAATCCCATCTGGGTTAGAGGCCTCTGAACCAACTTCATCCTTTACAGCTGGAATCCCAAATATAATAAAGGATTTGATCCCGAGTTGTACACAGGATTCGACTTCTTCTAGAAGATCTGCTAAGGCAAATTGATAGACTCCTGGCATGGAGGCCACTTCTTCTTTTTGCTCTAGATTCTCCTTTACAAAGAGTGGTTGAATAAAGTCATTGACACTGAGAGTCGTTTCTCTTACCAAATCTCTCATGAGAGGATTTTTTCTTAGTCTACGATGTCTTTTAAAATTCATGTTCTTTAATCTCCTTTATGATCAGCTCAACCAATTTCACCATTGATGGACTTGAAGGAATATAGTTTACGGAAACACCACAATCTAAAACAGCTTTTGCTGTAGTCTCTCCAATAACACCAATTTGGTGATGTTTTGGCAAAGAAAGCCCTTCTTGATAAAAAACATCCCAGGCTGATGGACTAGCAAAGGTCCATACACATGGTTCTTTTAAGGATAGAAGCTCTCTTATTTTAGCGATTCCCTCTTGATTGGCAACAGTTTGATAGAGGGGCCAAGCATAAACATCATGCCCCAATTCTTGTAACATTTTTGGATAGGTTGGATTAGCAAGATCACTGTGTGGGAACAAAATAGCTTGATGATACCCGTATCGACTTGCCCACTCCTTGATAAAATCAACTCCATACTGGCTACTAGACTCAAAAGTGACATCAATATCATGTTCTTTTAATAGCTTACTAGTCTGGCTTCCAATCGACGCAATCTTTAGATCAGGTTTCAAATAGGGAAGAAATAATTTGACGGTATTGGCACTGGTAAAGAAGACCCAATCAGCTTTGTCCAGTTTGTCATCCAGCATTGGTGGAATCGGATTGCCTTGCGTGCAAATCAATGGTGCATGCATCCATCTGACTTGGTTCTGGTCCAGTAAAGTCTGTAATTCGACAGAGGGCTCTTGTTCTCTTGTAAAAATAATTAAGCTTCCCACCATTTATCCGTTAAGGCTCCTTTTTCCATTAATTGCTCCAAAGCCAGTTTGGGAAGATCGCTACCATCCTTAGACGTAAGAGCTACATAAAGGCAACGATCTTTGGCATCCGCCAACATAGTCTCTAAGTGATAGTGACCATCGATATATTGAGCATGTGCTCCTACTGGGAAGGTACAATCCGCATTCATCAAGCTTAAGAAACTTCTTTCCAATTGGATGCAGTTTTCTACTTCTTTATCATGGATAGAAGCCAATATTTCCAGAACTTCCTCATCATCTTCCCGACATTCAACGGCTAATGCCCCTTGCGAAACTGCAGGAATAAATGTCTGAGGATCTAAAAATTCTAAATTCAAAGAAGGTGACTGATCCAAATACCCGATCCGTTTTAGGCCAGCAGCAGCTAGCACGATGGCATCACATTCACCTTCTTGTAATTTTCGAATTCTAGAATCAATATTTCCACGTAAGGGTTTGAATTGAAGATCATTTCTTAAACTTTGTAGTTGCACCTGACGACGAATACTACTGGTCCCTACAACGGCTCCTTGAGGAAGAGTGGCCAAGGTCATCCCTTCTTCTCTAAAAATCAGACAGTCTCTGACATCTTCTCTCTCCGGTATAGCTCCAATGGTACAGCCATCCACAAGAATAGAAGGAACATCTTTTAAACTATGGATCGCTATATCAATGTCTTTATTCAAGAGAGCTTGTTCAATTTCCTTTACAAAAACGCCTTTTCCCCCAATGGTTTGAAGAGATACGTGTACTAAACGATCTCCCTGAGTTTTATAAGGGACCAATTCAAAGTCAACCTCAGGATGGCATTCTTTTAAGCGCTCTACCACCATTTTGGTCTGGGTCATGGCTAACTGGCTTTTTCTTGTTCCAACTTTAATGCTTCTCATGGTTTACTCCCTTTCCACTATGAAGATCGAAGATTTTTGCAATCAAGGCAATATCATACTCTGAATTTTCGCCAACAGACATTTCTTTTAATTGCAATAAAGGTTCCTTCAGGATCTGATTAATGATGCTCTTCATATGCTTGGAAATTTGTTTCTTTTCCCGTTCGGTGAGATCTGGTAGTTTGCGCAACAAACTCTCCATAGCCGATTCTTGAGCCTGAATGGCTTTTTCTCGAATTTCTTGAATCAGAGGTATAATGCCCAGTTGCTGCTTCCATTCTTCAAAACTCACTAGTTCACTGGAGATCTCTGCTTCGATATCCTTTGCAATTTCATTTCTTTCTTCAAAGAAAGCTTGCAATTCACTGGTGATATTTTCAATATTGTGAATGGTTATAGAAGAATTAGGATGACAAGTCCGAGGCAAACATAAGTCAAAAACGATAGCTCCTGCTTTTACCATATCAGGATAGAGGATATAGCCTTCTGACTTAATGGCTGTGAAAATAATATCCGCATCCTTTACAGCCTCAGCTAAATCATCCCATGAATAGGCCTGAATACGATCTTCCGTTAAATAAGGATTGGCCTTTGATAAGGTACGGTTAACCAAGCGGATAGACTGAAAAGGACGTTGTAAGACATATTTCGTCACCAATTGGCCAATTTCCCCTAAGCCAATGACAGTGATCTTTGTATTTTCATAATCAAGGTCTTCCCTATCCAACATTTGTAAAGAAGTCAACCCAATAGACATGGGGCGGGCATTGATTCGATAGACATCATGCATCCTTTTTGCAAAGGTCACTGCTTGTCGAAAAGCTTGATTAAGTACAATCCCAGTAGTTCCAGTTTCTTGTGCAGTTAAAAAGGCCTGCTTTAATTGCCCAAGAACTTGGGTTTCACCAACTATCTTGGAATCTAAACCAATAGATACCCGAAATAAATGTTCTAAGGCCTCATTTCCTTCTTTAAACGTAAGATAAGGCTCCAATTCTTCAATATCTATCTGAAACCAATCCGCTAGAAAGTGTTTGGAATAATAGCGACCAGTATGTAACTGATCAACAACCAAGTACAACTCTGTCCGGTTGCAGGTTGAAAGGATGACATCCTCCAGAATACTTTTTTCTGCTTTTAATTTTTTGAGCGCAGCAATTTTTTCCTCATCAGAAAAATGTACACGCTCTAAAACTGATAAGGGTGCTACACGATGTGTGACACCAACATATAATAAATACATTCTATCCACCTCGTTCTTATAATTGATCTAAAAGTTGTTCGATCTTTTTTCTAACTTCTTTTGAGCGCGATGGAGATAAACCATTGGTAGAAATCATGACGGATAATTCATTATTTGATGCAATTGCAACATTATAAAAGTCGGAATTTTTCTTATCCCCTGTATTATTCACGAACTGACTAGGGTGAGCCTCTTCCATCACTTTTTTATTGATATCCTGGTTATCAGTGCAGGCAAAAACTAGTTTAGCTCCCTCCAAATCACCTGTTTGATAGCTTCTTTGAACCCATTCAACCTGGGATTTAGGAATTTCTTCATTGAGTTTAGGACTAATGACTGTAACCTTCGCTCCTTCATACAACAAGGTCTTAATTTTACGAGCTGCCACTTTTCCTCCACCAATTACCACTACTGGTTTATTTTGGATATTCATCATGACAGGATACATGGCTATTTCTCCTCTTTTCTTTCTCTAAAAATCTTAGCGCTTCGTTTATAGACTGTATCTTTGACATCTAAACGGTGGTTGACCAAACGGGCCGCCACGAAAAAGTAATCTGACAAGCGATTAATATAAATCAGTCCAACCTCGTTAACTGTTTCATCTGCTTCAATCACAGCGACCATTCTTCTCTCTAAGCGCCGTGTCATAGTACGAGCCACATGAAAGAGACTCGCAATTCGATGTCCACCAGGAATAATGAAACGATCAATTTTTTCAGGAATGTGTATATAAGCATCCATTTTTTCTTCTAGGAAGGTAATATCGGATTCTTTTTGCTTATAAGGTCTTAATTCTCTAGGAGTGGCAAGGTCGCTTCCACAATCAAATAAGTGTTGTTGAATCTCTTCACATTCCTCTCTGATATCATCCAATTCCTTGTATTCCTTCATTTCAGATACTAGGTAGCCAACTTGAGAGCACAATTCATCCATGGTCCCGTATGCTTCCACACGAATATGTGTTTTAGACACACGATCACCGCCATATAGACGGGTAAAACCTTTATCCCCATACTTTGTGTAAATTCTCATTAAAGCTCTTCTCCGTTCATAATCTGGTAAATCTTCTTCATATCGACAGAATCACGAATGACTGCTGCGAGTTTATCATATTGTAGATCTTTAAATTCTTTCAGATCCATAACTTGATCCGTTACGGGTTCCAAGCCTTTTTCAATTCGAATTTGATTCAAATAATCGCGAGTCCATTGAGAATTATCAAAGACACCATGGAGATAGGTCCCTTGAATTCGTTTGTCTGGTGAAACAGCTCCATCATATCTGCTTGTTTCCTCACCATTTTGAAGAATAATACGAGAAAATGGTGTCAAGCTATCTGATATCTCTGTTTCCCCCATATGGATTTCGTAACCTTCCAGAATTTGACCTTCGTGTTCTGCCTGTACTTGAGTTGTCCGTTTTGTTCCCTGCATCTGCGTTGCGATATCCAGCAGCCCTAGCCCTTCAATTTCATCCAATTCAGACTCGACATGATTAGGATCAGAAATCGTCTTGCCTAATAACTGGAAACCTCCACAAATGCCAAAAATGCGAATACCTCGATCAGCACACTGCTGGATTTTCTCGACAATCCCAGCATTTTGTAAGACTTGCATATCTTCAATCGTATTCTTACTTCCAGGCAAAATCAGAAGATCCGGATTTCCAATAGCATCCCCTGGCATGACATAACGAACCGAAACGTCCGGTTGAATTTCCAAACTATGAAAATCTGTGAAGTTGGAGATGCGTTTTAGGGTGATAATAGCCACATCCAGATCTTTGTCATGATTAAAGCTGCGTCCTTTACTGCCTAAAGCGACACTATCCTCACTATCAATATCGATATCTGCATAAGGGACCACGCCTAGGACAGGCACGTGGGTAAGCTCTTCGATCATATCGATTCCAGATTGAAGGAGGGCAACATCTCCCCTAAATTTATTGATCAGAACCCCTTTGATGCGTTTGCGGTCTTCTTCTGGCATTAATTCGATTGTACCATAAATAGAGGCAAATACGCCTCCCTTGTCAATATCCGCAACTAAGATGACCGGAGCATCAACCAGACGAGCCATCCCCATATTGACGATATCGCGTTCATTTAAGTTGATTTCAGCTGGACTACCCGCTCCTTCTAAGATAATGGCATCATACTCCTGGTCCAATTCTTGGTAGACTTCTTTGATTTTAGGCAGTAACTCTTGTTTAAATTCATGGTAATCTACTGCATCCATATCTTTTAGGACTTTCCCCATAAAAACCACTTGAGATTTGCGGTCCGAAGTGGGCTTGAGTAAGACCGGATTCATACGGACATCTGGATCGATGCCCGCTGCTTCTGCTTGTACCACTTGTGCTCGCCCCATCTCAAATCCTTTTTTGGTGATAAAGGAGTTCAAGGCCATATTTTGAGATTTAAAGGGAACAACTGTGTAACCATCTTGTTTTAAAATACGACACAAACCCGCGGCAATTAAACTTTTACCAGCATCTGAAGCTGTTCCCTGAATCATTAACGATTTTGCCATAGGTATCCTTCTTTCAACTGCTCAAATAGAATCTCTTCATTTTCAACAAGGGGCGTCTGGATTGCCTGATGAAGTTTGACAACCCATGGCACAGAAAGTCCAGCATCCAACAACAACTTTTCCTCCTGGAACACTTCATATTTTGTCCCTTGAGTCATAATCTTGCCTTTCTTGATGAGGTAGGCATAGTCACAACAGTCATACATGAGATCCATGTCGTGGCTGGTAACAATAATGCTCGTTCCATTGGAAACTAGTTTTTTCATAATCATGGCCATTTGGTCCCGCCCTTTAGGATCCAATCCAGCAGTCGGTTCGTCTAACAATAGAAAACGTGGTTTGAGAGCTAACATCCCCGCAATGGCTACTTTTTTCTTTTGGCCGTAACTCAAATATTGCACCGGTCGATCCTGCAACTCTTCGATGTCCATCAGTTCAATGGCTTCTTGAACCCGTTTCTCACACTCCTCTTTGGAGTATCCTAAATTCTCTAATGCCATGCCAATATCATCTTTGGCAATGGTATAAAACAATTGCTGCTCCGGATTTTGAAAGACCATATTGACTTCTTGCCGGTAAGCAAACAAAGCTTTCTTCTTATCTTGAATGACCTGATTATCCAAACTCACACTGCCTTCTTGGGGCTTGAGCAGTTTGGTCATGACCTTCATCAGGGTAGATTTCCCTGAACCATTGGTTCCAATAATTCCAGTGATCTTTCCTTCCATGAATTCCATATTCACATGGTCCACAGCTTTCAAATCATCAAATAAAACTGTAATATTCTCTAATTTTAACATTTTTTATTCCTCTTCATCAATTTCTTTAGCTTGAGCAAATTTCAGGGTTAAGACATCATTTAAGCGCTGATTATCCGCCAATAATTTCACAAACAAGGTATTGGCTAATCTTCCCCAAGCAAGATAAGTTTTTTTCTTATTGACAAATGAAAATTTCAAATCTAAGGTATCGCGAATGGTCAAAAATTCGATTAAGACTAAAAAGATAAAGCGATACATGAGGACGATTAATTCCATTAGAATATCTGGCAAATGGAGACTCTTAAAAAGCTTCATCATTTGATTAAAGGGAATGGTTAAAGCCATAAAATAGCTTGAAATTAAAGAACAGTATATTCTCATCATAATAGGAAGCACTTGTTTTGCCGAAGCATGGAAAATACCAAAATAGCCATGGCTTCCTACAGGGATGGCCATTAAGAACTGCTGACTATTTTCTCCATAGCTGAAAACAAAGGTTGCCATACTCAATAAGATAAAAATCGATGGGTAACGAAACCAGCCTAAGTATTTAAAAACTGGAATTTTGGCAATATAGCAAGTCAGAGGTACCATTACAACTATTAACAAGATTTGTAAAGGAAGGAAACCAGAGAACGAGATAACCATCAATAAAACATATAAAATAAATTTATGCAACACTGGAACTGCAGTCCAACGGTTGTTATAAGCATAGCGATCAATCACAAACATAGTTTCCTCCCATACAAATACTTACTAAACTAAATTATTTTTCTTGATGTTTTTTCCCTCTTTGGTAACCGATGACATAAAAGATAATTCCAGCACCGATACTACCTTGAAGGGTAAAGAGCAAGCTTTCAACTTCTGATCCTGGTGGTTCAAACAAAGGTGAGAACCATGGTTTATAGTCCTTTTGAATAGTCGAAATAGCATTTTCTGCAGCATCATCCGTACCACTATATTCTACTCCCTTAGGAGCAAATAAGAAAGCACCGACAATAATCACAACAATGGCAGCTAATAACAAAAGATTTTTTTGTTTTTTCATAGGAAGAGCCCCTCTCTTTCTGTCGCATTTTCAGAAATCAAGTTATAGAAGATAACTGTAAGTAGTCCTTCTACAATGGCAATTGGAATTTGCGTAATTAGAAAGACTCCTAAGAACTTAATGGTTGAACCCACAAATCCAGTGGTTGGATCCGGGAAGACCAATCCAAGTTGAAGGGAAGTTGTTGCATAAGTCGCTAAATCTGCAATCATCGCACACAAGAAGAGTGAGACTGGTTTAGATAGTTTCAAAGAACGGCTAAATTTATAAACTGCAAATCCGACAAAAGGACCTACGACTGCCATTGAAAAAGCATTGGCACCAAGGGTTGTCAACCCACCGTGGGCAAGAAGAAGAGCTTGGAACAACAAACAAATCGTTCCTAGTACACTAATAACAGATGGCCCAAACATAGCAGTTCCCAAACCAACACCGGTTGGGTGAGAGCTAGATCCTGTTACTGAAGGGATCTTCAATGAGGATAAGATAAAGATAAAGGCACCGGATAAGGCCAACATGGTTTTTGAATTTGGATCTTTTGAAATAATCTTCTTAATTTTGATCAAACCGAAGATGAAGAATGGTAAAAATAGCAAGAACCAAACAATACACCATACTAATGGGAGATAGCCTTCCATAATGTGCATAGCAGACACAGGTTGCGGTCTAAAGATAAGTAGCAATACTAAAAGAGCAATTGCTAGCATTTTTTTACGTTGTTTCATAATATCACTCCTTTTTCATTACCCTAATGGATGTTTCTTAACCAATAGGGTTGTAAAATAATCCAATTTGTCATCGACTGTTAAGTCCGACACTCCGTACAAAATTCTTTGCTTTTCAGTAGAGGCATGACTGACTAAAAATGTTTTTTCAATATGGAACGACCGTGTAGCCATCTTGCTTTAAAATACGGCACAAGCCCGCGGCAATTAAACTTTTACCTGCATCGGAAGCTGTCCCCTGAATCATTAATGATTTTGCCATAGATATCCTTCTTTCAACTGTTCAAACAGAATCTCTTCATTTTCGACTAAAGGTGTTTGGATGGCCTGATGAAGTTTGACAACCCATGGGACAGAAAGTCCAGCATCCAACAACAACTTTTCTTCCTGGAACACTTCATATTTTGTCCCTTGGGTCATTATCTGGCCTTTTTTGATGAGGTAGGCATAGTCACAACAGTCATACATGAGATCCATGTCGTGGCTGGTAACAATAATGCTGGTTCCATTGGAAACAAGTTTTTTCATAATCATGGCCATTTGGTCCCGGCCTTTTGGATCCAGGCCTGCGGTCGGCTCGTCTAACAATAGAAAACGCGGTTTGAGCGCTAACATTCCCGCAATGGCTACTTTTTTCTTTTGGCCGTAACTCAAGTATTGCACTGGCCGGTCCTGCAACTCTTCGATGTCCATCAGTTCAATGGCTTCTTGAACCCGTTTCTCACACTCCTCTTTGGAGTAACCTAAATTCTCTAGTGCCATGCCAATATCATCTTTAGCAATGGTATAAAACAATTGCTGTTCCGGATTTTGAAACACCATATTGACTTCTTGTCGATAGGAAAATAAATCTTTCTTTTTGTCTTGAATGAGCTGCTGATCCAAATAAACACTACCTTCTTGGGGTTTAAGCAGTTTGGTCATCACCTTCATCAAGGTAGATTTCCCTGAACCATTGGTACCAATGATCCCGGTAATTTTACCTTCCATGAACTCCATATTCACATGGTCTAAGGCTTTTAAATCATCAAACAAAACCGTAATATTCTCTAATTTCAACATATTTTTATTCCTCCTCATCGAGTTCTTTGGCTTGCGCAAATTTCAAGGTTAAGACATCATTTAACCGTTGATTGTCAGCCAATAATTTCACAAACAAGGTATTGGCTAATCTTCCCCAGCCAAGATAACTTTTTTTCTTATTGACAAATGAAAACTTCAAATCTAAGGTATCTCGAATGGTTAAAAATTCGATTAAGACTAGAAAGATAAAGCGATACATAAGAACGATTAATTCCATTAAGATAGCCGGCAAATGAAGGGTTTTACAAAGCTTCATCATCTGGTTAAAGGGAATGGTTAAAGCCATAAAATAGGTTGAAATTAAAGAACAGTAAATTCTCATAACAATCGGTCCAACTTGTTTAGCAGAAGAATGAAAAACTCCTAAATAGCCATGACTTCCAACTGGAATGGCCATTAAAAACTGATGACTATTTTCACCATAGCTAATGACAAAAGTCGCCATACTTAATAAAATGAAAATAGATGGATAGCGAAACCAGCTCAAGTATTTTAAAATAGGAAGTCTAGCAATATAACACGTCAAGGGGACCATGATAGCAATTAGTAGAATTTGTAAGGGGAGGAAACCAGAGAAAGAAATGACCATTAACAAAATATACAAACTGAACTTATGCAGTTCTGGAACTGCAGTCCAACGGTTGTTATAAGCATAGCGATCAATCACAAACATAGTTTCCTCCCATACAAATACTTACTAAACTAAATTATTTTTCTTGATGTTTTTTCCCTCTTTGGTAACCGATGACATAAAAGATAATTCCAGCACCGATACTACCTTGAAGGGTAAAGAGCAAGCTTTCAACTTCTGATCCTGGTGGTTCAAACAAAGGTGAGAACCATGGTTTATAGTCCTTTTGAATGGTCGAAATAGCATTTTCTGCAGCATCATCCGTACCACTATATTCTACTCCCTTAGGAGCAAATAAGAAAGCACCGACAATAATCACAACAATGGCAGCTAATAACAAAAGATTTTTTTGTTTTTTCATAGGAAGAGCCCCTCTCTTTCTGTCGCATTTTCAGAAATCAAGTTATAGAAGATAACTGTAAGTAGTCCTTCTACAATGGCAATTGGAATTTGCGTAATTAGAAAGACTCCTAAGAACTTAATGGTTGAACCCACAAATCCAGTGGTTGGATCCGGGAAGACCAATCCAAGTTGAAGGGAAGTTGTGGCATAAGTCGCTAAATCTGCAATCATCGCACACAAGAAGAGTGAGACTGGTTTAGATAGTTTCAAAGAACGGCTAAATTTATAAACTGCAAATCCGACAAAAGGACCTACGACTGCCATTGAAAAAGCATTGGCACCAAGGGTTGTCAACCCACCGTGGGCAAGAAGAAGAGCTTGGAACAACAAACAAATCGTTCCTAGTACACTAATAACAGATGGCCCAAACATAGCAGTTCCCAAACCAACACCGGTTGGGTGAGAGCTAGATCCTGTTACTGAAGGGATCTTCAATGAGGATAAGATAAAGATAAAGGCACCGGATAAGGCCAACATGGTTTTTGAATTTGGATCTTTTGAAATAATCTTCTTAATTTTGATCAAACCTAAAATGAAGAATGGTAAAAATAGTAAGAACCAGACAATACACCATACCAAAGGGAGATACCCTTCCATAATGTGCATAGCAGATACAGGTTGAGGTCTAAAGATGATTAGCAATACTAAAAGAGCAATTGCTATCATTTTTTTACGTTGTTTCATAATATCACTCCTTTTTTCATTACCCTAATGGATGTTTCTTGACCAATAGGGTTGTAAAATAATCCAATTTGTCATCGACTGTTAAGTCCGATACTCCGTACAAAATTCTTTGCTTTTCAGTAGAGGCATGACTGACTAAAAATGTTTTTTCAATCAGGTCGTACTTCTCCAACAAGGGAAGAATCACATCCAAATGATTGGCCACTTTCATAATCACAACTGTATCATGAATCGCTAGTGCTTGGTCAATCTTATCCGCATCTGCTGTAGCAGGAACAACTGCAAAGGACTCTTCATCCATGGTCAATGGTTGCCCCAAGACAGAAGCCATGCTACCAAATGAGGTAATTCCAGGAATCGTTTGGGTATCAATGCTATTCCCAATTAATCTCAAGAGGTAACTATAGGTACTATAGACCATCGGATCCCCTAAAGTGATAAAGCCAACATTCTTCCCAGCTTTTACATCTTCTACAATTTCAGCAGCAATTTGTTCCCATTGAGGTTCCTTCTTTTCTAAGGAACGAACCATTGGAAAGTGGCGTTGTTTAATCTCTAGATGATCACTGACATAGGGACTCGCAATCGTCAATGCCACACTCTTGGAACCGCGTTTGGCTTCAGGAGTGTACAAAATATCCAATGTTTGCAGAATATTTTTGGCTTTAACGGTTACGAGTTCACTGTCTCCTGGACCAATCCCAATACCGTAAAATGTTGCCATTTTAGACCTCCTATTTAATAATCTTTTCTAAGTGTTGAACATAGAGTTCTTGAACACTTGGGTATTCACCAAGTCCAATCAAGTGTGTCTCTACTTGGTAGCCTTTTTCTGTAAAGAAGTGTTTCCATGATCCTTCTTCATCCGAACACAAATCATTGGTAGCATGATCGCCAGCCACTAACATAAAGGGAGCAAGATGAACTTTTTTAACGCCTTTAGCTTCCAGACGTTTTTCGAGTAACTCTACCGGAGGATAAGACTCGACACAGCCGATATAGACAGCTTCATCCGTCAACATATGATCCAAAGCGGCGTAGGCAGTAAAGGCATAATGCTGACTACCATGTCCCATAAGGATGGTAGCTTCGTCTACATCATCATTATTGTATTCTTTTACAAGAATATTTGCAACATTTTCATAATCTTCTTCACTAAAAAGAAGAGGTTTCCCGATTTTTAGAAGTTCAAAATCTTCTTTAAACTGGTTGGCTTGGTGAACCACTTTTTCATACTCACTTCCCAAGATAATGTGGAGTGGTTGAATATAAACTTCCTTGACACCATCCTTTTTCAATTGTTCCAATAATTGGTTCACAGTTGGAACTGAGATTCCTTCATTTTCTTTAATGCGCTTAATGACAACATTTGAAGTGAAGGCACGGTGGACCTGAAAATCTGGGAACCGCCGTTGGATCGTCTCTTCACAGGCTTGAATGGTTTTCTTACGAGTTTCGGGATAGGTGGTCCCGAAACTAACGACAATAATCGCTTTACTCATTTTCACTTTCCCTTCTAAAAAAAGTTTGGCAAGCTTCACAAACCGATTTTAAGGTTCTTTCTTCTGTTTCAATCAACTGATGATAGCCAGCTTTTTCCAATACAGATCTAGTATTGTCTCCCATAATGACAATCGGTTTCTCTTTCCAATTCTCTTGGGTTTTCTCTGCCATCAACACAAAGTGGTAAGCTGCAGCAGAGTTTGGCAAACAGATCAGCTGGATATCCTCTGCATGATAAGAGAATGATTCATTTTCAAAGGCCACAGTATGAGTGGTGTGGATCGGGAAGTTCAAAACTTCTGCTACTGCTTTTTCCTTAATATCAGAAGTGAGAATGATCCAGTTTCCTTCTTGCTCACTCATCCGTTTCACAAAATTCTCTTCTGCAACATCATTGATTTGATCATAGAGGCGAATTCCTGCTTCTTTAATGGTCTTGATGGTATGATGTCCACTTGCTACAATCTTCAGATGACTGAGACTCCGAATATCCAGATATTCTTGTTGCAAATAGGCAACAAAGAAGTTCCAAGAGCTTGGGTCTGTCACTACTAAACCGTCAATGTCAGAAAGTTGAGGAAGTTGCAGTTCTTTTGCAAGCATTTTACTTGGTGACTGAAAAGCATACACTGTCGCCCCAGCATCCTTCAACAGTTTAGGAAGCTTGGCATTAGGAGTTTCTTGCACCAAAACGGTTCGACCGAACAAAGGCAGTTTTTCATGGTAGTTCAATTCCTCACGGAAAGCAACAACGTCCCCAATCACAATCAAACTTGGTGCTTTCATCTGGTGTTTTTCAGCCAGTTCAACAATGGTCTCTAATTTTCCATCGATCGAGCGTTGTTGAGGATGAGTAGCCCATTCGATAATCGCAACCGGAGTTTCCTTATCGTAACCACGAACCATCAATTCTTCACAAATGGTCTGCAAGTTTTTCATTCCCATAAGGAAGACTAAAGTTCCTTTTAAGTGGGAAATCGCATCCCAGTTCAATGCTTCACTGGCATCTTGTAGATGGCCAGTAAAGACATGGAAGCTAGTCGCGATATTTCTAAAGGTCATGGGAATACCTGCATAGGCAAGGCCTGCTATAGCTGAGGTAATTCCTGGTACAACTTCAAAGGGAATCCCTTCTTGAATAAGAGTTTGAGCTTCCTCTCCTCCTCGGCCAAAGATATAGGGATCGCCACTTTTTAGGCGAACAACTTTTTTCCCTTCTTTGGCTTTTGCAACCAAGACTTCTTCAATTTTTTCTTGAGAAACACAAGGTTGATTAGGAATCTTACCAACATAGATCTTTTCACAGTTCGCTTTTGTGTAGGACAGAAGCATAGGATTTACTAAGCGGTCATAGATGAGAACATCCGCTTCTTCAAGTCTCCGTGCTCCTTTAAGAGAGATTAATTCTTCATCTCCTGGACCCGCACCTACTAAACTAACAAAGCCGCTCATCCATTCACCTCTTTCTTTAAATGAGTTTCCAATTCCTCAATAGTTGACACTACTTTAGGATAGTTGACAATAGGTCGTGAAATAATCACACAATCCATTCCAAGTTCTTGACAGCCTTCGATTTTTTCTCGAATCCCACCAATACTTCCACTTTCTTTGGAAACAAACACTTCCGCTTTGGAGCGAGCCAGCAATTGCTTGTTGCACTCTTTAGAGAAAGGAGCCTTGATAGCATCAATTTGATCCGGAACAAGTCCCAACTCTTCACAACCTTTTAGAACTTCCGAAGTTGGAAGAACACGAACCACAATACGCGACTCTGGTAAACCATGAACAAAAAGTGGCAAGGTTTTGCTTCCAGTTCCTAAATAGACTGTTTTATACTCTTTCTCTTTGATGTATTCAATGGCTTCTTCTGTCGAATGGACAACGGTAGCACCCGATAAGTCGATGGTAGCTTGTCGTTCAAAGCGCACATATGGAATTCCAGCCTGATTCGCTGCTTTCATCGCTTCTTGAGAGACAATATCCGCAAAGGGATGCGAAGCATCAATAATTTCATCAACGTCATTCTCTTTGATGAAAGCAACCATTTGGTCAGCTGTCATTCTTCCTTGGACCACGTCCTGCCCAAATTTAGAAGCTAAATGGCGGCCATAATCCGACACAACAGAGGTAGTCACTGGGATATTCTTTTGCGAGAGGAATTCAAGAATCTCTGTACTTTCAGCTGTTCCACCGAAAAGTAGTTTTATCATAGTGTATATCCTCGAGGTGTGATCATGCGACCATTTTTCACATAAGTCTCTTTGTTTCCAACAATGACAATTGTAGTCATGTCTACAAGAGTTTCATCTAAGTCTTCAATCGTAGTAAGCACAATTTGTTCTTCCTTACGTCCGATATCCTTACCGATACCGACAATTGTATCTTTGGCTTTGTATTCAGACATAATTTCAAGCGCTCTTGCTAAGTGCTCTGGACGACCTTTACTTCTTGGATTGTATAAACAAACAACAAAGTCACCTTGTGCTGCTGCATGAAGACGTTTTTCAATCATTTCCCATGGAGTCATCAAGTCACTAAGTGAAATATGACAGAAGTCGTTCATGAGAGGTGCTCCCATCACTGCAGCTGCTCCAAGGCTTGCTGTAATTCCTGGTACAACCTTTACTTCAATCGTATCGTTTTCTTCTAATAACTCGAGGATCAAACCAGCCATCCCATAGACACCGGCATCCCCACTCGAAACGACCCCAACATTTTTTCCAGTTTCATGAGCGAGATCAATGGCTTTTTGACAGCGTTCAATTTCATGACGCATACCAGTTGCAACCATTTCTTTATCTTTTACAAGATCTTTGATCAAACGCATGTAGGTAGAATACCCTACAATAATTTCACAATCCTTGATTGCTTCCAATGCCTCTTGAGACATCAATTCTTCTTTACCTGGGCCAAGTCCAATAACGTATAACATATGTATTTCTCCTTAAATCTAATATTTAATAATTGTTAACTAATTTACCAAGTGCAAATGTTGCTCCATTTTGTGCGAACCGTTGGGTCAGCACATTTCCTTTACTTGCAAGGTCCGCGCTAGCAAGCGCCACACTTCCAACCCCAACAGTCTTCTTAACAAATTCCGATTGCGGATATTTATCCGCCACCACTAGCAGTTCCTCCTTAGAGTAGGTTTGGAAAGGACAGTCAAGGTGTTGGGCTAATTCTAGTATCGCCTGTTCATTTTTTTTGACATCAATACTAGCAATTTTTGCGATTTCTGAACCGGAGATTCCCTCTTGTTCACAAAATGCATGAAAAGATTCCATAAAAGTGGAAGGTGGAAGATCCTTCTTTGCCCCAACTCCTAAAACATAGGGTTTTGGATGAATCAGGGCTACCACTTCTTCGTCAACCTCAACTGCTTGAGAGGTCAACCAAATAAATGGGCTCTTATTAGCAAGGACTTCCTGAATCTGATTTTCTTCAATGACTGTTAGCCCTCTCAGGTCAGAAACCCAAGGCTTTTCTTGATAAAAATAGACACAGTCCTTATTCGCTAAATAAGAATTGAATACTTTCACTAAGTGGCGCAATTCTTCCCGCCACCCATTTACTTCTTTCGCAATATTATCCAAGGCTACAACATTTTGAGTATCTGTTGCAGTCGTGATCACTGGATTTGAATCTAATAATTCAGCGATTTTAAGTGTAACTTGATTGGCACCACCTAAGTGACCACTCAATAAACTAATCACATGATTAGCTTTTTCATCCATAACGATCACAGCAGGATCTGTTGTTTTGTCTTTAATAACAGGAGCAATGCCTCTGACAACCGCACCAATCGCCATGATACAAATTAAGACATCCACCTCTTGGAATACCGTCCGAAGTCCTTCAATGACACGTCCTTCAATCGGTACTGTCCGAGAGTCAGCGATTTTCACAGTAGTATAGACCGGACAATCAATCCCAAGTTTTTCCTTGAGCTCTAGTCCGAGATTTTTTGCGTTGTTAGTAACCGCCACAATGGCGTAACGAGGGGAATCATTTAGCATGCGAACTCAATCCTTTACGGAATTCATGGTGGAAATCTTTGTGATAGAGCTTAGAGTAGTAAAACTCTTCACCCAAGAAATCTCCAACTAAAATCAAGGCAGTTTTTCTAATTTTAGCTTCTTTGACCTTCTCAGTAATGGTCTCCAATGTCCCAAAGACCTTGCGTTCATCTGGCCAAGTTGCCTTATAGATTACTGCGACAGGTGTTTCTATTGGATAGCCACCCTCAACCAATTCAGCCACCACTTTTTCAATCCCCTGTACAGATAAGAAAATGGCCATAGAGGTTCTGTGCTGAGCATAGCTGCGGAGGGATTCTCGTTCAGGAACAGGGGTCCGTCCAGCCATGCGAGTGATAATGACACTTTGAGAGACTTCAGGGACTGTATATTCTGTTCCAATACTTGAGGCAGCTCCTAGGAAAGAGCTCACTCCAGGAATACAGTCAAATTCAATTCCTCTCTTCTTCATCTCTTCTGTTTGCTCACGAATAGAACCATAGATAGAGAAATCGCCTGTTTGTAAGCGAACGACGTCTTTTCCAGCTTTCACTGCTTCTTCCATGACATCAATAATTTCCATCAAATGCATAGACGCGCTGTCATGAATCTCCGCACCTTCCTTACAGTATTGAAGAAGATCTGGATTCACGAGAGAACCCGCATAAATAACTACATCCGCTTCGGAAAGTTTGCGATACCCTTTTAAGGTAATGAGTTCCACATCACCGGGTCCAGCGCCTACAAAATGTACAATTGACATACCTTTATTTCCTTTCTGGTTTTACAGCTGAAACAATAATAGTTGGGTTTTGCTGTTTGAAATAATGCCCTTTTCCTAGGGCAGACCATCTGCTCGCTTGGATGGATACGACGTCTAAGTCTTGCCATTCCAATTTTTCAGCAAGTTGGATTGCTTCCATAGCATTTTCCAAGAGGATAAAGTTTAAAACAAAGCGTCCTCCCGGAACTAACAGATGTTCACACCACTCAAAGATTTCAGCCATGTTGCCACCGGTTCCACCGACAAATATCGCATCAAATTGTCCTTCTAGCTCAACAGGAGCTTTGCCTTTTATTAGAGTAATATTCTGACAGCCAAAGTAGTCAATATTCTCCTGTGTCAAGGCAACAGCATCTTCATTTTGTTCAATGGCAACGACTTCCAAATTTGGAAAGGAAACAGCTGCTTGAATTGTTACACTACCCGTACCAGAGCCAACATCCAACATTCTCTTAGCTTTATGCAAGTCTAATTTATCAATACTGATTGCTCTGACTTCTTCTTTGGTCATTGGAACCTTTGCTCTAATAAATGCCGAATCCTTCATTTAGTATCACCACCACATTCATTTCATATTGTCGATCGATAACTTGATCCTCTGCTAAAATTTCAATTTTTTCATCTTCATAGCTAAGATTTTCACCGATGACTAAGACTTTTTTTAATCCCCGTTTCATTACTTCTTGTGCTATTTCATAGGGACCAATTTTCTTATCCGTCACCATAAATACCTTGGGTAGAGAAAGCAAAAAATCAAAATCAGGAATTTTTGCATGGCTACTTGTTAAGTAGGCATCATTCATAGGGAGAAAGACTTTGCTCGCGAGATACTGGAAGGAAGAAATCCCTGGCTGAACCACCACGCGCCCTTTAAATTTCTCAGACAACCATTTTCCCAAACCATAGATTAGGGGATCGCCCGATGCTAGATAAAGAATGGTTGCATCTTCTGGATAAGACTCGATTAATTGAGCCAATTCCGCAAGTTTCTTTGGAGGTACAACTCCTTTTTCTTGATAGGCAGCTGGAAGGATTTCTAAATGTCGCTCACTTCCAAGAATATAGTCTGCCTTCTGATATATCTCTTCACTTCCCAAAAGTCCATAGGAAGGGGCTCCTGGCCCTATTCCAATTACATAGATCACGTCCATTCCTCCGCTATTTCTTCTAATGTTTGGGTTGAAGCCAAATACCCAGCTTCTGTCCCAAAGGTTACTACATCAATGCTGACTTCCGGCTTCCGATTCCGCAGCAAACGTTCCGAACGGAATTTCATCTTGTCTACTAACACTTGATAAACTTCTTCGTAGTGATACTCCTCAATCAAAGTACCAGCTGCATCTGTTGTAATACACTGATCCACTTTCTCAAGCAGTTCAACTGGAGCACCCAGTAAGGCTAGATTGGCCATGATGATTTCCATTCGTGCATCTGAGTCTTTACTATGGGTTGAGAAGATCCCACCAGCCACCTTGACAAATTTACCCATATGCCCAACCATCAGAACACGAGTAAATCCGATCCGCTGAACTTCTTTTAGGACATGACCGACAAAGTTACTCATATTCACAATCCGATGAGGTGGAATCCCCAGTACATTGGTTGCAAAGTCTTCGCCATAATTACCAGGAGCTAAAACTACTGAACGATACCCTTGATTGTATAACATGGTTAATTCAATCGTAATAGAAGCTTTCCAACTCTCTTCTGACATAGGATTGACAATTCCTGTCGTCCCCAAAATGGAGATCCCACCTACAATTCCTAAGCGTGAATTATAGGTCAACTTGGCTGTTTCTTCCCCACCCGGTACTGAAATAATAATCTTCGCTCCGCAGTTTGGCCCCAGTAATTGTCGGGCTGTTTTTTCAATCATAGCCCGAGGAGTTGGGTTGATTGCGGCCATTCCAACATCGCATTTCAGCCCTTTTTGTGTGACGCGACCAACACCTTCTCCTCCATCGATCTCAATGTCGTTTGAATCTGGTATGAGAGTCACTGTCGAATAAATCAGGAGTCCGTGCGTCGCATCTGCATCATCACCACCATCCTTTTCGACAGCGGCACTAGCAGTCAGTTCACCAAAAGAAGGATCTTTGATATCCATCGTTACTTCGACACCATTAGCCGTAAAAACTGTAACTTTTTCTTCGATATCTTGATTGAGAATCATGCTAATCGCTGCGGCTGTCGCAGCTGTCGCACAAGTTCCAGTAGTGAACCCTTTTCTTAGTTTTTTTCCATTGACATATGCGTACTCATCCATATAGTTCCATTTCCTTCACTACTTAATTATTTGGGACTACGAAGCGTTGGTAATCATCCATTTCTTGTCTGTACTGGTAAAGGATGGCATTGACCACTGCTGCTGCAATCGTACTTCCTCCCTTACTTCCCAATGCAACAATAGAAGGAATTGGGCTCTCATGAAGCTTCTGTTTTGATTCAGCCGCACCGACAAAGCCAACCGGAACACCAATAACAGCATCAGGGACTAGTGTTCCTTCTTCTACCATATCCAAGACTTTAAAGATAGAAGTTGGAGCGTTTCCGAATACAAACAATTTAGGACCCAATTCATTGGCCGCATGTTCGACCGCTGCCATGGAGCGAGTAATCCCTTTTGCCTTAGCTTCTTCAAAGATTGCTGGTTCATTTACCAAACATCTGTAGGCCACACCAAGTTCATCCAAGATTCTTTTATTAAAGCCACCTAGAACCATGGTCGTATCCGTAAAAATGGTTCCCTTATTTTTAATAACATCCAAAATATGGTCAATGGCATCATTTGAAAATTTGATATTGTAGAGGTAATCGAAATCTGCACTCGCAAAAACGACTCGTTTCCAAACCGCTTCATGAAAGGGATTATCAAAAACAATATCTGGATGTTCTTGATCAATGATTTCTTGAATCTTTTTAAAGCTGGCTTCTTCAATCTGATTTGATACTTTTATATAACTCATGAATACCTTATCCTTTTTTATCATTTAAAGCTGTTGAATAACGAACATAGTCTTCTGTCACGATCGTTTGCATTTGATAGATAATTGCATTAATAATGGCTACGACAAGGGTGCTTCCGCCTTTACGTCCTTCATTTACCATAACAGGCAAGTCGGTCGCTAATAAAGCTTCCTTTGACTCTAAGACATTGATAAATCCAACGGGTACACCGATAATCGCATCTACCTCTACTTTTTTATCTTTGATCAAATCAAGGAGATGGAACAAAGCGGTAGGTGCTCCACCAAAAGCAAATACTTTAGGCCCTTCGATCTCTGTTGCTTTTTCAACAGCAGCCATAGCTCGAGTGATATTTTTTTCCTTAGCAAGTTGGATGACATCTTCATCATTAATCAAGCAACGGTAGGAAACACCCATTTGGTCCAACACTCGTTTATTGATCCCATTTAAAGAAATACTTGAATCAACAATGATGGTACCTTTATTCTGAATTACATCAACAATACGTTCATTAACATGGTTGATAAATTTCATGGTATAGAGATAGTCAAAATCACCAGTGGTATGAATCGCACGTTTAATAATGGCTTCTTCCATATCTTCATGGAATTCATAACCTGGATGATCCTGATCGATCACAGATTGAATGATCTGGAAACTTTTTTCCTCAATTGAGGAAGGATTTTTGATATAGGACATACATACTCCTCTTTTAATAAATTGCAACAATGAAATAAATGATCGACAAAACGAAAACTGAAATCGTCGTTGTCATATAGAGCATAGAAATGGATGTTAAAATATCATCTGGCTCTACACTTCTTGAAGGATCACCAATAGTTGGTTTTGTAATCAACTCACCATGATAGATATGAGCTCCACCTAATTGAATCCCCAGGGCACCTGCCACGACCGACTCAGGAAAAGCACTATTTGGACTCGCGTGTTGATAGCGATCTCTCCAACCTATTTTTAAGGCATTTTCGAAATCCAATTGCAGGACTCTGGCACTTGCCATCATAAACAACCAAGTTAAACGGGCAGGAATGAGATTGACCAAATCATCTATTTTAGCCGAAACATATCCAATCTTACGGTATTTGGCTGTTTTATAACCGACCATTGAATCTAGTGTATTAATGGCTTTGTATCCCATTGCTAATACGGGACCGCCAATAAATAAGCATAATAAGGGGCCGATCACTCCATCACTTGCATTTTCTGCGACGGTTTCAATGGTCGCATTACAAATTTCAGGTATGGTAAGCTGATCTGTTTCTCTCCCAACGATCATTCCCACTTGATACCTAGCCTTCTCAATGGAACCAGACTGAATGGCTTTGTATACTTTGAGAGCTTCAAAAGCCAGAGAGCGAGTTGCTAAACAGGTGTAGGCTAAATAAATCCACAAAATCCAATAAAGAATCGGGTGAAGCTGACTAGCACCCCACAAGATTCCATACGTGATGGAAACTGTCAAAGAAACGGTGCATATCCAAAGGAATATTCCGAACAGAAAAGGATATCTCGTTTTTAAGTTTTCCATCCGTAAACAAGCATAAATGAAATTTCCAATTAGTTTGACCGGGTGTGGCCACGAATAGGGATCTCCAATTAACCAATCAAGAAGAAGAGCGATAAAAATTGCAATAATTATCATTATTTTGACTCCAAGATATAATCAATCCAACTCATAAGGAGTTGTTCCTTTTGATAAAAATGAACATGAAGATAACTTGCAAAAGTTCTCCCTTTCTGGTAGCCCCCTGTCCAATTGGAAACCACTTCTCCATCTCTTTCTTTTCTGAGGTCTAAAACTGTTTTTTCAGAAGTATTGAAGATGGAATGATGGAACTCATGGCCTCGAACTTCCGTACCAGACGGACCAAATAAAGAATCTTCATTAGTGGTTGCAAAACAGTAACCAAAACGTTTTAGTCCGTTGGTCATCACACTAGTACCATCAAATACCCCAACCATTTCAAAGAACTGATCTTCAATCTCAAGATTTTTTCCAAGATACATCAATCCTCCGCATTCAGCATAGATGGGGATTCCCTTTTGATGAGCTTCTAGAACGGATTCTCTAAAGGAACGATTGTCAGACAATTCTTTTGCAAACAACTCCGGATAGCCCCCACCAAAATAATAGGCATTAGCTTCCGGTAAGCGTTCATCTTTTAAGGGACTAAATGGAATGAGCTCGACATTAGCACTTCTTAATAAATCCAGATTATCTTCGTAATAAAAATGAAAGGCATCATCCAGTGCATAAGCAATGGTTAATGGGGTAGAATTCTCAAGCTTGAATGGAGAAGAAAGTTCAACTGATTCTCTATCAACTTTCTCCAATAGGCGCTCAAACTGAATGGTTTTTTTAGCCTGCTCTCCAAGAATAGCAAACTTTTCTTCAAGATCATCCATCTCCACATCCGGAATCAATCCCAAATGCCTTGAAGGTAGTTCAACCTGAACATTTTTTGGAAAATACCCCAGGACTTCTATATCAGTGTAGCGCTCAATCGCTCCCTTAATCAGCTGATAATGGGTTTCCGAAGCCACTCGATTGACAATGACACCAACAATATCTACCGCTGGATCAAATGAAGAAAAGCCATGGACAATTGCTGCCGCTGAAGTCGAGGTTGATTTCCCATCAATAATTAAAACAACAGGTAGATTGAGCTGTTTAGCAACAGATGCAGAAGAGGCACAATCTTTATCTGTTCCTAATCCATCATAGAGTCCCATCACCCCTTCTACCACTGCGACATCAGAATTTTGATGCCAACGATAATAAGACCACTTCAGATAATCCGTATCAGGAATTAAAAAATTATCTAGATTACGAGATGAGTTCTTCGTAATACGACTATGGTAAGAAGTATCAATATAATCAGGACCAATTTTATACGGCTGAACATTGTACCCCATATCTGTTAAAGCTCTTAATACAGCCAGTGTTACGGTAGTTTTTCCAACACCACTAGATACACCAGCTAACATAAACTGCTTCATCCTAAAAACCCCTATCTCTTGAAAAAAATAGAGCTACAAAAAATACACTATTTTTTGTAGCTCCGTTGCTTTATTAAATTACTAAGCACCTCGTTGTGCTCTCTTCATTCTTAAACACTAAAGATGTCTTTATTCTAATATAAATTATAGCATTTGTCAATGAAAAATTGAAAACGCAATCAAAAAGAGCACACTTATGGTGCTCCTTATAAACTATTGTATATAAAAGTTCATTATCCTTGCCAATCTGCTGGATAAGTCACATAAATAAAGCGTGCTTTATCTTTAACAGAGAATTGAATATCGCTTCCCTTTGGAATAAAGATGATTTCACCTGGACCAGCACTCATCACTTCATCACCAGAGATAACATCCAAACGACCTTCGATCACATAGTCAACTTCATCATAGTCTAAATGCCAAGGGAATGTTGTCTTATCCATTGTCATCAAACCTAAGCCAAGTCGAGGACTTTCTTCAAGAGTCAAAAGATCACGTGTATAGACTTGATGTTCAGGATTTCCTGTGTCCAAACGATCTTCAGGACGAACATCTAAGCTTGGTAGTGAAATAGAGGCTACACCAGCTTTACTAACACGTTTAGCAGAACCTTTACCTGCCAATTCTTCTAGAAGAATTTTGCGAACTAAAGATTCAATATCTGTACGATTATAATCCATTTACCAATACCTCCAATTAGGCTTCTTTCTTAGTCAAGAAGTAGGCAAGTAATACGGCAGTAACCCCACCAACAAACTTACCAATCATCATTGGAACAATCATCTTAGGAGCTTGTCCAGCAGTAAATCCTAAGTGGTCCCCGATAACGAATGAAGCAGATACAGCAAAGGCAATATTCAAGATCTTACCACGTTTGTCCATATCTTTTAACATTTGGAACATAGCAATATTGTTTGCCAAAGAAGCAACCAAACCAGCAGCTCCTACTTCGTTCATTCCCAATGATTTACCAATTGCTGAAAGAGGTTTGTTGGCTACTTTAGTAAAGACAGCAACTAAACCAAAAGCACCAGCCAAGGTTACTGCGATTGAACCAACAACGACAAATGCTTCTTGAAGGGTTTCTGCACCTTTTGGATAAAGTTCAAGCAACCATTTATTACCAGTCAAGAGTTGTGCTGCACCAAACGCCAAACCTAAGGTTGCGATCACAACAATGATTTGACCAAAGATTTCAAATCCTTTAATCATTCCATTTGGAATAAGAAGCAATCCTATGAAAATAAGGGCAGATACAATGACAATAGGGATCAAGTTGATTAATAAAGTACCAAATGATAGACCTGGAACAAGCAATCCACCAACTAAACATCCGACAGGCACAGTTACCAAACCGTACAAAATACCACGAGCCAAGAAAGGACGATCTGATTTTTCGATAATACCTAAGGCAACAGGGATCGTGAACACGATCGTTGGTCCCATCATAGAACCTAAAACGTAGGCAGCAAAATCACCAACAGCTTTATCTTGGGCTAAGCTCAAGG
This sequence comes from Streptococcus parasanguinis, assembly GCF_031582885.1. Lineage (NCBI taxonomy): Bacteria > Bacillati > Bacillota > Bacilli > Lactobacillales > Streptococcaceae > Streptococcus > Streptococcus parasanguinis. The sequence goes on from NZ_CP133988.1 coordinate 1,656,179, forward strand.
CTAAAGGTGCTCCACCCATATCATTCGCGATAAATGTTGTTGCAAAAATCGAAGGATCCGCACCAACCAAACCATAAAGAGGAACAATGATAGGTTTTAATAAATCAGCTAACAATGGAGCTACAACCATAATCCCAGCCATAGAAAGCGCTAGCGCTCCCATAGCCATAATTCCCTCTTCAAACTGCTCACTAAGGCCCAATTTCCCGCCGATACATTTATCAATTGCACCAACAAGCATAAAGAGAACCATAATGTAAATGATAATTTCATTTATACTCATAAATTAATCCCTACTTTCAATAATCATCCAGTTGATACTCAACTTTATCAATGATACCTACTATGACCATATCTACTGGGACATCCTGTCTATTCAAACTCACACGAGCTGAACTTCCTGTAGTGACCAACACTTGATCACCTTCACCAGCACCAATACAATCAGCAGCAATGACTAAGGCAGGATCTGTTTGATGGTCATCCAGTTGTCGTTCGACCACTAAAAACTTTAATCCATTAAGTTTTTCATCTTTTCTCGTAGCCCATAGACTTCCTTTCACTTTCCCAACAAACATCTCGCTACTCCTTATTCTTCTATTATAATATTGTGACGTTTCAAATAGTCTTTCGCAAGAGCGGTCACAATCATTCCTTTTTTAATCCGAATCCTATCATGATCAGATAGGTTCATTTCAATTAACTTTTTTTCAGTTAATAAGCCAACCTTTTCAACAGATTTCGGTTGTGTTTCATTCTTTGTCACATCATTTAAAGGTTTATTGTTTTCTCCACAAGTAGATTCTTCTAGCAATGATAGCAATTCTTCTTTTTTATAGAATTGAACACCATATCGAAGAAGCTTTTCGTACTGTTCTTGAAGATCTTGAAACAATAAGGCTTTTGAAGTTTGTTTAAACTGATGGAAGTCAAATGATTCTACTGGAACCAAAACTTTCTTTCCTTTCAACAAACTTTTAATGACAACAGCTTCATCAGCATTTAGCGGACACAAAGAAGCGATTCGCATCATTGCATCAAAACCAATTGATTCTACTAGAATGATGTCAGCACTACTTGATTGTTTCACAACTTGATAACCTTCTTTCGTTACGATTTCAGGAATATCAAATGCTCCGATAACAAATACTGAGGCCTTATGCGTTTCAACCTGTATTTTATCCATTAAACGGTCTGTAATCAAATCTACGATCTTATCTAGATTCTCCATTTTTGACCCACCTCCAACAACCAATACTAGTCTTTAATAATCCGACCACGGATTCCTTTACTAAAGCCACAAGCATTGGCTTCATCGTAATCAATATGCATATAAGTTGCAAATTTAGGACTGACACGAATCACAACATCGTCAAAGATTAATGGTCTTGCACCTTCTACCTTCACTTTAACAATATCATGATTTTTCACACCCAGTTTTTCTGCATCTTCAGGCGTCATATGAACATGGCGTTTTGCTACAATTAAACCTTTATCCAAGGAAACCGACTTGTCACCATTCACTAATACAATACCTGGAGTACCTTCAATATCACCACTTTCACGAATAGGAGCTTTGACTCCTAGTTGTAAGCAGTCTGTAAGTGATACCTCTACTTGAGACTCTTTTCTAACAGGTCCCAAAATAACGACACTATGAAAAGCTCCTTTAGGACCTACTACAGTCAACCGTTCTTTTGAAGCATATTGTCCAGGCTGAGATAAATCTTTAGCCTTTGTCAATTCATATCCAGTCCCAAACAGCGCATCTAATTCTTTACGACTTAAATGCACATGTCTCCCACTAGCTTCCACTTCAAATGAGCCATCTAATTCATTTTGAATCCTATCAATAACTTTATCAATTAAATTTTCAAATGACATTGTTATTCTCCACATTCTATTCTAAAATAAGCCAAACTAAAACCTCAATTGATTTCAATAATGCAATCAGTTTCTCTGCATAAATATCTTGATTATCCGATGATACTAGCATCAATTCCTTACGGATATTTACAATTTCAAGATATAATTCATAACAAGAAAGTTTCCAGCTTTCACATTTAAAATCAACTCTTACACTACCTTGATCCAACTGTTTAATGACTCGAATGGACTGTAAATCTTCATTTGTCCCAAAATTTGGATTATAAAATGAGATATCCTCTTCGATATAACAGCCGACAAGTTTTTCTACTATTTGAAGTAAAATCCCCAATTGATCAACTTTTTCATCTAAATAAGCAAGATGGAGTTCTTTTTGGCATCTTAGAAAATACGTATATAGTTTCGTTAGCTTGAAAAGTAGTGGATACACAGCAGACTCTTCTAGAGACGAAACAGTCATATGAAATGGTTTACTAATCTCTGTTTGAGTTTTATTTGGCGAATCAGCATAAGCTACTTGAATATGGCGATCATGCAAAAAACCTCTTGCAGCAGGCGTCAATTTGTCCTCACTGGAAAGTTTTAGAACATTTTGATCACTGACCTGACCATTTTTGATGAGCTTCCTAATTCGTGATTCAGTATAAACTGTCATGCATTCACATCCTTCTACCACAAATTAAACACAGGGATACAACGAGGTTGAGATATAACTTCCCAACCTCGCTCAGCTATTAATATGAATGAATATTCTTTACATCAAAATGCTTATTCCTATCAAAACATTAATTGCTGATTACCTGCATGAGAAATTTTGAAAATCTACTCTTTATGAGGTAGGATTACTTCTACTTCTGAATGTGGACGTGGGATGACATGTACTGAAATCAATTCACCTACAGTTTCAGCTGCTGCTGCACCTGCATCTGTTGCAGCTTTAACAGCACCTACATCACCACGAACCATTACAGTTACCAAACCAGCTCCGACTTGTTGTTTACCAATCAATGTAACGTTCGCTGCTTTTACCATAGCATCTGCTGCTTCGATAGCACCTACTAAACCTTTTGTTTCAACCATTCCTAATGCGTTTGCGTTTGACATATTCTTTTCCTCCTATTATTGACTTAAACTTAATTATTCAGCTGATGGATGTGGTAAAATTACTTCTACTTCTGAATGTGGACGTGGGATGACATGTACTGAAACCAATTCACCTACAGTTTCAGCTGCTGCTGCACCTGCATCTGTTGCTGCTTTAACAGCACCTACATCACCACGAACCATTACAGTTACCAAACCAGCTCCGACTTGTTGTTTACCAATCAATGTAACGTTCGCTGCTTTTACCATAGCATCTGCTGCTTCGATAGCACCTACTAAACCTTTTGTTTCAACCATTCCTAATGCGTTTGCGTTTGACATTTTAATTTCCTCCAATTATGAAATAAGTAAATTATTTAGTTAATTTTGATAACACACGTTGAACAAGTAGATCGACCAATTGTTCCTCATCAACTTGCTTTTCGACTTGACAGTCAAGAATCTCTTGGTTTTCAGAATTTCTCAAATCTGCTAATTCTGATGTACCATATGCAACACGGCGAATATTAATCAGATTCAATGGACTGACATTATCAGAAGTAGCACTTCCACCTACAGCTCCGCAACCTAAAGTAAAGGCAGGGAACAAGCCAGTTGTAGCACCAACTCCTCCTAGCGCTGCAGGAGTGTTGACCAAAATTCTTGAAACAGGTTTTCTTAAAGCAAATTCACGAACGATGTTTTCATTTTGTGTATGGATTACCATGGTATGACCCGCACCTTCATGGTGAAGAATACGAATACTTAATTCACACGCTTCTTCCCATGTTTTAACAGTGTAGAAACCAAGAACTGGTGCAAGTTTTTCCATTGAGTATGGATATTGTTTACCAACCCCTTCTCCATCAGCAATCAAGACACGTGCATCATCAGGAACAGAGATTCCAGCGAGTTTTGCGATAACTTGAGTAGTCTTACCGACCATTTTTGGATTCATTGCTCCACTTGGTAAAATGATGAAGGCTCCTAATTTCTTCGCATCTTCTTTTGGAACGAAGTAAGCACCTTGACGTTTAAACTCTTCGACAACCTTTTCTTTCATTTCTTCTTCAACAATGATAGATTGTTCTGAAGCACAGATCACACCATTATCGAATGTTTTTGAATCAAGAATTTGACGAACAGCTTTAGGAACATCGGCAGTTTTTTCAATAAATGCTGGTCCATTACCAGGTCCTACACCAATTGCAGGAGTTCCTGAAGAATAGGCCGCTTTTACCATCGCATTTCCACCAGTTGCTAAAATCAGGTTTGTATCCTTATGTTTCATCAACTCATTAGTTGCTTCAATAGAAGCACGTTGAATCACACTGACAGCACCTTCTGGGCATCCTGCTGAAACCGCTGCCTTTTTAATAATATCAACTGTTTCATTGATACATTTTGCAGCATGTGGGTGTGGAGAGAAGACAATACTGTTTCCACCTTTTAATGCGATAAGTGCTTTGTATATAACTGTTGAAGTTGGATTGGTTGAAGGAATTAACCCAGCAATGACCCCAACTGGAACACCTACTTCAAAAACTTTATTCTCTTTATCTTCACGCAAAATACCAACTGTGCGCATATCCTTGATTTCTTCAAGGATGCCTTTTGAAGCAAGGGCATTTTTAAGAACTTTATCTTGCCACTTACCAAATCCAGTTTCTTCTGCGGCCATTTTGGCTAAATGTTCTCTTTGATCATAACAAGCTTTAGCTACAACTTTTACAATAGTATCTATTTGTTCTTGACTCATCAATGCTAGTTTTTGTTGAGCAACTTTAGCCCGTTGAATCAAATGGCGAACTTCCTGAATAGATAAAAGATCTTTATCTTCAATATACATTTAACTTCCTCCTATGATTTCAATTTTAGTAAAGCTTGAATAAGTAGTTGTTTGTTCGCAAATTTAATTTCTTTCTTAGACAGATCTACTTTATCTTCCCGATAAGCAATACTTCTTAATTCAACAACTTTGAATTTTTTTAATTCTTCCTCAGAATATTTCGGCTGTCCTTCTGTTGAAATTTCCTCTTCAACCACAATATCAGAAATAATATCGGAAACAATTTCTTCAACGCTAGTTTCTTCAACTTCTGATACCAACGGTTCTGGACTTACCTCAGTTAGTTCTAATGAATCAAGGTCATTTGATTCACTTTCTTCAACAGATGAGGTAGTTTCAACTTTTGACACTTCTTTACTCTCTTCCTTACGAATTGGAATGAGGATCGAATCTGTTTGCGAGTCTAGTCGTGCAATCACATGACTACGAAGATAGTAAGGTTGATCCTGTGCAATCTCAACTGCAGCTTCTACAGCTGATCTTACTGCACTAACGTCGCCTACTAACTGAACTGTGTTCAAACCTGACTTAACAGTTTCTACATTTAATAGTGAGACATTTGCAGCTTTCAGTGCAGCATCGGAAACTACGACTGCCCCAAGAAAACCTCGTACTTCAATTAATCCAAGTGCTTTTTCTGCCATAAGCACACCTCATCTTAATAACTCTTTGGATTATCTGCAATACTTTGAACAGTTTGGGCAAATGCATCACATGCTGCACGACATGCAGATTGAGAGCCAATCAATAATCCACCTGCAAAGTTTGTTTCACTTGGTGGTCCATAAAATGCACCAACCGATACATCAGCTGCTTTTAAAGCTGCATCCAGAGCTACCATAGCTTCTGCAGGAGGAGCAATTAAGTAAGCAATGGCTGTTCCTTCTTCTGCGTTTGCACCTTCTGAAAGATAACTACCTGCTCTTGAAATACAATGAGCAAAATATGGGATGCTGTCATCATCATTTGCACTATAGAAACTAGCCCCGTTTTCAATTTCATAAACCACAACATCTAAGCCGCTACGAACTTCTTCTGGGTTTGGTCCTGCCAAAATACCGATGACTTCACCAGCCAACTTTGTAGAAGCATTCCCAGCTCCAGCATACATACTACGAGCATAAACAACTTCAACATCAGCTGCTTTTGTCGCTTCATCCAAAGCAACATAAGTTACATCATCGCAGTCAGAGGTAACAATTCCCAAACTTCTATGATGTGGTTTCAGTTCCAATGATGCTGCTAACCCTGCATCTACATTAGGAATTAATAATGCACTTAATACGTTAGCGCCAAGTCTATCATTTTTCAAAATCTAAACCCCATTTCTATTTTAATTCTACCCCTGACTTCTTATTATCAAGAATCTTCTTAATAATTTCAGCCACGTAGGCACCAGCTTCAACTGCAGGAGTTCCACCTTTATGAATGTTTGATACTACTGTACGACGTGATTCTGGCATCCCAACTGTTGGTTTATAAGCTATATAAGCACTCATCGATTCAGCTGTTACCAAACCAGGACGTTCTCCTACTAGCATACAGATAACCTCAGCTCCTGTTAGTTCAGCAATTTGGTCCATAGCTGCTACCCGAGCATGTTTGATGAAAAGAACTTCATTAAAATCTAGACCAAACATTTTCAAACCTTGTTTTAAGGCAGGTAAGAAATCTCTTACGTTTGCTTCAATCGCTGATGAACTCAAACCATCACCAACAACGATTTGTACTTTTGGATTTGGTTTACAAGATTCTTTAATGATTTTCTGTTGATCTTCTGGGAATACACGACCATAGTCCGGACGAGTTAAGTACTCGTCTTTCGTTGCTGCTTTTGTTTGAACAGGAATGAATCCCATTTCTTTAACAAAATCATCTGATACATATGAGAATACCGCATCTTGAGCTGCAGCATGGTCTGCACGGAAACGAAGAACTGTCTCTGTTTTGTAACGGTTTCCTGCTCTCCACAATCCCAAACGAGCTGGTGTGAATTTTTTAATTTTACGATAAGCTTCTTCGTTAATTGCATTTGGAACTAAAAACTGTTCCTGAATATCCACTTCTGTTATATCTGGAATAATTCCATCTTCAATAGTCGTTTCTTCTTTATCAGGTTGAACACCATTCTTTTCTAGAGACTTTAATTCGGAGTCTTGCTTTTGCTCTTCCTTTTTTAGCTCTGTAACAGTATCCGTATCCATTTCGCTTAACAAAGAACGAATCATTTCTTTTAAATCTTGTTCATTCACTGTCAATACCTCCTTACTAATTTTGTTTCATAAAGATAGATCCGTCTCCACCGATTTCAGTAAGATGTCCATCCTTCATCAATCCCATTTTTTCCATCCACTCTTCAAATTCTTTAATTGGACGTTTGTTCAAGAGATCACGCATCGTAGCAGTTTCATGATAACCAGTGGTTTGATAGTTCAACATGATATCATCACCATGAGGAATTGCCATGATGTAGTTAACATTAGCTGCTCCAAGAAGAACCAATAGATTTTCAGCGTCATTTTGATCGGCTTTCATGTGGTTTGTGTAGCAAATGTCACAGCCCATGGAAATACCTGTTAGTTTACCCATGAAGTGGTCTTCCAAACCGGCACGAATAACTTGTTTTGAATCATACAAATATTCCGGACCGATGAATCCAACTACTGTATTTACCAAGAATGGATCAAAACGTTTCGCAAAACCATAACAACGTGCTTCCATCGTTACCTGGTCAGCACCATGGTGAGCATCTGATGACAACTCAGAACCTTGACCAGTTTCAAAGTACATCACGTTTGGACCAGCTGCAGTACCAACTTTATGAGCTGTATCTTTAGCTTCCTGAAGAACTTTTGCATCAAAACCGAATGCCGCATTCCCTTTTTCAGAACCTGCGATAGACTGGAATACCAACCCAGTTGGAGCTCCTTGGTTCATTGCTTCAATCTGAGTTGTAACGTGAGCTAGCACACAGTGTTGTGTTGGAATCTTATACTCTTCGATAAAATCATTAAACTTATGAAGAATTCGTTTTGTACTCTCTACAGAATCATCAACTGGGTTCAATCCTAGAAGAGCATCCCCACATCCATAGGCAAAACCTTCCATTGTAGAAGCCATAATACCATCAGGATCATCTGTAGTATGGTTTGGTTGCAAACGAGAAGAGAATGTTCCTGGCATACCAATGGTTGTATTAGCGTGTTTTGTAATGATGATCTTATTCGCTGCAACAATCAAGTCTAAGTTTGTCATCAACTTAGCAACCGCTGCAACCATTTCTGAAGTCAATCCACGAGAAAGCCATTGAATATCCACATTTTGGTGTTTGTTATCTAAAATCCACTCACGAAGTTCAGAAACAGTCCAATTCTTGATTTTCTCATAAGTTCGAAGGTTTACATCATCAATAATAATGCGAGTTACTTCATCCTCTTCGTAAGGAACAACTGGATTGTTAAACAAATCTGATAGTTTTAATTGTGATAAAACTACTTTAGCTGCCACACGTTCTTCAGAAGATTCAGCCGCCACCCCAGCAAGTTTGTCACCCGACTTGTATTCATTGGCTTTTGCTAGAACTTCTTTTACTGATTTGAATTCATAGACTCTTCCAAATAATTTTGTCTTTAAAATCATTTAAAGTCTCCTCCTTTAATATTTTCTTAATTAAAAACTAACGTTTTAACAACGACCGGCAAGACCGATCCCTCTATCACTGGATTACCTATATCGATGTAGTCGCCATTCTGGACATCAACTGAGTCAATACATACAAACGGATAATCTTTTGGTAATTCAGCAAACAAACATTGCCCTAAAACCTTTGCCATATCTTCTCTAACAACTACAAGTAATGGAATATTCTTTCGAATACTTTCCCCCATCCCTTTTATGATAGCGCTTGCATATTCCTGTACTCTAACAAAACTTGGACTTTTTTCACCATTAATTGCTAAAGCAACCTGTTGAACTTCATTTTCTAAGGTAAACCATTTTAATTTATCATGAATGATTTCTGTTAATTTTTCACAACTCTCTAGCTCGTCGTCCTTCGCTAATTTCAAAACAGGTATATTTCTAATCGGTAAAGTTTTAGAAATATAAGTGATGGTACTTCCACTCACCTCTGTTGTATGACTTCCAGCACCTACGACTGTTGCTCGAATTGTTTCGGCTGATTCGATCACTCTCTTTTGTTCAAAAATCTTTGATTGACGAATAGCACGTCCCAATATGATACCAATATCACCGTAAGCAAAATCATTAGTAGTAGAATCTTGATAAATAGCATCAGCTACTCCACCGGAAAATGAAACACATTTCAATTCATAATCGAGTCGCAATCCATGGTTGGTTTGTAAAAACTCGTAATACGGAGCATCCACTTCAAGCCCAACTGCCTTTTCTAAAACTCTCACTAAAATTTGGATTAATTTATTCAATTCATCCCTATTTACAATTTCATCCAAAAACAGTCTTAAATTTTCTTGTTTTATAATTTCTTGTAGTTTCGGTGAAATATAATGTATTTTAAGAGTATTAGGATCAATCTTGATCAAACGACCACCAATATCAAAACAACCTGTATCAATTACATCTCCTTCGCGAAATGCAGCGAAGTTTGAAGTTCCACCTCCAATATCAATATTTACAACGGAAGTATGGTGTTCTTGAGAATATTGGTGTGCACACGCTCCCTTGCCTGCGATAATACTCTCTAGATCTGGACCCGCAGTAGCAACTACGAAATCACCTGCGTAACCACTCAAGGCTTGTAAAACTTGACTAGCATTTTCCTTTCTAGCCGTTTCACCAGTAATGATCACAGCCCCCATTTGAATATTTTGCTTTTCAATTCCTGCTTTTTTATATTCTTGAATAACAAAGTCTTTTATCTTATCAACTTCAATCAAAGATTGGTGAGAAATGGGTGTAAAAATAATTTCACTCTTATAAAGGACTTTTTTATCGGTTATATAAACTCGCGGAATTGTAAATACTGAAGCAATATTTTCAATTGTAAGTTCAGATAGGACTAGTTGAGTAGTTGCAGTTCCTAGGTCCAATCCAACACTCAAAATTTTATCCGGCATAGGAAACCTCCAAAAAAGACGCCTAAAGAATGCACTGAAACATCGTTTCTGCATTCTTTAAGCGTCATTGCTTTTTGACTGACTTCATTGTTAGTCTTTAATTATTCACACTTTAAAAATTATCTTAACTTGCGTCCCCTCATCATTTGAGGTTGTCACAATTCTTCCAGATAATTTGCTATCTACAAATCGTTGAACGAGGATTAAACCAAGATGCTCTTGGCCTACGGTTTCGACATTGTAACCGCTACCATTATCAATTACTTGTATACGTATTATATCATCATTTTTCGTCATTTGCAAACGAATACATTGATTTTTTTTATTTTTTTGATATTTTTTATTGGAAAAAGCATGCTCATAAGCATTTTGTAATAATTCATTAATAACCAGTGCTAATGATGATGCTCTATTGTGATCTAGATAAATTTCATCACATAATTTCAATTTTAATTGAATATCAGGCCTTTCTGCATAGCAACGCTGAAGATTGGATGAAACAATTTCAATCAGGGACTTCAGATCGATTTGCTCATGTTCTTGACTAGAAAGAAGCTCATAGGTAGCAGCAATCGAGAAAATCCGGTTTATACAATCTTCGAAAGCAACCTTCGCACCAGATTCTTTAACCTGTGCTCCTTGCAATCGCAATAAAGAAATAATCGTTTGAAGGTGATTTTTAACTCGATGATTAATTTCTCGAGAAGCCATCACACTTTCTTGGATCTCTTTGTCTTTTTCTTGAAGTTCAGTGATATTCCTTATGGTAATAACCGTTTGATGATTGCGAGCATTAGGGTAACACTTCACTTGGAAATAGTGCTTCCCATACTTGACGGTTTTATTACTATCTGAAAAATGATCTTCTACTAATTCGGAAAAGATAGTTCCATCCAAGGAAAGATTGTCATAATGCATTCCTTGAACACTATCCAAATAGCCTAACTTCGTTCGATATAAGATAACAGCAGACTGATTGCAATGAAGTAGAAATCCTCCCTGATCGAAGACTAAGACTGCATCTTCTACATAATCCAATAAGGAAACTTCATCTTCTCGACTTGATTCTGAAGGAGCTTGAAATATGTAAGAATTGTCCCCCTTACAAGGCTTTAGAGAGAAGCTGGACGAAAAGCTATTTGAAAAATCACTTTCAACGATTAAAGTAGCAATTACTTTTTTTCCTCTGATAATTGGAAAAACAGTCTGTTCAATTGCAACTCCTTCTTGCGATTGTCCTCGAAGACCCACAGAAGGAACACCTGTTTGAAGTGTACGAAGAACCCCTGGTTCATTTTCTAAAAAGGCAGACTGCCCAACAACTGTTTTTTCATACAAGCTCTCTTTTGTATGAGGCTTTCTATGAAAAACGACAATTGCATGATCAGAATAAATATTTTTTACATCAATGAAGACGTCCTTATCCATAAACTCTTTGCTAGATAAAACTGCCTCTGATTGTCGAATCAAATAATCAATATCTGCTTCATTAAGATCTGTTTTATCCTCGCAAAATTTCTTTATCTGATTATTGTACTTCATTATTCAATAACAGCAACTTTGCAATTTCAATCATTGGAACACGCTTTTGCATACTGATTGTCCGAATCTGTTTAAAAGCCTCCGGTTCCGTAAGATTATCTCTCGTCATCAAAAGTCCTTTAGCCTTTTCTAAAACAATTCGATCATCGAGCTTCTTACTAATTTTAATTAATTCCTTCGAAAGTAATTGCTGTTGCCGTCCTTTCTCTATACAAACTGCTATTGTAGGAATTAAAGACTTTGCATCCAACGGTTTTACCAAGTAAGCACTAGCACCAGTTAAACTTGCCTTTTTGATATAATGGTCATCATTATAAGCAGAGAGAATTATCACACCGTATGCTAATTCATCATCTAATATTTTTTTACCTGCTGATAAACCATCTAATAACGGTAATTTAATATCCATTATCACTAGATCGAAAAAGTGTTTTTGACAAAGTTCAATAGCTTCAAAACCATCACTTGCTTCTGCAGCCACTTCATAATCTGACTGTTCTAAAATTTGTTTGATATCTAAGCGAATAATCGGATCATCATCACAAATTAGTATTCTGCCTTTCATAAACTCCATCCCTCATATGAAATTATGTTCTTGTTACAACTGTACTTGAAAAGCCTAGAATCTCTTCTAAACCATTTAATACTGCGTGGAGTGATGCATCTACTGACGCAACATCCCCTGTCATTACAACAGATCCGCTAAATCGATCCACAAAACCAATCTGTACACCAGCTGCTTTAGTAGCTATATCCACAGCAATAATTGCAGCCTCACTTGGAGTGATGGTCAATATCCCAATAGCATCACGAAAATCAGTCTGTAACCCCAATTTTTCAAAAATAACAGGATCAGGACTAGCAATTAAATGTGCTAATGTGACTTGTTTACCAGGAACGTATTCCTGAATCATTCTTTGTTTTTCTGACATTTATTATCACCTCTGGATTGGTTTTACAATAAATATAATTCTAAATAATTTGATTATACTATATTTAGTATTCGCTTTCAATAAAATTTATTAATTAAATTATTACATAACAGTGTCAAATTAAAGATCTTAAATTTGAGGGAAATTTTTTTAATCCTTTTAATTTTTTGTATGTTAATTTAACTATTTGAAATAATTGATTATAAAATATAGAACCATTAATATCTAATTATGTACTATGCAAAACCAATACAAGACAACTTATTAGTGCTTTTAAAAAATTATAAAAGTAAGCCTATATTAAACAAAATAAATTTAAAAATTACAATTAATCATGTGAACTTTTATTATACATATATTCATAAAAAAATCTGAACTCACATGTCTATTTTAATTTTCACTAGCAGATTCATTTCTACTATATTAATAAGACTTTATACTTTATTTTTGTTAATTTAAAATGACTTTTTTAGAAAGCTTGTTCTAAAACCTTCAATAATTCTTCAACTGTAGGGACTCTCGGATTTGTAATCGTACACTTATCCAATAAAGCAGCTTCTGCAATCTCACGTTTATGAGCATTAAAATCATCCACTCCCACTCCGTAAGATCTTAAAGAAGTCGGATGATCTAATTTCTTTTGAAGTTTTCGAACAGCATCCACTAATTGTCTTACACCTAGAATAGGTGTAGAAGCACTCAACCCTAATAAACGAGCAATCTGTTGATATCTTTCAGCAGTTTCTTTATTCAAATTACCAGCACGGGTACCGGTCGTTGCCACATTCGCATTATACTGGATAATATGTGGCATTAAGATGCTATTAAGTCGTCCATGAGGAATATGGAATTTAGCTCCAGCTGCATGGGCGATACTATGATTAATCCCCAATGAAGCTGAGTTGAAGGCCATTCCTGCCAAAGTAGAGGCTACATGCATTTTTTCACGTGCTTCTAAATCATGTCCATTTTTGTATGCACGAGGCAAGTATTCAAATACTAATTTGATAGCTTTTTCAGCCAAAGCATCAGAAAAATCAGTTGCTTTATTTGAAACATAGGCCTCAATCGCATGTGTTAATACATCCATACCAGTATCTGCTGTAATATTAGCTGGTAGTGTTTCCACCAAATTGGAATCTAATATAGCGATATCCGGTAGAATATCCCAATCTACGATCGGATACTTTTGTCCTTTCTCAGCATCAGTAATAACTGCGAAACTTGTCACTTCAGAACCTGTTCCGCTAGTAGTTGGGATAGAGATCAATTCCACATCAGTAAAAATCCCTTGTTTCTTCGCAAAGTAATACATTGCTTTAGATGCATCAATTGCAGATCCCCCACCGACAGATAAGACAATATCGATTGATTTCCCTTCAGTCGCGTGAATCCCTGCCACAATAACATCAATAGGAGGATCTGGAACAATATCAGTAAAGGTTATGATATCGTTACTAGCGTCTAAATAATCAAGAATTTTATCTAACTGTCCAGATTCTTTTAAAAACGGATCAGCAACAACCAATATGGTTTTGTTATGATAGTTTTCTAATTGGGCCAAAGCACCTTTGCCGACAAAAATTTTAGTTTTGTAGTAAATATTATACATTCTTTCTCCTTTCTTATCAGAGTTTCTTATTTTATTTTACCCCCTTTATCATTTGAAACTCTTAAAACAACATAAAAAGAAGCCACATGAAACACTACCAAATAGTATAAATTTTGGCATATTTCATATAGCTTCATTGCTTAAAATTGTACGTCCTTGTACTTTACAAAAAGTATAACATAAAAACGCTTACAACGCAAAAGAAAAAACATATATTTTTTTTTTTGATCATAATACTTGCAGATTCTTCTAGATCGTGCTATCATTAAATTACTAGAAATGATTTTGGTACTTTTAAGAGTATGGAAGTTTGGTGAAAATCCAACACGGTCCCGCCACTGTGATAAGCTTAGCTTTAAGTCAGGTCTTTATTCTTAAATTTTAGTAGATTTCACGCCTCGATGTAAGGTGGTGATGTCAGTTAGGAAATACACCAAAATAGTGCTTTCCCCTATTGACTCTACGTATGAGTACGTATCATTTTCTAAGGATGGGGTTCCCATCATCTGCAAAGAAGCAGAGTCAATATTTGGAAAGCTACTGTTAACCAATGAAGCTTAGCACGAAATTTGTACACTGTTGTACATCTGGCTTTCGAATTCTAACCTTGTCCTTCCCTTTAGGGAAGACGAGGTTTTTTTCTTATCACCTCTAATCAAAAAGATATGACATAGATAAAAAAACACTGCCCCTATTTTTTTATTAGAGGTAGTGCTTTTATTCTAGTTATTATTTTTCTTTGCCCAACGCTCCACATCTGCTTTTGTAATATTGTGAAACACTTTTGCTCCTCTTTCATAAGGAATATCCTCACAGTGTTTTCGATAATTAATCACTCTTGCAAGAGCAAAGAAATAGTCAGATAAACGATTCACAAAAATTAAAACTTGATTATTAATTTCATTTGTCCACATGGTCGCGACAATATGTCGTTCTGCACGACGCGCAATGGTTCTTGCTACATGAACCATTGAAGCAATTTCATCACCGCCAGGTAAAATGAATCTTTCCAGAGCTGGTGGAATATCCGCATACGTATCAATTCGTTCTTCAATCCATTTGATGAGGCTTTCATCCACTTTATATGGATAAACACCATGTGGAGTAGATAAATCTGAACCGCAATCAAACAAATAATTTTGTAACTGATACAATTCGTCTCTCAATTCATCTTCAGGATCCATTTTACTAATCGTATAACCAACCCAAGTATTTAGTTCATCAATAGTCCCGTATGCATTGACTCGATCCGAATCCTTTGCAACACTTTGACCACCTACTAATTTTGTAAGACCTTTATCACCGGTCTTTGTATATAATTGCATATTTTCCTCCTTTATTCCTATTATCTAATATCGACATAGTCATCCCGGTCCAATTTTCCTTCTTCAAAAGTTGGCATATGTTCTATGGTATATACAGAACTTTCCATTAAAAAGAAAGCTAAAGGACAGCCAGAACCTTCTCCTAAACGCATATTCATTTGAAGCATAGGGGATAATCCTAAGTAGTCAGAAACGATTCGATATCCTGGTTCTGTTGAACAATGCGATGGGAAGCAATAATCTAAAACCTCTTTCTTTAATTGAGAAGCAATCAAGAGTCCCGTTAAAGAAATCAGTCCATCGATGACACAAGGCAGTTGATGTTGGGCACATGCTAGATAGGTGCCAACCATTCCCAACATATCCAGCCCACCAACTTTTGAAACCAGATCAATCATATCACTATAAGGTGCATGATTGGTTACTGCTTCTTGGATAACTGCTGTTTTATGAGCCTTCATCTTTTCCGTAACACCCGCTCCATATCCCGTCACCTCTTGTGCAGGGAGCCCCAAAGTTGCGGCAATAACTGCTGCGGATGTCGTGGTATTTCCAACCCCCATCTCACCAGTCCCAAATAAGGTATAGCCCTGATTAATCAATTCAACTGTTCTTCTATACCCAACCAAAATCGCTTCTAGGGCCTCCTGCCGAGTCATGGCAGGTTCCTTTAGCATATTTCGTGTTCCATTTAGAATATGGTCTGGATTATCAGGATAGATTGGGCTTTTACAACCAATATCAATGACGCAGATATCTGAACCCGCATATTCAGCAATATTAGCCACCCCTGCTTTCCCATTTCTAATATTATTGGCTACAATAAATGTTGTTTCGATAGGGTTTGAGGAGATTCCTTCATCGCAAACTCCATTATCCGCTACATAAATCATGACCATTTTCTTTGTTAGGTTGATTTCAGAAGGAAACATCGCATATAATCTAGCATACATTTTTTCCATTTTTCCTAATGCACCTAGAGGTTTCGCTAATCGATCACAATAGTTTTTTCCCTCTTCTAATGCTTTAGCATCAATCGGTACAATATTTTTTAGGATTTGATTTAATTCATCTTGCCTATCCACAGATTTCCTCCACCTTCTTCACTTTTAGCCCATCATATATAATTTTGCTTAGATTCCTTATAGAATAATAGCTTGCCAGAGGATGTTGGGAAAGTCGTTCTTCTAACTTATTCAAGTGAATCAGCTGATCTTGAGTCAACAGAATACCAACGATGCTACCACTATGAGCAACATTTACTCCTAGTAAACCTAATTCTGTTGTAATTTCTATAATTTCTTCTAAATAGGGTTTGGGCAACCGTTTGTTATTTAACAAGGCACTTGTAGTCGCCAACTTACCTAATAGCTTCACATTTTGTTTGTCACAGGCAGTTTTAAAATCAATCAGCAATTTCTTTGATTGCTTAGCAGGATACAAGGGACTATCTGTCATTCTTATGAAACTCGTTGTATCGACGATTTGATCTGGCTCTAGAATGTACACATAAAGATTCGGTTTCCATTTTGTCTGCCATTTGATCGCACCGTCAAGAGGATTCATCACAGTCCAGTCTGAAAATCCTACGGAGTCACTTGGTTCAATCTTTGAACAAAGACTCGTTAATAAGGGAACCGAAACTTTTCCATATTTATAGGCAGAATAAGCTCCTAAGATCGAGAGCATATCCGCTGTACTGCTAGAATAGCCCTTCCCAACAGAAATATCTGTTTGAAAAGTATAGTCGAAATCTATTTGATCTGTTAGTTCATTGATGACTTGCAGCATTTTAGGCCGCAGCCCTTCTTCCATGACACCTGTTTGAGGGCCAATCACTACTTGACTTTTCTTTTCAATGCCATAAGACATCAAAAACTCTTCACCATCTACCACACATTGAAACAATTCTCCGCAAGAGCCTGGACAAGATGCTATCATTGTTCCCTTCACTCTTCTTTTCCTCCAAGAATCGCTTCCAGAGCAGTTAATAAACAGCTATTCTCTTGTCTACTACGAATCGCAATGCGGTAGTAATCGCTACTTAAATTGTGGTAGTTAGAACAGGAGCGGATAAAAATGTTATGGCGCCATAATTCTTCACGTAAATCCTTAGATCCCGTATACTGAAAGAAAATATAATTGACACTTGGTTTTAGAATCCTTAATGCAGAAAAAGATTTCAAGGATTGATAAAGGAAGTCTTTCTCCTTTTGTAACCATTTTAAAGTTTGAGTTTGATAATCTCGATCCTTTAAAATCACCGGCAAGGCTTGAAGAGCCAATGCATTGATCGTCCATGGAGCCCGTCGTTCATTAATTTTTGCTAAACAAGGATGAATCCCTAGAGCGTAGCCTAAGCGTAAGCCTGGTATAGCGTAAAATTTCGTTAGAGAGCGAACGACAATCGCATTTGCAAAATCACTCAAGTACGGAACAAAACTATATGCTTCCTCGTCTTCTAAAAAGTCAATAAAAGCTTCATCTAGAATAAAATGAATATTCTGTTCCAGCAATTTTTTTCCGATTTCTAGCAAGTGACCAACTGGAGCAAGGGAGCCAGTTGGATTGTTAGGATTACACAATAAGACAACATCTCCAGCTTCCAATTGGGCTATATCGGATAATAGACCTTCCACAGTCCAAGTAAAATGAGGAGCTGATAAATGATGATAAAGAATTTCTGTCCCTTCTTGATGAAAAGCTTTTTCATATTCCATGAAGGTGGGACTTAAAATCAGTAATCTCTTCGGCTTTAAGGTTTGAGCTAGTTCGTAAAATAACCCAACTGCACCATTTGACAAAAGGATTTCTAGATCTTGATTTCCATGATGCTCCCTCAGCAAATCCTTTTCATATTGGTTGGTGATATCCGGATATTCCGTAATTCTATCAATACTGTCCACTAAGACTTGGCGGAGGCTTGTAGAAACTCCAAGCGGATTGATATTGGCACTAAAATCAATCCACTTTTCAGAAGAGTTCCCATTTTTTTCAGCTAATAGACGTCCATTCCCTCCGTGTTCAACAATCATACACATCTCCTTCTTGAAAGATAAAGTAGTCCTTTTAGATTATATCATGTTTACTCACTCTCAAGAAAGTCCTTTAAAGCATCGATTCCAGTATTCTCTGTTGAAGAAATTTCAAAAATCCGTTTCACACCCGCATCTAACAACTGCTTGCGCGCGAATTCTAATTGCTCCTCAGAGTCTACCAAATCAATTTTGCTAATGATTCCGATCACATCTTGGTTGAATAATGAAGAAAATCCTTGAGGAAAAGTTTGCATGGTTGAATTTCCTGCGATTAAGAGTCCAATGATTTCAGCTTCTGCTGCAGTCACTGTTAACGCATTGTAATAGCGTCTGTGTTGTAAAAATTCACCTGGCGTATCAATAATACTATCGTGAAATTGAACAGCCTGCGTTTTAAAATACTCAATATCTAATCCTTTTAATCGTTGGGTTAGCGTTGTTTTACCCACTCCCACTGAACCAACAAACATGATTTTCTTCATAAATCTCCCCTATTTTTTAATTAATTGTGCCTCATCAGTTCCTAACTTGATTGTTTCTCTACTCTTAACTAAAACCCCTTTGTTTTCATCACGACCTTGTAGGAAGTATTTGGCATCTTTGCTATCATATGTATCTACTGCAGTCTGTGAAAGTAAGCCAATTCCTTTTGATGGATCCCGTAATAGGTTAAAGATGATTCCCATCTGTAATCCTTCAAAATCTTTCAACATTGCATAGTCCCCATTACTATCTCCAGCAATTAGAATAGGATCTTGGTTGCCATGTTTATCTGCAATGAACTTCTTGATTGTTTTTGTTTTTCCTTCACCTTGTGTTTGGAAGTAGTCGTTATTGTATTCTGATTGAATGACACCAGAATCATTTTTAACGAGTTCCATTCCATAAACATGGTCTTCAGTAATATTATATCCAAATTTTTCCTTTGTAGCAAAAGGAACAACAACATCTCGGAAGGAAGCAGAAACAACATAAACATCTATGCCATTATCTTGTAGTGTCTTATAAAGATTTTGCATCTCTTTTACTGCGCGAACACCACGTTTAAATTTGATTTCTACTTGACCAGCTTCACCCTTCAAGCTTTCTGGGCTCACCCAAGTTTCATAAACTAAATCTTCTTTTAAGGCACGTTCAATTGATTTTTCCGATACGGCTTGAACTTCTTCTGAAGTCATACCTGTAAATAAGTAGGTAACCCATGGATAAGAAATATCTGAACTGAAAGTTCCACCAATTGCTTCGTAAAGATAACGTAATTTAGCACTGAAATCTTTATATTCGTCTAATTGTTTCACTTCATCAAGACTCTTAGTCCCTTTGAAACCTTTGAATTCGTTATAAAGAACAGTATAATCAGAAACGATATCCTTAGCAATCTTATCAATATTGACAGGATTTCCTTCTTTATTGTTATGATCTTCTTTAAAGTTATCCTCTGGGATATTTGTACGAATAGCCTTATCTAACTCTTCCGGTGTCATCTTAAAATCTAAGTTTTCAATTTGATAAGTAAAAGTTGCTTCACCAATGTCGTTGATTACTGTTGTGTTATCCCAGTCAAATACAGCATATGGTTTTGCTGATTCATCATATTTTGAACTAGATTTACCATTATCTTTAATGACATTGCTTAATTTCTTATATAGCTTATCCTCCCACTGACCACGATTGAGTACTTGATCTTCCTTAGAAACACTTGTTTCTTGTTTAGCTTTACTAGGCTCTGTTGTTTTGGATGACTGAGAAGCCTGGCACCCAACCATAAATAAGGCTAAACCACAAACGAAAAAGAGACGATGTTTCTTCATAAGAAAACCTCCAAAATAAAATTTAATTAGAAAAAAGGCAATAAAGGACCTATGATTTGAAACGGTTGCTCCATTGCAATCATAGGCCTCATTGCCTTTTATATTATTCCACACCCATTATACTAATTAGACAATTGAATGTCAACCGAAAACGGTTACATTTTTTATCACAAATAAAATTCTACTATTCTACAAAACAATATAGTAAAATGATATTTACGAATAATTGGGTAATGAGTTCCTACTTCATGAAGCGAATTTTATTTTTCTGAAAATTCGTTTTCATTGTCTTCTCCTCTATCCTCTGCTATACTTGGATTATCAAAGAAAGGAGACAAGCCTATGACATTGTCCAATAAATTCACACTTTCTCTTGCCTCACTGGCAGTTCTTGGTCTTTTAGCAGCCTGCTCGAATCCGACAGCTCAAACACCTGCAAGCTCTGCTAGTTCACAACAGGTCGCGTCAAGTGCTTCAAGCTCTAAAACTTCTCAAACGGCTAGCCAACCTGAAAATCTAGATGGGACATACAAGGGGACTGATGAAACTGATCAGATCACTCTGACCCTTTCTGGTACGACGGGCACATGGGAAGAGCTTGAAAGCGATGGCGAGAAAGAAAGCAAACCTGTAACCATTCACGCTGACAATCATACTCTCACTGTAGGGGATGATCTCAAATATTACAAACTAGAAGGTAACCAACTCACTATTGAAGATGACGATCGCGATCCTTCTGATACCATTGTATTAACTAAATAGCATAAAAAAAAAGAGGTTAGGATGTTGATCCCAACCTCTTTTTTCATCTTAATGGAACTGCATTCCACCATCCACGATAATGGTTTGTCCTGTGATGTAGTTTGAATCTGGTCCAGCAAGGAAGCTAACCGCTGCTGCTACATCTTCTGGTTCTGAAAGACGTTTCAAAGTGATATCTTTAGCGAATGTTTGCATACCCCATTCGTCATCTTTACCTGCGTTCTTACCAACTTCATGGGCAATGTCAAACATCATTGGAGTCTTGACGATACCTGGTGCATACGCATTGACAGTGATGCCTGAATCCGCCAAGTCACGCGCCAAGGTTTGCGTAATTCCACGCACAGCGAATTTAGTACCACCATAAACAGTCAAGTTAGGGTTACCTACAACACCTGCTTGTGAAGTTGCATTGATGATTTTTCCGCCATGGCCAAGCGCTTTGAATTGAGCTTGTGCAGCTTGAGCACCCCAAATCACGCCACCAACGTTAATAGCAAATGTACGTGTAAATTGTTCTTCTGTAATTGTATCAAGTGGTGTAGTTGGCGCAACACCTGCGTTGTTTACGACAACATTCAAATCTCCAAAATGGTCAACAACTTTTTGGAAAGCTGCAGCCACTTCTGCTTGTTTGGATACATCGGCAACGACTGCAAAAGCATTTTCTGCGGACAACTCAGCAACTGCTTTTTCAGCTGTTTCGGCATTGTAGTCCAATACTCCAACCTTAAAGCCATCTTGTACCAAGCGTTTTGCGATTGCAAAACCAATTCCTTGACCAGCACCTGTGACAATAGCTACTTTAGACATATGATTCCTCCTTGGTATCAATGATACCAGCAAACGTTCCTATCAGAACAGCAAGGGTTGACAACTAGTTTTGATGGGGTCTATTATAAATATCCGACAAAACTATGCTAACAGTATACTCCTTTGTGAAAAAAGTGTCAAACTCTGGCCTGTTATTTTTTAAAAAAAGTTCATTTATATGATATTTTTATTTAGTGATAAGTGAAATAGAATATGGCTTTTAACCAAAACAGATAACTGTTCTATTCTGTAAAAACTACATGAGGTTGGGACTAAAGTCCTAGCCTCTCAATTATTTTTGGATTGTCAAGCAAGACGCAGTGGTTGAGTGGGCTCTACTACGCTGATTTCATCAGCTTTTACAGCCCTACTCAACTGTGCGGAGGTGGGACGACGAAATCGAATTCTAACGAATTACCGATTTCTGTCCCACTCTCTCTCATAAACTATTCATTTGATGGGTCCCTTTAGTCATCAGATTCCGCAAATACTTGAGTGGCTTTGACTGCTTTCTTCCACCCCTTGTACAGTTCCTCTTTACGGGCTTCATTCATCTTGGATTCAAAGATTTGGGCTGCTCCATGAAGAGATTTTAATTCTTCCAAGTCCTTCCAATAGCCTACGGTCAGACCTGCTAGGAAGGCTGCTCCTAAAGCCGTTGTTTCCAGGTTTTTCGCGCGGGCAATCTCAATCCCAAGAATATCTGCCTGAAACTGCATTAAATAATCATTTTTTGCTGCTCCTCCGTCTACTTTTAGGACAGGGATAGGAGTTTTGGCATCTACCTGCATGGTGTCGATGATATCGCGTACTTGATAGGCAATGGATTGAAGAGTTGCCTTGATAAAGTCTTCCTTGGTCGTTCCCCTGGTAAGCCCAAAGACAGAACCACGCGCCTCTTGATTCCAGTATGGTGCTCCAAGCCCCGTAAAGGCAGGGACCACATAGATTTCATCCTGGTTCTGGGACTTCAGAGCATAGGCCTCGGATTCAGGTGAATTGTCTATCATACGCAGGCCATCGCGGAGCCACTGAATGGCACTTCCAGCGATAAAGATCGATCCTTCAAGGGCATAGTAGACCTTGCCATTAATCCCATATCCAATCGTCGTCAGCAAGTTATTCTCTGATAACTGCATCTCTTCACCCGTATTCATAATGATGAAGGACCCAGTTCCATAAGTGTTTTTGACCATCCCAGGTTCAAAGGCCAATTGGCCAAAGAGAGCAGCCTGCTGGTCCCCCGCCATCCCTGCAATCGGCACTTGTCCACCGTAGAAATGGAAAGGCGCTGTCTTGCCATAGATTTCAGAGTTTGACCGCACCTCAGGAAGCATGGCTTTAGGAATGTTGAGAATGTCTAAGATTTCATCGTCCCATTTCAGTTCCTTGATATTGTAGAGCATGGTACGGGCTGCATTGGAATAGTCTGTCACGTGGGCAGCTCCATCCGTCAGCTTCCAGACCAACCAAGTATCAATGGTTCCAAAGAGCAGTTCTCCTTTTTCAGCTCTTTCTTGCGCCCCTTCAACATGGTCCAAGATCCAACGAACTTTTGTTGCTGAAAAGTAGGCATCGATAACTAGACCTGTCTTTTGGTGGAAGGTTTCTACATAGCCTTGGTTTTTAAGTTCTTCAGCCAGTGGAGCCGTTTGACGTGATTGCCAGACAATGGCATTGTAAATAGGAAGCCCCGTGTTCTTATCCCAAACAACTGTCGTCTCCCGTTGATTGGTAATGCCGATCGCCTCTATTTGATTTGGCTTGATGCCACTTTCGATAAAGACCTCAGCAATCACCGACTGAACCGAGTTCCAAATCTCATTGGCATTGTGCTCCACCCAACCAGCCTGCGGAAAAATCTGAGTGAATTCCTTTTGACTAGAGCTGACTTGCTCGCCTTTTTTATTAAAAATGATAGCCCGCGAACTAGTTGTTCCCTGGTCAATCGCCATGATGAAAGTTTCTTGAGACATAAACTGCCCTCCTGAATTAGGTACTTAAAAATCTTGTTCTTTCATCAACTAGTATACTCTATTTCATCATGGATTTGTATCCATTTTTTAAAGAAAATCCGGTCTAACATTTTCCTACTGCTTCTAACTCTATCAAGAACAAATTAAAAGAGCCCTGAGGCTCTTCAAACTAGTATTCAAATGCTTATCAAGATCTGCTTTGATCTAACCGATTTAAAAACTCCATGGTCGGACTGTCTTGGTAAAGTTCTTTGAGAGGAATGTTCTGATAGACAGCTATTTCGTCCGCAGTAACACTGTAACGAATTAATAGATCATAAATACGATTTAAATCATGACGTAATTCATCCGTTATGAGGACATTATCGCTTGTTTCTTTTGTTTTCCAATAATAAGATGGCAGAACTTCCTTGGTTTCAATTAAAATAGTTTGCAACAAAGTCCCACCATGGCTGTCCTTCTGAGAGATATCGGCCCCAAGTTCCAACATTTTCTCAAAAACCTTGAAAGACTTGTCAGCTTTTTCCTTAGACGAATACATCTCATATTGGCCATTCCAACGTTTGATCATGCGCCTGCAGTCAAATACAGCTCGTCCACCCGCTGTTTGGAGGACCGGTTGACAAAATGGATTCAGCTCTGTCGGCTCTTCGATAAAGTTAAGATCTGCCCCTCTATCAATGAGTAAGTCTGCAATATCTAAATGTCCCGATTTGATAGCGACTTGAAGGAGCGACTGTCCCTGATCTCTTTTAGGTTTGTCACCCGAAACAGCATTGACTTCTTCAGGCTTTTTATCCAATATCTGACGGACTTCCTCTAAATCTCCTCTTCGCAACAACTGAAAGGTTTTTTGCATGGCCTTTTCCCCTCTCCCATAATTGATAAGAATGACACTGTGTTGATACTTTGATCCTATCTCTAGGTTCTTCGTTAAACTGATTATAGCATTTTATGGACTCTACAATAAAGCCCTAAAGGGTAAAGAAGACAGACTCCCACCGGAAGAGGTACAACTCTATTTCTCTGATTTTCGTGCAGCCACCAGCCAAGAGGCTACTAGGATTTCGAAACTAACCAGAAGGATAATCTGAGTGAGTGAACTCTGAATCAGCATGAGGACAGCTAGACTATCGATCAGCATATGAGCGAGGATACAAGGAACAGCTCCTTTCGAGTACTCCTGGAGCGCTCCAAATAGGAAGGTATTCCCTAAGATCATCAGGTAAAAGATGAGATAGTTGGACGATCCAGCTGTAATCCAAGGGAGTTGATAGATAGGGATATGCCAGAGGAACCAGACAATGGAAAGAACCATCATTTTAGGTATAAAGTGCTTACTAAAATAAAGATGATCTTGTAAAAACCAACGCCAACCGACTTCTTCTAGGCCTCCATATAATAAGGTCCAGGGGAAATAAAGGAAGAAGGCCAAGAGGAAGTTCCCAGTAAAGCGAACATTCATAAGCAGGATGGAGATCCCATAATAGATGACGGGGATGAAGAAAGCTAGGATCCAGGATAGGGGACTTTCTTTTTGAAGAAAGACCTTTTTGAAAAATTCACCCAAGGAGTTGACTTCCCTCAACACCAGAGAAAAGACAGCTGCCACAATCAGGGGAATCAAGTTCATTAGGATAAACAGGAGCGATGCACCCATACTACTCCTATCTGGGAAAATCCAAAGAATAACTTGCCCTACTAGAAAGGTAGCAAGGAGGGCAGTCAATGCATACCAGATAGCGACTGATCGTTTTGAAATAAATTTGTTCATTTTTCCTCCTTTACAGTTACATACTTCCTTCTTGCAATCATGATTGCTAAACTAATAATAAGAATTTTACTGACGATAGATAGCCATACCTCTTCATTCACTAGAATCTGAGACAAGGAATTGATACAGGCATGGGTCATGACACAGAGCCATAAATTTTGCGTTTTATGATACAAGGCCGATAAGATAAAGCAGTTAGTTAGCAGACCTACTAGAAACGGAAATAATTGAATGACACCTAAAGAACCATCGATGTAGAAGTAGAAAAGATGCCAACTAGACCAGGCTAAAAAGGTGATCAAAGTAGCTGAAAAATAAGGTATTTTTTCCTGCAAAGTTGGTTGAAAGAAATAACGCCAGCCAATTTCTTCAATCCCACCAAAAAGAAGAGCCTTAAAAAAGAGCACCACTGGCAAGACCAACGATTGAGTGGTGATCTTACCACCAAAGATAAAGGGGAAAAAGTCGAGTAGCAAGAAAACGAGCACTAAACAATAATTAGCTAACCTGTCTTTGACTTGAAAAAAATCTTTTAGAATTTGTTTGAAACTAGATTGATGGTAACTAATGCTTGCAAGAGTCCCCCAAAAAGCAGATGATAATCCACCTACAATAATAGCGATGATCCCAAATGATGATGTAAAATCAACCTTGACTCCTCCTGCTCTTAAAATCCACACCAGAAGGCTAACTCCTAATACTTGACCAAAGGTCCCTAACAAATACATAGATAGGGCTTGCTTTCTATTCATTCGCGATTCCTTTTTCTTTCGATTAATTACCAGTGCTATCTACCTTAAACCCATACCTGCCAGCATTTCGTTTGAGCTTCTCAACCAGAGCTTCATTCCGCTTGCTTTTTCCAAAAAAGAAGGGAATGGTCTTTCCATTTCTGAGTTCGATATAGAAAGCATAGCGAGCCCCACCACCAGATCGTCCACGAAAAATTGCATAGGTGATTTGCTTGATCTCTTTCAGTGGGATCATTCGCCGACTGAAACATAGTGCGGCATGGATATAGAAGATTCCATAGCTAATATGGAAAGGGGCAAAGAAGGGACCTCCACTACGTTTCACGATTGTCCTTCTTCTCAGGAAAAGGAGAAGACTGAAAAAGAGCAAGAAAACGAGCACATATAGAATCGGAGCATACTCCATTATCTTTCTAAATTCTAACACGCTGTCTTTCATCCTCTACTTCATCTCAACCCATTTTTCATTATCCATGATAAAGGGCTTAGCCAGACCTTCGCCTGTGTAGTCTTGGTATTTGGTCTCCAAGTATTTGTAGACATCTTCCTTGGTCGCAAACTTGATGGCTTGATAGGGTTCTTCAAAGGTCAGCTTTTCGACAAAGAGATAGCCGTCCTTGGCAGGAACCAAGACACCGACGTGACCGACAAAAAGGGTATTTCCATCCAGGTTATCATGAACGATAACAGAAAGCATGCGCGCATTTTCATTGAACTTGAAATGAGCAAAATACTCTTCCATCTTCTTGGCATGGACCTTGACATCCGTTGTCGCCTCTGTCGGAACCCGTGAATACAGAATGTTAAAGGCTTCCTTGTCTGCCTCACCGAAGATCTTCCCTTTGTCAATCGCATCATTGTCCACGAACAAAAGTTCACTATCCGCTTTCATCTTAGGAATCTCGATGCGATTCTTCAGAAGAGTATAGCTATTGATCCGGCAGTTGGTCCCGACGAAATCGCCCTTTTTCTTGGTCCACAAGTCACTGATCTTCTCAACATTGTAGTCTGTTTTCTTGAAGGTGCTGAAGTCACCCGTCAAGCCGACCGAGCCGACAATGCTATCGTAATCCGTTACTAGACCCAGAAATTTATCTACACTTTCCCGATCCAAATAAGCAGACAAAAGAGTCCGCACTTCTTCGACACTTGCCTTGCTGTTGAGGTTGCTGTAGGTACCCTTGTAGCGCTCCTTATCTGAACTAGATTTCTGAACCGTTGAGGGTTCCTTCTTTTCCTTGGATTGCTTTTGGTTGCTACCACAAGCCACTAAAGCAAAGAGCGCCAGGGCACAGCTAGTAAGGAGCATGATTTTTTTAGATGATTTCATAAACTGGTTCCTTCTCCATTGATTAAAATGTTTGTTCTATACATTTTTCATATCGATAATCCTTTTCCTCTATTATAGTTTAAAACTGGCTTTGCTCCAACTATTTTTTACGAAATGAGAAAAGTTTATAAGTAACAAAAAAGAGCTGGCAGACTGTCCAGCTCTTTAATATGTTACAAAAATCAAAATTAAAATTATCGTTTAATCAGACCAATCTATTTTGGCATGTTCTATTGCGTACTCCGCTTCCTCTTGAGTAAACTTTCTTATTTCAACAAGTTTTTCTAATAATCTTTCTTTCGAATAGTTGCCACCGCTTCCAAAAGATTCCACTGCTTTAACAGCTTCCTCTTTCCAATCAAAATGACCTTGCTCCACAGCATAGTCAGCCTCTTCTTGAGTAAATAGATCAAATTTTATAAGTTGATCAACTAACTTTTCTTTTGAATAATGATACATTTGATATGATTTTGCTTTTAAAAGTGCTTGCTCTTTCCAGTCTACATTAAGCTTATCGATAGCATACAGGGAAGCATCTTCTGAATACCTGTCATTCTTAGTAAGATCATTTTTAATTTGCTGCATCGATAAAGGAGATTTCTTTAAAAATTCTTTAGCTGTTGCATATGCACTTGTATATTCTGCATCTAGTAAAGGTAAAGGATAAACTCTTTTCTTAAACATATTCATTAATGATTCTAAATCATCCTTATTTTTTTTGTCACTTGAAGAAGCGTATTCTTGTTTTGATGATTCAAAATCATCCTTATTTCCATCAGTTGAAGAAGAGTATTTTTGTACAGGTTTAGTCAGCTGTGATCCTGAACGTGAATTTATCCATTTATTATAACTTATTTGATACTCAATTGCCATCAAAGCTAACATTCCTACCATCAATCCAAACATCGTAAAAATAAATATCAAAAACTTTTTCATCATGACTACCTTTGCTTGTTTTTCTCCAATGGAATCTTTCATCCTCTTGAACTACTTTCATTAGTATTATATCATGAAATATTCTTCTTTTTTATTAACTAATGTAAAAGTCTTCATACTAGTAAACAAAAAAGCGACTGCAATAGTTCAACTGCAATCACTCGTTCATTTGTGAGATAAAAAATAACAAAGTGTTATAAAAGATTATTTGATCTTGTGTTTGTTCATCTTTTCTTCAAAGATGGCTGTCATAATCTTGCGGAGCTCTTCTCCTTCTTTTTCAGGAAGATCCCCTTGACGTTTGGCCACTGCATAAAGTTCAGGGTATTGCTTGGCTACACGCTCAACTGTCTTGGTCGTCGCATGCCCTCTGACAAAGAATGGAATACGCTTGATCCATTCTTGCGGGACTAAAGCGAGCAACTTCTTCGCTGCTTCTTTATCAGAAATCTCAGCTGTACTCAATCCTTGCTTGATTTGTTCTTGTTCTTTTTCTGTAAAATCTTTTAATTCCATTTAAAACTCCTCATTCTCCTATTTTGTTTATCTAAGAGCACATTATACACTTATGTAGTGAAAACTACAACTAAAGGAACCGAAAAATAGAGCAAGGGCAAGTCATCCCTCACTCTATCTCTTAATCGTAAAATCTTATGAAGGATATTAATTTCCGATTTACTGTGGAGCATCACCCTTTTGCTTTAAATAATAGTCACTTGCCTCAGTTAGTTTTTTATAATAATGATCGTAACTCTTACTAAATTGTCTAATCAGCGGAATAGCGACCTCATAGTAGTGATGGTCCATCAAAAATGTTTTCAGTTGATCTTGAATATTTTTCATTGGACTTGTTTTGTAATCATCACTGTTCAAATAGCGATCATAAATAGAAATTGTGTCCTTATTTTCATTATGCCACTTTTCATTACTTTCTATCGTAGCTATTTTAGATTCATCAGCCTCTTTTAAGTTCTTCAAATCAATAGTAAAATTATTGTTTAATTTAACCAATCTACTTGAGCATGTTCTATTGCGTACTCCGCTTCCTCTTGAGTAAATTTTCTATTTTCAACAAGTATTTCTAATAACCGTTCTTTCGAAATATTGCCACCGTTTGCAGAAGATTCCGCTTCTTTCACAGCTTCCTCTTTCCAATCGAAATGAACTTTTTCTATAGCATAGTCAGCCTCTTCTGGAGTAAATAGATCAACATCTACAAGTTGCCCAACTAACTTTTCTTTTGAATAATGAAACTTTTGATATGATTTTGCTCTTAAAACAGCCTGCTCTTTCCAGTCTATATTAAGCTTATTGACAGCGGACTGGGAAGTATACTCTGAATACCTGCCATACTTAGTAAGATAATTTTTAATTTGTTGCTTCGATAAAGGAGATTTCTCTGACCAAGATTTAGCTTTTGCATATGCCCTTGTACTTACTGGTACTAGTAAATTTTCTTTCGGTTCTGGAAAGCTTGATCTATTATGAAATTTTTCATAATCTCTATAATAACCACTTAACACAATAGCTACAAATCCCACCATCAATCCAAACATCGCAAAAATAAATATAAAAAATTTTTTCATAATGTATACCTTTACTTGTTTTTAGTCTAATTTGTTATTTTGTGCTTAATAAAACAATATTGTCACTCAACACTAGGAGAATTAACTTCTCCAGTCACTCAAAACAATTCCTATAGAATCCTTCAATAACGGTTTTATTAATCCCTGTTTAAATATAGCAACTCATTCTTAATGATGTTAAAAAATGAGTTGGTTCCATAAAAGACTCAACATTTGTGACAGGACCACCAGGCAATGTCATTCCTTGCCTAGACTCTTTCTCACGATCCATAACAAGAACTCTATCGCCGTCTCTTACCATACAAAGATTTGTGAATTCTAGAGTCTCATTCATAGCCCTATTTCCTAGCTATGTTTCCATTTTTTCTTATCGACAGCCTAACATTTCATCCTAGTCACCTTTTAGTTGCACTTGCGTATGGGCTAGCAGGTCTCCTAGATGCCTCTTATCATTTCTAAACATTGTCATTGCCAGTAGCAAAACTGCGAGTAGAGTCGCCGAAATAGAAAGAATAATGGATAACACATCAAAATCACTATAGATGCCATGAATCGTGCCCATATGACCAAGTTGCCAAGGTAAAAATTTGATGACGTTTCTAATCAAGCTAGCCTGCACTGTTTTTTTCTGGTAGACCAGTTCCAGTCCCGCTTTTACCTTCCCAAAACTGCCATCATTTTTATAATCTAAGAATGTGAACAGGAGCGTGATTGGCAAAACAGAGGTAAAAAATACAAGCCATTGCGACTGAATTTCTGTAAACTCTGGGACGCCATTAAAAAAGATAATGTAAATAAGCATCGAACCTAAAAATAGAAAAACTAAATAAGCTAGAATGAAAAGATAATCAAACAGAAATTCTGTCATTCTTTTTTTAAACGAAATAGGATTGATTGCTAATATCTTCATCACTGTCTCCCCCTTTCTCATCTCCTATTATAATATAAGGGTGCGAATAAAGATACTATTTATAAAAAGAAGCCCGCAATCTCTCGATTCCAGGCTTCTTTCTTACTGCTCTTCCCTATAAATAACAAATCCATTTGGTTGAATGATCAAGCGATCATCAGAAATGCTTCCAAGACTGATCAGATCTGCCTGTCCTCTTTCTAAGACAACGTCTTTCTTCGACTGGTTAAAGTAGGCTTTGAGCATGTTACCTTCATGCTGCCATTCTACTGCCACCACATCCGGCTCAACCTCTGCTAGACTCACTTTACCATGTTGGATCAACTCAGCTACTTCTTTTCGGAGCTGGATCAATTCCTTCATAAAGTTGAGCATGTCATTGTCCGCTGATACGCGCTCCCATGGCATGACACGGCGGCAATCTGGGTCTGGACCACCGATGAGGGCTAGCTCCGTTCCATAATAAATACATGGCGTACCCCGTTGTAGATGGAGGAAGGCGAGAGCAGACTTGACAGACTGTAGATCGCCTTTGGCCGTCGTCAAAATGCGCTCTGTATCATGGGAGTCCAAGAGGTTAAACATGACCTCAGAGATTTGTTGCCTATAGTACATGGACTGGCTATTGATTTCCCAAATGAAGCGTTGCGTCTCCTTATGCCCCCGCAGGAAATAATCCTTGATACTTTCAGAGAGGGGATAGTTCATCACCGCATGGAACTCATCGCCCTTGAGCCAAGGTTGGGACGAATGCCAGATTTCCCCAAGGATATAGAGATCCGGCTTCTTGGCCAAGACCGCCTTACGGAAATCCCGCCAGAATTGATGGTCAATTTCATTGGCCACATCCAGTCGCCAAGCATCAATATCAAACTCTTCAATCCAGTAAGTCGCCACCTTCAAGAGATAGGCCTTCACCTCAGGATTAGCCGTATTGAGCTTAGGCATATAGCCTGCAAAGGCAAAAGTATGGTAAGACAAGTCGCGACTATTCCACAGATTTTCTGAGGAGACAGGAAACTCCTTAATATGGAACCAGTCCTTGTAAATCGAATCCTCCCCGTATTTGACCACATCCTGCCATTGGGGTGAATCATAGCCAATATGGTTAAAGACGGCATCCAGCATAATCTTCATCCCACGCGCATGGGCCTCTTTCACTAGCTGGCGGAAGGTCTCCTTATCTCCAAAATGTCGATCAATTTCAAAATAATCAATGGTATCGTATTTGTGGTTGCTTGGAGATTCAAAAATCGGGCAAAGGTAGAGCCCTGTAATTCCTAACTCCTGCAAGTAGTCCAGATGATCGATGATCCCTTGCAAATCACCACCAAAGAAATCCAATACTTGAGGAGCAATAGAGGCATCCCAAGGACGAACACCTTCTGGTGAAATGGCTGGATTCCCATCGGCAAAGCGCTCAGGAAAAATCTGATACCAAACCGTCTGCGCCACCCAGTCCGGTACAGCACACCCATCAATCTCATGGATAAAAGGAAGCTTAAAACCGTTCATGACGAAGTCCAGGTTCTCCTTGTTGTAGGCTGCCACACCCCGATCTCCGTACAAGACCTTATCTCCTTTTGTATCTTCTAATTCAAAGAGGTACTGGATCCTTGCATGGTGGACAGATACCGACACTTGCCAATAATCAAAGAGGTCGTCTGTCGTCACCTTGTCCATTTCCTTAGTTGCCTCATAAAGATCCTCTATAAAAATAAAGGGATCCCCATAGTGCAAGACAATCCGTTTGATATCTTCTTTCTTGGTCCGGATGCGAATGTGAAGCTGGCCGTCCTTATAAAGATAGGCGTACTCCGATTCAGGCCGGTGATAAATCGCTGTTAATTCCATCTGTCTCGTCTCCTACGATACTCTCTTTTATCATTTACCGTTTTATGCAAACGATTCCATAAACTATTTCTAGTATACTACTTTATAAAAACGTTTGCAAGATTGTGAGAGATCATTTTAGATTACTAGCTTTTTAAGATTGTAATGCAACACAAAAAGCCCAGCGATTGGGCTTTCTCATTATCATAATAACTTATACTCATTCCTTACTTGTATGCCGCTTTCCAAGACTTAGCGCTTGCTCTTCTGACATTTCAACTACTTTCGCAAAGTTGGTATTTCGTGGCATGCTATCTTTAGAATACCAATAAACATCCGCACTCCCATTTCTGGCCACATAAACAACTGGAGCTAGTTGAGGAATTGGTGCTGCAGGCTCGACAGGTTGGACTGGCTGAACTGGCTCTACTGCTTGACTCGGTTGAGGGGCTTGACTTGGTTGCGTCTCTACAGAAGGACTAGCAGGTTGAGGTTGACTACTTGGTTCTGTCGGCACTAAAGATGGCTTGGCAGTCCCCTTGAGATAGTCAATGGTCGCATTCTTAGAGTAGTTGTCCAAGGTAACGGTGGTGATCCCATAAGCATCTACTGACTCTTTGGGACTACTTAAATTGATTGGTAGAAGGTTGCCATCTCGATCAATTCCTACATATTGCAAGGTCACCTGCCGAGGAATTAATTCATCCCCCGTATAGACCGGAGTCAACTTGTAGTCCAGCCAATAATTGGGGTGGGTGGCTAGCCAGCTATCGAGTCGTTTCTCGTAGTATAGCATGCCCTCCACATTGCTATCCGCTGTCCCTTTATAATTCCCCGTATTGGTCCAGGCAGTTAGAGGAACCAGATTTTTCCCTTCATTGGTCAGACCACTAAACTGATAGCCGATCAAATGCCCTCTGTGGAACAACCAGGCCTTCTTTCCCTTGTTTCCATAAGCAATCTTATAATTGTGCCAGCCAACCGGATTATAGCTGAGACGTGGTTCTCTTTTTTTCTTTGGCTCATCCTTGTCCTGCAGCTGAATATGAGCGGAGGTCGCACGACCCAAATGATCAAACTCACCAAGAACGAGCTGCTTGTTACCAGTAAAAGGTAGCAGGTTAAGACTCTGATAGTCGAGTCCAGTTTGCTGGGCTTGAACTCCTTGAACAACGACCAAGGACATAAAAACCGAGACTATCGCAACAATAACATTTTTCAAAAACCGTTTTGTAACCATAATTGAAACTCCCACATTTCTATCTAGTGATATTATAGCAGAAAATACGGTTACAAATAAATAGCTTTTAGAAATTATTTTATGCTATTTTTATTACTACCAGACTATCTAGGATTTCAAAATATTATTTTAAATTCTATTCATCATTCAATTTGAATGTATGGTAGAATAACTAAAATAATGCTAAAAATCAACGTTAAAACGATAAATGCCACGCAAAGTAGCAAAAATAATGAGAATGCAACCTCTACTTGCTTGTGCTATAATAATCGTTTATTCTATACTAAAATCAGTCATATTGCTACTTTATGACAAATTACATCATAAAATATAGAGGAGGTCATACAACATGACATTTGCTGAAAAATTAAAATCCATACGTAAACAAGTAGGGATGTCACAAGAACTTTTAGCTGAAAAAATCGGTGTATCAAGACAAGCTGTAACAAAATGGGAGACTGGTGCTGGAATTCCAGATATCGAAAATATAATATCCATCTCAAACCTATTTAATATCTCTATCGATGAGCTGATCTGTAATGAAAGAACTACTCTTAAGACGAGCGAATATCTTTTTGAGAGTATCACAGAGTATGATATCGATAAGATCAAGAGCTATGATATGAAATTTGGAGGCGCAGAAAGGTTTGTATTGTCTGGATACAAGGGAGAAAAAATTCGAGTTCGTCTGGTATCTAACCTTCTTCCTACGCTTCAAAATGATTTTAAAGTAAAAATTGATGATAGTAGAAAAAGAATTGACGTAGATGTAAAACGTTATAATGGTGTAACAGAGGCAACGGCTAAAGAAACTGTCAGTATCTTTGTGCAAATCCCAACTCCTTATATTAGTCACATTGAATGTGCGGTTCGTGCAGAGTCTGTAGAAATTCACTCCCTAGAATGTGACAATATCGAACTTGACGTTAAGACATCTCGTATTGCCCTAGAAGATATTTCAGGTAAAGTAAAAATAAATTGTAATCTTGATATGGAAGTATTATGTAATTCATTAAACGGTGAAGTTAACATTAACCAGATTTCAGCAACATCTAGAATGCGTATTCCTGAAAATAGCCTATTTACAGCTATTACCAAAGGGATTGGTACAAACATTTATTATGAAAAAAATGGACAAAAAACTAAACCATTCGATTCACCCGATTCAGATAATATAATTGAATTAAATGGTATTAAGAGTGAACTGGTTATCTATACAGCCTAAGAAAGAGGAGAACTAAATGAACGTAAATTATTTAAAAAGATACATCATCAGTTCTTATGTCCTTGTTTGGGCACTCATTATTTTTGTAGCAGCTCCTGCAAGTTTATTATTTAAGGTTCCACCCGTTATCATGTGGATTGTACGAAATATCGTCGCGTGGTCTCCATCATACCTACTTTTATTTGGATGGAAATATTTCAGGACTGATGAGAAAAGAACAACTTTCCTTAAGCGGTGTTTTTCCGCTAAAGTGTCTTTACTCCCACTCCTATCTTCATTTGGTCTGACATTTGGGCTCAGTGTATTATCACTCTTCATCTACTCACTTATGACCCAAAAAACAATGTTCTCCTACATCAATCTAGGAACCGTATCATTGCCACTAAGTATATTCTTATCATTTACATCAGGTCCGACTGGTGAAGAATTAGGTTGGCGTGGTTATATGAGAGAAGAATTTAATAAAAAGTATCATTTTTTAAAATCCTCTATCTACCAAGGCCTAGTTTGGTGTTTCTGGCATACACTTCTGTGGGCTGTAGATTCAAAATTTACGGACTGGCGTGCCATTCCTTATATTATTGCTAACATAGTTGTGATTACATCTATTACTATTTGTATGAATATTATTTTGGAAAAACATAATAATCTGATTTATTCTATTTTCATGCATTTTGGCTTTAATATCGTTTATGTATTTTTGGATGCCGATATCGGATTTTTTATCATTTTGACCTTGCTATACCTGCTCATCACACCGATTGCAATGCATATACGAAATAGAACTGTGAACAGATTATAATGGGGATAAGCTTTCATTAACTGTACAAAATTTTGAGTTTAAATGTTCTCCTACAAATTGTCTGTCTAACTGGTTGAAAACATAAAAAAAGCGAGATAGATCGTAAAATCAAATGAAGAGAACACCAACAAAAAATCATCTGTTGGTGTTCTCTTCATTTTTAGATTTCTGAAAAAACCTCTTGTCCATGTATCAGTAGGTATCCTTTAACTCTATTTTTCATGAACATTGTTTTATAAACAGTAGATTACAGTCTTAACATATATGGAGATATACAACTATTCTAAATCAACTTATATTCATACCACTTTTCATCTACTTTCTGAAATCCCAAAGCCAAAAACATTCTTTGACTTTGAGTATTAAAAGGATAAATTTGAGCAGTTACCTTAACCATTTCTTTCTCTTTGGCCAGCTGTATCATTTCAGAAATACATCGTCTTCCGATCTGTAAATTCTGATACTCTTTGCTGATCACTATAGAAAGTTCCGAGTTATCTTGAAGTGTCACATCTCCAACTAACACTCCCTCATATTGGATATAATAGCAAGAACCATGTGAAGTTAGGTAATCATACATTTTATGAAGTTTTGTTAGACTGTAAATCTGATCAGTATTATCCACTTGTTTGCAAATCTCACTATCTTGATACCAAAGAAGGGAAATGTCATCATTCCTATAATAAGGAATAAGAGTGATCTGTTCGTCTACTATTCTATTCATTCTTACTTTTTCTTTCATCATAAATGGTTTCTATTTCCATTTAGCTCTATCTTATCAGAAAAATAACCGGTCTTATTTCTGATGGATCTAATCCCGGATCACTTTGATTTTTCTTCTATTTGCAATGAAATTACTCAAGAAACTAATCATGGTAATCAGCCCAATGACAAGAGGGAAAATAAAAGTGAAATACATTTCAAAGCTTATCTTATTTTCTTGTAGCAATCCTGTTCTCCAAAGACCAATCGCAACAAAAATAGCTAGTCCCATCACAATCAAGGTTTGAAGGAAAGTTCTTTTTAGCATCTTTTTCTTTGCCTCTCCTACTTCATCTTCTGAAACCTCATAGATGTCGAGTTCCAAACGATGAATCACTTGCTCTTGTTGGTACAGGGAGTAGCAAAATACTAAAAACGTGATCACACTGACACAATCCGTAGTGAACATGAAACTGAGCAGGAATCCAAGGATAATCCCCATCATAAAGATCATGTACATGTTGTTCCCAAAGGTACTCAATTCTTTTTCCTTGTATTCGTCAAGCTCACCTGTAATATCGTAGAAGGCTTTCACACATTTCAATTGCCAGTTTTTATTCATCATCATCTATCCTCCAAAATAAAGAATTCAAATCCGTCCCAAGCTCTTTTGCTAGATTGATACAGAGATCTAAGGAAGGGTTATATTTCCCATTCTCAATCATATTAATCGTTTGCCTGGATACTCCTATACTTTTTGCCAAAGCCAATTGAGAAAGACCAAGATTGACTCTGTATTCTTTCACTCGGTTCACTTGGTACCTCCTAAATGTAAATGTGTCAAATATATTTGATACATTTATTTTACAATACTAGTTGCCGGATGTCAACTATATTCGACATCATTTTCTAAAAATATTTTCTAAAGTTTAAAAGAATAAAATAACGATAGACTTGATAGCTATCGTTTTGTTTTTTCATATTTCTATTTAGAGGTTTCTTCCGATACTTCAATATTCCCCATCAACCAATTGGACATCTTTTTGCCCTTGTCTTTATAAGGGTTGGGAGGAAACAAGGTAAAAGGGGGAATGCTGGCATCCGGGAAGAATAGTTCTACGCTTATCGTTCGTTCGCGATTATGATTGACGTAGGCTGTAAAATAGATATGGTAATTTCCACTCACATCACCGCCATTATCATATTCTCCTCTAGCAGTATTTGGTAAGAGCGTCACAGATTCTATGCCCTGCTTTTCCTGGGCTAAGTGTGCGATGATCTCACGCTTAATGGCAGCCTCATGACTTCTGACGAAATTCCCATCATCACTATATCCAGGATGCTCACTAAGAGAATAGAAAACAATAACCATCAGAAAGGGGAGAGAAATTAAAAAAATAATCAGCTTATTCGATTTTAACATGTGGCTCCTCACTAATTTTTACTATTCTCCTCAGAATTCATTTTCGTTGTAAGAAAATGAATATTTCATGGATTAAGAAGTCCTATCAGCTTATTGAAACTTCTTGCTCCCATCGTCTGAGCACATCTTTTAAAGGCTCATCTAGATAGGTATAGGCTTTCTCCTTAATCCAATCAGGGATACCATATGCGGCCTCTGCTATACTCCCGGTGATGGCAGCAAGAGTATCACTATCCCCACCAAGAGAAATGGCATTTCGAATAGCATCTTCAAAATCAGTACTTTCAAGAAAGGCAATGATGGCCTGAGGTACCGTATTCTGGCAAGTTTCATTAAAACGATAAGTAGGACGAATGTCATCGAGTGATTGAGAAAGGTTATATCCGTAATCTTTCTCTATGTATTCCTTGATGCGTTTTTTACACTCTATAGGATGATCATTGATTGGCTGCTCGTAATCGCCACAGTAGCCTCCAAAGTAATAACGACACAGAAAGATAGCATCAGACGTCGCCATAGCTCCTTTGACACCCTCTGGATGGTTATGAGTCACCTCTGCAGAAATTCTCGCAAGATTTCTAATAGATGGCCAAGTACCTGTTCGTGCAAAGAAGCCACAATCCATGATCCAAGCACAAGGAGATACACGCATGGCAGAGCCATTTCCAAAGCTATTATAAGGTTCTCGATCGTCGCCATCAACCCAATTCCTAAATCTTGCACCGTAACCTGCATCAGGATACATCCTACCATATTTTTTCATGGCATCAATAAAGTCATCCTTCTGACCGCCATTCATAATGGCTTCTGCAACAGCACAGGTCATAACCGTATCATCAGTGAAAAAACAATCCTCACGAAATAATGGAAAGTCTTTCGTTTTAATATTGCCCCATTCATAAACAGAACCTACAATGTCTCCAACTATTGCTCCTAGCATAAGATACCTCCTTATTACATATCAGATTCATTAAACATTTCCAATGAATCGCTCTTTAAAAATGGCACCACCAAATCAATCCACTCTTGAGGTAGATAAGCTGATAAATAGCCGTGGTTATAGCCTTTAGCTTCATACAGGATCGTATTGGGATGGAGCTGCTGAAATAATTTCGCCGATGCTTTCACACAGTTTAATTCTTTTTCACCGTAGATATACAGAACCTGCGCCTTACTAGCAGAAATCGTGTCCTTCAGCTTGTAACGCCCCATATAGGTTTTGTAAATAGTCACTAATGTTTTGATAGACGTCCTTGGCAGATCCTCCAAATAATATGCTTTTATCTCCAATGGATAAGCCAGTTTAGGATAGAGTTTGTTCATCATGTTTAATTGAAGTTTACAAGAGAATTTACTGAACATCAGTTTACCAAATAGTGATACTAGAAAGATGCTGAGTTTAGCTAACCCTGGTTGAGGAATACAGAGGCTTCCGTCTATGATGGCTTTCTCAGCTATCTCGCTGTCTAAGGACAAAAGCTCCATAGCAATTTGACCGCCAAGCGAAACACCACCAATCGCAAACAACTTTCCACCACAATTCTCTTTGATATAGTCTAGAATCTCCAAAGCAGAATCTTCCGTAGAAACATAATCAAGTTGATATTCTTCGCCGTGGCCATTCAAATTAGGTAAAATAACACGGTATTCTTCTGACAAGATCCGTGCTTGACGAAGATAATTCCACCAAGAACTGCCACCGCCATGTATCAGCAAGATAGAAGGCAAATTCTTATCACCAAATTCATGGAATTTCATATTTAAACTCCTTACTGTAAGACTTTAACTCGTAGTGATAAAAATCATCTGTTTTAAAGATAGTTAGATATATTTGAAATTGAGCAAATAATCCTGACATTTCGTCAAATTGATATTTAAGCTCTTTTATTATTCAGCCGTCTTCTTTGTCAAGTACCAACTAGGAATGATTTGCTTCATATCATCATACCATTCTAAAATTTCCTTAGCTTGATGTTGCATTACTGCTATTTCTTCAGCTCCGTATGGTACAGCCCATGGCAGAGCACCAACTAGGTTATTTAGAATATAGATAGCGAGAAGCTTCCAAAATAAATCCGGAACTTTATGATCAAAATATCCATCTATCATACCAGACGCAAAAGAGGGAGAGACTTGAGCAGACCATACAATACGATTGAATTCCTCCCAAGGATCTCCAAGATCAAATCGATCAAAGTCAATGACATAAATTTCTCCATCTTCACCAATCATGAAATTCCCGATATGATAATCTCCATGTTGGAAAACCTGAGGTCTATCTTTTAACAATTCTCGATTTGCTCTTAAAAAATCAATAAAAATCTGACCATTTTCGTATTGAACGGGACATTCTTTGTATTTGGAGATTTTGTCATCAATTTTTCGATTATAAAAGACCTCCCAATCTTCACGAACTTCTGTAATAGGGAGTGAATGAATTTTTTGAAGGATTCTTCCTACTTCTACTCCGTAAGTGTATTGTTGTTCTTTCGAAACAGTTAAAATGGTTTCTCTTGCATCATTCCCGTCTATCCATTCGTGTAAAGAATGCACTTCGTCATCGCAGAGTTCTATGCTAATCGGTTTACACATCGGAACTCCAAGAGAAGCCACCTTCTCCATCATTTCAAATTCAAATTTTTTAGAATCTAACTTCTCCTTATCAGAAACACGCAAGAAATATTTTTGCTGATTTTGATCTGTCACACAATATTTTTTATCATCTGACCAGCCTTTATTTATGGCTATCTTACTAATAAAATTCATCAAGCACTCTCCGATTCACTTTCCAACACTTCTTGCAATTTTCACTAGTAACCCATCCAGTTCGTCTACACTTTAGTATCCTAGATCCAGATTTACATAATGAAAATTAGTCAATTTTCTCTATGATGTTTCCAAGTTTATCCAATACAAGACAGGAATGATCATTTAGTGGAATTATGGGAACATCAACAAGTTCTTCAGCTCTATCCTTATTAGCTTTATCATTCCATGAATCATAATGGACACTAATTAAAAACTGACTAAAAAGTCCCAATCCATTTTTAATCTTTATCTGATGATCTGGATTATCATTAGGTGAGACATAGACTTTTTCTCCTAATAATAGGGCTCCTGCAGAAAATCCCATAACTTTCGCACCTTTATTCAGCATACGATCGATATAATTTTTGAACTGCTGATTGTCGTAAGTAGCTAAATACTTTTCCGTATTTCCACCACCGATGATGATGACATCAGCATCTAGATAGCTACCAAAATTAATCTGCTCAATGTCCAAGAGTAAGTAATCAGTGTTTAGGTTAGAAAAAAGGCTTTGGAAAACTTCCGTGTACTTTTTCATATACGGTTCCCAATTTTCTCGAAAAACTGTAAAAATGATAATTCTTTCGATCTTCCTTGATGACACAATTCTATTAACAATCGTATGGTTCTTTATCGGCGGATTTCCACCCATCAAAAAAATTTGTGCTTCCATTTTTTCTTTGTCCTTTCTCAAAAACGAGGCAAAGATGGTACTCTAACTTTTAATCTGTCCATACAAGTTTTACCGATAGCTCTCAGAAACTCTTCGCATCTACCGAATTTCAGAACAAAGGCAGCTCATTCTGATTTCATATCAGACTCTCGTAATAGTCTGTCTTCTATTTGCTTTTACCTATCTTTTCCTCTGCTAGACACTCTAGTTCCTCGATAGAATGACGATGCCTGTGCTTCTCTTCTGTTAGATAATGCTTGTGGACATGCGAATGCCTTACCGTATGCGTATGGGTACTTCCGCCATGGCTATGCGTGAATGTATGCTGGTGCTCATGGTCATGTTGGCGAATAAACGTATCGACTACCACTAAAGCAGAACCAATGACCATCACGATCAAGGCGATCACATACATCCAGGATAAGGATTCACTTAAAAATACAAAAGCAAGGAGAGCTCCGATCAAGGGATTGACAGCATAATAGGCACTGGTTTTAGCTGCTCCGAGAACATTCTGGGCTCTCACATACATGAAAATGCTGAGTCCGTAAGCCACAAAACCTAAAGCCAAGGCAATGGCGATATAGCCGATTCCTGGAAAGGACTCTCTTTTTATCAGAGCAATGACCAGAGCGCCAAGACCAGAGCATAGGCCTTTTAGCATCACAATTTGATAGGTGCTCTTTGATGATAGTTCTCTAGTGCAGTTATTTTCAAGTCCCCAGCAAACGGTAGCCATGATCACCAGCAAAGAACCATAAGAGAAATGAAAGCTATCTGTTCCTTCAAACGACAGCAGGATACTTGACAGGGTGATTAGTCCAATGGCCAGCCATAATCTTTTGGTTACAGCTTCTTTAAAGAGAATCAGTGCAATGACCGTCGTCGCCACAATTTCAAAATTCCCGAGAAGCGAGGCATTGGCAGAGGAACCATAGCTGATTCCAAGCATCAGAAAAATCGGTGCAGCAATATCGAGAACAATCATTCCGACAATATAGGGAAGTTCTGCTTTTGTCAGGCTCTCAG
Organism: Streptococcus parasanguinis; assembly: GCF_031582885.1. Taxonomy (NCBI): domain Bacteria; kingdom Bacillati; phylum Bacillota; class Bacilli; order Lactobacillales; family Streptococcaceae; genus Streptococcus; species Streptococcus parasanguinis. The sequence continues at coordinate 1,698,928 of NZ_CP133988.1, forward strand.
CTTTCTCCCTGTCCTTCTTATTAAAGAGTGACATCATACCAATACCAATCCCAGCACCGAGATACAGCAATGCTGCCATTGTAGTCGGGCCCACATACTGCAAAAGAACCTTTGATATCGGTACATTTATGGCATAAAAAACAGCTGCCAGAAAGGCAAACATAATTGCTTTGAGCTTATTTTTCTCCATCAATTTTACTCCTCTATTTCATTATTTCTGGTCATGACCTCTATATCACAGCCCAGATCCAAACCAAAGTATCACTCCATCCAAACAGGAATTCGCCTAGAACTCAAAAGGTTTGGGGAGTTCAAATCTCCAGTGGAGCTTTGAAACCTCTCGCCTTGAAATGTCAAAGCGAGTGGTTTAACTGCGTTTTATTAACAAACTTACACACTCAACATGCGCAGTCATCGAGAACATATTCACATACTTTTTAACGATCGCATAAGGTTATCGTTAAATGGTATAACCTAGATAAACTGAGATTTCATAATTTCTTTTTCTTTGGTTTTGGTGCAGGTAACTCATCATACATTGAATTAAATAAGCCGGTTAAATATTCTTTGTTGTCAACATCATCTACCAATAGCATTTCCTTTGCACCTTCATACGGCAATTCGTATTCTACATTCGGCATATACGCTATTGCAGTTTTGACAGGCTTCACTAAAAATCTATCATCATAAATCCCACCCATGATTTTCCCTCGATAATAAATTATATATTCACCCATCATTGCTCTATATGATATTTCTTCCAACTCAGACAATTGTTCTAAAATGAAATCTAAATATTCTTTACTTGAAGCCATTTTTGCTATCTCCCTTAATTACTAAAATTTCAGCAATCCATTTTCATCAAATTGAAAATTGGGTTCCCAAGAAACTTCCCAATAATATCCATCTAAATCCGAAAAATATGCGTGATATCCACCCCAGAAAAGTCCCTGTGGCTCTTTTACAATTTTTCCACCTGCTTTTCATTACTAATTCTAGTACTCGCCAATATAGTATAAATTAAATGACCAATAAAAATGAAGATAAAAATAACATAGCAGCCAGTCTTACAACTTACTACTTTTCATATGATAATTTACAAATGTCTTTCCAGCCACTCGATCTTTTTAAAATCCTTATTGTTATTGTGATCATTTCGATAGGAGTCTTGAGAAGAAGCTTTGTAAATACTTAGATACTGCTCCAGACTTGGAAGACGAAAAGTGATGCCTTCAGTGTGAATAAGCTCTATATCCGATTCCGAAACTCCTGCAAAATCAGGTAAGGAATCGATACTTCCAAATTCAACACTCACTCGATCCTTTTGGAATTCATGCTCATGAATATCTATTAAGACGTAGCCTAAGTCTTTCATCACTTTCATTATCTTGTCCCAGTCATAAATTCTGATATGATCAGGCGCTTCCCAACCTCTAGGGTCACCAGGCACATGAATGTCAATGTCAGACGGCCCCCAATTTTCTTTCGTTCTAAACTCCAATCCCAAAGACCCCATCAGTGTCGGTGTAATTCCGACTCGATTTAAATGGAAACAAATGGTTTTAAATTCTTCAAATAAGAGACTCATTTTTACTCTAAACCTTTCATATAAATCTTCGTTATTTCTACTTTATTACCTTGAACAAAATCATCTTCATTTTCTAGAGTATATCCAGTTATTTTGGATACAAATTCTTTTCCTTCTTTTAAGGACCCAAATGCGACTAGATTTTTATAGGAAGGATTTTGATATAATTCCAACATATACATATCTACTCCTTCTGATTTTTGAACGATTATCCACATTTCACTAACAAACTTACACACTCCACGTGATGTGTTTGTGGAAATAAATCCACCGGCTGGACTTTCTTCAATTCGTAGCCCAACTCTTGGTAGAGTTTGATATCACGCGCCATGGTGGCGACGTTACAGGAGATATAGGCGATACGGTCAGCTCCTGTTTGGGCGCTTGCTTTGATAAAGCTTTCGGTCAAGCCCTTGCGTGGCGGGTCAACTAGGATGGCGGTTGGTTGGATGCCTTCCTTGAGCCAATTCTTCATGGCATTTTCAGCTGTGTCACAGACATAGTGGGCATTGGTGATATTGTTTAATGCAGCATTCTTCTGGCTATTCTCTACCGCTTCTGGGATGACTTCGACCCCGTAGACTTCCTTGACATGCTTGGCAACTGATAGGCCAATGGTCCCGATTCCTGAGTAGGCATCAATCACCACATCATCTTCTCTTAACTCCGCAAAGTCAATGGCTGTCTGATAGAGCTTCTCTGCCATTTCGGTATTGACCTGATAAAAGGCTGGTCCAGAGATTTGGAAGCTATTGCCCAACATTTGATCCGTAATATAGTCTTGACCATAGAGAACCCGCCATTCTTTTCCAAAAATGGCATTGGTATTCTGATCATTAATATTTTGCATGACGGATTTGATGGCTGGGAATTGCTTGATCAACTGCTCGATCAACTGGTCCACACGGAACACCTTGGGACGAGTGGTGACCAAAATGACCATGATTTCTCCTGAATGATGTCCTCGACGAACCACAAGATTTCGAATTAAGCCAGATTGTTCCTGCTCATCATAAGGCTTGAGGTCAAAACGACGAATCAAATCCCTAAGTGCCAAGACCACTTGGTCAATGACGGGATCTTGGATATAAAAGTCTTCAATCGGCATCAAATCATGAGAGTTCTTCCGAAAGAAGCCTGTTTCGACCTGACCATTGACACGACGTACAGGGACTTGGGCCTTGTTACGATACTGGACAGGATGGTCCATCCCCAAAGTCAGGGGAACGTCGATATCGGAGATTCCTGCCATCTTGTAAAGGCTATCCTTGACCTGCTTGGCCTTGAATTTCAGCTGCTCCGGATAAGCTAGGTGACCTAAGTCGGCGATTCCGCTTCGTAAATAGGCAAGATCAAGCTCTTCATTGCGGTGAGGCGATTTTTCTAGGTATTCCTCTACTTTTCCGTAGCCGATCTTTTTGTTGACTTTAAGCACGCGCATGCGGATAACTTCTCCTGGCAGGGCATTCTCCACAAAAAAGACCAGGCCATCGACCTTAGCCACTCCTGCTCCTTCATGGGTCAAATCGACAATCTCAACGGTTACAATTTCATTTTTCTTTAACATGGTGTTCTATCTTTCTACAAATTAAAAGGGGTGGAGTCCAAAACTCCTATCCCCTTATTATATCATCTCAGTCCCATTTGGTACAATTTCTTTTTATATGCATCGAAATCGACGAGCAAGCCTTGGCCACCGTACATATCGTAGGCATCGACCCAATCCCCATTTTCTGGGATGGTCACTCGTTCAATTCCTTTTCCAGCACTACCGACTAGGCCAAGTCCATTAGTCAATAGGAAGGAGAAAGGAACATTGGTAGACGTCATAGCAAAGACTTTCCCGAGGGCTTCTGATCCCGTAAAGAGTTTGGTTGGATCCTTGATCTGATGCATGATAGCAGACATGACCTCTTGCTGGCGACGGGTCCGGCCAAAGTCCCCTTCATCGTCCTTACGGAAACGCGAGTAATTGAGAAGAGTCCGGCCATCCATCCGTTGCTTTCCAACCTTGATGGTTTGTTGCGGAACGACGCCGTCTTTCATGTTCAAATCGTCTGGCACTTCCACTTCACTGACCTTTTCGCCATCAACCGTTGAAAACTGCGCATTCATCTCGACCCCATTTGGGAAGAGGGTATCGATCGCTGTCGCAAAGGTCTTGAAATCGACCATGGCGTAATATTGGATGTCAATGTCAAAGTTATCTTTGAGCATCTGACGCACCAATTCAGCCCCTTGGTTGTTATTTTGCTCACCGATGGTGAAGGCAGTATTGAGCTTCTGGTCATAGTAGCCATCATATTCAGGAATATTTTGCTGGCTCACTCCATCAATATGGACCAGTGTATCCCGCATGAAGCTGACCATCTTGATCTTGCCTTCTTTGTTATTGACATTGACCACCATGATGGAGTCTGTCCGGGTTTCATCTGACTTCTCACCGATCCGACCATCTGTCCCCAAGATCAGGATATTGACCCCATCTCGTGACTTCTTGCCGTTAAATTTCTCGACGACAGCAGGCTTGGCATCTTTCCCAGCTGGTTTACTGTTGAGGCCTTTCACAAACATAAAGACCATGCCACCGATAATGAGCAAGAAAAAGAGAGCTATCCACTTGAGGATCCGCTTGACGCGGATCTTTTTCCGTGGTTTCTTAGGTAGATCGCTCGTCGCAGCAACTACTTTTTTCTTTGTTTTTTTGCTACGTGATTGGTAAACAGGAAGGTCACCAATCGGTTCAGCAATCTCACCTTGCACTTCTTCTGTAGCGTCTACCTCAGGTTGAAGGGCTTCTGCTTCCTCATAAGCTCCTTGGCTCTTCTTGAGCAGGTAATTGTATTCTAGTTGTTCTCGTTCATTCAAATAATGAAAATTTGAGTATAAGTACTCTAATCGCTTTCGCTCATGGTGAGATAGAAAGTTGGATTCGTTACTCATCTTTTCTCCATTCCGTTATCTTTTAAGGTATAGACCTGATACTGACCCAAGACTTTTGTCTGAATGCCCAAACTGTCTAATTCTTGATAGGCAAATTGCAAAAGATCAGGCGCTTCATTTAGGAGGTCAATAATGAAAAAGTATTCTCCTAAAGCTGTTTTTAGGGGGCGACTTTCAATTTTGGTTAAATTGATCCCCCGCCAAGCAAAGGTGGACAAACCCTTATAAAGGGCTCCTGCTAGGTTACTTGGCAAGGTCAAGGCCAAGCTAACTTTTTGAAGGGTCGGACTTAAAGTTTCTGAGACCGCTGGCTCTGTTGCCCCTAAAATCCAAAAACGTGTATAATTGTCCTCGATTTCTTGGATGTCTTTGGCCTGGACTTCCAAGCCATACTCACTAGCTGCTGCCAGAGGGGCAATAGCTGCAATTTCCAAGTCTGGATGTTCTGCTACATAGCGAGCTGCATAGGCTGTTGAAGCCGTCATTTCCATGGCCACATCCGGATAATGGGCTCTTAGAAAAGCCTTCCCTTGGGCCAAGGCCTGTGGATGCGAATAGACCGTTCGAATAGGCCGATCTTTTTTAGCTACCAAGAGCTGTTGTTTGATGGGATAGACCACTTCTGCAACGGCCTGGATGGTCCCTTGGTGAAAGAGGTAATCAAGGGTCTCATGGACACTGCCTTCAATAGAGTTTTCAACTGGGACAACCGCAAAATCGATCTCTTGATTCTCATAAGCCTTGATGACATCTGTGATCGTTCGATAGGCGATGCGTTCAGAAGTTGGAAAGCTATGAGTGGCCACATCATGGGTAAAAGATCCCTTAGGACCAAGATAGCCTACAAGCATCGAATGATCTCCGCAATTTCTTCAGGTGTTTTGTCCTCGACATCCACAATATGAGTAGCAATATCCTCATACAAAGGCAAACGACCATCAAAAATCTTCTTAAATTCTTCTTTGGTGTTGTTTAAAAAGAGGGGACGTTGCATGGCTTTGTCATTTTGAATCCGTCTGTACAAGGTTTCAAAATCTACCCGCAAATAAATGTTGTGAGGGTTTTTTTCCAAGAGCGTACGGTTATGAGGATTGACCACAATCCCTCCTCCAGGGGAGATGATGGCCGCCTCGTTTTCCAATAAACGCTCCAGCATTTCAGCCTCGCGACGTCGAAAGGCTGCTTCTCCTTCCACTGCGAAATAGTCATTGATCGACATACCGATCTCTTCAACAATTAATTCATCCATATCATGGAACTTTGGATCAAGAATGCGACCAACGGTCGTTTTCCCAGCTCCCATAAAACCAAGTAAAATTTTAGCCATGCAGTAATGTCTCCAAATCTTCAAAAAAACTAGGGTAACTGGTGTTGATGGCCTCTGCCCGATCCAACACCACATTTCCATCTCTCACCAATAAGGCAGCAATGGCAGCCATCATCCCAATCCGGTGATCTCCAAAGGTCTCTAAGTCAGCTCCTTGTAGGGGGGTCGGTCCAGTGATGATCATACCGTCTTCCGTTGGCACGACATTGGCTCCCATGGCATTAAGACTATCTGCTACGACCTGGATACGGTCCGTTTCTTTCACACGAAGCTCCTCAGCATCCGCAATCACGGTCTGACCAGTTGCTTGTGTCGCTAGTAACGCAATAATCGGCAATTCATCAATCAAGCGTGGAATCAACTCCCCATCAATCCGAATCCCTTTTAAGGACGAAGTCTTGACAGTGAGGCTTGCAGAGACCGCTTTTTCATCGCGATCCTCAATGGTGAGATCTCCCCCCATTTCTTGAATCACATCGAGAATCCCTGTCCGCGTTTGGTTGATGCCCACATTTTCAATCTTGATCACACTCTCTGGAAGAATGAGGCCAGCCACTAACCAAAAGGCTGCACTAGAAATATCTCCAGGAACGATGACTTCTTGACCTTGGAACTCTTGTCCACCCTGGATGCGAATGGTTTTTTCGTCTACCTGGATCTCCCCACCAAATTGGCGAATCATATCCTCCGTATGGTCACGCGTCTTTTCCTTCTCGATAATGGTCGATTCACCCTCAGCCTGAAGAGCAGCAAAGATGAGAGCCGACTTGACTTGAGCCGATGCGACTGGCAAATGGTAATAAATCGGTTGAAGCTGTTGCGTCCCTTTTTCATGCAAAGGCGGGCAATCACGCTCTCCATGACCAGCAATCTCTACCCCCATCTGACGCAGTGGAATCGCGACACGATCCATGGGACGTTTGGAAAGACTATCGTCTCCGACCATGGTTACTGAAAAATCCTGACCTGCTAAGACACCTGAAATCAAACGAATAGACGTTCCTGAATTCCCCATATCAAGGGGAGATGTCGGAGCTTTAAGACCTTGAAAGCCTACCCCTTGGATCCGAATCACATCCCCATCATCCTGGATGGAGACTCCCAAATCTCGAAACACCTGGATCGTAGAGAGCACATCTTCGCCTCGCAAGATATCATAGACCTTGGTTTCGCCTGTTGCGAGACTTCCAAAAATAATGGATCGGTGACTAATCGATTTGTCACCAGGGACACGAATAATGCCCCTTAGGCCCTTGCTATTGGTTCTTAATTTCATTGCCTTCTCCAGAGTGCTTTTCCACATATTCTATCATAAATAGGACATGAATTCAATTTTTGATCAAAAATTTGGAACAAAAAACGAATGTTTCCAAGCATTTTTTGAGCTTGTTTTTCTCTAGTGGCGAACGAAAATACCAGAGTCGAAATGACAACTCTGGTAGAAATTTCTATTTGTATAAATCTTGAATCGGCTCAAAGATGATCTTTTCAAGATCTGCAAGATAAATAGACAATTGTTGTTGTTTGGTGAAAAATTCATTCACAATTGGACTTGCTTGGATTTTTTCCATATAGTCCTTCATTTCTTGTTGCACAGCTTCTGTTGGAAGTTTACCGGATTGCATCAAGCCTTGCAGTTGATTTTGGAAAGCGACGTATTCGTCAAACAGCGTTTTCGCTTCTGGATTTGCTTCGATCGCTTGCTTGCTTTCTACGACAGCCTTGTATTCAGGAAGGTCTCGCAGGGTCCGAGAGAGTTCGTTTGCTACATCATAAATATTTGCCATTTTATGGGCTCCTTTACTGATAAGATACTTCTATTATACTGCTTTTCCTTCAATATTCCTAAAATGAAGCAGGCCTTTTGATGCAAATCCTTCTGTAGACCTAGCGAGCAAGGACGGTATAAGACGTCGCTTGGCTGATCAATGCTTGGGCCCGCTCCTGATCTTCTGCATTTTTAAAGGTCAACTGCAAAATCCCGTGGATATCTTCACGATTCTCTTCATTGATGTGAATATTGACCAAGGAAATCCCTTGTAGAAGTTGTAAGATTTCGAGGATCACACCTTCCTTATCAGGGACATCGATAAAGAGATCATAGGCACTATCGCGTCCAGCTCGCTGATGTATCTGCATTTCTTTTCGGTGCTTCCGCCCTTCATGGAAAAAGGTCCAAATGGCCTCTTCGTTATCTGCTTGGATGGTCTCAGCCACCTGATCCAAACGCTCTTTGAAATCTGCAATCCGCTCTAATATCGCTTGAGGGTTGGACAAAAGAATAGAAGTCCACATGCCTGACTCACTTTCCGCAATCCGGGTCATATCTCGAAAGCCACCAGCCGCAAAACGGCGGGTCATTTCATGCTCTTCCCCATAAGCTACGGCCTGCTCGACCAGTGTCGAGGCTAAAATATGAGGGAAATGGCTGATCTGGGAAGTCACTCGATCGTGTTCCTCGGCATCGATTTCAATAAATCGAGATCCCAATCCACTCAGAAGCTCTTTCAACTCTTCCATGGCACCCCCTGTGGTCAATCTGGAAGGGGTAAAAATATAATAAGCGTTCTCAAATAAGGTGGCATCTGCTGCTGCAGCACCTGTCTTATGACTACCAGCCATGGGATGTCCTCCCACAAAGCGTACATCCTTATCTGTAAACACTTTTTCAGCTTGTGCGACAATTTCTGCCTTGGTAGAGCCTGCATCTGTCACTAGTACCCGGTCTTTCAAATTAAGGCCTGCTAAGGTTTCTAAGTAAGATTTGGTTTGCTTGATGGGAAGGGCCAAAATAATGATATCTGCTAAAGGGGCAAAGGATGCGAAATCATCCGTCACTTGATCCACCATTCCCCTTTCAAGGGCGATGGTTCGAGAGGCTTCACTACGATTGTAACCAAGAACGGTCACATTTGGGTGGGCCCTCTTAATGCCTAGCGCGAGGGAAGTACCAATCAAGCCCAAGCCTGCAATATATACAACTTTCTTCTCCAAAGGAAAACTCTTTCTCTTAAAAATTCTTCGTAAAGTCCCGGTGCTTAGCAACAGCTTCTTTCAATTCTTCCAAGTTATCAGATGAGAATTTTTCAAGCACTTCTGTAGCAAGGACCGTTGCGACCACTGCTTCCATCACCACTCCTGCAGCTGGTAGAGCCGTTGGGTCGCTGCGCTCAACCGTCGCCTTATAAGGCTCATGAGTTTCAATATCCACACTCATCAAGGGTTTGTAGAGGGTTGGAATAGGCTTCATGACACCACGAACCAGAATCGGCTCACCGTTAGTCATACCTCCTTCAAAACCACCAAGATTATTGGTGCGACGGGTATAACCGGTGTCCTGAGACCAGATGATTTCATCCATGACTTGACTACCTTTTAGGCGACCTGCTTCAAAACCAAGGCCAAACTCAACACCCTTAAAGGCATTGATAGAGACCACTCCTTGAGCGATTTTGGCATCCAATTTCTTGTCCCATTGCACATAGGATCCCAGTCCAACAGGCACACCACCAACCAAGGTTTCCACAATTCCCCCGATAGTATCGCCATCTTTTTTCACTTGGTCAATGTAAGCCTTAACGGCTTCTTCTTGTTCTGGCACAACGATCGAAACTTCCGACTGACCTGCCTTTTCCTTGATTTCTGAAATGGTTAGATTCTCGGGAATTGCAATCTCGATTCCCCCAAAATTAACAATGTGGCTGGCTACTTCAACGCCGATCTCTTCTAAAATCCGTTTAGCAACTCCACCAACAGCTACACGCATGGTTGTCTCACGAGCAGAAGAACGCTCTAAGGAATTACGGAGATCATCGAAACGGTATTTGATCCCTCCGACTAGATCGGCATGACCAGGACGTGGCTTGGTGATCTTACGCAGATTTTTCTTTTTCTCTTCGACCGGTGCTACATTCATGATCTCCAGCCATTTTTGGTGATCCAGATTGGTCACGTTCAGAGCAATCGGACCTCCCATGGTCAAGCCATGACGGACCCCTGATGTGATCTCGACCCGGTCACTCTCAATTTTCATCCGAGCACCACGACCATAGCCACCTTGTCGACGTTTGAGCTCTTTATTAATATCCTCTTCAGATAAAGGAAGGCCTGCCGGAACCCCCTCGATGATGGCTGTTAATCGAGGCCCATGGGACTCTCCTGCTGTTAAATATCTCATACAACCTTATTCCTTTCTTTCTAAAAAGTCCTTCATTTCTTGAAGAGGGATTTGATGAATCGCTGCTTGCCCCAACTCTGGAACAATGACTAATTTCAAGTTCGTCCCACGCGCTTTTTTGTCATGGGTCAAGGCTTGATAAAGGGCTTCTTTATCCCAGTTCTCATAGGTCACAGGAAGGCCAAATTTCCGGCACATTTCTTCGATTTTTTGAGTGATTCCTTTTGGCATCAAGCTCTTTTCTTCTGCAACTCGGGAAAGCTGCACCATGCCCATACTGACGGCTTCTCCATGCATAACCTGCCCATAACCAGCTGTCGCTTCAATGGCATGCCCAATGGTATGACCAAAATTGAGATACAGTCGAATACCATTGTCCAACTCATCTGCCACCACATGGTCTCGCTTCACCAGGCAAGAATGGGAAATGATGCTCTCTGCATGCTCTAAAATACTCTCCACAGAACCATCCATGGCTTCCAATTCTTCCCAGAGTTCAGTATCTTGAATGAGACCGTACTTGATGACTTCGCCCATCCCCTCGATCAATTCACGTTGCCCCAAAGTGCTCAACACTTCAGGATCAATAAACACACCATCTGGTTGAGCAAAGGTCCCTACCATGTTTTTAGCAAGTGCTGTGTTGACTCCCGTCTTTCCCCCGATAGAGGAGTCCACCTGTGCGGTCAAGCTAGTCGGGATCTGAACAAAGGAAATTCCCCGCATATAGGTCGAGGCAGCAAAACCAGCCAAATCACCAACTACGCCACCCCCAAGAGCAACAATTCCATCACTGCGCGTCATGCCCTGGGTAGCTAGAAAGTCATAGACTTTTGAAACAGTGGTTAGATTCTTACTGGCTTCTCCTTGAAGAAACTCAAAGCGCACCACTTGAAAACCAGCTTTCTCAAGGCTCTTCTCTACGATAGAGGCATATAGCTTAGCCACGCGGTTATCGGAAATAATGGCGACTTTTTTATCGCCCCAAAGAGTGCGCAACCAGTCTCCAACCTGGTTGAGACCACCTCTTTCAATCACAATATCATAGGAATGTCCTGGAATAGGTACCGATACGTTCATAGGAATCTCCTTCGCGTTTTTCTTTGATTCTATCTTATCATGAAATAGGACACATGTCTCAATCAAAATGAAAAAGAGACTAGAGCAAGACTGTTTTTTTTTAAATCAGGTCTTGTTCTAATCTCATAAAGCTTTTTCAATAGGAAAAGGTAAACCCCTCTCTTAGTCACATACAAATTGGCGATATTCTGTTGTCAATGCTTCCCATACAGACTCTGTAGGAAATACTTTCCCAGTCATTAATTCAAAGGCTGCTTCAGCTTGATAAAAGAGCATTCCCAGCCCATTTACCCTCTGGTTTCCTTGATTCACTGCTAATTGCAGAAAGGGGGTCACTGCCGGATAGTAGGCCATCTCTACGATTAAGGCATGTGGGGGAAAGGTCAAGTGACTCGCTATCGGAAGAGACTGACCATCCATTCCAACACCAGTCGCATTTAAGATGAGATCGGCTTGATTAAAAGAGTTTTGAACGTCTTCATCTTTCTCAATCGCATACAATTCTATCATGAAATCAAAGGCATCTTCTAGCAACTGAACCTTGGAACGATAATGAACTAATCTCTCCTCTCTCACAAAGACAAGGATACGTTTCACACCTAGATGAATGGCCTGTGCAATAATCGCTAAAGCTGCACCACCTGCGCCTAAGAGAACCATTGTTTTTCCCTCAATAGAGAAAGCAGGAGGTAAACTACGAAAGAAACCAATTCCATCCGTATTATAGCCTTTAAGCTTGCCATCACGGTGAACAATGGTATTGACAGAACCGATCTTTCGGGCCATCTCATCCACTTCATCTAAGTAAGGAAAGACCTTCTGCTTGTAGGGCATGGAGATATTGGCCCCAATCATATCCAACTTACGAATTTGGCTGATGGTGCTTTCTAAGTCTTCTTCAGCAATATCCCAAGCTAGATAAGCAGCATTGGTCGCTGTTAATTCATAAGCTAGATTATGGATGAAAGGAGAAATACTATGACGAATGGGATGGGCAATGACCGCTGCCATCCGAGTATATCCGTCAATCTTCATTTAATAACTCCCGAATTCTTCTCATATTTTCAAGAGGAATTTGACCTGGGGCGCTTTCATCTCCGACTCTAGCATAAGACCAGGAAGAACCTGTCAAATCAGCTGTCAAGCGCGAAATCTTCCCGACCTTGCCCATGGAAATGGTTACATATTCTTGCTCAGGATTCAGCGTCTTGAAACCACGCGTATAATTCATCAAGTCAAGAACATCTTGTTCATTGTGGGCCATAACGGATACCTTGACCAATTTTGGAGAAAAGCTGGTCAATTCCGATAAGATCTCCATCATATTTTCCGGTGTCTCTTGGAAATTGTGATAGCTGAGAACAAGATTTGAAAATTCCAACATCTCTTCAAAGACTTCACGGTGACTATAAAACTCGAAATCGATATAATCTGGATGATAGATGGATTGAATATCTTTCAGGATCCCAACATATTCTTCATTAGTCAGCTCCATCTCTCCACCTTCAGATCGAGTCCGCAAGGTGAATAAAATTTCGCGTCCAGCAAATTTCTCAAAAACTGCAGGAGCGACGGTTAAGATCTCGCTTTTTTCTAAAAAGTCCGCACGCCACTCAATAACATCTGCATCCTCGTAACGCGAACTATCTAGTTGTTGCGCCTCTTCTAAGGAGCGAGGCATAATCGAAACAACTAACTTCATACATCCACCCTAATCGTAAATACTTTTAAGTAATTACTACTTTCTTCTTTCTTGTTCCATCGAAAATCACCCGGAAGTCCATATTCCGCTACATAGCGATGCTTACGACCTTGAAATCCCTTTTCGATTTGTTTTTTAAATTTATCTTTGGTCACATTTGCCGCATTGGTACTGAGAATCAAGGTCCCACCTGGATTTAAAATCTCAAGAGCCTCGCTGACCAATCGATGATAATCTTTAGCGACTGAAAATGTCCGTTTTTTATTCCGCGCAAAGCTAGGCGGATCAAGCACGATCACATCATAGCTTAGGTCATGGCGTTTGGCATATTTGTAATAGTCAAAGACATCCATCACGACAAAACGATGAGCATCCAACGCCAAGCCATTTGCCACAAAATGCGCTTCTGATAGTTCTCTACTTCTCTTAGCCAGATCGACCGATGTTGTCTCAACTGCTCCACCCATTGCCGCAGCCACAGAGAAGGCCGCCGTATAGGAGAACATATTGAGCAAGGACTTGCCAGCTGCTAAGCCCTCTACCAAGCTACCTCGAACTTCATGCTGATCCAAAAAAATTCCCGTCATCAAGCCATCATTGAGAAAGACTTGGTAAGAGACCCCATTTTCAAGAATCAAAAATTCTTGCGGAGCTTCTTCTCCATAGACATGAGCCGATTCATAGTCCAAGCCTTTAAAGCGAATCTTTTCATAGCCACCTCGGACTTCTGGAAAAGCTTCTTGAAAGGCCGCTAGAATGGTTTCCTTGATCTGAAATACGAAGGGATTGTACCAAGAAAAGACAACAAACTCACCATACAAGTCAACCGTGAAGCCACCAAAACCATCTCCCTCTTGGTTAAAAAGACGAAAGGCTGTCGTCGTTTCATCCGCATAATAAGAACGACGGTATTGCTTGGCTTTGATGAAAAGCTTTTTAAAAAAGTCTTGATCAAAAGCGACCAACTCTTGTGAAACAAACCATCCAATCCCTTTATTTTGTTCAGATAAGTATCCGACCCCGAGGGATTGTCCATCTCCTGAAAGCAATTGAACCGCTTGATCCAAAGCGGGAAGTGAGTCAAAATCTTGCTTTTCAAGAAGGGATTGTCCTTGTTTGATTTTTGTTGCGACTTGGCGACTAACTGTGAGTTTTTTCATATCCTCTATTATAGCAAAAGTCTGTGTTTTTCACAAAGGGAGGCTTTATTTACTAGAACTTTTTTTACCATTTTATTTCAGCTCTTATCCTTTAGCTTTTTACGATTTCATATCCCTGATCTTTCCTATTTCTTTCCTCTGCTTTACAGTCATTTTTTTCTTTCTCCATAAAATTGTGGTATACTTGTATATGAAAATTTTTAGGAAATAAGACAAGGAAGTAACATTTTGTGAAAAAAATTACGAATTCGATACTCAATTTCATGAGTACCAGACTAGGATTTGTCTTGACCCTTCTGTTGCTCTACTGGTTCAAAACCATGTGGGCCTATTCAGTTGATTTTAACTTAGACATTCAAGGACCCTATCAGATTTTTCTAGCAGTGATCAACCCATTGCCGATCAGTCTGCTCTTCATCGGTCTAGCACTCTATATCAAACGAACCAAGCTCTTTTATAGTTTGGCCTTTGGGATCTACCTTCTCTTATTTATTTGGTTGATTTCCAATTCCATCTATTATCGAGAGTTTACAGACTTCGTAACGGTCAATACCATGTTGGCTTCCAGCAAGGTTTCTGCCGGTCTCGGAGCTGCTGCTTTAGAATTGTTCCGCCCTTGGGATGTGATCTACATTCTAGATTTCCCTATCCTCGCTTTCTTCTTCTTTAAGAAATGGATTCGAATGGACAATCGTCCCTTCAATAAACGAGCTAGTTTTGCGGTTACCTCTTTATCGGCTATGCTCTTTTCGGCCAACCTTTTCCTCGCAGAAATTGACCGACCTGAGCTCTTGACTCGTGGGTTCTCAAACTACTATGTCGTTCGTGCCCTAGGATTACCAGCCTTTCTGGGGTATAGCGCTAATCAGACCTATGCTGCCAACAAAGAACGTTCCAAAGCCTCCGAAGCAGATCTAAAACCGGTGGAAGAATATATCCAACAGCATTACGCCAAGCCTAATCCTGAGTACTTTGGAATGGCCAAAGGCCGTAACGTCATCTACATTCACTTGGAAAGTTTCCAACAATTCTTGATCGATTACAAGTTGAAAGTAGACGATAAAGAATATGAAGTGACACCTTTCTTAAACTCACTTTACCACTCGAAAGAAACCTTTGCCTTTTCAAATGTCTTTAACCAAGTTAAGGCAGGGAAAACGTCTGATGCGGAGACCATGATTGAAACAGGCCTCTTCGGACTCAACCAAGGTTCCTTTATGGTGAACTATGGTGGAACCAATACCCAACAGGCTGCACCATTTATTCTTTCAAAAAATGGTTACAACTCAAGCGCTGTTTTCCACGGGAATGCTGGAAGTTTCTGGAATCGAAATACCGCCTATAAACAATGGGGCTACAATTACTTCTTTGATGCCAGCTACTTCACCAAACAAAACAGCAGCAATTCCTTCCAGTATGGTCTTAATGACAAATACATGCTCAAGGATTCCATCAAATACCTAGAAAGATTGCAACAGCCTTTCTATACGAAGTTCATTACGGTTTCCAACCACTATCCTTATACAACTAGCTTGTCAGGAGATGATCTCGGCTTCCCTCTAGCTAAGACTCAGGACGAAACCATCAATGGCTATTTTGCGACCGCTAACTACCTAGATTCTTCGATCAAGGCCTTCTTTGATTACCTGAAAGAATCTGGTCTTTACAAAAATTCCATCATCGTTCTCTATGGGGACCACTACGGAATTTCAAACTCCCGCAACCCAGCTCTTGCCCCTCTACTTGGTAAGAACTCTGAAACGTGGTCAAGCTATGACAATGCCATGTTGCAACGCGTTCCTTATATGGTAGTTATTCCTGGAATGGACAAGGGAGGCATTATCAACACCTATGGTGGCGAAATTGATATGCTCCCAACCTTGGAACATTTGCTAGGCATTGAATCCAACAAATTCCTCCAAGTTGGTCAAGATATGCTCTCACCAGATCATGATCAAATCGTAGCCTTCCGCTCCGCTAACTACTTTGTGACTCCTGAGTATACGAGCTATAGTGGCCGGACCTATTACACCAAAACAGGTGAGGAAATCACGAACCCAGACGAAAAAACCAAGGAAGAACTGGACAAGATTAGGGAGGCTGCTAACCTGCAATTGAAGATTAGCGATAGCATCCAGACCGGTGACCTCCTTCGCTTCTTCAAGGGCAATGATCTTGGAAAAGTCAATCCAGATGATTATTCCTACACTAATTCCTTCAAGGCATTGAAGAAGATTGAAAAGGAAAAAGGTGACAAATCAACCAGCCTTTATAACCAACGTGGCAATCAGTCCACCGTTGATCTCTTCAAGGCACCTACTTATAAAGAATTGCACCCAGAAGACGATAGTTCTTCCTCAACAGAGACCAGTAGCAGTTCTTCTAAATAAAGAGAATCCCTGAGTTTAAAAACTCAGGGATTTTGTGATTTCTTTAAAAAGATTACGCTTTACCTTCATCTAGGACTTCAAAAACAGAAGCTGTTAAATTCTCCACATAGAATGGTCGTTTATGACGACTATTCCCAACCATCAATTTCAATTTATTTGAATTTTGGAGGTAATATGGAAGTCCGCTGGCGTTGAAGATGACCAAGTACTTCTTGTCTCCTGTTAGTTCAAATATCAGAAGTCCACTACAATCAGTTGCAGATTGGATAAAGACTTGTTGGTAGATTTTATCATAGCTTTCAAGCCCTAAGACAGGAAGACTTGTCTTCAAATTGATCAAGCTTCGGATATAGGCAATTGATTCCTTGTTTTGACTGACCAGATCCCAGTTGACCTGATTCACAAAATCTGGAGCATTGTAGGAATTCATGGCCCGTTCACGATCCAAAGGAGTGATTTCTCCATCAGGACCTGTCTCTACCAATTTGGTCCTCATGAACTCTTGACCCAATTGCATAAAGGTCATGCCCTGAAAGAGCAGATTCATGGCCGTAGCCAACTCTGAGCGCTTGACCAATCCTGCTACTTTTTCATTCGGATGAAGAGTCTGAAGCAAGTCATAGAGATTATAATTGTCATGAGCCTCCACATAATTCAAGACCTGATTGGGACTTAAATAATTGCCAAGCTCTGCACTACCTAAAACAGCACGCGCTACGATATACTCTGTTGATTTTCTGCTGACGAAGCCACGTTTGATGGAACCATAAACCTCAGCCCCTTTAATGGCATCGCGCTCCGTATCATTGAAGAATCCAATTCGAGGCAATTGCGCTGCATTGTCTTTCTTAGCCTTATCTTCTGGTGCGAGTCCTGTTCCCATGTCCCAACCTTCTCCGTAAAGAAAAATGCGAGGATCCAGAGCATCCATAGCCTCCCGAATAGCATTCATCGTCCTTACATCGTGAATACCCATCAAATCAAAGCGGAAGCCATCGATCTGGTACTCTTTGACCCAATGCGTGAGGGAATCAATCATGTACTTGCGGTACATTTCATGCTCACTAGCCGTTTCATTCCCAACACCTGTCCCATTTTGGAAACGACCATCTGGCTCCATCCGGTAATAATAATCGGGCACTGTATTTTGGAAAGGACCATGTTCGGTCGAATAGATATGATTGTAGACCACATCCAAGACCACAGAAATTCCTGCCTCATGATAAGCCCGGATCATTGTTTTGAGCTCTTTCATGGTTTGTTTCGGATTGGATGGATCCGTTGAAAAGCTAGTTTCTGGTGCAGAATAATTCTGAACGTCGTAGCCCCAATTATAGGTCACCTGGCCTTCATCGTCGTACTGTTTAAAGCGATCAGAAATCGGCTGCAGTTGCACGACATTGACCCCTAACTGACGGATATAATCAAAGGCAGTTGCATCACCATGGCTATTGACGGTTCCTTCTTGGCAAGCCCCCAGATAGGTTCCACGTAAAGACTCGTCCACACCTGATGTCGGTGACTTGGTCAAATCCCGAAGGTGCATCTCATAAATCACTGCTTGACAAGGATTGTCCAAGCGCCAAGGAGTCGCATCGGCGCCTTTTTTAGGACCCCAATCAAACTGACGATCTGCTCGTGAAAGAATGGCTGAGCGCATCCCATCGGCTGTCGTTGCAATGCTATAAGGATCGCGCGTTACTTGAGTATGGTGTTCAAAATGCACACGATATTGATAGGCCATGCCACTTAAATTTCCTAGAAAATCTAAAATCCAAACACCATGGGTATTTTCTGGGTGGTAGCTAGACTCTTGTTTACCACGCGTCATCGGAATGCTCTTCCAAATAGGCGCATCCGAGTCTGTTGATTGATAAAGCAACAATTCAACTTTCTTAGCCGTTGGTGCCCACAGTTTAAAGCAATGCTCCCCTTCTTCCTCCCGATGACCGAGCCATCCTTGATACGCCCATTTAGCATCAAACTCTCTAGGACGCATTGCCATATCGTAGGCATGAGGCTGACGATGGCTGTAGGCATGACTCGTCAAAGCAGCTTGCAAAGAATAATAGACTGTATCGTCTCCATCGAGAATCCATACTTCTCGAACATAGCCTTCTGGTAAAAGTTCGATTTCAAAATCACGGGTCTTGGTGAGCCAATCCCCTTCTTTGACCAAGACATGGCCCCGGTTCAAGGGTTCTTCGCTCTCATAAATTAGATTGCCTTCTACTCCAAAATAATCCAACTTGGAGAAAGAGACTGATTTTCCTTCTACTTGATCCTGCCACTGCCACATATCATAGGCAAAATAATTTCCTTTTTGCTTATGAAAATGAAGCTTTACATGGTATTGTCGCATAACATTTTCCTATTTCCAATTTAATACCGAAGGAACCATCCGCTTGTAAAACACGTAACGGACTCCAACTATTTGTTTTTATTCTTCAGATGGGTGAACCAAAGCATCGTTGTTGATTTCATCAATATTTGCAAAGAATTCCAAGTGATTATGGAAGACTTCCAATTCAACTGGAGTATCTCCTCCGTACTCCCCATCTAGATTGATACGGAATGGTTGAGCATTTTTTCCTAACATTTCGATCGTCAACTTCTTGGTCTTGAGATATTCTACATTTTCATCGTGCACATGCTTGCCTCCATTGATGGCCTGAATCATCAAGGACAACATGTTAAAGAGCTTAGCAGTTTTTACGATAATCAAGGTAAAGTTCCCATCATCAAGCTTAGCATCTGGCGCGACACTTTCAAAACCAGCAATGGAGTTGGTCAAGGCCACGAAAATCATAGACGCTGGCCCTTCAAAGACACCATTGTCATGCTCAATCCGCACCTTACGAGCCTTGTTTCGCGGCAACATTTTAGCAGCTTCTGCCACATAGGCAAAGTAACCCAAGCGAGATTTAACACTACTTGGAACACTGAAGGTCAATTCTGTCATGGTTCCTGCTGCAGCAATGTTGATGAAATACTTGCTGCCATAGGCACGACCAATATCCATTTGAATGGTTTGGTTTTTTTCTATAATGCGGGCAGCCGCCACAGGATCACCCATCGGGATCTTCAAGGCACGCGCATAGTCATTGGTGGTACCAGTCGGGATAAAGGCCATCTGCGGACGATTTTCCAGACCTGCAACCCCATTGACCACTTCGTTAATCGTACCATCTCCACCAGCGGCAATGATTAAATCAAAGCCTGCCTTAGCGGCTCTTTCTGCTTCATTTTGGGCAGAAAATGGTTCTGGAGTCGTTTGATAAGCGCTAGTTTCATAGCCCACATCTTCGAGTACGTCCAAGACTTCCGCAATATTTTTCTTGATAATTTCTTGCCCAGAGGTCGGATTATAAATTAAACGGGCTTTTTTGATTCGTTCTACCATAAAGATCCTCTATAAACTTTCAAGCCAGGCCTCATCTTCTACCTGGATTCCTAATTCTTGTGCTTTGGTTAACTTGCTACCAGCGTCACTACCTGCAACGACTAAATCTGTTTTTTTGGAAACCGATCCAGTTACCTTAGCGCCCAGACTTTCTAATTTTGCCTTGGCTTCTGAACGCGTGAGTCGCTCTAGCTTCCCAGTCAAAACGACTGTCATTCCTGATAGGGCCGCATCAGCAGCGACTTTCTCACCAAGATAAGCCATATTGACACCAGCTTCTTTGAGCTCTTGTAATAGGCGCTTGGATCCTTCTTGCGCGAAATAACGCTTGAGACTTTCAGCCACGACCATACCGAGACTATCAATGCTGGCAATCCGTTCTGGATCAGCTGTAGCCAATTGATCGAGGTCATGGAATTCTTGGAGCAAGATTTGACTAACCTTGCTACCGACATGGCGGATCCCCAAACCAAAGAGTAACTTCTCAGCTGAATTCTCTTTTGAAGCTTGAATAGCTTCATAGAGTTTTTCAGCAGATTTTTCTTTAAAGCCTTCTAAGGTCAATAGATCCTCGACTGTCAGACGATAAATCCCTGCCACATCCTCTACTAACTGAGCTGCAAAGAGTTTCTCTACAACAGCTGGACCCAAGCCTGTGATATTCATAGCATCCCGACTGGCAAAGTGGTTCAATCCTTCCTTAATCTGTGCTGGACAGAGCGGATTGATACAGCGAAGGGCCACCTCATCCTCAAAATGAAGCAACTCACTCTGACAACTAGGACATTGAGTTGGAATGGCTAATGCTTGATCAGATACCCGTTTATCTTTGACAACACGCAAGACCGCAGGAATGATATCACCCGCCTTGTAGACAATGACGGTATCATCCTGATGGATGTCTTTTTCAGCAATATAGTCCACATTGTGCAAGGTTGCCCGACTAACAGTGGTTCCTGCTAGCTGGACTGGAGTTAGATTGGCAGTTGGCGTCACAACACCGGTTCGTCCAACCGTCCAATCCACCGATAGGATTTTCGCTTCTTTTTCTTCAGCTGGAAACTTATAGGCGACAGCCCATTTAGGGGCTTTTACGGTAAAGCCTAGTTCTTCTTGAACAGCTAGGTCATTGACCTTGATGACGATCCCATCGATATCGTAGGGAAGATCCTCTCGAAGTTGAGCTACTTTTTGGATAAAGTCCCAAATTTGCTCCATATCCTCAGCCAGCACTCGCTCTTGGTTCACGACAAAGCCTAAGCAGGCTAATTTCTCAAGCACGCCTTCCTGACTGCTTTGATCCGTCGGGCTCACTTCTTGATACAAGAAGGTTGCAAGATTTCGCTTGGCCACGATTGTCGTATCCAATTGGCGAAGTGTTCCTGCAGCAGCATTCCGCGGATTAGCAAACTCCGGCTCGCCGTTTTCTTGACGGATCTGATTGACCCGATCAAAGGAAGCCCGTGGCATGTAGCACTCGCCTCGAACTGTAATGTTCACTGGCTCTGGTAACACCAAAGGAATGTCCTTGACCCGCTTGAGGTTCTCTGTAATATCCTCACCGACAGAACCATCCCCACGTGTCGCCCCCGTTACGAGGACTCCATTTTCATAGGTGAGGGAAATGGACAAGCCATCGATTTTCAGCTCACATACATAGCTGATAGAAGGAAATTCCTTACGGACACGCTGATCAAAGGCTTCTAATTCTTCACGCGAAAAAGCATCCTGCAAACTATAAAGGGGATACTGGTGCTGGTATTTGGTAAAGCCTTTTAAAACCACACCACCTACACGGTGAGTTGGACTCTCTGGTAAGATCTCATCTGGATGAGCAGTTTCTAGTTCCACCAACTCCCGATATAATTGATCATATTCACTATCTGAAACAGATGGAGCGTCTTTTGTGTAATACTCGTAAGCATATCGATTGAGTAATTCCACTAATTCTTTCATTCTGGTTTTCATGTTCTTATTTTATCATAAAATCTTAATTTAGCCTTGAATTTACTGCATTCTTAGCATTAAAAAAAGGAGCCAAAGCTCCCTTTTCCTATTTTGTAAAATCGATCCGTTTAGAAAGTTGATTGATCACAATCGCTCCAAAAATCAAGGATGCGAATTCACCCAATCCCATAGTCAACCAGTTATAGAAGAATGGTTGGCCTTGAAGGTAGTATAGTTCCAAGGCAATCGTAAACATGGAGATGGAAAAGAAAATCGCAAACAAGAAATGGTCCAAGCGAATAAGACCGTCAAACAAGAACTTGTTTTTGAATCGACCAAATAGAATGAGTCCAAGTCCTAAGAAGACAAAGGTTGAACCTCCACCGACAAAGACATCGATCCATCCAAAACTAAATAAGTTAGCAATCATACAACCAAGCGTCACCGCAATCAAGTACTTCTTATTGTAAAAAGCTAAGAAATTCATCATTTCCGAAACACGGAATTGATAGCCATAGTAGGCCATAGCGTTAAGAGGTGGGGTAATGGTCAATACGATATAAATCGCAGCAACAATGGCAATTTGTGCCATATCACGAGCAGTTAACTGTTTCATCTATTCTCCTTTAGCGGTTTTCCCGCGTGTAATATGCTTGGCGAAAGGATCTTAAGCACCAAGGGTTGAAGGTTTGATTTCTTCAACCTTTCAAGTATAGCATATTTTGAGGTTTTATGGTAGACTGAATTTATGAAAATACTAATTAAAAAATTTTTTGATAATGAAATTTTATCCTATCTCTTTTTTGGGGTTGCCACAACCATTGTTTCCGTCGGAACCCGCCTCTTCATCTATCAAGTGTCTCGTGATGAACGATTAGCGACCGCGATTGGAAACATCGCTGGGATCCTCTTTGCCTTTGCGACCAACGATACCATTGTCTTTAAACAAGAAAGAAAGGGCTGGTTTCAGCGCTTGATTCGATTTGCAATTGCGCGCTCTGGGACCTTTATTCTAGATATGGCCTTGACTGAGATTTTTGTCAAGCAATTCCCAGGAATTATCGGGCAATTTGTCAACAATAACAAGAGTCAAATCAATCTGATTGAAACCCTCTTTGCACAAGTGGCCATTGTGGTCCTCAATTACGTCTTTAGTAAACTCTTTGTCTTTAAAAACAAAAATAAGGCTTGAAACGATTGTTTCAAGCCTTATTCTTTTAAACTTCTATACTTGCATGCTCTGCACTTAATTGATAGATGGTGCCTTCAACCCCAAAATAATCCTTGGCTAGATCTTTCAATTCCTGCATGGCTGTTTGGGCTCGTTTGGCCTGCTCCTCGTTGATGGCTTCAATGACCAAAATAGCGTCCTTGGTATCTTCAGTTAGCATGGTTCTTTGAGCCTCACGCCAATTCAAACAACGGCAAACGGCGCCTTCTTGGTCGTAGTAGATGATCTCCCCTTCCAAAGCTGGCGAATCTTCGTCAGCTCCTAATGGAAAGAAAGGTTCGCCTCCTTTCGCTTGACCTAGAGAGAGGCCACCCACCAATTTATCCATATCTTCTCCCCCACAAGGAAGGGCATAAGCCATCGACACGCTATTGTAAAGATCCACCAAAGGATTAATCGGATAGAATTCACGTCCCTGGTAAACCCGTTTTAAGAGTGCCTCGATGGAAGATCGGGCTCCTTTTTTTGTTTTAAACTTGCTAAAAGCTTGGCGCCACTCTTGAACGAACTCACTCTGGGTATAGTTTTCTTCATCGATAAATTCCCATGCTCGCTTGGCACCCTTGTCCAATAATTCTTTGAAATAAGGATCCTTGGCTTCATCTACTGTATTATCAATGCCATACAAGGACATCACTGTAATTCTAGCTGTTGGAAATAAATCCCAAAATGCTTGATCGACTGTCACTTTCATTGCTTTACCTCACTATAATTTCTTTTTTGACCTTTTTTGACTAGTTCCCAATCCAGGGTGATATTCTCACGAACTCGGATCAGATACTCCTCTAACTGTGCGACTTCTTCTTTGGAAAATCCTTTTAAGGCAGTTGTCTCAGAGTAAAGATGTTCCCCTAAAATGAAGGGGTAAATCTGCTTGCCTTTTTCAGTTAATTCCCATTCCTTGGTTTTAAGGTTTTCACCCCTTGGGCGCTGCTGAATCAATCCTCGTTCTTCTAGTTTTTTTACGGATCGGGCAACAGTTGAGCGATCGACTTTTAAGAGCTCAGAGAGTTCTTCCTGAATCATTCCAGGTTGCTCCGCAATTCGCACCAGGTAAAGGTATTGACCACGCGCCAAATCCAAATCTCGAAATTCAATATTTGCTATAGAATCCAGAGCTCGCGCAATGATGCCTATCTCACGCAAAATACTCATCCCACTCCTCCTTTCCTATTGACAATAGCATAACACATTTTTGTTGCATTTGCAATAAAATGGATAAAAAAAAGAGGCTGGAACAAAAGTCCTAGCCTCTAAATTATTTTTGAATTGTGAAGCAAGACGCAGTGGTTGAGTGGGCTCTACTACGCTGATCCCATCAGCTTTTACAGCCCTACTCAACTGTGCGGAGGTGGGACGACGAAATCGAATTTTAACGAATGACCGTTTTCTGTCCCACTCTCCCTTATTCCGTTTTTTCTTTTTTTATCAAGCGTAACCGACGCTTTAATTTTTGTGAAACTTCTCTATGCCGAAAGTCCACTTCTTCTGATTTTAACTTAGAGACAATTTCTCCACTGCGCGTTTGGAACTTGGCTTCTC
This sequence comes from Streptococcus parasanguinis, assembly GCF_031582885.1. NCBI lineage: Bacteria > Bacillati > Bacillota > Bacilli > Lactobacillales > Streptococcaceae > Streptococcus > Streptococcus parasanguinis. The sequence goes on from NZ_CP133988.1 coordinate 1,723,418, forward strand.
TGGCAAATTGGATACTGGCGTTTAAAATACAACCAATAATCATGATTTTTGCCACCAAGATGAACCAGAACATGATGACCGCTAGGACGACCGAACCGAAGAAACGAGCATCTAAGAAATGACTCACATAACGATCCACATATTTCCAAAAGATATTCAAGATCGCATACAGGACAGCAACAACAAAGGTCGCCCCTGGCAATACATATCTAAATTTTGGAATTTTGACATTTGGAAGGGTGTAATAGAGCAAGACCAGACTGACAAAAAGTAAGAGGTAGATGGTCGGCTCTGTCAAATTCAGTAAGCGCACATAAATCGTCCGATCAAATGAAAAGGTCTGATAGAGATAACGAACGATCATTTTCCCAAACATGGAAAGGATCAGCGAGAGTCCAAACAAGCCCTGCAAGGCAAAACTGATCAGAAAGCTAAAGAGTCGCCCCCAGATAATACCACGCTCCTTTTCCACCCCATAACTCTTGTTATAGGCTTTTTGGAGGTAGGCAATGCTCTGAGAGAAGATCCACAAAGCAGAAATAATCGAGAAACTCAGTAAGCCTGTCGAAGGTTTGGTCAAGACACTCGAAATCATCTGTGCCACTATTCGATATAAGGAGGCTGGCAAGACTTTTTGTAAGCTTAAAAGAATCTGAGTGGGACGAATATGAAAGTAGGGTAAAATATTGGCTGCAATCAGCATCAAAGGGAAAATGGAGATCAGCAAATAATAGGCCACCGCAATGCTAGTGATATCAGACTCTGCACTCTGATAAAACCGCACGAAGCCCTTTATAAATGGCTGTCCCAGTATTTTTTGTAGGACCTTTTTCATTCGTCACCTCCCTATTTTACTAAAAAAGAGCAAAGAGCGAAACCAGACACTTGCCTTCAGCTCCATTCTTTCCTCTCTAGTTTTAGTATGTTCCTTCTTCACCTTGACTAGTCAAGATCACTGGACCATCTTTTGTAATCACAAATTGATGCTCGTATTGACAAGAAAGTCCACCGTCGAGGGTCTTATGGGCCCAACCAGTTTCCATATCTGTATCAATCTCCCAAGTACCGGTATTAATCATTGGCTCAATCGTCAAGACCATCCCTTCACGTAAACGAAGACCGCGTCCAGCACGACCATAATGCGGGACCATTGGTTCTTCATGCATGGTAGGCCCGACACCGTGTCCGACCAAATCACGCACCACGCCATAGCCTTTGCTTTCCGCATACTCTTGAATCGCTGCACCAATATCTCCCAAGCGATTGCCAACGACCGCTTTCTCAATTCCCTTATAGAGACATTCTTTGGTCACGTCCATCAAATCTTTGACTTCTTGCGAAACATTTCCAACCGCATAAGCCCAGCAAGAGTCCGCCAAGCCACCAGTATAAGACTCAGTGTTTTTCTTCATTTGCGCCACATTGTCAAAATCTAATTTCGATACATCCAAAACAGATTTATCCAGTGGTTCTGACAAGACCATGTCTACCTTGAGGAGATCACCATCTTTGAGAATGACGTGACGTGGAAAAGCATGGGCTACTTCGTCATTCAAACCACAGCAAGTCGCATAAGGATAGTCCATGAGACTACCTTCTACACCGATTTGAAGCGGCAAGACATTGGCTTCTTTACAGCGACGACGGACATATTCTTCTACTTCCCATAGGTCAAGCCCTGGCTTGATCAAGTCACGTAATCCAATATGGATACTGGCAAGGAAATCACCTGCACGATCCATGGCTTCAATTTCACGTTGTGATTTTAATGTAATCATTGTCTCCTCATTTCTTTTTGTTTAATTAATCTTAATTGTAATGGTTGCTTTCGCAACTAGCTGCAGATCTAAATACAAGCTAAAATCAACCAAGGCCGAACGTCTGGTTCGTCGAACTAGTTGTGGTTCAATGCGGATCACATCATCCACCTGCACAGCCTGTAAAAAATTGATGATCAACTGTTCGACAATCAAGCTACGCCCACTGTGTTGCATCATCTTGCGAATAATCTTCATCAGCACTTCGATCATGACCCCATTGGCCAAAACACCGCTTTTCTCCAGCATACTTGGCTCCACTGTGAATTGGTAATGGTCGTTCTCTGTCTGAATCTTTTGACCGATCTGCTCACTAAAGGTTGGTAAGCTCGAAAACTGCACCTTGCTAATCCGATCCATGACATCCCGACGCGTAATAACCCCCAGCAAGGTCTGGTTATTACGAACAACAGGAATCATTTCATAATCTTCAGCGATCATCCGTTGGCTAATCGTCGCAATGCTGGTGGACAAATTAGTGGTAAAAATGGTCCGTGACATCACCTTATCAAGGGTCGTCTGAGGCGCCTTATCTCCAGCATCTCTCATGGTTACGACGCCCACTACCATCTGGTGCTGATTGACAACCGGAAAACGACTAAAGCGATTCTTTCGAACCAAATCTAAATAATCCCGGACCGTATCCGTCTCAGAAAGATAGCCGTACTCATGGAAGGGCCGATAGACCTGCTCGACTGTCAAGATATCCGTCTTGATCTGCATGTTAGACAAAGCCTTATTGATCATGGTCGCGACGGTATAGGTATCGTGTGAAGTTCGGATGACTGGGATTTGTACCTGATTGGCCAGATCAATCACATCCTCACTCACTTCAAAGCCACCCGTCACTAAGACCGCATTGTCATGCTTAAGAGCCAATCGTTGGATGCTAGTGCGGTCACCCACGATCAAAAGCCCCCCTTCAGAAACATAGTCAAGGACGTGCTTTTCTGTCATGGCACCGATATAAAATTTATTAAATTCTTTTTCGAGTCCCTCTTCACCAGCTAATATTTCAGAACCGGTGATTTCTAAAATTTCCCGATAAGTCAGGTGCTCTAGTACAGCTTTTTGCGATTTGACACGGATGGTCCCGCTTCTAGGACGCGTTTCGACAATTCCTTGATTTTCAGCTTCTTTAATGGCACGATAGGCCGTCCCATCACTGACATTCAAAAAATTGGAGATACTGCGGACACTGACCCGTTTTCCAATCGGTAATTTTTCGAGATAGTCTAAAATCTCTTGGTGTTTACTCATAGAAGTCCCCTCTACCTAGGCGGAAATCATAATAATCGCGCATTTTACGCGTATAGCGGTCACTCCCTTTGAATTGACGAAAGAGACGAAAACCAGCCTTCAAAGCAACCTTTTGACTCCCTGCATTTTCAACATGGGTGACAATCTTAAGCTCCTTCAGTTGAAATTTTTCAAACGATAGAGAGACCAACTCTTTGACCGCTTCTGTCATCAGACCCTTTCCCCAAAAATCTTTGTGTAAAAAGTAGCCTAACTCAGCCTCTCCCTTAATTTCATCCAACTTTTCAAACTTGATGGAGCCAATCATCTGATTGGTTTCCTTATCACAGATCGCCCAAACCCCCAAAGGATTTTTCATGAAATAGTTGGCTAGTACATATTGAGTTTCAGCAAGATCGGCTTGTGCAGGGAAGATAAATTGTAAATTTTCAGGATTCGAAGCAATCTTATAAAAATCTTCCGCATCCTCAAAGAGAAAAGGTCGTAAATACAACCTTTGTGTTTCAATTAGTGAATAGGCAGCTAAGTTCGTCCAAATATTCATTTCAAACTCCATTGTTCGTGTATCCAGCCGCCACTATCAGATCCCAAGTTCTGTCACTATTCCTCTACCAACTGGATGTCTGCTCCAAGTTGGGTCAATTTATGAATAATATCTGAATACCCGCGAAGGATGTATTCCACATTTGTAATTTCTGTTGTTCCAGAAGCCATGAGACCGGCGATCACTAAAGCCGCACCAGCTCGAAGATCCGTCGCTTTCACACTGGATCCTGTCAATTGATTTGGCCCTTCATAAATAATGTGGTCGTTCAAGGTCGAAATGGTGGCCCCCATTTTAGCTAATTCTGGTACATGGTTGACCCGTTTTTCATAAATCGTATCAACAATGCGACCACGTCCTACAGCCGTTAAGAGCAAAGGCGTGATCGGTTGTTGCAAGTCAGTCGCAAAACCAGGATAAGGAGATGTTTTGATCTGGATGGCCTTCAAGCCTGTTTGCTTTTCTACAAAGATACTATCTTCAGAAATGGTCATGCGCACACCCATTTCCTCTAACTTAGCAATATAGCTCTCTAAATGCTCATATAGGACATTATTGATCTGGATACCTTCCCCAATAGCAGCTGCAAGGGCAATATAGGTTCCTGCTTCGATACGATCTGGAATCACCTGATGTCTCGTTCCATGCAATTGTGGAACACCATCAATGATAATAATATCTGTCCCTGCTCCACGAATATGGGCTCCCATGTTGTTGAGCAAGGTCACCACATCGATAATTTCAGGTTCCCGCGCCGCATTTTCGATCACTGTCCGACCTTCAGCCTTGACTGCTGCCAAAATCGTATTGATCGTTGCACCGACACTAACAGTATCCATGTAGATGTTAGCTCCTTGAAGAGGCTTGCCATTAGTCGCAAGTTTCATACTAGAGCCATCCATGGTCATAGCAGCTCCCATCGCTTCAAAGGCCTTCAAATGCAAATCGATCGGACGTGGTCCAAGGTCACACCCACCAGGCAGTCCAACCGTTGCTTGACCATAGCGTCCTAGTAGGCCGCCATAGAAATAATAGGAAGCTCGCAGACTGTTGATCTTTCCAAATGGCATGGGCATATTCTTCACCCCACGTGGATCAATAATCAAACTGTCTTCTTTGCGCTCGATCTTAGCCCCCATGATGGTCATGATTTCAATTAGACTCGACACGTCGGAGATATCCGGTACCCCATCAAGGGTCACGATATCATCCGCCAGAATGGTCGCCGGAATCAGGGCTACTACACTATTTTTTGCACCACTAATGGTCACCTCTCCTTTTAGAGGGCGACCACCATTTATTACAATTTTTTTCATCTTAATAATTTATTAGCTCTTTCAAGTCTTTTTTCCTTTTACTATCGTTTTTGGTAACGGAAATAAAAGGGACAACGTATTCAAAATACTGCATCTATTATACCACAGATTGACCTATTTTTCCATCTGTAGGAATTTTCAAAACGAAAAAAAGCTAGGATCAACTTGACCCTAACTTTTCCATTTCAACTAATTATTTTACAGCTTCTTTCAAGGCTTCTACCTTGTCCAAACATTCCCATGGAAGGTCAATATCTGTCCGTCCCATATGGCCATAAGCCGCTGTTTGACGATAGATTGGACGTTTCAAATCCAGCATTTGGATAATCCCTGCAGGACGAAGATCAAAGATCTCACGTGCTGCTTTTTCAAGCTTACTTTCAGCGACTGTTCCCGTACCGAAGGTATCGATCCGAACAGAGACAGGTTGAGCCACCCCAATGGCATAAGCCAATTGCACTTCTGCTTTCTTAGCAAGACCTGCTGCTACAATGTTTTTGGCAATGTAGCGAGCTGCATAAGAAGCGGAACGGTCCACCTTAGTGGCATCCTTACCAGAGAAGGCACCACCACCGTGACGTGAATAACCACCATAAGTATCCACGATAATCTTACGACCTGTCAAACCTGAGTCCCCTTGAGGTCCACCAATAACAAAGCGACCAGTAGGGTTGATGAAGAATTTGGTCTCAGCATCTAGATAAGAAGCTGGAATCACTTCCTTGATGACCTTATTGATCACATCCTGGTGGATTTGTTCATTGCTGACATCTGGATCGTGTTGAGTTGAAATAACCACCGTATCCACGCGCACTGGCTGGTCATTTTCATCATACTCAACAGTGACTTGTGACTTGGCATCTGGACGAAGGTAGCTGATTTCACCAGACTTCCGAAGCTCTGCCAACCGACGAACCAACTTGTGGCTGAGTGAAATTGGTAATGGCATGAGTTCTTCTGTTTCATCCACCGCAAAACCAAACATGAGACCTTGATCTCCTGCTCCGATCAAATCAAGTGGATCTTGATCTTCATTTCCACGAACTTCCAAGGCTTCATTAACCCCTTGGGCAATATCAGGAGATTGTTCCACCAAGGATGGGTGAACTCCCACCGTCTCCGCAGAGAATCCATATTCCGTATTGGTATAGCCAATCTCTGCAATGGTATCACGAACCACACGGTTAATATCCACATAAGCAGTCGTTGAAATCTCACCAAAGACATGCACGGAACCAGTATAAACAGCTGTTTCCGCAGCCACGTGAGCTTCTGGATCTTGCTCTAAAATAGCATCTAAAATAGCATCTGAAATTTGGTCTGCAATCTTATCTGGATGCCCCTCAGATACTGATTCAGACGTGAAAAGTTTACGTTCTGACATAAAAATGTCCCCCCTTAAAAAATATTGTTATAGAGTTACAAAGTACTGATAGAAGATTTCTACCACCTTATCGGGACCATATAACACTTCATTATAACACATTACATATGATATGGAAAATGATTTTTCAAAAAGCCCATTAAATCAGCTTTTTCGGTCTATGCACTACCCAGTTAAACTGACTTAAACAGTCCTCAAAGTTCCTAAAAAGTTCACAAATAATACCCCGTAGGATATCTATCAATTGACGAGTTCAGCAGGCAAGATTTAGTACCCTCACACGGTGCTTTTTTTATCTTCAAAAATGGTAGGCGTCCGCGTACCAATGGGTACTCGAAAACCTACCATCTACTTAAATGATAACAGTTCTTTAAAAATTTTCAACCCTATCTACTTTACTCAGTCTCCATTTTTAAATAATATACCTCCAATAAATACCAGGACTCCTAAAACCAAGGATAAAATATTTGGACCTGTCCAATAAGGATCTAGCGTACCTATGATGGAAACAATAAATAAGACAGCTGATGTATTTAAGAGACCCACATTTCCATTCCTCATAGCTATGAAAAGGATGAAAGTCGCAATCATAAAACAAATATAATGGATGGCACCAATATATAAGATCAGTAGATACATGGGGTTTCCTAAAAATAAAGGAAAAATCATAATACCAAGGTGGCAGACTGCTATTATTAAAGCGCTCCATAACCAAGACGAATGAAGAATGATCCTCTTTGGCAAATTTTCTTCATCAGTGTTTAACGGTTTTTCAGTGTTCAACTGTTCGTTTATATCTATCTCTCCTTCCACTTGAGAGTCCGCTATCTCTGGTTTAGTTTCAATAGATGATAGATCTTGTACTTTCACCTTGGACTCCCAGCTATCTGCAACTTTCTCAAACAAACCAAAAACACGACAAGCAATATAAATCGATAAGAGAAGATAAAAGAGACCGTAAAAGCTTATACGAGAGATGAAAGAGTATACTGCACCTATCACAACAAGAGAAGATAAAATGAGCAAGAGAGAAAATACTTTCTGAAGTTTCTCACTTGTACTTGTGATCATAACATTAATCAGAAGTAGAAACATTAACTCCATTACAATGTATCGAAGTGTAAAAGCGTAAATGTCACTCGTTCTATCCATACCAATCAATATAAATAGTGGAGAAATATTTGTAGAGGCAACAAATAGTACTAAATAAGCTATCGATGATTTCCAACTATCTTTACTTTTCCAATTGTTTAAAAGCTCCCTCATTTCTACATTCTTTATAAGCAAGCAAATCCATATTAAACAAATGATATTTAGCAGAAAGGAAATGTTCATCAGATTTGTTGGGGAAAAAGAGGGTAAAACAAGCATAAGTAGTTGGATAATCGAGAGGAGAAGAACAGCTATCAATCCTTCAACATTTAAACGTTGCTTCATGATTCTCCAAATTATCCAGCAAATAATCATTCCATCCCATATAGAAAAAATACTAGAGGTAGTGATCAGTGGTATATCTCCATTTAAATTTTGGGCATTATAGCTCTCTACTAGACTACTACCATAAGAAACAAGATAAAGAATTGCTTCAAGAATTAGCAGTATACCATACCATTTTTTTCTAGACATAGATTCTCCTCCACTTTCTAAGAAAAGTATTTAACGATTCATTTATTTAAATTATAACACAATTTGTAACCGTTTTCCTATTGCGTTATCAGTACTAAATAAATAAATAAATAAATAAAAAAGATAGGATTTATCACCCTACCTCCTATCATCAGTCTCCATTTTTTAACAATACAGTTCCAATCAATACCAGCACTCCTACCACAAACGGTGGTATATGATTAATCACCCAATCCGGATCACCCGCAGCAATAAATGAAAAAACATAAATAGCCACTGCCATATAAAGAGTTGCTTTATTGGCATTCACTATTCCATTCCAAAGCAGGATGGTTGCTATCACAAAGCTAATCATATGGATTCCCAAAAAGTACAAAAAGCCACCAGCCCACGCTCCCATTGAAAAGAGACCTAATAAAAGTAAAACTATATAAACAATGGCCAAGAACAAAGCAATAGAAAGGATTACAGAATTTCCAATTCTCTTCTCTGGCTTCATTTCATTGTTCGGAAAAAGACTTTCATCTGAAGCATATGCTTCATTTTCTTTATCTACTTCAGGATTTTTTTGTTGATCTGTCATAACTTTCTCCAAACATTTTTAGTTATTCTTTCAAATAATAGCGCTTAAAAATAGAGCGGAAGAACTGATTTAACTAGGGCTTTAATCGACCCGAATATTTTTTATTGAGTAGAGTTGACCATATCCATTTTTTAATTAAGAGCTTTTCACTTCTTTAACCAGGAGTGTTCCGATTAAATCCAAAATACATAAACATAAGGGAGCAATTCGAAATATTTCCCAGTCCGGATCAAAAGCCAAGATGATAGACAGCAGATAGAGTCCAATACTCGCATAGAGAAGGCTTTTATTCCCCTTCTTCATCCCTAGTCGAATTAGAAAGGCTCCAATCGCAAGACTTAATAAGTTTGGACCAAGGAAAATCAAAACGACAAATCCCCAACCATCACCCCAAGGTGCAAAGTAAAAGACAAACATTACAAGATAGATAATGGATAAGTAAAATGTCGCTGAAAGAAGAATAGAATGTAAGCTATTTTCTTTTGGAGAATTCTGAACAGATACAAAATTGGGATAATCTTCACTGATCTTACTATGTTCTTTATTTTCCTCAAGATGTTTCTCTTGGTTTGTCATCACTTTCTCCTAACTTTCTTATATTTTTATGTTTTTCCGTTAACACCATTTTACTTGATTCCATTATTCTTTTCATGATAGCCATCTATTCAATGCTATCTCTTAAACATTAATTTGGACAGGTTTCCAGTTAGATTGCTAACATATCATGAAATAGACTGGAAGCCTTCCCTAAATAAAATCAGCCTCTGCAATAGCCTTTTTGACTTCTTCAATCGGCAGATGAACCAGTTCTACTTCTTTTTCGCGGTAGAGGTATTCGGCATATTCATCGATGCGGTACTGATGAATGTATACCACTCGCTTGCAACCGACTTGAAGCAACTGCTTGGTACAATTGAGACAAGGAAAATGCGTCACATAAGCTGTAAAGCCTTTAGGAATTCCACGTTCAGCTCCTTGCAAAATCGCATTGACTTCCGCATGAATCGTCCGGACACAGTGTCCCTCGACCATAAGACAGCCATCCTCTAGACAATGATCTGTCCCAGAAACGGATCCATTATACCCTGTTGCAATGACCTTATTATCCTTAACCAGAACAGCACCTACTTTCGCTCGATTACATGTCGCTCGATTCGAAATCAGTAAGGCCTGTGCTGCAAAATATTCATCCCATGCTAGTCGATTGTGTGTCACCTTTGTATCCTCCATCTCTCCTCATATCGGTTCCGATTATTTTCATTATAGCATGAAATCAGCAAGAAAAAAAGACTGAGGAAAACTCCTCAGCCTTATAAATATTATTTACCAAGTTTTGCTTTAGCTGCATCTGCAAGAGCTGTGAAAGCTGCTGCATCGTTAACAGCCAAGTCAGCAAGCATTTTACGGTTTACTTCGATCTCAGCCAATTTCAAACCATGCATCAATTGTGAGTATGAAAGTCCGTTCATACGAGCTGCCGCATTGATACGTGTGATCCACAATTTGCGGAAGTCACGTTTCTTTTGACGACGGTCACGGTATGCATAGTAGTAAGAGTTCATTACTTGTTCTTTTGCAGTACGGAACAAGATATGTTTAGCTCCATAGTAACCTTTAGCTAATTTAAGAATACGTTTACGACGTTTGCGTGATACAACGCCACCTTTAACACGTGCCATTTATATTTCCTCCAATATTTCCTAGAATTCTTTACTTACGAATACGCGATTATTTCAAGCGAGTAAGCATTGCTTTGATACGTTTGAAATCCCCTGCATGCACCATAGATGCTTTACGAAGATGACGACGTTGTTTCTTAGTTTTTCCGTGGAAACGGTGAGAAGTGTAAGCACGGAAACGTTTAAGTCCACCAGAACCTGTACGTTTGAAACGTTTAGCTGATGCGCGGTGTGTTTTTTGTTTTGGCATGATATTTTCTCCTTTTTTTAACTTTCTGACAGATTATTTCTTGTCAGTTGCTGGCGCCAATTGCATGAACATTTGACGTCCATCCATCTTAGCTCGTTGTTCGATGATCGCCACATCTTGTGTCGCTTCAGCGAAGTCGGCTAAAACTTTAGCACCAATCTCTTTGTGGGTAATCATACGACCCTTAAAGCGAATGGATACCTTCACTTTATTTCCTTTTTCAAGGAATTTGCGAGCATTGCGAAGTTTTGTATCGAAATCACCCTTGTCAATCACTGGGCTCAAACGAACTTCTTTAACGGTCACAACGCTTTGTTTTTTGCGTTGTTCTTTTTGCTTCTTCTGGTACTCAAATTTGAACTTACCGTAGTCCATAATTTTCGCAACAGGAGGTTTAGCTTGCGGTTGAATGAGAACCAAGTCAACATTAGCGTCGTCCGCAAGTGCTTGCGCTTCGCTAAGTGGTTTGATACCCAATTGCTCACCTTCAAGACCGATTAAGCGAACTTCACGTACACGAATTTCATCATTGATGAATAAGTCTTGCTTTGCTATGGTTTTCACCTCTTTTTTATTATTCGAGAAAAACAAAGAACGGACCTGCAAAACAGGCCCGAACTACATGATGTATTTCATTACTGAAACTTGATCCGTAGGGGCCAGGCAACTTGCGTCACAAGGCGAGAAGTTCTCACTTCTGCTTTTCTCAACTTTTATATGATATCAAGTTTTTTATTCTTTGTCAAGAAGTTTTTTTGCTTTTTCTTCAATAAAGGCAACAACGTCTGCAATTCCAACACCCGTTGTGTCAAAATGAATGGCATCAGCTGCAGGTTTCAAAGGAGAAACGGTACGGTGGCTGTCCTTATAGTCACGCTCAGCGATTTCTTTTTTCAACAATTCAAGATCCGCTGTGATGCCCTTTTCAACATTTTCCTTATAACGACGTTCTGCCCGCTCCTCAACAGAAGCGACCAAAAAGATCTTCAACTCTGCATGTGGAAGGACAACTGTCCCAATATCGCGTCCATCCATAACGATGCCCCCCTCTGCTGCAATTTCTTGCTGTAGAGTGACAAGTTTTTCACGGATCGGCGCAAGTGCTGCAACCCATGAAACATTGTTAGTCACTTGGTTATCGCGAATCGGGTGAGTAATATCCACGTCCGCTACAAAGACAAGCTGCTCTCCTTCTTCCGAACGACCGAAACTAATTGGATACTGATCTAAAAGGGCTAAGAGGTCATCAACCTGTTCAGCTGTCAGATTATTTTGCAAAGCTAGGTAAGTCGCTGCACGGTACATAGCTCCTGTGTCTAGATACGTATAGCCTAGATCCTTGGCAATGATCTTTGCAACTGTGGATTTTCCACTAGAAGCCGGTCCATCAATGGCAATTTGAATTTGTTTCATGCTGTCCTCAACTCCTACTGAATCTTAACGACATCACCAGGATTGGCATACCAAGATCCTGTAGACATATGAGATGGATTTAACTGTTCCAATTGGGCAATGGAAATACCAGCACGCGCAGCGATCGCTGCTTCCCCTTCACCTGCTTGAACAGTGATTGTGCCTTCTTCAGAGTTCTCATCTTTTGAACTATCGTCTTTAGCCGCTTGGTCAGTTTGTGCTGCAGGGGCTGATGATTTCTGTTCAACCTTAGTCTCTCCATTGTAGAAACCAGACATTTGTTTTGATTTATTGCTGCCACCTGTTGAAAGGAAAATCAACAAGCAGACCATCGCCACTACTACTACAAAGAAAATAATGGCTAAAATCGTCAATAGACGATCTGCCTTGATTCCGTTTAACTTACTCGTTCTTTTCAATGTTTCTTCTCCATCATCGTAAATATCTTCTTCCCATGGTTCTTTTGCCATGACTTCCTCCTTGTTTTTTCTCGTAAAAATCATTACAATAGAAGTATGAAAGTTACGTTAATTCCAGATCGTTGCATCGCTTGCGGTCTCTGTCAGACCTATTCTGAATTATTTGATTACCATGACAATGGCATCGTTAAATTTGCTGCTGAAGAGGACGACCTCCTTGAAAAGGAAGTTCCTGTCACAAACGATGTTCTCGAGGCTATTAAAGAATGCCCCACTCATGCTCTCTTAAAAGATTAAGAGGGCTTTTTTATTTATCTGCATAATACATCTCGTAGTAATCCACATGGATGAAATTGTCCGTCAGGATTACTTCTCCCTTAAAATAAGGATTTAAGGCAAGTGCATTGATAAAGTATTTTTTCGGCCATTTGCGCATACAGAATGTCCGACTGCGCGAACTATCATTAAAAATGAGCTTGATCGATTTCTTATTAACTTCGACCTTTTCAATCGAATCAATCTTCACCTTGATTGGAGTAAAAGGATTAGCTGTAATAATCCGCAAGATCCCATCCTCATAGATCGTGAAGTAACGATGGACCCCAATCGCGAGCAAGACCATAAATAAAAAGAACGAAAACAAAACTAGCGTTGGCACACTAGAGCTCTCATACATCAAGGCCAGTCCAATAAAGACCGGAATCACTGCAATGGACCAATAAGTCACAAGAATAGATAAGTCCGGTTGCCAATGATAATGAACCTTTCCAAATATCCTAATCATGAGCGTACCCCCATCTAATAGTTTAGCATAAAAAACAAAAAAAAGGGAGCCAGACAGCCAAAATCACAAAGATTTTTAACTGCTTGTGCTCCTTTTAATTGGATTTGTTGGTTGGAACTTTAAAGAAGTCTTTAGAAAGGTAACCTTTCCCACTAATTAGGTCGTATTCAACCATTTTCAAATCCTCTGCAATTTCTTGCGCTTCTCCTTCTAAGGCCTTTTTATCGACACTTGCTTTTTTCAGCACTTCTGTCAACAAAGCATAGTAAGGCGAAACTTTTGAATTGGTCTGTTCAAAGACCATAGCAGAGAAATCACTTGAATTGACCAAAGGATAGTTCAATTTCGGTGCATCAAAATTACTCCAAATGAAGTAGTCTGTCTGATACTGACTCTCCGGATTATTCTTAAAGGCGGACTCAGGATAAAGACCTGGCAAATGATCCCCATAAAATACCACTGTAATCTTCTTATCTATTTTAGAAAGACTTTCAAGGAAGGATTGGGTGGCGGTGTCAGTTTGTGAAAGCATTCTCACATACGATGATAAAGATTTGTTTTGTCCATCCGAAAATCCTGGATAACTCGCACTCATATCTATAGGATTCAGTTCCGTCCACGGAGTATGGTTCTGCATTGTAATCACAGAGAAAAATTGACTATTCTTATTCAGATTTTCTTCAATTAAGTGATAAGTTGAATCATCACTATAATTCCCACCAACATTATATCCTTTATTTCCTTTGTTTCCATAATGTATAAATTTATTAAATTTTAAATTCCCATATATTACATTTCTTGAATAATTACTAGGACTTGCAATATGAATAACATCTCGATTCTTAGGTTCAAAATAATTACTTATAGAAGGAAAATATTTCATATTAGGTGCTACTTGAGTATATAGAATAGAAATGCTCGGAGAAAGGTTGTACATTGGCAATCCTGTTAACGTTTGAAATTCCATATTAGCAGTCCCACCTCCATACCCATCAGATTTCATCAATCCACTAGTTGTTCTGCTCTTTATTCCTTGAATTTTAGGAATTGGATTTGATGAAACTTGAACTTTTTCTATTCTTGATGGATCTGAAAAACTTTCACTTAATACATAAATTACAGTTTGTTCATTGATGAATTGATTTCGATATTTATTTATTTCTACTGATTTTAAATGGTACTTTTCTTCAATCTTTTTAATAGAAGTTTTACTGTACTTTTCAGGTTTATGCATAATATCGGATGTCATCTGAGAAAACCATACATAGCTATTTGATTTCATTTGCGCATTAACTGTATTTCCAAACCATGCAATATCATACCGATTATTTAAGTTTGCTAATACTGGAATATGTTCACTCATTTTACCATCTTGCCTATTTTTAAAGGAATAGTAGACAGTAGAAAAGAAAAATAGAATAAAAAGAATTGTTGCAAATCTAACCAGTTGTGCTTTAAATACTTTACCATAAAGAAATATATCTTTAAAAAACCAATAAATTAATGAAAAGAAAACTATTAATACAAAAACATATAAATAAGAACTTGATCCAACAAATCCTAAAAGTGATCCTGGATTTTTCAACCAACTTAAATCACTTGGTAACAATGGTTCTTGGCGGAACTGATATTTTAAATAACTTGAAATTGAAATTCCAATAATAAGCAATATATTTATGATGGTAGTCAACAGATACTCGTTGATAATAGAGTACAGAAACAAAAACACAGCAAAAAAAATGCTAATTTGAAACAGTGTAGCCCCCGGAAAAATGTGTTTTTTCATTACGATTACATCTGTTCGTATACTATATTGAAGAAAATAATTTAATAGTATAGAAAAAACAACACTCGTAAGAACCACCAAGCCAAATCCCGGTTTATTATTTTCTAATTCATTTATCCCTTTTACAATATAACAAGAAATAAAGAAAACAATGATAACCAAGGTTAAAATCAGTTTATCTAGTTCTATTAAAGTAGGAGTCGTAAGTTTTATAATATTATTTTCAAGAAATTGAGTAATGAAATTACTCCCCATTACGGCGTTAAAAAATTTACTATCAGAAAAACAAAAAGCTGTTAAAGAAAATGCATAGAAAATAAATGTATATATTTCTCGATCATTCGAAATTGGAATTAGATATTTTTCAAACAATGGGAAAAATACAGAAATCAAATAATGATAGACAAAAGCGAATATAAAAATTAAAGCAATATAAAATATGAAATCTGTTTGAAGAAAAGAGTATTGCAAGCTCTTGAAAAAATTAAACTGTTTTTCATTTACTCTTAGACTAGCATCAAGTATATATGAAAATAATAAATACAATCCATAGATCACTCCTAATTTAATAAAAAATTTCTTATTCCAAATTTTTGACAATATCATTCCCAAATAGAGACTAGAAATACCGATTAATAATATTGAACTATTAAAATAAGAAACCTCTTGTATACGATAATGTGACTTCACTGTAAACTGCATATTAATAACATTTAAAATTAATAATGCAAACGCAAGAGAGAATAGAATAATTTTTAGAATACGTTTTTTAAGATAGTTATTATAAAAGCTATAAATCTTATTTAAATCCATTATCCTTTTCTTCCTATTGTTCTTTTAATTTTGTTTCGCACTTTTTTTAATAAAGTGTATCTTTCTGTTTGTTCATTTTCAACAGAAAAAAATTCTATTGAAGAATAGACACTATTTAAAATTTCAATTGGAAAATCTGAAACTTCTCTTATTTTATTTTTTAACTGATCAGCTTGAAGAGGATGCGCCTGAATTGCTTTAACTTTTAAAACTGGAACACGATGTTCTAATATTTTAAAAGGTTTATAGTAAGAAAAATCAGGATGAACCATTTCATCAGAATTTTCGTGCAAAGTATTAAAAACCACACCGTATTTAAATCCAGATTTAGTTAGAATACCAGTAAATTTTGTCTCGTAACGATCAATCACACTTCTTATATTTTCATAATCCCTAATACTTGTCCAAAACTTTTGAAAAACTTTTGACGACACAACTTGACGGGAATAAGAAACAAAATAACTCTGAAGATGTTCCTTAAAATACTTTGTTTTTCTAAAATTAGTCATTCCCCAAAAATCAATATCTACTTGTTTTTCAAATTTTTCGAAATACTCTTTTAAATCCCACAAGGGACCAATACATGTATCGTTCATCAAGGTAACCGAATCATAATCTATCAAGGAATTAAATCCTATATAATTCATACCATCTCGCCAGGCAGCAAAATCATACCCAATATTCTCTCGTTGAACAACTTCATTAATGCCAATTTTTCGTAGGGATTTTAAATGTTCAGTTGATAAGTAACTATTCGATATCAATAGAATACGCGAAAAAAGTGGGAAAAGTTTTTCCAATTGATATAAAACATGACTACTTAAATCATCAGACTTATTGTAGTGAACATAAAGTAGAATTCTATTCATCTACATCGTCTCCCATTTCCCATTCCTTTGCAATAATCCGGTAGCAGAATCTTTCGCTGACAAATCATCATCTAAAATATCTGTTCGATTTAATAAAATTATAGGTGAATTATCTCCCTTGGCAAATGCAAGCATTGTATTCGAGCTATCTCTTACTGAAACTTGAAGTTTTAATTTGATATCATTCAAGCTTGATAAACTACAAGAATAGCGGAAATTCTTTCTCCCTTTTCCATCAGTTAATAAATCTAAAGAATTATCATTATATACCCAAAGACCGCGATCAATTTCAGTTAGCGAGAAAGCTATGTAAGTTTCTATGTCCTGATTAACATCATATGAAACCTCAAACTCAATGGGATCTTCAGGACTTGACATTTTATTCGAAAGCAATTTTATATTTAAATTGCTTATAGCTGCATCATCAATTGTAACATCATCATTTGAAACTTTTTGATTTGCTGCATTATCATAACTATATTGATTTGCAACATCATCAGGATTTCCAACTACTTTAACTAACCCATTTTCAATTAAAACAGCCTTATTACAATATTTTTTTACAGCATTCATATCATGGGTTACAAGAATTGTCGTCTTACCTGATTTTTTGCGTTCCATAAAGTAATCATTACACTTACGTTGAAAAGCCTCGTCTCCAACCGCTAGAACCTCATCAAGAATAAGTATATCTCCTTGCGCTTTTATCGCAACCGAAAATGCCAAACGAACCTGCATCCCTGATGAATAGTTCTTTAACTTTTGGTTCATGAAATCATGCAACTCAGCAAAGTCTACGATATCCTCATACATAGCATCAATCTCAGCCGTTGAGAAACCCAGCATAGCGCCATTCATATAGACATTTTCTCGACCGGTCAACTCTGGGTTGAAGCCGACGCCAAGCTCGATAAAGGATACCAGTTTCCCATCGATGGTGACAGAACCTTTTTCCGGCACATAGATTTCAGAAATAATTTTTAATAGAGTAGATTTTCCAGAACCATTTCGTCCTACAATACCATAGAAATCTCCCTTTTCAACTTCAAAAGAAATGTCACGTAAAACTTCTTGTTTTTTGTAACCCTTAATCCCCCTAAATCGGTTTACTAAAGTTGTTCGTAAACTTTGAGTTGATTCAGTTGGTAACTTAAAGTATTTGCTGACATGATCAACTTTAACTGCAATATTACTTGACATTATAAAATCTCCGCAAATCGTTTAGAATTTCTGTTAAATACAATAACTCCAATAATAAATACAACTATTGGAATACAATATGGAATACATGCAATTAACTTATTATCAAACAAGTCCCAGCCACGAGGATTAACTGGATCAATAATATAGTGACGCATATCTTGCAAAATTTGTGCAATTGGGTTCATCATCAATAGTTTTGCAACATCAGTATGATTTCGTTGTAATAAATATGTAATTGAATAAATAATTGGGCTCGCATACATTCCAGCCTGTAGCACTACTTCCCAAACTGGACCAATATCACGGTATTTAACAAATAGAGCTGATAGGATAAAAGCAAAGCCTAATGAAAGAAACAGAATCTCAATAAACAAAGGAATGATTACAAGAGTATGGATCCCAAATGAGACATTATTAATCAAGGCAAAGGTGAATACAACTAATAAATTAATCGAGAAGTTAATAGCAGCTCCTAGCACCGATGAAACAACAATAGTCTGTTTTGGAAAATTCAACTTTCTCAACAAATCGCCTCTTGAAACAATAGACAACATCCCCATATTTGTCGCTTCTGTAAAAAAGCTCCAAAAAATCATCGACAAAAGCAATCCAACTGCGTAGTGCGGAGTTCCATCATCAAATCTTAAGAATCGAACAAATACCACATACATGATACTAAACATCATCAAGGGTTTCAGAATTGACCAAAGATAACCGATTGCTGATCCCTGGTAGCGTAATTTAAAGTCTGTTTTGATTAACTCTCGTAATAAAATTCGATTTTTCTGACTAAAAACGTCAAACATTATTTTTTACCTCGATATGCAAACTTTGTCAGAATCAAGCTGGTAAACACAAAGGTGTGAAAGGCTCGGTTCTTCCGGTAACCATACTGACGAATCCGTCTCAGACGTTCTTTTAGTGGAACATCCATAATGGTGACAAAGTTTTCAATAATTTCTTTAGTTTGGGAACTGACAGGCAGATCCAATAGATTTTTTGCTTGTTCTTGACTAGACTCTATGAGATTCCAATACTTGGCAAACAGCACATGGGGTCGGATCCAATTTTTAACCCGTTTTCTGAGGGTTCGAGCACCCAGAACATTGCTACTGTGCTGACGGTACAATTCTGTTGGTTGATCGATATAGATGAGCTTCCCAAAGGCAGTTGCCAACAAGGCCAAATACCAATCATGCATAAGGAGCGCATGTTTTTCTTGACCTGTCCATAACTCCACCAGAGCGTGGTTAATCATGGCAACTCCGCCAGTTACCGTATTTTCCGTCAACTCTTGAATCAGTCCGGTATTGGCATGATCAGACTGGGTGCGAATCATACTCTCATGCTGCACATTCAAGTTTTCATCGACCACTTTTAAATCTGTGTAGACCAGCAAAGGCACTTCTTGAGGGTGCTTGGCGGCTTCTGCTACTTGAAGAGCAATCTTTTCAGGAAGCCAGACATCATCTTGGTCACTGAAGCAATAGAGATCAGCTTTTTCATATTTCAGAAGCGCATGGAAGCTCTTGATAACACCGAGATTTTCGATAGCTCCTTGGTTGATAAAGCGAATGCGCTCATCCTGGGCCACCAACTCTTGAATGATCTCCACCGTACCATCTGTCGATCCATCATCTCGGATCAAGAGTTGCCAGTCTTGATAGGTCTGGTCTTGGATACTTTTGACCTGCTCTTTTAGATACAGTTCACCATTATAGGTGGACAACAAGATATTTACTTTCATGATAAGAATAATTCCTCATACTCACCTACAATTTTTTCCCAGGTAAAGTTTTGCTTCATATTGGCCTTGGCTCGTTGCCCCCATTCAAATACATCTTCTAAAGAATCAACCTGATCAATTAAATGTGCTAAATTTCCAGTTTCTTTAGTCCAATAGTGAGCCGAATCCTTAGCGACCGTTTGGTTAAAGGAGACCCCTAAAACTAAATTGAGATCCGTCTGGGCAAGAGCCTCTAGGAGACCAGGATTGGTTCCGCCCACTTCATGACCATGGATATAGGCAAAGGCTTCTTTACGGATATACTTCAAGAGGTCTTGATCATAGACCGTTCCTACAAACTTAACACGAGGATCCTGATTAAATCCAGTTCGAGCTCGGAGCTCCTCAAAATAAGGATTGCCTTCCTGGTTACAAATGATCACCAAATCCCGTTTGGTGGAAGAGGCCATAAATTCACGAATGGCGGTCTCATAATTATTTTCTGGGACAAAGCGGCCCAAGATCAAATAATAGTTCTTCTCCTGTGTCTGCCATTTCTGATAGAATTCTCGGACCTTATTATCCTGACTGCTTAGGCTGGTTGGAGACAAGTCCGTCCCATAGGCAATATAGGTCGTCTTGGACCAAGGATAGGCTTCCTTGATATAGGACTCAATACCCGGGTTGTCAGAAATCACCAGGTCAGCGTGGCGCGTCATGATCTTTTCAGAATACTTAAGATAGGCTTGGATCGGCTTGGCCCACTTGGCCCTCTTCCACTCCAGTCCATCTGGGTTGATATAAAATCGTCCGCCTATCTTATGGATCTTGCGCGCAAAAGGGGCCACAAAGGCTCCGATTGTATTGCCCAATACGTAAAAAATCGGCTGTTCAATTCCTTGTTTCTTAATAAGCTTCAAGGCGTAGTTGATGGCCATCATATCATAAGCAATGACACGCGCAGGCCCAAGCTTAGGGGCTTTAATGGTAAAACAATCGACACCCTTGTAGTCAAAATGTTGATAAGCTTGATCATTAGAAAGGCAGGCAACATGGTACTGGATATCTGAAGACACTTGATGGGAGACCAATTGGTCCACAAAAGTCTCAAAACCGCCATATTGAGCCGGAAGCCCACGACTTCCGATAATAAAAACATGTTGCATAGAGTTCCCTTTCAAATCATTCACAGTCTATTCAATTATACCATTTTCTAGGCTTTTTGCCTAATCCAAACAGAAAAGGGAGTGCCACAGAAGGAGCTTTAAATAAAATTCCTTCTGTAATACTCCCACTATGATAAAGAATTCTAACCCAGTTTCTTCAGTCGAAATATTTTTTTAAAAGCAGATCTTACACTCTTTATTAGAGCTTTTCGGCTGTTTAAAAAATCTGTATCTTTCTGATTTACTTTTTTATGACGCAATTCATCATCCTCAATCTTTTCAGTAATATTAGCATAAACTCTCTCAAGAGAATATCTCTCTTTTAAACATGGAACTGATTGTACTGCTTCAAATTTCTCTTGGTCAAATCCATCAAGGACCTCTGAAATCATTCTAGTTAAAGCATCTAAATCACCCAAAGGGTAGATACGACCTTGCTCTTTCATATATTCAAAAGCAGATTTATGTCCCGCATTATCTGATAAAATTGTTGGAATACCATTTAAAACAGACTCAACATAAACAAGACCAAACGTCTCCATACTAGATGGAAAAACAGCTAAATCCTTATCAGTAATCTCTGACCAAGGATCATCTAAATACCCCAAAAATGAGATATTTTTCAAATCTTGCTCTGCAATATAATCATCACAGAGCTGTTTGTAATCCTCATCCCATGCGCCTAAAAATACAAGTTCAGTTCCTGCTCGATTAAGCATCTGAAAAGCTTTAATTAACTCAAGCTGATTCTTTCTCTGAGTCAAGCGACCAACCGAAACAATACGATGTTGGTCATTAGATTCAGTTTTTATATCTTCTTTTGGTTCAATTTGAGTATAAGGTGCAAAGGAATAAATCTTCCTATTTGGAAAATACTTTTCTAAATCCTTAGTTAAAGCTCCTGTTACAGCAAATATTTCATCAGAAAACATATCTATAAAGTCTAGTTTTTCTTTGTAGTAACCGAACTCCCCCTCAGGAAATTCATGAATCAACCAAAAATGTTTGACATTCTCAAAAGCTGCAGCAAGTGCTCCTTGAAAGACGTTGACTGTATTACTGATGACAAGTTCCACCTTGTTATCTACAATAATATTTTGAATATCTTTGACATTTTTATTATAAGAATTCACTCGTATAAAATGATTAGCCGGCAAACCACCCGGTGCTTCTTCCCACCACCATTTGACAGCTGAAAAACCATATGTCTCAATCCCTTCTTTCTGAAGTCTTACTTGATACTCTTCTTGAGATGGAACTTTATAATCAGGAAAAACGTTTAATACACGATAACCTTTTTTCACAAGAAATTCCATCAGATTTACAATTGAAATTTCAGCACCATTATCCAACGTTCCTGTTGGAGAAATGAATAGAATTGTTTTGGTCATAATTTTCTCCTACATCCAATAGAAAGGAATTATCAAAAAAATGGAAATTAGAAAATTTACTAGTAGTGTTATGGTTGAAATTTTTAAAACTTTATTTTGCGAGATTTCAAAGTTTCCTAAATTTGCCACTAAAGGTAAAAAGAGGATTAAAAATGGTGTAAAATATCTTCCTTGAGAACCAACTGAAACAGAAGCCCCGTGTCCAAGAACAATCGGTGTCCATTGAAGGTACATAACTGTTACAGTAGCTAGAACTTGAATTGGAAACAACCAGGCTGAAAAAATTGAAAAATCTTTTGAAAAGAAATCTTTTTCATTAGCTAAGAAAATTAAAACCAATACTGCTATATCTATGAAAATCAGCCATAGAGGTAACTGCAATGTAAAGTTTCCTAAATAACCAAAAACTCCTATTGTGAGAATAGAATTTAAATCTCCATTTTGCCTTGCATTTACAAGTGTATTTAAAAGTACATGACTATAATGGACGAGACCACCTTCATTTCTCATTAACAATTGTAAAATGAATAAAATGATTAAAAGTAATAAAAAATAAAAGACAAACTTATATCTAGAAACTATAATCTTTAGTGACTTAAACGGTCTATTTAAAACTTTTAATACACCCTTAAATTCAAATGATACAAAAGGTATCAAACCTAATAACAAAATATTATTTGGTTTTGTTGCTAGAAGCAAAATCGCAAGGCCGATCACTTGAACAAAATTACGATTGGTAAATCGTTTCGAATAGGCGAGATTCGTGATAAAACCAATAGCCAACATCACTTCCAAGTAATTCATCACATCATAAGAAAGAGATGAAGCTTGTTGAACCATAATTGGTAATAGTGATATAAACATCAAGGCTGTCTTTCCATACTTAAAATAACGTATTAAAAAGTATAACCCAAGTATATAAGCTAATGCATTAAAGATACGCCCCATATAAATGATCATCCCAACCGAGGGACTAATCCAACTTCCTATCGTCATCCCAATTAATTGAGGTAAAAAAGAAATCGTTTTTAGACTAATACCAACTTTAAATGGCTCATTCTTCATTTCAATTTTGCGTGCTAGAAGTTGTTTATATTCCCTTGGTTTAACCTTATCATTACTTGGTATCTCATCCATCCACTTAAAGGAATTCTCCGTTTGTTTGTGTATAGTCTCCCAAGTCATACGCGCGTGGTTCATTTCATCTGGCACACGATTAATCGGAAACAGAAACATAAATGAGAAAATAAAAATCGTTGCTAATATGAAAAATAAATTTTCAACTTTTATCTGTTTAATTCTGTTCAAAATAAGTCACCATTTCATCTTTCTTGCTTAAGGTACAATTTTCAAGGACTGCTCGGTATGCTGATTCTGCTAAGTTTTGCCTTAATTCTGGAGATAAAACTAAAGCTTCTAGCTTGTCAAACCACTGATCATCAGTAACTAACAGACCTGTTTCACCATCAATAACCATATCCGAGAAAGCTCCTATCTTGCTTGCTACTGTTGGTACTTTCACCAAAGCAGCTTCAATCCACTTAATCTCAGATTTGGCACGATTAAAGATAGAATCCACAAGCGGTGCCAGGTTAATATCAACCTCGCTAATCAATACAGGTAATTTGTCCCAGTCCACATAATCGTGAGTGACAATTTGATTTTCAAAGGGCTTCATATCTTTTGGAATATCAAGAATTCCGACAATATGTAATTGAACATTACTGTATTTTTTAAGCAGTTGCTTAATTGCTGGTTTAATCAATTCAAAATTCTCATTATGACTTATTGAACCAGAAAAATAACCAATCTTAACCACGTCTGAGACTTGAGAATAGTCCTTAAGAAATTGACTACTGATAGAGATTAACTCATCAGAGGCTAGATTACGATTCAGCAAAACCTTGCTTTGATACTTCTTCAACTCTTTTTGCAACTGATTCGTTGAAGTAATAGCACCGTCACAGTTCTCTAGCATGTAACCATAGTTTCGAACATTAGCATCATAATTTTCCTTCTCATGGTGTGGTAATCCTTTAGTATAACTCAATTGATCAGTATATAGCGTATCAAACACCAAATCATCAATATCAAAGAAAATTGGTTTCCCATAGTCCTTTGCCAAATGGCAAAGACGGAGAAGTTCAGGAGAAATTGGTGA
The DNA here is from genome assembly GCF_031582885.1 of Streptococcus parasanguinis. Taxonomy (NCBI): domain Bacteria; kingdom Bacillati; phylum Bacillota; class Bacilli; order Lactobacillales; family Streptococcaceae; genus Streptococcus; species Streptococcus parasanguinis. The sequence continues at coordinate 1,747,608 of NZ_CP133988.1, forward strand.
CCGATATATGATAATATGACTTGCATTTTGAGCTTGAGTCAATTCGAATTCTGATAAATTTACTACCTTAACTTTAAATCCATGTTTCCGTAATTGCTCTGCTTTATTTAAAACACGATAGCGCGTACATTGTGGAATAATATTTTCAACACCATCAATCAATAAAATATATTGTTCACGAGGAACAGCTTTGAATTTATTGACAATATCTTGCAAAATTGACACTGGGTAATCTGTCTTCTCAGCAACATACTCTAGCAAATCCGGAACTTCTGACTCACGCTCAAGACCTTGCCACAAGAATTGATCCTCATCATAATTTTTCAAAGCTGTGTATTTGACCAAAGGACTACCTGCTTTAAGCATCCTCAACGGGTGAATATACATAGCAGAATCTTCGTATTCTTGCACCACAGCATCGAAACGATAACCTATATCAGAAAAATACTTGGTAAAACGTGTCTCATGTCGACCAATAGCCTTATCGCGAGAATCTGTGTCTGTCAAATGTGTCCAATATTCATAAAAAGCATCATCATTTAACATGAGCTTTTCAATAACTAGAAAATACGACTGAAGGTGCTTAGGAATATAGCCGTATGGGTTCTCCTTCGTAACATCTTCTTGCTCTTCTCCAAATGAAATCCCCCAGAAATCAAGATGCTTATCAGTCATCTCTTGACAAACTTGAGACAGATCCCTCATCGGTCCAATATTGGTATCATTGACCAAGAACAGTTGATCATAATCTTTAAGCTTATCTTTACCAAGAGCAAAGATCCCCTCTCTAAAGGCTGCTGTGTCATATCCCTTATTGTCACGAGTCAAAACTTGTCCATAGGGTTCAAGTGTATTGATATCTTCAACATGAAGCTGACCGTTTACAACAACAATGACATCATCCATCAACGGGGACAAGGCCTGTAAAAAACGTAATTTGTATTCTTGCAACCGATTTTCAGATTCGAAAATGACATAGACTAGCGCTCTTTTACCAGTAAATGACAGAGCAGACCGTTGACTATTTCTAAGACGACGTAACCGACGAACCTTAAGTGGGGTCACATGACGACGTAATCTAACAATTTTATCCTTTGTAGCATTTAAATAAGACTTGATTTTTCGTGGATTTTTTAATAAAACCTTCGTGATTTTAATAGGTTTAATCAGAGAATTCCCTATACGATACGAAAGAGAACTTCGAATCAGTTGTATCTCTTTACGAGCCTCTTTCAATTCTACTACTTGCGTTTGACTCTTACGATGAAGTTGTTTCTGCTTTCTTTGTAATTCTTTTACATATTCAGAAACATCATTATGGTGACTTATTAAACTTTCTAAACGATCTTCTAAAGTCATGAGATTATCACAAACTGCTTGATAAATGTCATGAGGAAGCCTATCCAGATATTTCTCAAGAACTTCGAGATAGATCTCATAATGATATCGTACGGAGTCCCTTTTTGAAATCGAATCTTTCTCAAAAACGCGATAATTAAGCTTGGTATTCGGCTGATATACTGCTTTAGCACCATTATTAATAATGAGGTTCAAGAAAAAATCATAGTCTTCAAGTTTTTTCCCTGAAAGTTTTTCATCATAATAGATACCCTTTAATATTGTTTTTTTTACTAAAGAACAGTTTGAAATATAGTTTGATTTCAATAAGTTATGTAAATCAAACTCTTGTGCTTTTAAATAGGTTTCATCTTTTTCAAAATTGTATAAATCACAATACACTATATCCGCTTGATGATTATTCGCACAATCATATAATTCCTCTACATATCTATTATCCAAGAAATCATCACTATCTACGAATAAAAAATAGTCCCCATTTAAAAGATTGAGTCCTTTATTCCTTGTTCTCACAACACCTATATTTTCGTGAGATTCAAATATCGTCACAAAAGGCGATTCTTTCAAAACCTCCTGAATAACTTCTGAGGAAGAATCTGTCGAACCATCATCAAGAACAATTAATTCAATGTTACGATAGGTTTGGTTAAAAATACTTCGCAAACATTGTTCAATGTAATTTTCATGGTTGTAACATGTTACAACTACTGATATTAATTTAGTCATTTTTCTATCCATTTCGATATTTATTCTAAAAAAAATCAAAGTTTAATAATAAAATATTTATGATACACTTTTATTCACAAAAAAGCATACTAACCTCAATCTTTAAAAAGAGTACATATAATACTAATTATACTACAGTTTTTAAAAAAATGGAAAAACACATTAATAATAAAAAAAGTAGAATGAATCTACTTCTAATTAATTTTTCTATGTTTTATCTTTAAATAAATTTCATTTATAAACTTACAGGTTATTATGAAAACACTTAACATTATTGGTAAATAGGTCCTAGTATCTGAAGCATACAAAGTTGGTGAAAACGAAATAACCATACGTCCCAACAGGCCAATTATAAACAAATAGGAAAGCCAAACCTTATCTTTAGAATCTGAAAGACTCCATATAATAAACAGTAAAATAAACAATATAACAAAATAGAATAGAACTGCTCCAAAATAAACGAAATTAAATTCAAATGTTCCACTTTCTCTGGCAAGCTTACTAACAGTGGATAGCGTGAACAATATACTTCTCCATTCAAACTTATGACTTAAAATAGTTAATAAAACAACTGTAGAAAGTATAAAACTAGTAAAATTATTTTTGTAAATAGATAAAATTACCGAAACAATTAAAAATAAAATTACAAATGCAAATGAGACAGATAATAGTCCATCTCCCGTTTCTAAAATGCCTAGACCCACCTTTTGAATACTATTTAAATTAATAAAATTTGGAAACCAAGAATCTACATTTTTCATAAATCTTATTGTATTTCCAGGAGCTAATTTCGCTGATAAGATTCCTAATGAAGAAACCACAACAAATAGAATATTCCAGTTTCTGTCACTGTTAATCTTCCAATCTCTAATGAGTTCAAAAACAATCCATAGAAAAGCATAAATTGCTAATTGTTCTTGCATGACAGCGAATACAAAACTTACAAAACTAGCAATCTTTACCAACAAGTTTGATGAATGACGAAAATAAAGAGAAAATAACATGAATGAAGCCGGAAGAATATAATTTACATAGGTCGGAATTGATCCTGCACTCAAAAATTCACTTGCAGGAATACAAATGAATATTAAGAACCCTGGAAGCCATGGAAGTTCCTTTGAGAACTTTTTGCTAGGTAATAGGAATACAAACGTTGCCAAAGCAGATACAATGACAAATAGTTTTTCATGAACAGAAAATAAAAGTGTTGCTGATTCAATTAACAGTCTGCTACTCCATGTAAAATAACGATCAATTCCGAAATAGAGATAATTATATTGAAATTCTTCTGCGTATTTCAAAAATGCGGTTTGATCTCCAACTGGTGTAATTTTATTATTAATATAATACTGTATTGCATACAACACAGATACGATAAATATATATAAATAAAATCTTTTACTGTTTTTCATTTTTTCTCCCTAAACATAAAAAACTAATTATTTGAATGTTGACTCTTCACATATTGTCTCATTAGCAACTTAGCCATCCATTTAGGCCAGAAGAGTTCATACATGTATAGATCTTCTTTACTACGCGTATTGTCTGCAATGGTTTTTGATGTTTCAGACTCTCCATGGATACGGTGGCACATGAGTTTGTCAGATACATAAGCAAAACGACCTTTATACTCGCTGATCTTATACCATGCGTACCAATCCAAACTCACTCTCATTCCTTCATCAAAATAGAAATTCTTCAAATTTTCTCGATTATAGGTAACTGCTGGACAACAAATCGGATTCCCAAAAGCCATCACACGGTTTCGCCAAAAGTGACTAGCAGGAAAAAGATTCATGGTTTTTAACATCAAGGTTTTGATCTTCAGATTTGTATTCGCAGGAATTTTATGGCCATCTTTTTCTTCAAAATAATCAGAATACCCAATCAACACATCTTGATTTTTTTCCATCTTAGCCAAAACTTTCTCAGCATAGTCCGGATCATAATAATCATCCTGATGGGCAATCGTAGCATATTTTGTCTCTACAAAAGACATGGCATTATTCCAGTCCTTACCAATTCCTCCACCTTTTTTGGTATAAAATGGAATATCATACCGCTGACAAAGTTCTTTGATCGAGTCCAGTGGTGTTGAACTATAACAGATAATCTGTGATTGGAGAGTTTGATTCTTCAAAGATTGAATACAAGCTTCCAAATATTCGCTCTCTCCATAAGCACAGATCACCCAAGTATGATTACTGTTCATCATTCTCCTCTTTCTTTTCTACATGACTTTTCAAAATAGACAATTCTTGAACTAAATGCTTTATCTGTTCTTTTTGTTTTGACAAAGTCATGGTTTGTAAAAATCCAATAACCAACAGGAAAAAAATAGTAAGAGACAATAGAAAATTGGAGGTCAATTCAAATCCAAGTAATTTAGCAAAGTATCCAGGAATAGAATCAAACACTGAAATAACAATCATGACAAGACTGATAACAATCCACATGAATGCCTGTTCAAATAATATATTATTTTTGTTGATATTTCTAATGACTAAATAAAGGAAAAAGATTGAGGCTATCAACATCACAATAGATAAAACTGACATTATTCACTCTCCTTCATAAAGGCTGCGATAAGAATTGACGAACACACTTCTATCATGTAACGAATGGATTTAATTGGCGTAATGGAAGAAACACCTCCAGTACGTTCAAACATATTTGCTGGTCGTTCAACAACACGATATTTACGTTTCAAAATATGAACAATAGTTTCTGGTTCAGGATACTTGATTGGATAACGCATAGCGAACTGTTTAATAACAGCTTTATCAGCTAAACGGTAGCCTGACGTTGTATCTAAAACTCTTTGGCCTGTTGTCCATTTAATCAGATTAGAAATCACACCGATTCCAAAGCGTCTCATAAAAGTCGTTTGAAATTCTGATTTAACGTCACCAACAAAACGAGATCCGATAACTAGGTCCGCCTCGTTTTTTTGAATTGGTTCTAGCAAGTCTGATAAGGATTCAATATCATGCTGACCATCGCCATCAAATTGAACTGCTACATCATAGTCATGCTCTAATGCATATTTGTATCCTGTTTGAACCGCACCACCAATACCAAGATTCATCACAAGATGAACAGCATTAAAATGATTCTCTTCTAGAATTTGTTTTGTCTTATCTGTTGAGCCATCATTGATAACAACATAGTCCAAATCAAAATCAACTTTCTTGCGGTAATTCAAGATACTTGTTACCGTGTCGAAAATGCTTTCCTCCTCATTGTAGGCAGGAATTATCATTAAAACTCTCAACTACTTTTCCTTTCCTTTACAGTAAAATCTCGAAAACAGTGAAACTAATCTCAAACGTTCTAAAGTTCTAAAAGCCATTACAGAAATAACTGTTTGAATTCTTTCTCCTGTTATCTCAGATGAAAATGGTGTTAAATTTGAATCAATACCTTCTTTAGAAAGCCATTGTTTAATTTTTCTATATTGATCCATAAATGACGAACTTGAAGCGACTCTTCCAGAAAAGAGTAAATACCAAATGTAATATCGTTTAATAAAATAGCGAATATATTTTGAATCGCCAGCAACTTGAAGCAAGTGACTCAGGAAATACACAATATCTATATTCGGATTAAAGCCTCTTTGAGATGTGTTTGAGATACTCTTCTCATTAAAAAACCAATTATAGCCATTATAATCAATTATTTTAATTTTTTCTGTTAAATTGTAAGCAGTCAAAGTAAAGATAACATCTTCACCTATTGGATAATCAAAGAACTGGATATTATTATCTGTTAAAAACGAAGTTCGATAAATACGTGCCCAAGGTGCAACGACTATATACTTAGACCATTCAGATTGTGTTAAATCTTGCTTAAAAAGTGTCTTCATTTCCTGATTAACGCGCTTATAACCACCAAGAACAATATCTAGTTGTTCTTGGTCTATTTCGTTATAAAAACGCTCTAAATAATCCGAATCAACAAAGTCATCATTATCGATAAAGACAACATATTTCCCTTTAGCAAGTTGTATACCCTTATTTCTAGTTTTAGCAACTCCCTCATTTTCTTTATCTATTACTCGGATAAAATCATTAGCATCCGCATACTCTTTAATAACTTCTAAACTATTATCAGTAGAGCCATCATTTATAAGAATAATTTCAAAATCTGTAAATGACTGATTCAGAAGAGAATCTATACATTGTTTAATTCCCTCTTGTGCGTTATATACAGGAATTATTATAGAAATTGCTGGATTTGTCATTAATATTTCCTCACTTTGTCTATTTGGGCCTTTTAAAATTAACACACGAAAACGTACTAATTAATTTTTCAGCAAATGAACTTGGTTTTATATTATACTATTATAGGCAACAAATATTATTGAGATTTTAACTTCAAACTTTTATAACTTACATAAAGATAAATTAAAAAACTAGATATTAAGAAAACAGTCATTGAAATTAAAAATGAAACGGCAGCTCCAAAAATACCATTATTCATTACAAAAGGCATTGTAATCAATTTTGCAATAAAAAATGTAACTATATAGGCAATAACTAAATAAGATTGTTTCCTAAAGATTGTCAATACAACATCAATAACCAATGCAAGAACATTTAAAATGCCTGCTGTAAGTAATATAGTAAATGGAACTTTATATTGTACTAAAGAAGTACCATACACAAATCCAAGTACTTCTGTACCTACCAAATAACCGATACCAATAATTATTAAACCTAAAATAAACATTACAGAAAAAAGAATATGAACCTGTTTGTAAAATAATTTATATCTCTTCTCGTACCAATAAATTGATAGCTGAGTTGTTAAAGGACGTAAAATGAAAAATAATAGAGATAAAACAAATACCGGCATAAATAAAACATTAAAATCTCTTTGAATACCATTTGAAAAATAGCCCTGTGCTAATAATGTATCAATATCTATTTTAGCTTCATTATAAACATAGGTAATTAGAAACCCATTTAAAAATAATGGGAAAGCATCTTTTAAAATTGAAATGATATTAGAACTATCATTTTTCAACGATGGTAAAAAATCAATATCAAAATATTTCTTCGAAATTCTATAGTCTAAAATTATTGTAAGAAAAATATTTGCTAAACAAACTATAACACTTGAAATCATTAATGAATTTGAGAGAAATAAACACAAACCAAAAATGATGATGCAGACCCAACTTCTATAAAATAAAATTTTTCCGGCTAAATCTGATCTATTATGTTGTTGAAAAAAACCCTGAAATACATCTGAATAAGCATCAAACGCACGGTAAAGTACTAACAATAACACAATTAAACTTTTATACAAATCATATCCTTGTATAATAATATAGAAAAAAGAAGTTAGTATCATTAACAATAGCGTCACAATACGAGTGTTATGGTATGAATTAAAAGTATATTTTTCTTGTACATCTGTCGACTGCATATTTCGTATTTGAAAATATCCTAACACATAGAACTGTTGTCCTAATGCAAAGGCTATACTGAAAATATCTGAATTTTTTGGATCAAGTAACCTTGAAGCTAATAACAAAAGAACAACTGACACTAAAGATGATGAGATCGTTCCTAACATATTCCAAATATAATTCTGTTTTGAAGAAATTTTTGAAAAATCTCTATCATTCATTATGTTTACCTTCTTTAATAAATTCATTATACTTTGAAAAAATATTTCTCCTACAAAAGACTTTCCCCTTATTATACTATAGTTTTTATAAAATGTTAAAAGACAAGCAAATATAACACAAAAAGACCTGAAAGGCCTTTCTTATATTATCAAAAAATTTATTTCACTTCTTGTTTGTAAAACTCTTTCAAGGCATCTTGCCACGTTGGAATGACGAACCCTGTTGCCTTCGCTTTTGCCAAGCTCATCGTAGAGTTAAGAGGACGTTTTGCCTTAGCTGGGAATTGGCTAGAATCCACTGGTTTCACTTCAACATCCGTATCTTTGAGGATTTCAACTGCAAAGTCATACCAAGTTGTATCTTCTTCTGCATCATTTGATAGGTGGTAATAACCATATTCCTTACGGTTTTCAGCCAAATAAGTCATAAACTCTGCAAGGGTACGGGTCCAGGTTGGACGACCGTGTTGGTCATTAACAACTGTAAGTATTTTGTGAGTCTTCGCAAGGTTTTTCATGGTGAAGACAAAGTTCTTACCGTAATTTCCAAAGACCCAAGCTGTACGGATGATATAGAAGTTAGACACATACTTCTCAACCAATTCTTCCCCCATACGTTTGGTACGACCGTACTCTGTTTGAGGATCTGGTTGATCGTCTACTTCCCATTCTTGACCCACTGGTTTTTTACCATCAAAAACGTAGTCCGTTGAGATATAGACCAAGGTTGCACCGTACTTTTCAGATGCCTTTGCTACATTTTCCGTACCAGTCACGTTGATGGCATAGTCCAACTCTTTTCCTTCATCTTCAGCAGCATCAACAGCTGTATAGGCAGCACAGTGATAAACCAAGGTTGGTTTCACTTCTGCGAAAACCTCATCTACTTTTTCTGCATCTGTGATATCCATTTCAGCCACATCAACAGCTACATATTCTTCATTTCGTTCATCCAACAAATGGCGAAGCTCTGTCCCAAGTTGACCATTTGCACCTGTAATTAAAATCATGGTAAAATCTCCTTAAAAATTTATTTTAACATTCGTTAAAATTTAATGTATTTATTGTTCATTAGCAAACTAAATTCTATTTCATTATAACAAATAATTGATCATCTTTAGATAAAATATCGTATAATTTTGTAGTTTCAACTTTTCTATAACTAGAATCTATCTGATTTATATCAAACATTTTAAAATCAACATCTAGTTTCGTTAAGCTATTAAATCGCATCGTCATATCCCAGGAGATATTTGTATTTGGCATAATTAGGCTACTAATCATGGGGTAAACAAGAGCTGAATTTTCGTATATAGGTGAATTTGATATAAACCTATTAATATTAACCACCCTATTTTCCGCTGAAACATACTTATTAAGTGTACTGCCTAACATGACACTCTGTGTTTCGAATGTTTTATTTTGTTGCTTTAAACTATCAACATAAATGAACGAGAATGACAACACATAGTATACACTTAATAATATTAAGAATTTTTTTGATATTTCAAAGAAATGAAATTTAGTCGAAATCCCTAAGGTTACAATCAAGATGATTGATGAGAAGATTCCCAATCCATATTCATATCTAGGTCTTAAAAGATAGAACTTTTCTAAAAGAATTAGGTAAGAACCATAACTAAAGATACAGCCTAAACATAACCAGGAAATTGCTAAAACTGTTTTTGTCAATTTCTTTTCTTTACTTACCAAATAAACAGATATGATTAAAAAAATAATTAAAATAGCAGCAAGAACTATCCAAATATTCGAACTTTGATTGTAAATATTTTTTAAATACCCCTTTGCGTTATTAAATAACGTAGCTGGAATATCTAACAATCCAGGAATCCTACCTTGGTCTGCGAAAATTGGTGGCTTAATTGTAATTTGAACTTTATATAAAATCATACCTAGAATATACGATACGGATGATATAATAATCCTTTGAATATTCAATTTATTATCATTTAGAAATTCTAAAAATACTAAGGTTAGGACAACCAAAATATAAATCCCTGAAGATGCTTGATAAGAATTACACATTAGAAAAATACATAATATCGAGCTCAAACTAAACAATTTGTTGGACTTCAAAAAAATGAATGGCAAGATAGACACAAATACACTCAAGGACATGAAAGGATTATCGAATCTAAAACTCAATGGCTCCAAGAACCAAGGATTTAAACCGACAATAGTTGATGATAGTGCAGTGAACCAATCTATCTTCTTATTGGGAAATAAGATAAATAATAATAAAATACTTGTAATACTTAAAACAATAGACGAAATAATATTTGTTGTCAAACCAGGGTCAGTTAAGTGGGTTCCACCCTGAATAAAACGAGATGTTATTTCACTAAAATATCGGGAATAATGTTCAGAAAATCCTGTGTAGCCCTGAAGTTGTCGACCAATGTCGTCAATATAAGGAAATTCTGCTAAACTAATATTTATATTTACAAGTAAATAGATAACAAAAATGAGGTAACATGCAGCTCTATTTTTTTTTATATACTCAAAAAGATTCTGAAATATTGATTTACAATCCTCAACCATTCTTTATTTCTCCTCTTTCACAACATAAACTGGCCGTTTCTTAGTTTCCATGAAGATTTTACCAACATATTTCCCTAAAATCCCGATGGTTAATAATTGGAAGCCTCCAAGGAAAAGAATCACTGTCATGAGGGATGGCCATCCAGAAGTGGGATCTCCAAAGACTAAGGTGCGGATCACAATCAGAATCACCATGATAAAGGCTAAGATCCAAGATAACAGTCCACCAATAAAGGCAATGTTTAATGGGGCATCCGAGAAATTGACAATCCCTTCAATCGAGTATTTGAAGAGGGACCAAAAATTCCAAGACGTCTCTCCTGCCACGCGCTCAACATTTTTATATTCGAGGTACTCTGTCTCAAATCCTACCCAGGCAAAAATTCCTTTTGAAAAGCGATTGTATTCTGATAACTCTAGAATCGCATCGACCATGGGACGGCGCATCAAACGGAAATCACGCGCACCGTCGACCATTTCTACTTGACTGATATGATTGATCAATTTATAAAACATGCGTGCAAAGAAGGATCGAATTGGTGGTTCGCCATCCCGAGTTACTCGTCGGGTACCGACACAGTCTAATTCTGAATTTTCATCCAATTTTTTCTTCATTTGAAGCAATAACTCTGGAGGATCCTGTAGATCTACATCCATAACTGTGACGAATTCACCATTAGCACGCTCAAGTCCAGCATAGAGTGCTGCTTCTTTTCCGAAATTTCGAGAAAAAGAAAGGTAATGCGCATTTGAATCCGTAACATGTAGCTTTCGAAGAACGGATAGCGTACCATCTGAGGAGCCATCATTTATAAAAATATATTCAAACTTTTCTCCCATCTCCATCCTAACACGTTCCATCGCTTGATAAAATAATGGAATCGATTCTTCTTCGTTAAAACATGGGACTACAACTGATATGGTCATCTCTTACTCCTTGATTTATTCACTTTCTATTGTAACAAAAAACTCTCATAAACCCTAGTATTTTCCACCCCGCCCCTCCCCCTTTTCATGATATAATAGAGTGAATCGATTGAGGAAGGACACCTTATGTTAAAGCTGGGAATTATTGGTACGAGTTGGATTTCACATGAATTTATTACAGCTGCTTATCAGACAGGCCACTATCACTTGCAGGCTGTGTATTCGAGAAAGATGAAGACGGCTCAAGAGTTTTGTGAGCCTTATAGAGCGATCTCTTGCTACACGGATTTCATCGACTTCTTAGACAGTGAGCTGGATGTGATTTACATTGCTAGCCCCAATTCTCTTCATTTCGCTCAGGCCAAGCTTGCTATTCTGGCCAAGAAGCATGTCATCATTGAAAAACCGGCTGTGACCACCCCTTCTGAATGGAAGGAATTGGTCAAGCTCGCTAATGAGCACCAGGTCTATCTCTTTGAAGCTGCCAGAAATTACCAAGAAGCAGCCTTTCAAGTAGTTAAAAACTTCCTCTCTAACCAGGAAATACTGGGCGCCAACTTTACCTTTGCCAAATATTCTTCTAAATTGCCGGCCCTTCTTGCAGGTGAAATGCCCAATATTTTCTCAGATGTCTATGCAGGCGGAGCCTTGATGGATCTGGGAGTCTACTGCCTCTACTTGGCGATTGGCTTCTTTGGAGAACCCATCTCCAGCCACTATACTGCTCAGCAATTACCCAATTCGGTTGATCTCTATGGTCAAGGTGTCTTGATTTATCCAGATTTTCAGGTTGCTATTCAGGCGGGGAAAAATATTACCAGCCATCTACCTGCTGAAATCTACACCAAGACTGGAACGCTAACTCTCAATGCTGTGGCAGCCATCAACCAGGCCCGCTTCGTCAGCCATTCTGGGGAAGTCATCGACCTTCCGATCCAGCCCTGCCCACACCAAATGCAAGAAGAGGCGGAAGCCTTTGCCCTTGCCATCGCTCATCAAAAGCCAGCTGCTTATCTTGAATGGTTACAAACAGCTGAGCAGGTCCATGAAACCCTCTACCAAATGCGTCAAAGCGCTGGAATACAATTTAAGGATGAAAAAGAATGAAAGAACAATTTCCACAAAGCTGGAAAGACCAGTTAGAAACACTCGGATTTGATACATTCACTGAAATTCAGGAACAAATCTTCTCCCCTATCTATGAAGGAGAAAATGTCCTCGGGATCAGTCCTACCGGTACTGGTAAGACACTCGCCTACCTCTTTCCAAGCTTGCTCAAACTCAAATCGAAGAAGGCCCAACAACTCTTGATTTTAGCTCCTAATACAGAGTTAGCGGGACAAATTTTTGATGTCACCAAACAATGGGCAGAACCTCTCGGGCTCCAGACCCAACTCTTCCTTTCAGGATCTAGTCAAAAACGGCAAATCGAACGCCTCAAAAAAGGACCCGAAATCCTGGTTGGGACGCCTGGTCGGATCTTTGAACTGATCAAGCTGAAAAAGATCAAAATGATGAATGTGGAAACCATCATTTTAGATGAATTCGACCAATTACTGAGCGATTCTCAGTACCACTTCGTCGACAAGATCAGCCACTATGCTCCCCGTGACCACCAATATATCTATATGAGCGCCACATCCAAGGTCGATCCAGACCAGCTAGAAGAAAATACTCTTCGCATTACGGTTGATGGAGTTTCTTTAGACAATATCCAACATTTTTATATGCAAGTGGATAAGCGGGACAAGGTCGAATTGCTCCGCAAACTCGCCTACGTCGAAGATTTTCGTGGTCTGGCTTTTTTCAACAGCCTATCTGATCTGGGTAGTGCTGAAGAAAAACTACAATACCGGGGGGTCGAAGCTGTATCGCTGGCCAGTGATGTCAATGTAAAATACCGCAAGGTCATTTTGGAGCGCTTCAAAGACCATCAGCTAACCCTATTGCTGGCTACCGATTTGGTCGCTCGTGGAATCGATATTGAACATCTTGAGTGTGTGATTAACTACGATATTCCTCGTGATGTGGAGACCTATACCCACCGCGCCGGTCGTACAGGACGAATGGGGCGTGAGGGTTATGTAATCACCTTTATCACCCACCCAGAAGAACTCAAATCCTTAAAAAAATACGCTTTTGTACGTGAACTGGTTTTAAAAAATTCCGAACTCTTTTTAAATGAATAAGAAAATCCTCTGCTAGTGAATGAACTGCAGAGGATTTTTACGTTAATTTCCATTGTAATAGATACGATGACTTTCAAGTTGATAATCCAACAATTCATCCACCGTTACAAAGGTATAGCCTTGTGATTTGAGGTAGTCAAGGACGGTCGGTAGAGCGTCAATCGTGGTTTGATGGATATCATGCATGAGGATAATCGAACCCGGTTTGACTTCTTTTTTCACTTCATTGAGAATGGCCGTCGTATTATGCGTCTTCCAATCTAGGCTATCCACATCCCACATGATGAAGGATTGGTCGACACCGTATTGGATAGCGTTATTGATCGCCCCATACGGAGGACGGGTAATCTTGGTCTGCACACCTGTCGCTTTTTGAATAGCTTCTTGGGTATCCAAGATCTCTTTTTTGGCATTATCCAAGCTCAATTTTGGCAATTGAGGGTGATCCCAAGTATGGTTCCCGATTTGATGACCTTCTTTGCGGACTTGCTTAGCAATATCGGGATTCGCACTGACATTTTTTCCGATCATAAAGAAGGTAGCTTTGGCATTGTATTTCTTTAAGATGGCCAGCGCCTGAGGGGTCGTCGTTGGATCTGGTCCATCATCAAAGGTCAAAGCAATCATCTTACGGTGGCGTTCTTCAATATAGGATTCGTAAGAAGCTAGATCATCAGGAAGCAAGCGCTCTGTATCAATCACGTCATAGAATTTAGACAAGGGAACAGTGAAGGTATCATCTCCCTTAACCTTGGTTGGAAATGGAATAGTGAAAATTCCTTTTTCATATTGGAATTCCCATTGGCTCAAATCCAACTCTGAGAAGTGGGCAACCATTTGATCAATGCTTTCCTCATCCAGCTGACGAAAGGCTAGATTCCCCCGTAATTCCTCCAAAAAGATCTGTTTGGCTCCATCTGGATCCGCAAAAACCTGGCTGAGGGTCAAAGGGTTACTATCATCATCCAAGTAAAAGAGGGGCAACTTCACCGTCTCATCTTTGATGAATTTCCCTTTTTTGTACTGGTATTCAGCCCGTTTGATTTGGATAGGGTGATAACCAACAAAAGGCGCTTCTGCTTCTTCACTATGGTAGAAGGTCAAATGCTTAGGCTCCTTGGTTTTCTCATCGGATCCTAGACGCTGAAGGTCTTCTTGGATCTTCTCTTTCACAATCTCAACAGGCTGTCCATCCTTAGTAGGATAATAAGCCGTCACATAAGAAGTTCCTAAAATCCCTTCCTGAACTTGAACATCTTTCCCTTTTTCAGAGCTTTTCTCAAGTTGGGTAACCTTAGCAAACTGATCCTGATAGGCTTTTTGTTCACGAACCCTTTGAATCTTTTGATAGCCGATATACAAAAGACTCAGTAAAAGGAGATTTGTAATGATTAATAAAATAGTTTTCGTGTGTTTGAATCTCATAACTTTATTATAGCAAATTTCTCTCGAAAAAACATTCCTTTTTTGTAAATGGTTTCATAAAAAAGAGGGCGACTGTCGTAGCCGACAGCGGCCCTTATTGTTAATCCCTCTTATTTTTCGCGAATGACTTCTACTTTATACCCATCCGGATCTACAACGAAATAGTAATTCGGTTGCGTCCCTGGAAGACCTTTTGGTTCTGTCACTTCATAGCCTTTAGCCTTGTGTTCCGCATTCAAACCTTCTAGATCAGGAGTACTCAAGGCAACGTGAGCATAGCCATCTCCGATGACATATGGACCATGATCATAATTGTAAGTCAATTCCAGCTCATAGTCATCTCCAGGCAAGGCCAAATAAACAATCGTGAACTTGTAGTCTGGGAAATCTTTCCGACGTTTTTCTTCAAAACCAAAAGCATCTTGGTAAAAAGCGATTGATTTTTCTAAGTTTTCCACACGAAGGCAAGTGTGCAACATTTTTGAACTCATAGGTTTTCCTCTTTTCTATTTTTAAAAGATTATGAACGATTTTTTTTACGACTTTCCGTCTTAATGGATAATTTCACTTCAAAGATGGTCCCTTTTGGTTTATTATCTTTGACTTGAATGGTCCCTTTAAAGGCTTCTACGATCTGCTTAGCGAGGGATAACCCCAAACCAAATCCACCTTTTTGACGGGTTCTGGCCTTGTCGACCCGGTAAAAACGATCAAAGATCCGTTTCTTATCCTCATCTCGAATCCCTGAACCATTATCCAGCACTCTCAAAAGAAGATTTTTATCCTTCAATTGAACTTCAAACTGGATCTCACCATCTTCATCGGTATACTTCAAGGCATTGTCATAGAGAATGGTCATCAATTGCTTGAGGAGCGTTCTATCAGAACAAATGACTTTGTCCACCTGATTGTCTCCTCGGAAGATTTTGCCATTTTCTTCTGCAATGATCTCAAAATTCGAGAAGGACTGATCGAAAAAGCTTGGTTCGATATCTTCCATCTCTGGCTTCAAGCCGTCATCTCTTCGGGCAATATTGAGAAGGTTGGTAGTCAAAAGCTTCATATTTCGAACTTCATCCAAGCTGGATGCAATATTCTCACTCGATTCCATAATGGTCGCTTCAGGCTTTCTAAAAAGCGTTTCGAGGCGATTTTGCAGAACTGCTAAAGGCGTCCGCAACTCATGGGAAGCATTTTCCACGAAAGCCTTTTGCTTTTGCATACTCTCAAGAAGGGGCTTGACGCTGAGACGTGCTAAGAAGAGGCTAGCGAATAAGGAGATTCCCCAGAAGCAGATCATGATGAGAGCGATTTGACTTTCGTGCTCTTCACTGGTCTGCTCTAGTTGACTGATATTGGTCATGACAACCGCATACTTGATGTCACTATCACTTTCATCATCAGATAAACTCAACTCTGCCATATAGGCCCGGTAACTTTCTTTTTTCCCATAGCTATTTGTAATTTGAAGCTGGGAAACCTTGTTGAGGAGCTTCCGACCAAACGTCACCGTTTTGAAGTTTAAAAACCCATTACCGGTTGTCAAGTTTTCATATTTTTTATTAAGCAAAACAACAGTGGTATTGGATGTGACATCCCCTTTAGGTTCTGATTTATCATGATCTGGGATCATCATCTCATGATCATTATCATCTCCTTTGGTATTTGACTGTCGCTGGTCTCGATAAGCAATCGCTACAAGCGAGTAGGGATCCTGACTGAGAGTCTTGAGGTTCTCATCAACAGTTGTATAAAGACTCGAGCGCATGACCTGAATGATAATCAAGGTCATGGCTGAGAATATCAAAGTAAAGAGCCCAAAATATCGGATGAAGTAGGAAAAATCATCTTCTCCGACGGTTTTCTTAATTCTGGTTAGCATCTTTTAAGATATACCCCACACTGCGCAATGTTTGCAAGCTCTCAACGAAATCGGTACCTTTTAATTTTTTACGGATTTTTGAAACATATACCTCAACAACAGAGATGGTCGTATCACTGTCAAAGCCCCAAAGGCGATCGAAAATCTGTGTTTTTGGAAGGATGACATTTTGGTTTTGAAGGAAGTAGACCAGAAGATCAAATTCCTTCCCAAGAAGTTCCACTTCTTTCCCATCCACATAAGTCGAATTGGTAGATAAGTTGACCTTCAAATTGCCATAATTAAGGGTGTTTTCATTGACCTTTCCTGAGCGCTTCAAGAGGGCTTGAATCCGCATCTTAAGCTCTTCTAGGTAGAAAGGCTTAGTGAGGTAATCGTCTGCCCCTAGCTCAAATCCGTGTCCCTTGTCATCCAGACTTTCTTTGGCTGTCATGATCAAAACAGGGGTTGTCACGCCTTTTTCACGCAATTCTTTCAAGACATGGAAACCGTCTTTTTCAGGAAGCATGAGGTCCAGCAAAATCAAATCATAGATCCCGCTTTCTGCTTCGTAAAGGCCTTCTTCTCCGTCAAAGACCTGCATGACATCCGCAAAATCATCTAAAAAATCAAATACTGAATTTGACAAACCAAGGTCATCTTCGACCAATAGAATTTTAATCATTATCGTATCCTCTTCTCTTTCGTGAGCGAGTCTTTCTAATCTATTCTTAACCATTATAACACGACTTGCCTTCATTTCCTATAGTTTAGAACCTGGTTTTATGATCAAATTCAGCCTGCCTGAGGAAGGCTAATTCTATGAGTTTGTCGTGTTTTCTTTGTTACTTTGACTATCACTCGTCTTGTTTTTATTTTTTGAATTCTTCTTGTTGGACTTTTTAGAGGAACCCTGGTTCCCTTCTTGTCCGCCAGATTGGTTCATGCCGTTATCTGGACCATTCCCTTGTGGGCCACCATTGCCTTCCTGTGGCATCTGACCAGGTCCGCCACCTTGTGGGCCGCCTTGTCCTTGGCCACCACCTTGTGGACCACCGCCTTGAGGACCGCCATCCTGTGGGCCACCATTTTGCTGGTTTCCTTGTGAAGCATGGCCATTTTGGCTATTTTGTTGCTGATTAGATCCTTGGTTCTGACCCGTTTGGACTGGTTGAGAAAATTGTTGGTTATTGGAGGATTGAGAGGCGATGACACCGACACCAAAGCCGCTTCCAGCACCAACTAACAATCCACCAACTGCTGCCATGCCAATCCACCACTTAGGACTTCGTTTTAGGACAACCATTTTTTCTTTGGATTCTTGCGTTTCGACTACTTGTTTTGTTTCTTTTTGATTCATCTTTTTACCTTTTATCTTTTTGTACAAGCACTTGTCTTTTAAAAATTTAAAGGGAGCTCGATCCTTTAGTAAAGCGATTATACTTCAGGAGTCTTAAGCCTGCCTAAATTTTTACTTAAAAAATCCTAAAACAAGTGTGGGCTATTGACAGGTTGAGCCCCTTATTGTAGAATAGTTACCATAAAATAAATACGAGGTTAACTGTTATGAAGAAAATCTTTCCCTTAGTTCTCATCTCCATTGGAGTGGCCATGATCTCCGTCCTATCTCAATTCACCATTCCCTTTGGTCCAATTCCTTTGACCCTGCAGACACTCATGATCGGGATCATCGGGACCATCTATAAACCCAGCCATGCCTTTGTCACAGTCTGTCTCTACCTACTTTTAGGCTTCTTAGGTTTTCCAGTATTTGCCGGCGGTGCTGGTGGCGCTTCGCATTTCCTTGGTCCTACTGCTGGTTTCCTCCTCTTCTTCCCATTCCGAGCATGGATCACGTCTCTGTTCACGAGTGCTAAATCCAGCCTTGTCACTATCTTTTTGGCCAATCTCCTCAGTAGTGCTCTCCTCTTTGTGTCAGGAGCTATCGGCTTTATGCTGGTCACGCATACCGATCTCCAAAAAGCATTTACTTTGGTCGTTGCTCCCTTTATCCTTGCTGACCTCATCAAACTGGTCATCATCACGATCACCAGCAAGGCAATTTTTGCCAGCCTCAAACACCACTGGTATTTCAAATAAGATACAAAGTCCACTAAAAAATCGATACAGAAATTTCTGTATCGATTTTTTTAAATCTATTTTGTCGCAAGGATAGCGGCTTCTACTGCTGCTTTCTCCCGCTCGATAAGATCAATACGAGCTGCAATTTCTTTAATTCCCATCTTGATATTACGGCTGATCGCCATATCATCCAATTGAGGCTCAAAGAAGGCCTTGTATTCATTCAACCGTTCACGGGTCTTGAAACAGTTAGCTGGGTAGATGACAAACTTATCAAAGCTCATATCACCACCGAGGGCTTTCTTGATCCAATCCCAGTTTTCACGCGCCCAAGTCCAAGTTCTTCCTTGGGTAAAGTCATCATGCAAGAAGTTGTAGTACCAGCTCATAGCCAAGTCCTGAGGTTTCACCACATCCTTGTTCTTCCACTCTTTCAATAGAGCTTCCAAAGTTTCCTCATCCTTGGTATAAGAAAGTGCAGCCGCCAACTGGCGTTTAAAGTTCCCATCTACTGTCTTAACATAAGTATCCAGGTATTGTTGGCTAAGCTCCTTGGTTTCCTGGTGCTTGATTTGGTTGACCAAGATTTGCAGGCGGATGGCAGCTGGAAGTTTTTCCAAATCATCTGCATGCGCTTCAAAGATAGCGCTCGCTTGAGCTTTTGCAGCTTCATCATTGGCCTTGATCATATTAGCAATCATTAGCTGACGAACTTTTTCGTCTTCTTCTGATTCACCAGGCTTAGCTTCTAGACCCAAGCGTTCAAAGTTGTAACGGTTCAAGTGTTTCAACAACTCATGGAAGGCAGCTTCTGTTTCAGTTCCTTCATCCACAAAGAGACTGATTCCAGCTAAGACGCTCGAAACAGCTGAAACAACCAAGTAGGAACTTTCTTCAGTCAAGTGTTCAATCACTGGCAAGAGGCTTGCATAAGAAATTTGACCACTTTCCGCTAAGAGACGGCGTTCTTGAACCACTTGTAGTTTCGAAGTGCTATCCAAGCTAGCAAGGTCAGCAAGGATGTCTTCCAACAATTCCCCACGGTAATCACTGATATAATGAGCCGTATTTTCTGTATTGAAGCGAAGAGCTCCGGTATTAGCTTGTTTCAAGGCACTATAGTTTGGAATTTCTAAGACTTCTGTTTCCAAAGTATCTGGAATACCTGTCCAGTTGCTGTTCAAAGGAACAACCCACTTGCGACCTTTTTCTTCTTTTTCTCCGATAAAGAACTGCTCTTGACGGATGATCAAGGTGTCGTTCTCTACAGAAGCTGAGACAACAGGGTATCCTGGTTGCTCCAACCAAGAATCCATAAAGGCTGCGACATCACGACCTGAAGCTTGCCCAAGAGCATCCCAAAGGTCACGACCGATAGTATTGCCGTATTGGTGTTTTTCAAAGTAGATCTTCAACCCTTTACGGAAGGCGTCATCGCCTAACCATCGACGAAGCATGTGCATAAGACGGCTACCCTTAGCGTAAACGATTGCTGGGTCAAAGAGAGTGTTGATCTCGTCTGGGTGTTTGACTTCCACATGGACGGATTGAACGCCATCTGTAGCATCGCGTTTCAAGGCAGCAGGCACTCCAGTTGTTTGGAAGTCTTCAAAGATATTCCAGCTTGGTTCAATGGCATCCAAGCTGACATATTCCATCATATTGGCAAAGCTTTCATTCAACCAAAGATCATCCCACCATTTCATGGTCACCAGGTTTCCGAACCATTGGTGAGCTAATTCGTGAGCTACGACCAAGGCTACTGTTTGTCGGCTTTGGGCCGTAGAGTTTTCATCTACTAGAAGGTAGACTTCACGGTAGGTTACCAAGCCCCAGTTTTCCATCGCTCCGGAAGAGAAGTCTGGAAGAGCGATATGAAGAGATTGAGGGATTGGATACTTCACGCCATAGTAGTCTTCATAAAATTCAATAGCACGAACGGCAATATCCAATGAGAAGTCCAAGTTTTCTAATGGGTGAGCTTTGGTAGAGTAGACACCGACTAGGGTTCCATTCTTGGTCTTAGCTGTCACTCCTTGAAGGTCTCCAGCCGCAAAAGCCAAGAGGTAAGAAGACATCCGTGGAGTCGTAGCAAATTTCCAAATTCCTGTTTCTTTGCGGTTTTCCACGTCGATTTCAGGCATATTTGAAAGGGCAATTTCACCTTCTTCTTGGTCAAATTTCAAAGAAAGATCGAAAGTTGCTTTGGCTTCAGGCTCGTCCACACTTGGAAAGGCTTCACGCGCAAAATGGCTCTCAAACTGAGTTGAGAGGACTTCCTTCTTCACACCATCAATACTGTAGTAAGATGGGTAAATCCCTGTCATATTGTCTGTGATCTTACCAGAATAGGTCAGAGTAACTGTCACTTGACCTGTGCCTTCCAATTCAACATAAACTGCTTCATTGGCATCATCAACCGTAAATGGACGAGCTTGACCTGCTACTTCTACTGTTTCAATGGTCAAATCCTTTTGGTGAAGCGAGATCTTGTCCGCCTTGGCTTGACCTGTGATCACCACACGACCGCTAAAGGTCTTAGTTTTACGACTTAAATCCAAAAACACTTCATAATGTTCTGGAACGAATGTTTCTACAAAATGTGCAACTGCTTGCATAATTTCCTCCTTTAAATGTTTCACGCTTTTCCAATCAAAAGCCCTAATAAAACTATTTTATCACAAAGTTGGGATAAAAGAAAAGACAAGCATGACAATGCCTGTCTGAGATCGAAAAGACTCCAAGATCTTACATTTCGATAATTTTACCTGTTTCAAAGTAGACTACCCATTCACAGATATTTTTTGCATAATCTCCGATGCGTTCCAAGAAGTTGATCACTTGGAAATAATCACGTCCCGTCACGATGGACTCTGGATTTTTCCGAATTTCTTCTGTTGCTAATTCTTGGATGCTATCGAAATAATGGTTGATGACTTCATCTCGTGAAGCAACTTCATAGGCCAAATCCACATCGCCTTTGAGGTAAACATCAAGTGTTGCTTCGACAAAATCTTTGACTTCACGGCCCATCTTGCTGATTTCTTCTTCAACAGATTGGATACGGACTTCCCCTTTCATGCGAATCGTTGCCTTGGCAATCGATACAGCGTGGTCCCCCATCCGCTCCAAGTCAGAAACTGCTTTTAAGACGGTCATCACGACACGAAGGTCTTGTGAAACCGGCTGTTGAAGAGCAATAATCTCAAAAGATTTGCGCTCAAGCTTCACTTCGTATTCGTTGATCTCCGCATCATCTTCGATGACCTGGCGGGCCAATTCACGGTCATGGGTCACGAAAGCACGAACTGTACGGTTGATCTGACTCAACACTTCATTTCCCATTGCATAAAACTGGTTATGCAACTTCTCTAAATCTTCTTCAAATTGAACTCGTAACATTTTATTTTCTTCCTATCCAAATTTACCAGAGACATAGTCTTCTGTTTCTTTCTTAGCTGGGTTCAAGAACATTTCATTGGTGTCATTGTACTCAATCAAATCCCCATCCAAGAAAAAGGCTGTTTTATCGGAAATCCGACTTGCTTGTTGCATGGAACGTGTCACCAAGAGCATGGTGTAGCGGTCTTTTAGTCCATACAAGGTTTCTTCAATCTTCCCAGCTGAAATTGGATCCAGCGCTGAAGTTGGCTCATCCAAAAGAATAATCTTTGGACTGGTCGCAAGGACCCGCGCCACACAGACCCGCTGTTGCTGACCACCAGAAAGTCCGATAGCTGAATCATGCAAGCGATCCTTGACTTCATCCCAGATGGATGCGCGTTTCAAAGAGGTTTCAACTGCTTCGTCCAAGACAGCCTTGTCCTTGACACCATTAATCATCAAGCCATAGGTCACATTATCATAAATGGACATTGGGAAAGGATTGGGCTGTTGGAAGACCATTCCGATTTCCTTACGCAATTCGACCGTATCGGTCCGTGGTCCGTAGATATTATGTCCATTGTAGAGGATAGTTCCTGTAGTGGTGACCTCATGGTTGAGGTCGCCCATGCGGTTAATGGCTTTTAAAAGGGTAGATTTCCCTGATCCTGAAGGACCAATCAAGGCTGTAATCTCCTTTGGAGCAAAGTCCAAGGAGACGCTATTTAGAGCCTTCTTTTTATTGTAATAAACCGACAAGTCCTTGACTTGCAAAATTGGTTCTGTCATTCTATTTTCCTTTTTGTTGTCATTTTACTTTATCCAAAGTGACCAGATACATAATCGTTGGTCGATTGCAATTTCGCATTTTGGAAAATATTCGAAGTCTTATCGTACTCAATGAGGTTTCCAAGATAGAAGAAACCGGTATAATCGCTAGCACGGGCTGCTTGTTGCATGCTGTGGGTCACGATGACAATGGTATAATCCTTCTTCAACTCAAGCATGGTTTCTTCTAATTGCGCTGTCGCGATCGGATCAAGCGCTGAAGCAGGCTCATCCATGAGTAAGATATCTGGCTTCACAGAGATGGCCCGTGCGATACAAAGTCGTTGCTGTTGGCCACCTGAAAGTGTCAGGGCTGATTTATGAAGATCATCCTTGACCTGATCCCACAGAGCTGCCTGTTTCAAAGAAGTTTCGACCAATTCGTCCAAAATCTTCTTGTCTTTGACTCCAGCGCGTTCATGCGGGAAGGTGATGTTTTTATAAATCGATTTGGCAAAAGGATTGGGCCGTTGGAAAACCATCCCAATGTGCTTGCGCATTTCATAAACATTGATATCTGGACGATTGACATCGATTCCTTCATACCAAATTTCACCCGTTACACGCGCAATATCGATGGTATCATTCATCCGGTTCAAACTACGGAGGTAGGTTGATTTCCCAGATCCTGAAGGACCGATCAAGGCTGTAATCTTATTCTTTTCAAACTGCATGTCAACGCCTTTAATGGACTCGTTCGTTCCATAATAGACATGCAAATCTTTGGTCGATAGGACCACCTTTTCTTCAGGAAAAGTAATGATGTGTCTCTCATCCCAATTGTATTTTGACATTTCTTCTCCTTTAAGCAGATGTTAGTTTTTTATGGAGGTAACTTCCGAGTTTGCGCGCTCCAAAGTTAAAGATCAAGATAAAGATCAAAAGAACGGCGGCAGAACCGGCTGAGACTTCGATCGAGTCTGGAATAGTTCCTTCACTGTTGACCTTCCAGATATGGACGGCCAAGGTTTCAGCCTGACGGAAGATCGAAATCGGACTGGTTACACTAAAGATATTCCAGTTTGACCAATCAAGAGCTGGAGCCGATTGACCTGCTGTATAGATCAAAGCTGCAGCTTCCCCAAAGATCCGTCCTGAGGCCAAGACAACCCCAGTGATAATACTTGGAAGAGCTTCTGGTACCACGACATGAATCACAGTTTCCCAGCGAGACAAGCCCAGAGCTAGACCTGCTTCGCGCTGTGTATGGTGAACGTGCTGCAAGCTATCTTCGATATTGCGAGTCATCTGTGGCAGGTTAAAGACGGTCAAGGCCAAGGCCCCTGAAATGATCGAAAATCCATATTTGAACTGGACAACGAAGACCAGGTAACCAAAGAGACCTACAACGACAGATGGCAAAGAAGACAAGATCTCAATACAGGTACGAACCAAATTGGTCAAGCGACCTTTTTTAGCATACTCAGAGAGGTAAATCCCAGCCCCAAGAGAAAGTGGGAAGGAAATCACCAAGGTAATGACCAAGAGGAAGAAGGAATTATACAATTGAATTCCGATCCCTCCTCCTGCTTGGTAAGAAGAAGATTTCCCAGTCAAGAAGTGCCAAGATACATGGGGCAAGCCACGGACCAAGATATAAAGGATCAATGAGGCAAGAATCGCAACGATGATCCCTGAAATAGCATACAGCACTCCTGTTGCAATTTTATCCATTCGTTTAGCGTGCATAGTTCTTCTTACCTCTTTCTTTCGTAATCAGTTTAATCACACTGTTAAAGGCAAGACTCATGAGGAGCAATACCAAGGCGAGTGACCAAAGAACATTGTTATTGACCGTACCCATAACGGTATTTCCGATTCCCATAGTCAAAATAGAGGTGAGGGTGGAAGCTGGTGTTGTGAGCGAGGTTGGTACCACTGCCGAGTTTCCGACTACCATCTGGATAGCCAAGGCTTCCCCGAAAGCACGCGCCATACCAAAGACAACCGCTGTAAAGATTCCAGAGCGGGCTGCCTTGAGCGTGACATGCCAAATAGTTTGCCAACGGGTCGCTCCCATGGCCATACTAGCTTCCCGGTAATGACGGGGCACAGCTCGGAGGCTATCGGTCGTCATAAAGGTGACAGTTGGCAGGATCATAACAAAGAGGACAAAGACCCCTGAGAGAATCCCAAAACCAGTCCCTCCAAAGAGACTACGCGTAAATGGGACGACCACTTGAAGGCCAATGAATCCATAAACAACTGAAGGAATCCCCACTAGGAGCTCAATCGCTGGTTGCAAGAAACGAGCTCCTTTAGGAGAGACTTCTGTCATGAAAACTGCTGCACCAATGGCAAACGGCGTTGCCAAGAGGGCAGAAAGCAAGGTTACAATAAAGGAACCTAGAATCATTGGTAGGGCTCCGAATTCCTTTGCAGCAGGATTCCAAGTACTCCCAAATAGAAAACTAAAGATATTGACTTTATTAACAAAGAAAGTCGATAAACCTTTTTGGGCCACGAAAATCAAAATCATGGCAACGACGACAACAATCAAACTCATACATAGAAAGGTAATGGTTTTCCCAAATTTTTCTAGGCGGGAGTTTTTTGATTTCGTCAGCATTTTTTTTGCTACTTCGTTCATTTTTTACCTAATTCTTTTATTTTTTTGTCACATTCCCTTTTAAATCACGGGTGACTTTCATATCATTGATTGGGATATAGCCCATCTTACCAACAACCTTTTGCTGGATCTCATCGGTCATCATGTAATCAATGAATTTTTTAGACAACTCATTGGGTTTTCCTTTGGTATACATGTGTTCGTAGGACCAGATTGGCCAGTTATTGTTGACGACATTGGCTTTGGTTGGTTGATAACCATTGAGCTTCATGGTTTTGACACTGCTATCCAAGTAGGTAAAGGCAAGATAAGAGATGGCTCCTGGCGTTTGAGAAACGATGTTTTTCACCATTCCATTAGAGTCTTGCTCTTGAGCCTGCTTGGGTTGTTTGCCATCCATGATGATGGCATCAAAGACAGCACGGCTACCAGAACCAACCGCTCGGTTCACAATCGTGATTTCAAGATCTGGACCTCCCAATTGCTTCCAGTTGGTATATTCACCCGTAAAGATCTTTCGCAATTGCTCTGTTGTCAAATTGTCGATTGAGATATTTTTATTGGCAATGATGGCTGTCCCTGCTACGGCTACCTGATGGTCGACCAGACTAGAGGCATCGATCCCAGATTTTTCCTCCGCAAACAAGTCACTATTTCCGATATCTACAGCGCCTGATTGAACTTGTGAAAGTCCTGTACCAGAACCTCCTCCTTGTACATTCACAATCTTACCAGGATGTTCTTCAATGTAGCGATCTACTACTCCTTCAACCAAGGGTTGTAAGGCAGTCGATCCGACAGCAGTGATGGATTCTCCGCGATTGATCCAAGAAGCACAAGCAGATAAACTTCCTGCTAATACGATCGTTGCTAGTCCTAGGATCAGCTTTTTAGACTTTTTCAAATCATGTCTCCTTGATATTTCACTATTTCACTTATGATTTTGACAAGTTTTTTTCAAAAAAACCTGTACTTCCACTATATCATAGAACGGGTTCTTTGCCCAGCATTTTACCTAAAACGAAGCCCCTTTGGATAGAAATTTTTCAGGGTCTGTCCGGTCACTTTGGCAAAGCCCAAACCATTGCCTTCGACCAGGACCTGGTACCATCCATTTGGATGCGTTTCCTTCAATTGGACCGTCTCTCCCGCAACATAATGAACAAAGTCCTCAGGCGTGATCGAAACGGTCTCTTTTACCTCACTCGGTTTCAGAGCAAGGCCCAAGGCAAAACTAGGTTCAAATCGATTTTTCTTGAAGGTCCCTAGGTGCAAGCCATTGCGGGCAATTTTTACTTTGCGCAAATCTGGTAAACCAAGTGGAACCAAGTAGAGTTCGTCTCCAAAGGTTTCAAGGATTCCTTCTAGAGTGATCTTCAAGTGTTTCTTGGCAAATTCCTGCCACCATTTCTTTTGTTCTGCAGATAATTGGTCCTTTTTGGAAGGGATTTTGGCAAGTCGATTCTCTCCTAGATAACAGAACTTAGCAACAAATTGGCCCTCCCCTTTAAAATGATGAGGATACATACGCGCGGTTTCTGGATAGTCAATGCCTTCTGCCATACCATTGATCTTCTCGATCGTTTCCAATTCCAGATCATAGTTTTCCAAAAGCCAGGATACGATCTCTTCATTTTCCTCAGGAGCCCAGGTACAGCTTGAATACACCAAGGAACCACCTGGAACCAACATCTTGAGGGCATCCTCTAGAATCTCTCTTTGAAGGAGACTGCACTCTCGAGGATAATCGACAGACCAATAGTCCATGGCATCTGGTTGCTTACGGAACATCCCCTCACCTGAACATGGGGCATCCAGTACAATTAGATCAAAAAAGCCTGAGAAAACTTTGGCCAGACGATCGGCAGACTCATTGGTCACCAGCACATTTCGCGCACCAAAGCGTTCTACATTCTCTACAAGAATTTTCGAACGACCCTTGTGGATTTCATTGGAGACCAAGAGTCCCTGATTGTCCAAATAAGACAAGAGCTGGGTGGTCTTTCCACCAGGAGCTGCGGCCAAGTCTAAGACCTTCATTCCTGGCTTAGGCTGGGCGACTTGGGCCACCATCTGAGCTGCTGGCTCTTGCGAATAGACCAAGCCCGTTGCGTGCTCGATGGATTTTCCTGAGACCTTTCCATAATGTCCCCAAGGGGTATTGGGAATCGGATCATCAAATGCTTTTTGAGTTTCTTTCAAAGGGTTAGTCCGAAAGGCCGATACTGCTTCTTGCTCAAAGGTCGCAAAAAAAGCAGCAGCATCCTCACCTAGAAGATGCTGGTATTTTTCTTTAAAACCATTGGGAAAATTCATTTAACTTCTCCCTTTCTTAAGATAGGTTTGAATTTCTGTTAACTTCACTTTTGGAACCATCATAATGGGTTCCACTGACTGGTAATTAGGTTTATCTCCATTTAGATTTAAAACGGTATAGCCCAACTGTTCCCCCATGATCGCAGCTGCGGCATAATCCCAAGGCCAGATATAGCTAAAATAAGCTAGAATCCCACCTGAGAGAATTTTTGAAAAACTAATACCGGCACTTCCGTAGACCCGAATGCCAAGAGAGTCCATACCAAGATCGGCCATGCCCCAGTCATTTTTCTCAAGCATGCCGACATTTGAAGCAATCAAAAGGTTTTCCAGAGGTTGGTCCACAAAGGGCGTCAGTTCAACCTCATTGCGATAAACAGGGAATTCTCCACCCCCGTAAAAAAGGTGATCCCGCATCACATCGTAGATCAGGCCAAACTGACCAATTCCGTCTTCAAAATAGGCCACCATCACCGCAAAATCTTCCTTTTGGGTCACAAAATTATTGGTCCCATCAATAGGATCAATCACCCAAACGGATCCTTCTGAAATCGGTGAACGAAGGCCATTTTCCTCCGCAAAAATCCGATCTTCTGGATAGCAATGTGTGATTTTTTCAACCAAATCCTTTTGAACCTGTTGGTCCATCTGGGTAACTAAATCTGTCGGCCCAGTCTTTTTTGAGATCATCAAGTCATCATGGAGATGAAGACGCAAGTAGTCTCCAGCCTCTAAAACGATTTGTTTGGCAAACTCTAATTTATTCTTCAAGAGAAAACCATCCTTCCTCTTTTTGCTTTGCAGCCTGGGTCGCACGATAGAGAGAATAACCGCTCACTTCTTCGAACTCCCGTCCAAGACGCTTTTCTTCTCCAATACTAGACACGACCTTCTTAAAAGCGCGGTAGGCTTCCATGTATTCTTTGGCCTCTACCTTACTTTCATAGGCTTCTTCAACTTTATTGAAAAAAGAAAGCACTGAAGCAAGCTCTTCAGTGCTCCACGATAAGTCCAGTGGGTAACTATAATTTTTTTGCATTCGACATACTTCTTAGTTTATTTCTGCTCTTAGAGTGGCAGAGCGTAACTCTTGTTTGCGATAACTCCGTGGCAAGAAGGCCCGAATTTCATCTTCGTTAAAGCCAATCTGCATGCGTTTGTTATCTAAAATAATCGGTCTCCGCAAGAGACTTGGATTTTCCTCAATCAGATGGATCAAGGCTGAGATGGATAAATCTTCAACATCAACATCTAATTTTTGAAAAATTTTTGAACGAGTTGAAATAATGTCGTCTGTTCCGTTTTCGGTCAAGGCCAATATACTTGTCAACTCCTGTTTGCTCAAAGGACTTGTCATAATATTGTGTTCTTTAAATGGAACATCGTGCTTTTTTAACCAAGCCCGAGCTTTTCGACATGATGTACAACTCGGTGATAAAAATAATGTAATCATGTGGTTCACTTCTTTTTTATATATAACTATCTGATTCTATTATACAAAAAAAATAGGTGCTTGAAAAGCGCTTTTTTGATTTCTCGACGATTTTTCTGAATTTCAGTAGAAAAAAAGAAACCACTTTCATTATCCCCCAAAAGACAGTAGAAAAAAGGACCAGGTAGCTTCCTAATCCTCCGTCCAGTTTCGTGAAACTGCTTCATCTTCTTCTAGTTGAGCCACTAGTTGATCGATACCATCAAATTTGACCATTTCTCGAATCTTATCTAACCAGTGAATGGTCAGGGTATGACCGTAGATGTCTCCTGAGAAGTCAAAAAGATTGACTTCAAACCGAAGCTCCTTCCCATCAAAGGTAATATTCTTCCCGACAGAAGCCATGCCCCGATAGGTCTGCCCTTTAAAATCGACATCAACTACATAGACTCCATCGGATGGTAGATAGGTCCGGTCAATCGGCGCTAAATTGGCAGTAGGATAGCCAATGGTGCGGCCACGCGCATCCCCATGCACAACGATTCCTCGACTGGATAAAGGGTGACCAAGTAGACGGGCAGCTTCTTGGACGCGTCCTTCTAGGATAGCTTGACGAATGCGGGTCGAACTAATCTTTTCACCCTGATCCAATACAGGAGAAATGACTTCCACTTGACCATCAAAATAAGCAGCTAAGTCAGAGGCCGTTTTCTTATCAGAGCCAAAACTATAATCAAATCCAGCAATTAAAACTCGGGCCCTCAAGGCTTTGACAAATTGATCAACAAATTCTTTGGCTGTTTTAGAAGCAAAATCAGTCGTAAAATCAATGAGGAAGAGCTCATCCACACCTAGTTCGTTTAATTTTTGGAACCGATCCTCAGGGCTCTGCAAATGAAGTAGTAATTCTGGTTGGTAGCGAACAAAGGCCAACTTAGGAGATTCAGGAAAGGTTAACAAAGCGACCTTCAAGCCTTTTTCATCCGCTATCTGACGCGCCTTTTTAAAGAGTTCTTGATGCCCCAGATGCAGGCCATCAAAGTAGCCCAGAACCAAAACTGTCTCATTCTCCAAATGGATCTGGTTAGCAGTAGTAATCGTACGAATATTCATGAATTTATTGTAACACACTTTCTGTTAGAAAGACTTTTCGAGGTTTGTAAAGTTCTTCTCTTTTTTCTAAAATGGCTACCAATTTTCCTTGGTAAAAAGCAGCTAACTCTTTGGAGTCACTCTCAACTGGAATAAAGCGTCCCACTTGGACTTCGCCAACCTCTTCTACTGTCAGCTCTACTTTTTCCAGATCCCCGGTGCCAATTTCAAGTGGGTGAAGGAAGCTCAAATCTCCTTGTGCAACTTTTTCAGTCACTTCTTCTAAGGTCAGGGCATCTTCCAGTGACAAACCGGCAGCACTGGTTCGGGTCAGATGAGACATATGGGCTGCGTAGCCCAGTTTTTGACCAAGGTCCACCGACAAGGTCCGGATATAGGTGCCCTTGCTGCATTTGACCCGGAAACGAAAACGAGCTAGACTTTCTTCATAGCTAATCTCACTAGTGCGTGTGAATTCATATATGGTTACCTGCCGTACAGGGCGTTCCACTTCTTCTCCTGCCCGCGCATATTCATAGAGCTTACGTCCATTGACTTTAACCGCTGAATACATAGGTGGTACTTGCTCGATTTCTCCCACCATTTGGGCAATCATGCGATCGACCTCTGCTGCATCTAAAGGGGCTTCCACTGGAGTCCGCTCTACGACTTCCCCACTGGCATCCTCCGTCGTGGTAGAAAATCCCAGAGTGATTTCTCCCTCATAGACCTTGCCTTCATCTTGCATGAATTCGACCATCCGGGTCGCCTTGCCAACTGCAATCGGAAGCACTCCCACCACATCTGGATCCAGCGTTCCCCCATGGCCGATCTTCTTAGTTCCTAAGATTTTTCTCAGTTTAAAGACCACATCATGTGAGGTCATGCCTGCTTCTTTTTTTACATTGATAATTCCGTCCATCTGATTTGCTCTTTCTAACTCTTGTGTGACCATCCGGGACACCGACCCTTTATTATATCATGAAACAAGACTTCTTGTCCCTCTTTCTCCCTCCCCATGAGCTTTCAAAAAATCCCGTAGCAGATTTCAGACTTTTTAAAATGGGTTTGATACAATAGAAAGCGAAAGAAGGTGTAACATATGTTAATGTATGATGTTATTGTGATTGGATTTGGTAAAGCTGGTAAAACACTCGCAGCGAAATTATCAAGCCAAGGAAAAAAAGTCGCTCTGATTGAAAAGAGCAAATCTATGTACGGTGGTACTTGTATCAATATCGCTTGTATTCCAACCAAGACCTTGATTGTTGCAGCAGAAAAAGGCTTGGATTTTGAGCAAGCCATGAATGAGAAAAATGCAGTGACGACTCGTCTCAACGGCAAGAACTACGCAACCATTGCTGGAACTGGCGTAGACATTATCGACGCGACGGCTCGTTTCGTTTCTAACAAGGTCATCGAAATTCAAGCTGGAGATGAAAAGGAAGAATTGACAGCTGAAACCATTATTATTAATACTGGTGCTGTGCCAAATGTCCTTCCGATTCCAGGTTTGGCTGAAAGTAAATTTGCCGTGGATTCAACCGGCATTCAACGTTTGGAAAACCTACCTAAACGCCTCGGTGTCCTTGGTGGTGGACCAATCGGATTGGAATTTGCTCATCTCTATAATACCTTGGGCAGCCAAGTAACGGTATTGGATGCTTCTGAAACATTCTTGCCACGGATCGAGCCAAGTATTGCAGCTCTTGCAAAAGGCTACCTTGAAGAAGACGGTATTCAATTCTTGCAAGGCATTCATACCCAAGAAATCAAAGATGGCCAAAACAGCTTAACGGTTGTCACAGATAAGGGAGACTTTGAGTTCGATATCCTTCTCTACGCAACAGGTCGTAAGCCAAACACAGCTGGACTTGGTCTTGAAAACACAGACATCCAAGTCACTGATCGTGGAGCGATCCAAGTTAACCGTCATTTGGAAACCAGCGTCCCTGGAGTCTTTGCAGTTGGGGATGTCAATGGTGGTCCACAATTCACCTACATGTCACTCGATGACTTCCGCATCGTCTTCAACTACCTTACAGGCGATGGTAGCTACAATCTCGAAACTCGTAACAATTATGCGACAACACTCTTCATTGCTCCTCCACTGGCCCAAGTCGGCTTGACCGAGCAAGAAGCACGCGACAAAGGGCTTCCAGTTGCTGTTAAAGAATTGCCAGTTGCTGCTATGCCACGCGGACACGTCAATGCAGACCTTCGAGGTGCTTTCAAAGCCGTGGTCAACCCAGAAACCAAAGAAATCCTTGGAGCGACGCTCTTTGGAGAAGCTGCAGGCGAACTCATCAACCTGATCACCATGGCCATGGACAACAAGATCCCTTATACTTACATCGCAAAACAAATCTTTACCCACCCAACCATGGCAGAAAACCTAAACGATCTCTTTGCGATTTAAATAGAATAAAAACGCTGGAAAATTTTTCCAGCGTTTTTTAGTTTAAGAATTCACAGACAGCCTCTTGAAATGCTTTATTTTTTTCATAAAGAGCATGCCCAGAGTGCTTAAGAATGAGGAGTTGACAACCCGAAATCGCTTTTGCCAGTTCCTTGGAATCGTTCACACCGATCACATCATCTTCAAGTGCACCAAGGACCAAGGTCGGACATTGAATTTCTTTTAAGACCTCCAGGATATTATGTTTCAGGCAAGACTGAGACTGAATGGCTATTCTATTTTCATCTTTGATTCGCCCCAAGCGACCCATAATATTATAAAGCAACCGCCACTTTTGATAACTCTTTTGCGTGTATGAATGCTTTGCAATATCCAGCATGAGATGCTTAAAATTTCCAGATTGACTAAGTTGTTGCCAATGCTCAATTCGTTCTCTAGCAAGTTGACTAGGTTTTGCAGTGGTCACAGCTAAAATGAGCTTTTGAACCTTTTCAGGGAAATCCGCAGCTAGCCATTGGGCAATCATTCCACCTTGTGAAATCCCCATAACATAGGCTGTATCTATGTTTAGTTTCTCCATTGCTTCTGCTACATCTGCTGCCATATCCCGCGTCGTATAGCCCTGTCTCAGCTCATTGATTCGAGAAAAAACATAAATCTTATAGCGCTTAGCAAGTAGACGATACGAGAGAGAAAAGAGCTGGGCCTTTCCTTTAACGGTCTGTAACCCATCCCCCAAGCCTGGTATGATCACTAATGGCTGTTTACCCTTACCAAATGTTACATAGTCCATGGTTTTCCCATTCATGGACAAGGTAGCGTTCTTAGCTGAATACAAAGATTATTCTCCTTTCAGAGCATCAAACTTCGCTTTCATGGTTGGATTTTTCCGAGTCAATTTTTTAACGGAAACATCATCCAATTTGTTGTTGGCAAGACGAAGTTGGTTTTCTGATGTGGTGAGGAATTTCTTGACCTCTTCCATCCGTTTGATGGCTTTGTCGATTTCATCGATGGCCTTGCCAAAGTTGACAGAAGCTGAATTGTAGTTCTTAGCAAAGGCAACTTTGAAAGCATCCAGGTCTTCTTCAAAGTGAGTGATATCGATATTTTGTTCACGGACAAGCGCCAATTCCTGCTTGTATTTAAGGGAATTGAGGGCCGCATTACGCAGAAGCCCAATAATCTGGATAAAGAACTGAGGACGGACCACATACATCTTCTCATACTCGTGGCTAACATCGACAATCCCTGTGTTAAAGTAGTCGTTATCTGCTTCAAGCATGGTCACTAAAACCGCATATTCACAGTTCTTTTCACGACGGTCCTTGTCCAATTCCTTGTAAAAATCAGCGTTCTTATGCTTCTTCTCTGTCCCGTCGGCTTCATTCTTCATCTCAAACATAATTGAGATAATCTCTACTCCATTTTCATCACACTCACGGAAAATAAAATCGCCTTTAGAACCACGTGCAGAGACCTTGTTGTCCTTTTCAAAATAGGCATTTGGAAAGGCAAAACTGCGAACCTTGTTAAACTCGCTCTCCGCATACTGTTCCAGACTTTCCCCGATGGCCTTGGTCGACTGTTGGGCCTTGAAATTCTTGTAGAACTCGACCTGTTCATTAGCCGCCTTAAGCTGAGCCTCATAATTTTGCTTAACAGAAGTCAGAGAAAGCTCGTTTTCTTTTTCTTGTAATAGGAGCTGATTTTTGACCTGATCTCTTTCTTTCTCTAGATCAGACAGTGTTTTTTGCAGTTGGTTCTCATGTTCCAAGCGCAAGGTGGCCAACTGATTCTCCAGTGCTTGCACTTCTTTTTCTTTCTCTAGCAGGCTTTGGCTAGCCGTTTGCTCCACCTCTTTTTTGGCCAATTCTTTTTCAGTATCAAACTGTTGAATTTGGTTCTGTAATTGGGCAATTTCTTGGTCCTTCTTGGCTAACTTCTCTTGTTGCTCATTAAGGGCCTTTTGCTCAGCTAAAGCTAACTCTTGCCGAATCCGCCCATGAATTTCCTTGTCAAACTCAGCTGTCCGTACCTGTGACAAGAGTTCGCTGTATTGACTTTCGTTGACTGTAAAGACTTCCCCACAGTTGGGACACTTGATTTCGTTCATAGTATGCCTCTTTCTCTATTCTTAGTATATTATATCATGCCACCAGTAAAATCAAAACCAACAAACGAAGCTTGCTGGTTTCAGTTTATTTCTTTTCAATCGGAGCAACACTGGCCAAGAGTTTTTTGAGCCCCACTTCTGGGAAGTTGATCTTGAGTTCTTGGGTACTACCACTACCAGATACTTCAAGCACGGTTCCTTCACCCCACTTCTTGTGAATGGCAATGTCGCCAATGGACCAAGCGACGCTCTCTTTGGCGCTAGAACGGTTGCTATTGCCAAAGGGGAGGCTTGATGACGTGAGAGTACTTGGAGCTGCTTGTCTCTTGCGCTCTTGAAGAGCTTGTGACAGGCTCATCCCTTTTCCAAAGGTCGTTCCGCCTCCATTGCTATAAGAAGCCTTAAAGCTAGTGTTGGCTGGACGAGCTAATCCTTGGTAGGACAATAAATCCGAGCTAATTTCATTGATGAAACGCGTTGGCCTGTTGTAGCTAGTCCGTCCAAAGAGCAAACGTGAGTTGGCATTGGTCAAGAAGAGAACCTTCTCTGCCCGTGTAATCCCTACATAAGCCAGACGACGTTCTTCTTCCAACTCGTCTGGATCCTCTGCTGCACGACTAAGAGGAAAGACATTTTCTTCCATTCCAATCAAGAAGACGACTGGGAACTCCAATCCCTTAGCCGCGTGAAGAGTCATCAAGGTCACTTCTGAAGTTTCTTGGGCCCCATCATCTGTATCGGCAATCAAAGCCAAATCGTTCAAGAAACGACTCAAGGTTTCCACGCCTGATTCGTCGTCGACGGTTTCCCCGTTTTCATCAAAATTCTTGGTAACAGACAGGAACTCTTGGATATTCTCGATGCGGGCCTGACTTTCCAAATTCCCCTGATTGGTTAGAGCCGTCATATAGCCCGTCTTGTCAAGGACTTCTTCGACCAACTCTGTAATGGTCAGCTGGTCCAATCTTTCTCTCAAATCAAGAATGAGATTGGCAAAGTCCCAGATGGCTTGGGCTGCCTTTCCTTTGATGCCAGAGAGCATGATATTGGCTGAAGCATCTAGGAGTGAGGACTCTTGCATTTGGGCAAAGTCGCGAATCTTATCCACTGTACCTGGCCCGATTCCCCGCTTGGGTTCATTGATAATGCGCTCAAAACTGATATTGTCACTGAGGTTGGCAATCAAGTTCAGATAAGCAATGACATCCCGAATTTCCTTTCGGCTGTAGAACTTGGTGCCCCCCACCATGGTGTAGGGAATGTTGGACTTGAGAAGCGCTTCTTCAATGGTCCGTGACTGAGCATTGGTCCGGTAGAGAACGGCAAAATCACGGTGTTTGTAGCCAGCTTCGCGACTAAGCTCTTCAATCGTTTTAGCAACAAAGACAGCTTCATCCTGCTCATCATTAGCCCTGTAATAGACAATTTCTTCCCCGTCTTCATTTTGTGTCCAGAGATTCTTAGGACGGCGGTGGCGATTGTTTTTGATGACATCATTGGCTGCTTGCAAGATCGTCTTAGTGGAACGATAATTTTCCTCCAACAAAACGACCTTGGCATCAGGATAATCCTTCTCAAAGTCCAGGATATTCTGCATATCTGCTCCCCGCCAGCCATAAATAGACTGGTCCGCATCCCCAACGACACAGATATTTTTAAAGCGTGAAGCCAAGAGTTTGACCAACTGGTATTGGGCATGGTTGGTATCTTGATACTCGTCTACATGGATGTATTGGAACTTCTGCTGGTAATAGGTCAGCACATCTGGATGCTGATCAAAAAGACGCAAGGTCAGCATAATCAAATCATCAAAGTCTACTGCTTCTGACTGACGGAGTTCCTTTTGGTAAGCCTCATAGCACTTGGCGACAATCTGGGTATACATATCTCCAGCCTGGGCAGCATAGGCCACTTCATCAATCAAGTCATTTTTGGCATTGGAAATGGTCCCCAAGATGGTCCGTTCATTCCATTTCTTAGGATCCAAGTTCAAGGACTTCAAAATCCGCTTCATCAAGGTCCGTTGCTCACCTGGGTCGACAATGGTAAAGTTGCGATTATAGCCAATATGATCCGCATCTCGACGGAGGATACGCACACACATGGAGTGGAAGGTGGCAATCAAGCAATCTTGAGTCGCTGGGTTTAACTGATAGGCCCTCTCCTTCATCTCCCGAGCGGCTTTATTGGTAAAGGTAATGGCCAAAATATTCCAAGGATTGACCATTTTTTCATCGATCAAGTAAGCGATCCGGTGGGTCAGGACACGTGTCTTACCAGAACCAGCTCCCGCCATGATCAAAAGGGGACCTTCTGTCGTTTGGACCGCCTCTGCCTGGCGATCATTCATACCATTCAATAAAGGATTCATCTCATACTCCTCATTCATTCAATCGTTCTATTATACCACATTTTCGCCCTTTCTCCTTTTGGAAACAGTTGGCATCATTTGAATTTTGCACTCAAAAAGGCTATAATAAAGGCTTAAGAAGAACGAATATTTCCTCATTAACAACGATCCAAGTTTTTCGCTTAGGAGGAAATCTACAGAAGTCTGGAGGAGTTATCAGTGAATCAATCACAAAGTAATTTAAAACTAGCCGAACGTGGAGCCCTGATCAGTATTGTCGCCTACCTGATTCTTTCCGCAGCTAAATTAGCAACAGGACATCTCCTTCACTCCTCCAGTTTGGTCGCGGATGGTTTTAATAACTTATCCGATATTATCAGTAACGTCGCCCTTCTCATCGGCATTCGCATGGCCCGCCAGCCAGCTGACCGCGACCACCGATTTGGTCATTGGAAGATTGAAGATCTAGCTAGCCTGGTAACTTCCATCATCATGTTTTATGTGGGCTTCGATGTCCTACGAGATACCGTTCAGAAAATCCTCAGTAGGGAAACCACTGTCATTGATCCTTTAGGGGCCATTGTCGGAGTTGGATCAGCCCTTGTCATGTTTGCGGTCTATCTTTATAACCGGACTTTAGCTAAGAAAGCTCAATCCAAGGCCCTCAAGGCAGCTGCCAAAGACAACCTGTCTGACGTGGTCACTTCTTTAGGAACCTCTGTTGCGATTGGAGCTAGTGCTCTTAACTATCCGATTGTAGACCAATTAGTGGCCATCGTTATTACCTTCTTTATCCTAAAAACTGCCTACGACATTTTCATTGAATCCTCCTTCAGCCTCTCCGATGGTTTTGATGAAAGTCTTCTTGATAAATACAAGGCTGCCATTCTAGAATTGCCCAAAGTCAGCCGGGTCAAATCCCAAAGGGGACGGACTTACGGAAGCAACATTTACCTAGATGTCGTCATCGAAATGAATCCAGACCTCTCTGTTTATGAGAGTCATGCCATTACCGAAGAGGTCGAGCGCCTTCTTAAGGAAAAATTTGGCGTCTTTGACATCGATGTGCATGTGGAGCCAAGTTCTATCCCAGAAGATGAGATCCTGGACAATGTCCTTCTCAAATTAAAAACTTATGAAGAACGCTTGCAGGCTCAGCAGGAATATTCAACCCTTCTTGCAGACAACTTCACCCTCATTAATGAATTCGGTCAAGAAAGCCACAAAGAGGATCTCGTTCGTTTGCAAGAAGAGCATCAAATTCCCTTTAAGAATTTCGAAATCGAATCCATCAGTCAAAAGACCAAATTGATTCGCTATGAATTACACAACCAGGTTCATACCAGTCTCTGGCGTCGCCATGAACACTGGCAAAAGGTCTTTCACCAAATCACTAGTAAACAAGAAAAATAGATCCCTCTCCCTCAATTTAACCAGAACAAAAAGCTACTGCAATTCCTTTCCGCAGTAGCTTTTTTGTAAGAAAAAATAGCCTTTCGGCTATTCTTCTACTTTTATAAATCCAAATTTATTGAGGGGATAGAGACGCAGATTCACGACTCCTTCGATCTGATTTTTATGGATATAACCAAACTCACGGCTATCTTCTGTATCTCCACGGTTATCATTTAAGACTAGATAAGTATCGGATGGTACACGACCAGCCTTGGTCCCTTTTAACTCTGATAAGAAGAAATCATCCGTATAATACCCATTACTCGTTGGAGCCGCCAAGTGTTTATTCAGCATTTTATTTAGGTAAGGTTCTGGTGTTGCCTGTCCATTCAAATAGAGGACATCATCTACGTAGCTGACTTCGTCGTTTTCTTTGGCAATAACACGTCCAAGGTATTCTTTTCCACCGACCTTGTATAAGACCAAATCACTGCGATCTACCTGAGCATTTCTAGTCGCTACCACAAGATCTCCAGTTTTCACAGAAGCATTGGCCATCTTATCATTGATACTAAATGGATGAAATACAAAGATTCGAAGCAAAATCAGTGCCAAAACCAGTACACCAACAATGATGACATTTCTAATTAAATCTCTCCTTGGCATGTATGTCTCCCTTCCTTTTTATTTATTATACCATGTTTTTGATCTTTAAAAAAGAGAAAGTAAGCATTAGTGAGAATTCTTGTCAACACACTAAACAATAAAAAGAAAAACCTCGCGGTCAATCCTTTCAGATCAACCAGCAAGGCTTTCAGATATAATTGTCTATTAACGTACTGTACGGATACGCATTGTGTTTGTACGAACTGCTTCACCAAGTGGTACACCTGCAACGATAACGATATCATCACCAGATTGTACAAGACCAGCTTCAACTGCTTTGCGTTCAGCAATTTCAAACATGTCATCAGTTGATGATGGAGCTTCTGTCAACATTGGGATAACACCCCAGTTCAACATCAATCCACGTTCTGTCAATTCGTCAAATGTCAATGCCAAGATATCAGCATTTGGACGGTATTTAGAAATCAAACGTGCTGTGTGACCAGTCTTAGTAAGAGTTACAACCAATTTGATGTCCATTGAGTTTGTAGCATCTTTAACAGCTGAAGCCATAACTTCTGTCTTAGAGTTACGTTCAAATGAATCTGAGTTCAAACGTCCGTATTCTTTAAGAAGAGTTTGAGCGTTCTTGTCAATTGTAGCCATTGTTGTAACTGACTCAAGTGGGTATTTACCATTTGCAGATTCACCTGAAAGCATTGTAGCATCAGTACCATCGATAACAGCGTTGAAGACGTCAGATACTTCAGAACGAGTTGCACGTGGTTTTTCAGTCATTGTTTCAAGCATGTTTGTTGCAGTGATAACAACTTTACCAGCAGCATTCACTTTAGTGATAATCATTTTTTGGTAAACTGGAACCATTTCAAATGGTACTTCGATACCCATGTCACCACGAGCAATCATAATACCGTCTGCAGCTTCAATGATTTCATCTAAATTATCGATACCTTGTTGGTTTTCGATCTTCGCAAACAATTGAACGTGACCGTTACCAGTTTCTTCGCAGATTGCACGAACTTCATTTACGTCTTTTGCAGTACGTACGAATGAGATCGCGATGAAGTTGATACCTTGTTCCAAACCGAAGCGGATATCGTCGTTATCGCGTTCAGCAAGTGCTGGGAAAGGAATCTTAGTGTTAGGGATGTTCACACCTTTTTGTTTAGCAATGATACCGTCGTTTTCAACTTCAACAACAAATTCACGTTTTGCAGCATCTTTTTCTACAACGCGAAGACCCAATTTACCATCATCAACCAATACTTGGTGTCCAACTTCAACGTCATCGAAGATGTCAAGTCCACCAGCAACGTTCAATGCGATAACATCACGAGTTGATTTGATGCCTTGTTTTGTAGCAACGCGGATACGTTCACCAGTTTTGTATGAGTACTCTTTAGCTTCGCCTTCGAACAATTCAGTACGGATTTCTGGACCTTTAGTATCAAGAAGGAAACCAACTTTTTTACCAGCGATTTCTTCTGCACGTTTAACAGTCGCCATACGTTCACCTTGTTCTTGGTGGTCACCGTGTGAGAAGTTGAAACGGAAAGTGTTAGCGCCAGCTTCGATCAATTTAGCAATGTTTTGTGCTGAAGCTTCAACGTCAAGTTTTTCACCCCAGTATCCGTCTTCACCAAATTTTTTACCACCACGGATTTCTACCGCAGGACCCAAAGTTGCAACGATTTTTACACGTTTGTTCATGATATATATGACTCCTTTTTAAATATATCTGTCTTTTTAAGACAAGGTTAACGAATTTATGAAATTTATGAAATAAAATTAAATTGAAGACAAGCTACGGTTCAACTCGGCAAGACCAAGATCAGCTTTATGTGGATTGTTTACCACAATCTTACCATCTTCTGTCAAGCTAAAGAGGGCTCCTTCTTCTGCTTTACCAAGGATTGGGTTTTCCACCATTTTTTCATTACGGATACCAACGGCAACCCCACCGATTCCTTGTTTGAGCAATTTAACAGCGTGCGCTCCCATGCGTGAAGCAAGGACACGGTCACGAGCAGTTGGTGATCCACCACGTTGGATGTGGCCTAGTTCTGTTACACGAAGGTCACTTGTATCTCCTGCATCTTTCAAAGCTTGGCCAAATTCATCGGCAGACATCACGCCTTCAGCCAAAACGATGATGTTGTGCGTACGACCCTTTGCATAGCCTTCTTTGATACTTTCAACAACTTCTTCGATTTTGAAACCTTCTTCTGGAATGATGATTTCATCTGCACCTGAAGCGATCCCTGCCCAAAGAGCGATATCTCCAGCATTACGACCCATAACCTCAATAACAAAAGTACGACGGTGACTAGATGATGTATCACGGATCTTGTCGATCGCATCCATTGCAGTTGTGACTGCCGTATCAAAACCAATTGTAAAATCAGTTCCGACGATATCGTTGTCGATCGTACCAGGAAGACCAACTGCTGGGAATCCAAGTTCTGTCAAGCGCATCGCACCATGGTAAGAACCATCTCCACCAATAACCACAACACCTTCAATTCCATGTTTCTTCAATTGCTCAATCCCTTTTAATTGACCTTCGCGTTGAGCGAATTCAGGGTAACGAGCTGAATGAAGGAAAGTTCCACCACGGGAAATAATATCACCAACAGATGAGGTATCTAGTGGCTGAATTTTTCCAGCAACCATACCTGCGTATCCATCGTAGATACCAAAAACTTCCATTCCTTCAGAAATTGCTTGACGAACAACTGCACGAATAGCAGCATTCATACCAGGGGCATCTCCACCACTAGTTAAAACAGCAATACGTTTCATTTCGTTTTTTGCTCCTTTTTTTCTTTTACATTCTACGTAATTATAACACAAAGAAGACTAAAATTCTCGTATTTTTCGCAGTTTTTACCGATAAATCGTTTTCATAACAAGATTCTTTAATTCGTCTTCTAATTCTTGGTTTTTCTGGACTGTATAGCCCTTCAATTGAAGAGTTTTTTTCTCGTCTTCATAGCGTAATACCACAGGATATGGGCCTGGATATTTTTTCAAAATAGATAGAATCGTTTTGTCCTGACGATGATCGAGCAACTGAATCCAGAATTTTTCATTGGTCGCTAGTTGCGCCTCTGCTAGAATCATCTGCAAGCGCCCATCACGCTCTTGTATTTTACCCGTCAAGTAATAGAAGCCACCTTCTTTTATCAAGGAGGAAAATCGATTATAGGTTTCAGGGAAAAGGGTCACATCCAATTTTTTCTTGGTATCACTGACTTGTAAGAAAGCCATGAGATCGCCCGACTTGGTTCGAATGGTCCGGATGGCTTGCACCTCTATGAGAATTCGCGCCTGCTCTCCTTGTATGAGTTGAGAAATTGGTTGGATCTCGTAGGGACTCGTTTGCCCAATCGCAATCAATGGGTGGGTACTGAGCCCGACACCAATAATGGCCTCTTCCTTCTCATATTTTTCAGCCTGGCTAAAGTCCTCCGCTTCTGTCCAGGAATAGTTAGAATCTGCAAATAAACTACCTAGCTCATCAGCAAATACAAACAAATTCGGCAAATTGTGAAGCACCTTGCGCCTATTTTTTTCAAAAATATCAAACAATCCAAGCTCCACTAAAGGTGTTAACAAAGGCAATTTATGATACTGATTGGGTAGTCGTAAAATAAAATCTTCGACACTTTCAAAGGGACGATTGTCAATGATCCAATATGCTAAATCTCTTGGGAGTCCTTTGATATTTTTCATTCCCAAGTAGATTTTCCGATCCTGGAACTTATCTCTGTAAGGGATGGTGTTGATGGATAATGGCGCGACTTTAAAATCAAACTGGAGAGCATCTGTCAGATAATCGCTACTCGAATAATTGAGCATGACATCAAAGAAAACATCTGGATAATGGACCTTGAAATAGGCCATCTGAAAGGCCAAGGCAGAATAGGCATAGGCATGAGAACGGTTAAACCCATAGCCTGCGAATTTTTCCATGATCGCAAAGACCTCTTTGGCTTTTTCTTCCGTATGCCCAAGTTTAAGAGCACCTGCGACAAAATCGTCTTCCATCTTGTGCATTTCAGCCACATTTTTTTTGCCCATAGCCCGACGTAAGATATCGGCTTTCCCTAGGCTAAAACCTGCAAAACGCTGGGCAACCTGCATGACCTGCTCTTGGTATAGCATGATCCCATATGTGGGCCGTAAGATTGCTTCAATAGCTGGATCTAAAATCTCAACTTTTTCCTGGCCATGCTTTCTTTTGACGAAATTGTCAATGTAATCACTAGCGCCTGGACGATTGAGAGAGGTGGTCGCTACCACTTCTTCGAAATGATTGGGTCTCACTCGTCTCAAGAGGCGAATGGCTCCAGCCTGTTCAAATTGGAAAATCCCCTTGGTATCCCCAGCAGTAAACAAGGCCAAGGTTTCTGGATCTTCTAAATCAATGGCTTCAATCACGATCTCTTCTTGGTACTTTTCATAGACGGCTTCCTTCATTTTCTGAACAAAGGTTAAATTTCGCAGACCCAAAAAGTCCATCTTTAACAGACCATTGGCTTCAACCGCATGGGCATCATACTGGGTGACAAACATGTCTTCTCCATACTTGAGAGGAATGTGATCCGTCAAATCCTGGTCACTCATCACAACCCCAGCCGCGTGGATCGAGGTTTGTCTAGGTTGGCCTTCTATTCTTTTGGCAATTTCAAAGCCACGTTCAAATTCTGCTCGGCTATGAATCACTTGTCGAAAAGCTAGATTCTGTTCATAAGCTGTCGTCAGTGTATCCCTAAAGCCAATCCGCTTGGTAATGGAGGTCAATTCGTACTCTGGTACCCCAAAACGTTTAAAGACATCTCGAATGGCTTGTTTGGCCCCAAAGGT
Source organism: Streptococcus parasanguinis (assembly GCF_031582885.1). Classification (NCBI taxonomy): domain Bacteria; kingdom Bacillati; phylum Bacillota; class Bacilli; order Lactobacillales; family Streptococcaceae; genus Streptococcus; species Streptococcus parasanguinis. Next base: position 1,791,773 of record NZ_CP133988.1, read on the forward strand.
TGAAAAGGTCACGATCTGAGCTGCATGGTAACTCCCGTAACGGTCTCGCACATAGCGGATAAATTCTGGACGATAGATATCAGGAATATCAATATCAATATCCGGCATGGTGTAGCGCTCCACATTTAAAAAGCGCTCAAAGAGGAGGTTCTTCTCCACAGGATCAATCCCTGTAATTCCTAATGCATAGGCTACCAGTGAGCCTACAGCAGACCCACGTCCCATTCCCATATAATAGCCTTGACTCCGTCCGAAACGAAGAAGGTCCCAGACAATCAAGAAATAATCATCAAAGCCCATTTGGTGAATAATGTCTAATTCATACTCCAGACGTTCTTGATAGACCGGACTGGTCAAGTTCTTTCGAAGAAGACCCGCTTGTGCTAATTCTCTCAGTTCCTCAACTGCTGGTTTCTGAGGATTGAAGCGAGGCAATTTCAACTGAGTATCAATATCGTATTGAATCCCTTGGACTAGTTTTTCCAGATTTGTGATGGCTTGCGGAAATCGCTCTGCAAAATCATTCTTTAAATCCTGAGGAGTTTTTAGAACTGTTGTCGGATCAATTGGCCCTGTTTCTGTCAAGCTTTGATTGTCCTTGATGGCTGCCAGCATCTGCATGGCTTCCACATCTTCCGCCTCAAAGAAACGCACAGTATGAAGAGGGAGCACAGGGTGGCTAAACTCTTGGACCGGCGTATCCGCAAAAACTCCGATGAAGTAATCTAGACCAAGCGGCAAGTCTCCACTAGCAAAAGGAGCTGGGACAATGACTGCTACTCCTTCTGTAAGGTGCTTCACATCTTCCCAATTGCTCTTCCCCATCATTTTGACGGTCGACATCTTCATCAAATTTTGGTAGCCCTTCGTGGATAAGGCCATCATCCGAAGCGGAATTGTTTCATTGTCTACTTCTAGTCCAATTTCTAAACCGACCAAGGGGTTGAGTTTTTGGGCCTGACAGGCTTCGATAAATTCATAGGCACCATACAAATTATCTATATCCATGATTCCCAATGCGCCATACCCCATGCTTTTAGCCACTTGAACATAGTCTTTTATGGTCACAAGGCTTTCCATAAAAGTATAGACTGATTTGGTATCTAGCTGTGCAATCACTTTTTCTCCTCCCTCACTGGTCTATTTTTGGGACTCTTTTTTGTACAAAAAAACACCACTGCTACACAATGATGTCTCAACAACGGAAGACATGGGATTCGAACCCACGCACGCTTTTACACGCCTACCGCGTTTCCAACACGGCCTCTTAAGCCTCTTGAGTAATCTTCCATGAATAATAAATATGGAGCCGGTGGGAGTCGAACCCACGTCCAAACACCTGCCAGCATATTTGTCTACAACCATAGGTTATGTCTTATTTTAACAGCTACACGACACATAACTCAAGCCCTGTAGTTGCGAGTCTATCAATCTCTTATCTAACTCTTAGACCAAGCTAGATCGTATCTCGCTAAAATTAAGACCTGTCATCAAACACGAGCGATTCGAATCGGGTTACGCCTGCTGGTGTTTAGGCAGCTAAAGCGTAAGAATTATTATTTTTTGCAGTTATATTTAACTGGCGTTTTACATCCGCTAGATGAGTTGCAAAATATGCCTCATAATGCCTGTCGAATCCGTAACGACCCCAAAACGAATACAATTAGTATATCAAAATGTATCTAAAAATGCAAAAGAAAAAAATTGAACAAGAAGGCTTCCACTGGGGAGCTCCTTGTTCAATTAACTGTTCTTATTGAAGATTCAACTTATACTTGCTGATATAGTGGATGGTGAAGTACATAGAAACAATCTTAATGACTTCATAGATAAGACCTGGAATGAAGTTTGCTCCAAATTCATCAAACTTTCCATAAACCAATGCATACCCGACAGCATATGAATCTTTTAATGGATTGACTGCTGTACCGATGATACTTAACACAATACACAAGAGAAAGAAAAATAGAATAGCTTTCAATCCACGACGATTTTGGAACAGTTGGCCAAGTGCGATTGATACATAAAATAGTAAGATTCCTGAAGCTGTGGTAAAAATCCACCAGATAATCATCCAATAAAAAATTGAATGATAAAAAACTTCAGTGATAATACTAAATACAGCAGAGAGGTCTTCTCCAGTAACAGCTCCCATCACAAGTATTGTGATAAAACCACTAAAAAATAGAAGGAATAGGCAGTAAAGACTCGCTACTAAAGCTCCCACAAATTTAGACAAAATAATCGCATGAGGGCTAGCTGGAAGGGTCCAGGTCAAGTAACCTTCACGTCCGTATAAGTTGGAATAGAAACGACGAATAATAATATAGTAGTTACTAAGATAAAGACCAATGACTCCTCCAAAAATGAGAATCCCAAGAGTCCCAGTTATGATTTGCATACTATTGGTTTCCATATCCACAAAACCGTTTGTAGCACTTCCACCAATAACACCTGTAATCACTGACAAACCTAGTGCGATCAGGGTGATCAATAAATACCACTTAGCTGTCGATTTAAATTCATATTTTAATAATTTACCAAACATGGGGTCCTCCTAATAAACACGGAATTGATCACGGAAGATCTCATCGATTGATTTTCCGTGTTGATTGCGCAAAACAGTCGTATTTTCATGCAAGAGGATTCTTCCTTGGTTGATGAAAATCGCTTCATCCAAAACTTGCTCAATATCCGCAATCAAGTGAGTAGAAATCAAGACAGAAGAGTTTGGACGTCGGTTTTGAATAATGGTCCGCAAAATATAATCACGCGCTGCTGGGTCAACCCCACCGATTGGTTCATCAAGGACATACAAGTCAGCTTCACGACTCATCACCAAAATCAATTGTACTTTTTCCTTGTTCCCTTTTGAAAGGCTGTTCAATTTTTGATTTGGATGCAAATGTAAATCGTTGAGCAATTGGTAAGCTCGTTGGACATTAAAATCTGCATAAAAATCTTGGAAATAGCTAATAGCATCACTAATTTTCATATTTTCATTCAGATAAGTCGTATCTGGCAAATAGGAAACAACTTTTTTAGAAGCTGGGGATGGTAATTGCCCATGAATATAGATATTTCCAAGGCTTGGTTGCAACAAACCATTAATCAATTTAATGATGGTTGTTTTCCCGCTACCATTGGGCCCCAAAAGGCCAATAATACGGCCAGGTTGGATGTTCAAACTAACATCCATGAGAGCAACTTCATGCCCATAATTCTTTGTCACATGGTCCAAGTAGACCAAAGGATACTGATTCATGTAAATCTCCTTTATTTTCTATTTATGCTATTATACCTTGTCCCCTTGATGATTGCAACTTTATCTGAAAATTTGCTAAGAATTTGTAAATGCTTGTTCAAAAAAACAGGGATAAACAAATCAGAGGTTAGGGAAGCCCCAACCTCTGATTTGTTTTGATGCATAGAATGGTTAACTAATTCCAAGTGATATCCGCGCATAGCGGCTCATCTTTTCAACCGTCCAAGCTGGATACCAGACCAACTTCACATCCACAGATGTCACTTCTTCTACTTCTGCTAAAACATCATGAATCTGATCTGTCAGAAGGTCCGCTAATGGACACCCCATGGTCGTTAGGGTCATATCAATGACGGTTGCTCCAGTTTCACCGTCAAAATGGATCTCGTAGACAAGACCTAAATTGACAATATCAATCCCAAGCTCAGGATCGATTACCTCTTCCAAAGCATTTAAAATTTTATTTTTAATTTCTTCAATTTGCTCAGTTGTATATGCCATATGACTTCCTTTTTCTGCTATTTACTCTCGATAGAATTTCTTGGCTCGGGTTAAAAAGGTCCGCAGGATCTGGGTCGCTTCTTCATTTCTAGGCGACCGTTAAAAAGGTCCCCCTAACCTGGCCACTCTTTGGTTTTTAGGTGGCCGTTAAAAATGTCCACTGGACATTTTTAATCCTCTATAAAGTCGCGCAATGGTTTGCTTCTGCTTGGGTGGCGGAGTTTGCGGAGGGCTTTGGCTTCGATCTGACGGATCCGTTCACGGGTCACGTTGAAGACTTTCCCCACATCTTCCAAGGTCCGCATTTTTCCATCATCGAGACCAAAACGAAGACGCAAAACATTTTCTTCCCGATCTGTTAAAGTATCGAGGACTTCATCCAATTGTTCGCGTAGTACCACACGAGTGGTGTAGTCTACTGGATTTTCAATCACTTCATCTTCGATGAAATCGCCCAAGTGGCTATCGTCTTCTTCCCCGATTGGAGTTTCAAGAGAAACAGGCTCTTGAGCAATCTTCAAGATTTCACGCACCTTGTCTGGTGTCATATCCATACGTTCAGCGATTTGTTCTGGTGTTGGGTCTTGTCCCAATTCTTGCAAGAGATTGCGTTGTTCACGAACCAACTTGTTAATGGTTTCCACCATGTGAACAGGGATCCGAATGGTACGCGCTTGGTCTGCAATGGCACGAGTGATGGCCTGACGGATCCACCAAGTAGCATAAGTAGAGAACTTGAACCCTTTGGTATAGTCAAACTTATCAACGGCCTTCATCAAGCCCATATTTCCTTCTTGGATCAAATCCAAAAATTGCATTCCACGACCAACGTAACGTTTCGCAATGGAAACAACCAAACGAAGGTTGGCTTCTGCTAGACGTTGCTTGGCTTCCAGGTCCCCTTGTTCTACCAGAATGGCCAATTCTTGTTCCTCTTCATTGGTCAAAAGTGGAACGACCCCAATTTCTTTCAAGTACATCCGCACTGGGTCATTGACCTTGGCTGAGTTACTTCCAAGCAATTCCTCATCTGACAACTCCGGCTCTTCTTCATTGGTCAACACGCGCGCACTTGGGTTGCCGTCTTTATCTGTAATCGAGATTCCAGCATCCTGAATGCGTTGCAAGAGATCATCAATGCCATCTGCATCCAGTGTGAAAGGAATCACCAACTGGTCATTAATTTCATCATCTGTAGCCGTTCCACTTTTCTTGTGACTACGGATAAATTCTGCAATTTGAACATCCAATGTTGTAATATCTTTTTGTTCTTTAGCCATTCCTACTCCATTCTTCTTTTTTGAGCGATCAAACGCTCGAGTTCCAATAAAGCTTTTTCCGCATCCCCTATAGAGGAAGCTTCCTTCACTTTATTTCCAATTTGTTGACTTTCTTTGCGAAGAAGCTCACGATTCCGTGTCGCTTCTACTTCTTCTAACTCACCATCTGCTATCTCTTCTGGTAAATCTTCTTCTAACATGCGGTACCAGGCGTGCTGGACCCCTTCAGGCTGCTCGGATAGATCCTGAGAGGTGACTTCTCCATTTTGACAGAGCAATTGATACAAGATCTGTAACTCCGGCGTATCAAAGGCAAAATCAGGTCGCAAACGGTAATCATTGAGGACCATTGGAAAATCCTTCATCCTACTTAACAAATGATTTTCCGCCTTGATCAAGCGCGTCATCCCACGATTCGGCAAGAGCTCCACTGAAAAATTCGACGTTCTTGATCGTCCACCACTTTGATCCTCCTGCCGTTGATGCAAGCGACTATTATTGACAATCTGCTCAATCTGCAAATAATCAAAGTCTGGCAATAAATCTGCCAACTTATAAATATAGGTGTTTTGCGCTGTGATGGAGCGTGTCTGGGCGATCATCGGTGCCAGCTTCTCGACAAACTCAATCTGTGCCTGCAAGTTCTCAATATACTGGGGTTTCCAGTAGTGCATCAAGAATTCAACCTTACTGATCCGCGAATTCTTCAAGAGGGAAGCTAGATCTTCTGGGGAGGTCTTTTTGAGGTACTCATCGGGATCCATCTGATCAGGGATACGGACAATCTCCAACTCCAGATCCTGCAAGACATCCAAGGCCTTAGCGGTTGCTTCAAGTCCCGCCTTATCCCCATCATAGGTCAGAATGACCTTTTTGGTAAAATGAGACAGGTGCTGGACGTGCTCTGGTGTCAAGGCTGTCCCCATAGAAGCGACTGCATTTTCAATCCCAGCTCGATAAGCCGCAATGACATCCATAAAGCCTTCCATGATATACATTTCATGTTGCTTTTTGGCGCTCGTCTTAGCTTGATCCAAATGATAAAGTTCATAACTCTTATTAAATAGACGGGTACTTCGACTATTCTTATACTTGGCTTGATGACTGCCATCATCCGTTAGTTTCCACAGTCTACCAGAAAAAGCAATGACACGTCCACTATCATCCGTCAAAGGAAACATAATCCGATCCTGAAAGGCATCAAAAACTGTTCCAGCATCTGAGATTGTGAATAACCCCGAATCGGTAATCACTTTCTCAGAGAACTTCTCAGAGAGATTTCGATAGAGATAATTCCCTTCTGCTGGGGCTAAGCCCAATTGAAAATGTCGGATGACCTCATCCGTCAATCCACGTTCATGCAGATAATTTCGCGCTTCTTCTCCCATCTTTGTCGTCATCAGAATCGCCTGGTAGAACTTACTGGCTTCCTGATGAATCTCATAAAGTTCTTGGTTGGGATTGATAGACGTTGGTTGAGCCGGCCTTGCTTGGTACTGAAGCGCAATACCCGCTTTTTCTGCTACGATCTGGACCGCATCCATAAAAACGACTCCACGGTATTCCTCAATAAACTTAAAGACATCTCCCGAGCGACCACATCCAAAACAATGGTAAAACTGCTTGTCTTCAACGACATTAAAAGAAGGAGTCTTTTCACCATGAAAAGGACAGAGCCCTAAAAAATTACGGCCAGCCTTGGTCAAAGAAACAACTTCACCAATAACTTCAACAATGTTTACACTGTTTTTAATTTCTGCAATTAGCTCTTTATCAACCATAAACAGTGCCTCCATTTTACCATAGATTATCACTTTATATTTTATACTAAAAGTTAGTAAAAGTAAATTTTTTCCTACCGATTTCACACATAAAAGAAAAGATTTTCAACCTTTATCACTAATTTTAAAAAAATGAGGCATATTCCTTGTCAGTCGAATATTTTTCCGTTATACTATCATAGTAAAAAATTATTATGAAAGGACATATTTAGGATATGTTAAAAGATTTGAAAGCTTTTCTCCTTCGTGGGAACGTTGTTGACCTTGCTGTTGCAGTCGTTATCGGAGCTGCATTCGGAGCTATCGTAACATCATTTGTTAACGATATCATCACTCCACTTATTTTGAACCCAGCTTTGAAAGCTGCTCATGTTGAAAATATTGCACAATTGTCATGGAACGGTGTTGCTTACGGTAGCTTCTTGAGCGCTGTTATTAATTTCCTTGTTGTTGGTACTGTTCTTTTCTTTGTAGTGAAAGCTGCAGAGAAAGCTCAAAACCTTGGTAAAAAAGAAGAAGCTGTCGAAGAAGAAGCTCCTGCTCCTACTCAAGAAGAGTTGCTTACTGAAATCCGCGACTTGCTTGCAAACAAATAATCAGATAAAAAGATCCGATCTTCTAGCTAGAAGGTCGGCTTTTTTGTCTTCAATTTTTCTAGAGAAACAAAAAACAGACCGAAGTCTGTTCTTGTATTCAATTAGAATTTTTTACGTTTACGAGCTGCTTCTGATTTACGTTTACGTTTTACAGAAGGTTTTTCATAGAATTCACGTTTGCGTGTTTCTTGAAGAGTACCAGCTTTAGTAACCGCACGTTTGAAACGACGAAGAGCATCGTCAAGAGATTCATTCTTACGTACTACTGTTTTTGACATATTTTTCACTCCCTTCAAGTCTAAAATCTTAATAATTTTATCACACTTTAAGGACGCTGTCAAGATCTTTTGAAACTTTTCTAGCCCTCCTAGCCTTCATGTCATTTCTTTTTCCAACTTTTTCATTCTTCCCATTTTATGATACAATGGAAACAAAGAAAACCCTGAAGGAGATACTATGTCAGAAATTTATGATATTACGATTGTTGGGGGCGGACCAGTTGGTCTGTTTGCTGCTTTTTATGGCAATATGCGCCAAGTAAAAGTCAAACTGATTGATTCCTTACCTCAACTGGGAGGGCAACCAGCTATTCTCTATCCAGAAAAGAGTATCCTCGATGTACCTGGCTTTACCAATTTGACTGGTGAAGAATTGAGCAACCGCTTGATCGAGCAAGTCAAACGGTTTGATACACCGATCTTTCTCAATGAAACTGTAGAGGATATTCGAAAAGAAGGCGACCTCTTCACCATCACTACTTCTCGCCAAGTGCATCAGTCTAAAGCAGTCATTATAGCCATGGGCGGTGGTGCCTTTAAGCCACGTGCCCTTGACATTGAGGGAGCTGAAAACTTTGATAACGTCCACTATCATGTTTCGAACATCCAACAATATGAAGGACAGCAGGTGACCGTCCTTGGTGGTGGAGACTCTGCTGTAGACTGGGCTCTTGCTTTTGACAAGATTGCTCCAACTACGATCATTCATCGTCGGGATAACTTCCGTGCTTTAGAACATAGTGTAGAAGAACTCAAACAATCTTCTGTTAGCATCAAAACACCATTTGTTCCTAGCCGCTTGATTGGCGAAAATGGTCATGCCACTCATCTTGAAATCACAAAAGTTAAAACCGATGAAACCGAACTCATTCCGATTGATCACTTATTTGTCAACTATGGCTTTAAATCTTCAATCGGAAACTTGAAAGAATGGGGTGTAGAATTGCAACGCCATAAAATCAAGGTCAACCAAAAACAAGAAACCAGCCTTCCTGGAATTTATGCTTGTGGAGACTGCTGCTTCTATGAAGGAAAGATCGATCTCATCGCTACAGGCTTAGGGGAAGCCCCAACAGCTGTAAACAATGCCATCAACTACATCTATCCAGATAAGAAAGTCCAACCAACCCACTCAACAAGTTTATAATAAAAAAGGCCTTTGGCCTTTTTTAAATTGAAGTCAAACTATTTTAAGTTAATCGATTCTGCAAAGAAGTAAAAATGAGTTCCTATTTTTAGTTTGAATCAAGAAAATACAAAAACTTTCCGCTGTGAGAAAAGTGCCTGAAACAATACGTTTCAGGCACTCGGGAGTTTTGAGACATTAGGCTCAAAACTAAGTCATGGAACTTCTATGAAGTTCGCTGACGTCCGTACTCACCTAAGGAAAGTTTTTAAAAAGACTTTATCCTCATTATGAAAGACCTTTGGCCTTTTTTATTTGTCTAAATCGTCTGCGATCTTATTGATCTTACGTAAGCGGTGGTTAACACCGCTTTTTGAAATAGGTTGTTGCAAACTATCGGCGATCTGCTGGATAGAATAATCTGGATGGTTCATCCGGATATAGGCAACTTCTTGCAGGTCACTTGGTAAACTCCCTAGGCCGACCGTATCCACAATTTTACTAATATTATTAATGGTTTTCATGCTAGCAGTAACTGTGCGCTGGATATTGGCCATCTCGGCATTATTGGCCCGATTGAGGTCATTACGCGTCTCTCTCATAACCTTGATGGACTCAAATTCCTGCATGGCTTGCATGGCCTCTACCACAATTAGAAAATCAATAATATCTTCCGCTCGTTGCAGATAGGTTACCACTCCTTTTTTCCGCTCGATGGTTTTCGCATCTAGTAAAAATCCTTGCATGAGAAGGGCAATTCCTTCCGCGTGGTCTGTATAAACAGAATGAATTTCCAGCTGGTACTTCCCTTTTTCAGGATCTTTTATCGAACCACTCGACAAAAAAGCTCCTCGAAGGTAAGCACGACTGGCTACTTCATCCTCTAAAACACTAGCATCAATGCCTGTCTCAATCCCAAAGAAGGCATCTGCCAAATGCAAGTCAGCTAAAATTTCTTCTACCTTTTCATCCAAGAATACTGTGTAAACACGATTCTTTTTCAAATTGGTTTTTTGATGGTGGCGAATATCTGATTTGGCCTCATAAAAATGATGCAATAATTCATAGATATGGCGAGCAATCTTGGCATTTTCTGTCGTTACCGAGAGCGTCAAGCCACCCATTGATATGCCGAGGCTCCCAGACATCTTGATAATAGCAGCTAATTCACTCTTTTCAAATCGCTTGAGAGACAATAATTCTTCTTTGACACGAACCGTAAAACTCATTTTCTCACCTGCACGATCTGCATCAGCTCTTCGACCACTTTTTCACCATCATGAAAAGCTCCCCCGTTGACCAGCTTTAAGAAATCGGAAGAAATCACTTGAGGCACTTGCGATCGCAAGCCCTTAAAATCATGCTCTACCTGCACTAAGTATTCATCAAATTTATTGCTGTTCATATAAGCTGCGGGAACCTGATTGATATTGACAAGGACGGTGTCGATGAACTTTTCTCCCAAATGTTTGTGGAGCACGGCCACGTGGTCACTATCTGTGAAATGTTCGGTTTCTCCTCTTTGGGTCATGATATTGCAAACATAGGCTACTTGGGCTTTGGTTTCAAGTATGGCTTTCCCAATCTCATCGATCATCAAATTAGGAAGGATCGAGGTAAAGAGCGAACCAGGACCCAAGACGACCATATCACTTTCAAGAATCGCTTCCACCACTTTCTTACTAGCCTTTGGACGCTCTTGATCATAGGTATTGGTCACATAAACATGATCAATCATGCCGGTATAGTTGGCAATGTGGCTTTCTCCTACTATTTCTTTTCCATCTTGAAAGACAGCATGAAGGGTCAAGGGACTATCACTGGAAGGATAGATCTTGCCGGTTGTATGAAAGAACTTGGTCAACAACTGCATGGCATTATAGGTCGAGCCTTGCATCTCTGAAATTCCTGCAATGATCAAGTTTCCCAAAGGGTGCCCAGCCAAAGGACCATCATCGTCTGCAAAGCGGTATTGAAAGACCTTCTCATAAAAACGAGGCATATCTGACATGGCAACCAAGACATTTCGAAGATCCCCAGGTGGTGTCAATTTTTGAATGTTCTTCCGCAATTCACCTGAGCTACCGCCATCATCTGCAACAGTTACAATGGCAGTGATCTCAACCGGTTTCTTTCTTAGACTATCGAGAATAACAGAAATCCCTGTTCCTCCTCCAATAACGGTTACTTTAGGTTTTCTCATGAGCGATTCACCGTTTCTTTCCGTCTGTCCTTGTCTCTATGACTGCAATTGACCTGCCAATTTTTTTCTAAATCATGCGCTAAGCGCTCTGCAAAGGCTACTGAACGGTGTTGCCCACCGGTACATCCCATAGCAATGGTGAGAACGGATTTACCCTCACGTTTATAGGACGGTAAAATAGGTACGATCAAGTCATGGAGATGACGGTAAAAGTCCTCTGATTCAGGGTGATCCATGACATAATCATAGACTGCTGGATCCTGACCGGTTAAATTCCGAAGTTCCAATTTGTAGTAGGGGTTTGGAAGGAAACGCACGTCAAACACGAGATCGGCATCGATCGGAAGGCCATATTTAAAACCAAATGACATGACCTCAACCCGAAAATCTGGCTGATTATCTTGACTGGCAAATTGTTCTGCGATCGTTTTTCTTAAATTACGAGGTGTCAACTCAGTCGTATCCACCACATTTTGACTGATATTTTTTAAAGGGGACAAGAGTTCGCGCTCTAGGGTAATCCCATCCAAGACACGGCCATCTGCCGCTAGTGGGTGACTACGACGGGTTTCCTTGTATCGTGCTACCAACTCACTGTCAGTGGCATCCAAGAACAAGACCTTGAAATCGAGGTCTTCTTGGTTGTCCAATTCATCCAAAATGGTGCGAATTTCATTGAAAAAAGAACGGCTCCGCATATCCACAACAACGGCTAATTTATTGTTATCGGGACTGTGGCGCATGAGCTCAATAAATTTCAGCAAGAGCGCCGGTGGCATATTATCGATGGTAAAGTAACCCAAATCCTCAAACGATTGGATGGCAACGGTCTTGCCCGCACCGCTCATCCCCGTTACCATGACCAGTTGAATCTTACTTTCTGTCATTTTCTCCTCCCAAAATAAAACAGAGTGGCCTACAGTTTCCTGCTCTCCACTCTGTCTTTTTGTCTTTGAATGGTTATTAGGCTTTGATTTCCGCAATAACTTCAATTTCAACCTTCACATCACGTGGCAGGCGTGCTACTTCAACAGCAGACCGAGCTGGAAACTCTGTAGTAAAGACTGTTTTATAGACCTCATTAAAAGGTACAAAGTCATTCATATCACTTAAGAAACAAGTAGTTTTCACCACGTGATCAAAGTCTGTCCCAGCCTCTTCCAAAATAGCCCCAATGTTCTTTAAGACTTGTTCTGTTTGTTCTTGGATGGTTTCGCCAATGATTTCGCCTGTTTCAGGTGACAAGGGAACTTGTCCACTTGCAAAGAGAAGATTCCCTACGATTTTCCCTTGAACATAAGGTCCAATTGCTGCGGGTGCTTTATCTGTATGAATTGTTTTTGCCATAGTATTCTCCAAGTCTATTTACTTCTGCTGGTTTTCTTTTGCTAATTTTTCCCTTTGTAAGCGCAATTTGCGCTTAGGATTTAGCGTATTAAAGAGTTCTTCTAGTTTTTCAGCATTCCAAACATCGGCTGCTGAAACAAAATTTCCATTTTCATCTCGAAAAGATATTGGTTTATCTCCCACTGAAAAGCCTCACTTCTTATTTGGAATCCTTGATCCGCTGGGGATCTAACCTAATCTACAAACTCAAATTCAAATTTACCGATCCGGACGATATCGCCATCTTTTGCTCCACGCGCACGGAGGGCTTCATCAACACCCATGCCACGCAATTGACGAGCAAATTTCATGACCGCTTCATCACGATCGAAATTCGTCATATTAAAGAGTTTTTCAAGTTTTTCACCAGACAAGACCCAAGCGGCATCGTCATCCCGACTGATGTCAAAGGCTGGCTGGTCTTCATCAAAGCCATAGTAGACTTCTTCTTGGGCCATTTCGTCTTCTGAATACAAGAGGAATTCTGGTGTTTTGTCTAACAATTCTGCCGTTGCTTCTAACAAATTGTCCAAACCTTGATGCGCCAAACTAGAGATCGGGAAAATCTGTGGCAGTTCATCAAACTCATCATAATTGGCTGCCAATTTCTTCTTGAATTCTTTCAAGTTTTCTTGGCTCTCTGGCATGTCCATTTTATTTGCCACGATAATCTGAGGACGTTCCATCAAGCGAAGGTTATAAGTTTCAAGCTCTTTGTTGATTTGAACATAATCTTCATAAGGATTGCGTCCTTCACTGGCTGACATATCAATAACATGCAAGATAACCCGGGTGCGCTCGATGTGACGAAGGAACTGGGTTCCGAGTCCAACACCTTGGCTAGCTCCTTCAATCAATCCAGGAAGGTCTGCGACTGCAAAGGATTCACCTGATGGCGTCCGAACCATGCCCAAATTTGGAACGATGGTTGTGAAATGATAGGCCCCAATCTTCGGCTTAGCTGAAGTGATGACACTAAGAAGGGTTGATTTCCCAACAGAAGGGAAGCCAACCAAACCAACGTCTGCCAATACCTTGAGTTCTAATTCGAGTTCGCGTTCCTGACCCGGTTCCCCATTCTCAGAAATCTCTGGGGCTGGATTCTTAGGAGTAGCAAAACGAATATTTCCACGTCCGCCACGGCCACCGTGTGCGACAATGTACTCTTGTCCATTTTCAACTAGGTCTGTAATGACCTTGCCAGTCTCAGCATCTCGGACGGTCGTCCCTTGAGGGACTCGTACATAGAGATCTTCTGCTCCCCGTCCGTGCATCCCTTTGGTCATTCCTTTTTCCCCATTTTGGGCTTTGAAATGCCGGTTATAACGGAAGTCCATCAAGGTACGCAAGCCTTCGTCTACAACGAAGATGACATTGCCACCACGACCTCCATCACCACCCCAAGGTCCGCCATTAGGGACATATTTTTCACGGCGAAAGGCCACCATGCCATCGCCGCCATTTCCAGCCTTGACCTTAATCTTGGCTGTATCTAAAAACATACTCATAAATAGATGATTTCCTTTATTTCTGCGTGCGTCTTAGTAAGAAAGAGCACCAATTGCGGTTGCAAAGATTGCACCAACCGTTACAATCAACATAATCACAATGACCACCATCGTGATCATTTCAAATGGTGTTTTTTTACGTTTTCCGTTATCTCCAAAAGCCACTTCTAATACCTCGATTACTATAAATTCATTAGCCCTATTTTACCACGAAATAGGGGATTTTTCAAATCGAGCCTACACAAAAAGACCAGACAGATGTCTGATCTTTCATTGATCATTTTAAGAATCTTTTCTTACACGTAAAACTCCAACCGATAGAACTGCTAGGAAGACACCCATGACAAGAACCACCGGTGTCATCTTTTCACCTGTACTTGGAAGAACTTTTTTCTTACCAGGTTTTGGAGCTTCTTCTTTAACAGAAGATGAAGATGATTTCAATGAAGAACTTGATGTGGATGTTGAGTTCGATGTAGAACTGGAACTCGTTGAAGATGATGAACTTGATGAAGAACTAGAACTCGTTGAAGATGATGAGCTTGATGAAGAACTAGAACTTGATGAGGAGGTTGAGCTAGGTGTCGGTGGCGTTTGTTCTTTCTCACCCAATCCTTCGCCAGATCCTGTTTCCAATCGCACCTCACGGGTTAAACTACGCGGTACTGGGAAATTGGTTGCCTTCCATGTTAATGTATTATGGACAATATCACCGACTTTAGTTCCAGGAGCTACTTTTGTAGAATATTCAATATACATTGGCCAATTGTAATTATCACCAAATTCAATTGTAAAACCAGTGATTTTTCCATCTGCATTCTTATCGAAAACAGCTTTTTTAGTAAAGTTATCTAGAACTGGGAGACTCAAGATCTGCGCTTCGTTCTTGATCCCACCTTCTACAGGAGCATAGCGAACCGCACGTAAGCTCCCTTCAACCAATGTTAAACCATCTCCGAATTGGTCTTTAATGACCATTCCTCGCAGCATATCTTGACGGGCATTTAAGAGAATCCGCCATTTGATTATGGTTGGATCAGACTTATCTTGATAGCCGTATTTCATTTCATAGTCCCCAGCTTCCCCAGCTGTTTTTTCATAATTCAAGGAAAAATCTGTATTTCCTAGTTTAAACTGGATTGGAGATGTTTTTGTAACTACTTCTGAGTCTACTTTTACATCAAAATGAAGAGCAACTCGTTTGTTGAGTGGATGAGATGCGAAATAATCATTAAAGGTAACGGTCACTGTTTTCTTAGCTGTATCAACGACAGCTTTCCCCACAGTTTGACCATTTGATTGGCCTTCCTCAAGAACATTGAATTCCAATGCTGTGTAGAGGGCTAATTCTTTTGGCAAACTAAGAGTTAAGGTATCACCAGCTTGAATAGTTTGCGAATCTGGAAAGGCTAAATAAATACTTGCTGACAATTTTTCATTTGTCAACACCTTGCTTCCATTTGTTAGCGTGTTACCATCTTTCGTTAGACGTGCTGTCTGTGTATACGATGAGACTTCTGCAGCATGAATTGTTTTAGTCAAACCAGCTGTGAATAGAATCGTTAGCACTAAGGCAAGTGCCCATACAATTTGACGAACCTGTTTCATATATACCTCCTCTGCTCGCCTATTTGCGAGCCATGTTTTTTACAAGGTTAAAGTCCGATTTCTGCTTGAACAACTGCAGCAATGGTATCTACATAGTAGTCCACTTCTTCATGGGTTGGAGCTTCTGCCATGACACGAAGGAGGGGTTCAGTTCCACTTGGACGCACGAGGATGCGGCCATTTCCTGCCATTTCCGCTTCCATTTTTTCAATGATTTCACGGATAGCGGGTACTTCCATTGCCTTGTCTTTCATGCTATTTTCAACCCGGATATTGACAAGCTTTTGTGGGTAAATGGTTACTTCTGCAGCTAATTCAGACAATTTTTTGCCGGTTTCTTGCATGATTTTGGTTAATTGAACGCCTGTTAATTGACCATCACCAGTCGTGTTGTAATCCATGATGACTACATGACCGGACTGTTCCCCACCAAGGTTATACCCAGATTTGCGCATTTCTTCGACCACATAACGGTCTCCAACAGCTGTGATTTCTTTTTGAATCCCCTTCGCATCTAATGCCTTGTGGAAACCGAGATTGGACATGACGGTTGTAACGATCGTATTTTTTTCGAGCAAGCCCTTGCTTGAAAAATACGAACCGATGATGTACATGATCTTATCCCCGTCTACGATTTCTCCATTTTCATCCACTGCAATCAAGCGATCACTATCTCCGTCAAAGGCAAGACCAATCGCTGCGCCTACTTCTTTCACTTTCTCTTGCAAGTGCTCTGGGTGAGTAGAGCCAACCCCATCATTGATGTTCAAACCATCTGGGTTTTCACCGATGACAGTCAATTGAGCTCCTAAATCTGCAAAGATTTGACGAGCACTGGTAGAGGCTGCACCATTTGCTGTATCCAAAACCACGTGCATGCCCTCGAGTTGGACACCTGTCGATACAAGGAATTCTTGATACTTACGCAAGCCTTCCGGATATTCCATGACTGTTCCTAAACCTTGCGCACTTGGACGTGGAAGGGTATCTTCAGCGGCATCAAGCAAGGCTTCAATTTCAAGCTCGCGATCATCATCCAATTTGAAACCATCACCACCAAAGAATTTGATTCCATTGTCCAAGGCTGGATTGTGGCTAGCAGAAATCATAACGCCGGCGCTGGCTTTTTCCGTACGAACCAGATAGGCAACACCTGGCGTGGCAATCACACCCAACTTATAAACGCGAATCCCAACTGATAAGAGGCCAGCGATCAAAGCATGCTCCAGCATTTCACCAGAAATACGCGTATCACGTCCAACAAATACCAAAGGTGTTTCTTCTTCATGTTGGCTCAACACATAACCACCGAAACGACCCAACTTAAAGGCTAATTCTGGCGTTAATTCTACATTTGCTTCTCCACGGACACCGTCCGTTCCAAAATATTTACCCATTTTTGATTACCTTTTTACTTTCTAATTACTTGAACTGGAAGAGGTCGACGACGAACTGCTAGAGCTTGACGTAGACGAGCTACTCTTTGTAGTCACTTGAATCCGTGTTTCACTCGGATTAACCAAGCCTGGTAGAATATTTCCTTGAGCATCCACTGCATTTAAGGAAATGGCTCCGCTATAATTTCCACTGATGATCTCACTGGATGGGAAGACAGCTTGGACATGATCAATACGACTTAAGGTTTCTTGATCACTCGTCACTTCCACCTTAGTTTTTTCAAGAGAAATATCCGTTACCGTAATTCCATCCACAATTTGATTATCCGGGATCGTGGCTCTAACTGCAAACGATTTTTTCGCTTTCTTACCGATTTTTACAGAAACTTTCTGAGGCTCTACGGTTGCTGTCAAACCAGCTGGAAGATCTTCCACAATCAACGGCACTTCAACGGTACCTTCCTTGACCTTACGAAGATCCGCTACCACGCGAAACTTCCTAGTTCCCGGTTGCATCTCACTTGCAAGTGCGACCCGGTTTGAACCCTTTAGAAAGACTGTTACCTCAGATGTCAATCCACTGACAAAATATTTCTTGTCATTATACTTGGCATCAATTGGAATATTGGTCAAGGTATTGGTGTAGGTCTCTGAACTCACTTGCCTAGCGCTGCTATTATTTTGAAAATTAAAGGAAGATGCATTGATAAACAAGATAAAGGACAATAAGACGGAGGCAAAAACATAAAGAAATTCTTTTTTCGATCTCATTTTGTTACCCTCCCAAATAGACGCTCTTTCCAACTAGTCGTTTTATTCTCTTCAGGAACCAGGAAGGCTCTCAATTCTGCCTCGAACTCTTCTAAGGATAAATCATGTCGGAAGGTTCCATTATAGGTCACAGAGATCCCGCCCGTTTCTTCTGATACCACAAAGGTAAAGGCATCAGAGACTTCAGATAAACCAATAGCCGCGCGGTGACGCGTTCCGAACTCTTTTGAAATTCCAGTATTTTCGGTCAAGGGCAGGTAGGCACAAGAAACAGCGATTTTATCATTGCGGACAATGACGGCTCCATCATGCAAAGGAGTATTAGGAATGAAGATATTAATCAGCAATTCTCCTGAAATATCTGCATCTAGAGGAATCCCTGTGGAAATATATTCCTGAAGAGTTCTAGCTCCTTGAATGGCTACCAAGGCACCAATCTTACGTGGGCTCATATAAGCTACTGCCTTAACATAAGCCTGCAGCATCTTCTCTTCCTGACTGACTTCACTCGTCGTAAAGAATTCTGTTGCTCGACCCAGACGCTCTAAACCAATCCGAATCTCAGGGGAGAAAATCACAACCAGGGCGATAACCCCATAAGTAATCACTTGATTGATCAGCCATGAAATAGTCGTGAGCCCTAAGAAATTGGCTAAAAACTGCACCAAGAAAAAGATAATAACTCCACGAACCAAAATCATGATCTTAGTCCCTACGATGGCCTTGATCAAAAAATACAACAACCAAGCCACCAGGGCAATATCGATGATATTGATAACAATACTCCACCAATTCGGGAACAAACTGGTCCAAAATTGTGGATTTGTAAACTGTTGAATATTCATATTCTCATACCTACCACTTCTCTAAAAGACATCACCTTATTATAACATGTTTCAACAGATTTTTCTGTAACCTTCTGACGCTTTTTATGATAAAATATGATTTATGAAGATAAATACAACCTTGGGCCTTCTGGCAGGAAAGCTTGCCGGCTCTATTCTACAAAAAATGGGGCGGGGATCAACCCTACCAGGTAAAGTAGCCCTCAAATTTGATAAAGATATTCTCAGACAACTGGCCAAAAACTATGAGATTGTTGTGATTACAGGGACAAACGGAAAAACCCTGACCACTGCACTAACCGTAGGTATTCTCCAAGAAGCGTTTGGACCGATTTTAACCAATCCAAGTGGGGCCAATATGATCTCTGGGATTACAACGACCTTCTTACGAGCTAAGCATTCGAAATCAAATCGACCGATCGCGGTACTTGAAATTGACGAGGCCAGCCTCTCTCGGATTTGTGATTATATCCAGCCCAGCCTTTTTGTGGTCACCAATATTTTCCGGGATCAGATGGACCGCTATGGAGAGATCTATACAACCTACCAAATGATTTTGGATGCCATTCACAAGGTCCCAACTGCGACGGTTCTGTTAAATGGAGATAGTCCGCTCTTTAATAGTCAGACCTTATCCAATCCGATCCAATATTACGGATTTGATACAGAAAAATCAGAGCCACAACTAGCCCATTACAATACCGAAGGAATCCTGTGCCCGCATTGCCACAACATTCTCAAGTACAAGCTCAATACCTATGCTAACCTTGGTGACTATGTTTGTGAACACTGTGGGTTCCACCGGCCTCCTCTGACTTATGCCGTGTCCGACTTACTGTCTTTAACCCATCGCTCTTCCCAATTCCGGATCCAAGGCCAAGACTACCACATCAATATCGGTGGTCTCTACAACATCTATAATGCCTTAGCAGCTGTTTCCGTTGCTGGATTCTTTGGGGTTCAACCTGAAGTGATTAAGCAAGGATTTGATCGCAGCCGCGCTGTCTTCGGTCGTCAGGAAACCTTTAAGATTGGGGATAAGGAATGTACCCTAGTCCTGATCAAAAATCCAGTTGGAGCTACTCAGGCTATTGAAATGATCAAACTAGCGCCGTATTCCTTCAGCTTGTCTGTGCTTCTCAACGCGAATTATGCAGATGGGATCGACACCAGCTGGATTTGGGATGCCGACTTTGAGCAAATCACCCAGATGGACATCCCAGAGATCAATGCTGGCGGAGTGCGCCACTCTGAGATTGCTCGACGACTTCGGGTCACTAGCTATCCTGCAGAAAAGATCACTGAAATGGCTGAATTAAAAGAGGTCTTCCAACGTATCCAGCAACAGGAAACCCCTCACGCTTACATTTTAGCTACCTATACAGCCATGCTAGAATTTCGTGAACTCTTGGCCCAAGAACACCTGATTGAAAAGGAGATGCACTAATGATATATACTTCCCTAGAATCTTCTGATCAGGCACAGTATCCCTACAGCCTGCGCATTGCCCATCTCTATGGCAACTTAATGAATACCTATGGGGACAATGGAAATATCCTCATGCTCAAGTACGTTGCGGAAAAGCTTGGAGCCCATGTCACTGTTGATATCGTCTCTCTCAAAGACCGGTTCGATCCTGATGCCTACGATATCGCCTTTTTCGGCGGCGGACAAGACTACGAACAGACCATTGTATCAGAAGATCTTCCAGATAAAAAAGAAGACCTTGCACGCTTTATTGATGACGATGGTGTGGTCCTTGCTATCTGTGGTGGCTTTCAGCTTCTGGGTCAGTACTACATTGAAGCTTCTGGCAAACGCATTGAAGGGCTCGGTATTATGGGCCACTATACGCTCAACCAAGTCAACAACCGCTATATCGGTGATATCAAGATCCATAACGAAGAATTTAACGAAACCTATTATGGTTTTGAAAACCACCAAGGTCGGACCTTCTTGGCTGAGGATGAAAAACCGCTGGGCAAGGTAGTCTATGGAAATGGGAACAACAAAGAAGATGGGTGCGAAGGGGTTCATTACAAGAACGTCTTTGGCAGCTACTTCCACGGCCCTATCTTGTCCCGAAATGCCAATTTGGCCTATCGCTTGGTGAGCACTGCCTTAAAAAATAAATATGGCAAGGACCTTTCCCTACCGGCTTATGAGGAGATTCTAAGCCTAGAGCAGCCGGAAGAATACGCTGATGTGAAAAGCAAGGCACCGACTGAACAATAAGGAGATAATGATGAACAAAAATAATCTACACTACATTGCTTTATTACTTTCCATCTTATTGATTGCTGGTATTTCCCTTGCAAATATGCAAACGGTCACTGTGAATTTCCTCTTGATTCAATTTAAATTACCCTTGATCATTCTGATCTTGCTCTGTGTCCTCTTGGGTGCATTCGTCATGACCTTGGTTAATTTTTCAAAGGGCTTCTCCCTAAAAAAAGAACTCAAAAACACTCAAAAGCAACTGGAAGAAGAAAAGAAAGAAATCAAGACAGAAAAAAAAGAAAACAACTAAAAAGCACCGATTGGTGCTTTTTTCATGCTGACGTACCTTCTTTTGCTTGTAATTTCTTGGCGACTACTTGAGCTAGGAGTGAAAAGAGAATGACGCCAGCTCCTATCAGGAGAAAGGATTCTACTCGAACACTTGGTAACCAGGTCATCAAACCTTTAGCCACCGGCATAAAGAGAATGGCTAGGGTAAAAATCGTGCTTAAGACCCTGCCCAGATAGTCTCCTTCCACCTTGGTTTGCACTTGGGTAAAAAAGTGGATATTAAAAATCGTCATAAAGAGTTCACAAACTAAATTTCCAGAAAAGGAAAGAAGAGGTGGAAGGGGCAAGCCCATCATGAAGACCCCTACTCCTGTTAGAATCAATAAGAATAAAAGCATCTCCATGCTGGATTTAAATTTATTGGCTATGAGAGCTCCGATGATTGAGCCTATAGCGCCCAAGGTTAAGATAGTTGCATAGGCTTCTTTGACCCCGTAGAGCCGATTGGAAAATGGGAGTAAAAACTCAAAAGCTGCAAAGAAGAAATTGACACTGGAAGCCACCAAGAGGAGAAAGAAAATTTCTTTCTGATGCCAGATATAGTGCAGTCCATCCTTGATGTCCGAAAAAATATCTTTTCCTGTGAACCGTTTCTTTTCTTGAACTTTGGCTTCTTCTTTCGGAAGGAATGCCACTAGGACAAAGGCGATGAAAAAGGTCAGTGCATCCAGTAAGAGGGTCGCATGGAGACTGGCAAATTGTAAAACAAGGAAAGAGAACACAGGTGAGCTAACACCGACAACCTGTAAGACCAACTCCAAGCGGGCATTATAGGTCACAATCTCGTCCTTCTCTACGACCTCAGTGATAATGGCTTTGTTAGCCGTACGAGAAAATGCAAAGGCAATGGCCTGAACAATATTAGCAAAGATCAAAGCTCCAATCATCCAACGATCGTTCCTGATAAAAGAAATCGCCAAACAAAGGAGACCACACACCAGGTCGGTCGTCATCAAAATCTTGCGACGAGAAAAACGGTCTGAGATCACGCCACCAAATGGATTGACTAGAATGGAGGTGACGAGTTCAGAAATCTGATAGATCCCCAATACCGTCTTTCCCACCGTCCCCATCGAGGCCAGCCAGACACTGTTCCCATAATCATAGAGCATATTTCCCATTCTATTGATCGCCCCACGAGCAATTAATTGGACTGCATATCGATTCATCAAAAAAACCTCCTTCATTTTCTGAAACTATTGTATCAGTTCATGAAAGAGGTTTTTATTTTGTCCCTTATTTGGGAAAAACAATAAGTTACAATTTTATAAAAGGATATCTACTGTTCTTTTGATTGAAGCTGCTTAGCTAGTAGCTGAGCCAAGAGTGAAAAGAGAATAACTCCAGCTCCAATCAGGAGAAAGGATTCTACTCGGACACTTGGCAACCAAGTCATCAAACCTTTGGCGATGGGCATAAAGAGAACAGCCAAAGTATAAATCGTACTCAAGGCTCTACCTAGATAATCATCTTCCACCTTGGTTTGCACTTGAGTAAAAACGTGGATGTCGAAAATGGTCACAAAAAATTCACAGACCAGATTTCCCGAAAAGGAAAGATAAGTCGGAAGAGGCAAGCCCATTATGAACACTCCTACACCTGCCATGATAAGTAAAAACAGGAGAATTTTCATACTTGATGTAATTTTATTGGCAACAAGTGCTCCTAGAATAGATCCAATAGCTCCCAATGTTAAGATGGTCGCATAAGCCCCCTTGCCCCCGTAGAGTCGATTGGAAAATGGAAGTAAAAACTCAAAAGCCGCAAAAAAGAAATTAACGCCGGAAGCCACCAACAAGAGAAAGAAAATCTCTTTCTGATGCCAGATATAGTCTAACCCCTCCTTGATATCAGAAAAAATATCTTTCCCGGTAAACTGTTTCCTCTCTTGCACCTTAGCTTCTTCTTTCGGAAGGAAAGCCACTAGGACAAAAGCAATGAAAAAGGTCAGTGCATCTAATAAGAGGGTCATATGAAGACTGGCAAATTGTAGAACTAGGAAAGAAAAAACAGGTGAACAGACACTAACAACCTGTAAGACTAACTCCAAGTGAGCGTTATAGGTCACAATCTCTTCTTTCTCTACTACCTCGGTAATAATGGCTTTATTGGCAGGTCGAGAAAAACCAAAGGCAATGGCCTGAACAATATTGGCAAAAATAAGAGCCGCAATCATCAAGCTATCATTTGTGATAAAAGAAATCGCCAAACAAAGGAGTCCACAAACCAAGTCGGTCGTCATCAAAATCTTGCGACGAGAAAAACGGTCTGAAATCACTCCTCCAAAAGGATTCACGAGAATCCCTGTCACTAACTCAGAAATCTGATAGATCCCTAATACCGTCTTTCCTATAGTCCCCATCGAGGCCAGCCAGACACTATTCCCATAATCATAGAGCATATTTCCAATTTTGTTAATAGCTCCACGACTAATTAATTGGACCGCATGTCGGTTCATAAAATCTCCTTTATCACTGTCCTATTAGGAACATTCATTTTTTACAAATTTATCAAAGTGTTCTTGATAATAGGCCACCTGCTCCGGCAGTCCCAGCACGTCAAAAATATGCATGGCTTCCTGCATTTGCTGCCGCCCTTCTTCTGTTTGCCCCTTTTGATAGAGGGCAAATCCCTTGAGATAATGAAAGACATTGCGTTCGTAGAGCTTGATGCTCTTGCCGATAATCTTTTCTACATAGGCTTCAAAATAGCTGGCGTTTTCAAAAGAACGGTGTTCTAAACAATGCTGGTAGCAATTCAGAGCTAGAATCAAGACCAGTTTTCGATGGCGACCAATTTCTTTGTAGAAATCTTCACGCTCCATCACTTCTCTCCCAAGCCGTGTGACATAGTCCACATCATAAAAGCTGTAGAGATTGCCAAAGAGGATCAACTCATACATGGTCCATTCTTCCGTTTGAAAGAGGTAATCCGCCACCTTATCCAGATCAGGTTGCTTCATCGTGTAGCTGGCATCTCTCTGGCAAATCAGGCCTTGTAGCAGGATCCAGTTCAGCTCAAAATAGAGGGGATTGGTGGAATGTTTGGCTTTTTCAAGTTGTTCTCTTTGAAGCTTTTGAAAACCTGCAATATCATTTGAATAGTAAAGTGGAATAATCTGGGCCATCAAAGCGACATGCTCATGGTGTTGAAAATTTCTGGCCTTATCCATAAAATTCTCAATCGTCACATGGATATTGTCCAAAATGTCAAAGAAGCGCGAAGCAGCCAGATCCGACTCCCCCAATTCAAAACGGGATAATTGGGAGGTCGAGCAGGCCTCTCCTGCAGCTTCTTTCAACGAATAATTTTTACTGATTCGAAATTCACGAAAAACTTTGCCTAAATCTTCCATTTGATTACCACTTAAATTCCTTTAAGTGCCTTTCTAACTCTTGCAAGTACCCTTCGTAGAATCCTTGATCTTCTTTCACGGAAACATCTAATTGTCTTAAGTAGGAAATCAGCCAATCAACCAATAGATCATACTGATGAAGAGGTAGGCGTTTCATCTGCTCTTCAACAAAAGAAATGGCCTCTGCAAAGCGCTGCTCTTCTAGAACTTGCTGAAGATAGTGAGCCCCGTTGATGAGCCTTCCTTCCTCATCCTCATACTGCCCCAAATCTAAATTTTGAATCTGTAGGCGCAAAGTTGTACCAATCATGTTGGCTACACCTTTAACCTGCTTCATAAACCAATCATTTTCAGTCGCCATAATGTTCTCCTTATACAAATTAGAAAACTATACTTACTGCGCTAGTTCTTCCCATTCTAGCATGGCTTCTTCTTGGGCGGCGGTCAGCTGGTCGATTTGCTACTGGCTCTCCATGTGTTCGCCGGCGTCATTAGTGGCCCGCAGCTTCTTTTAACGAACAATTCTTACTGATTCGAAATTCACGAAAAACTTTTCCAAGATCTTCCATCTATTCCACCTGCTCTGACAGTTCTGCCCACTCTTCCATGACCGCTTCCTGCTGGGCAGTTAGTTGATCCAGCTCGCTTTGCAGTTGAACCAAGTCAGCTGCATCGTTGGTGCTATGCATGGTTTCGGTGATGTCTTGGATTTTCTGGTCCAGCTCTTCCATCTCTGCTTCCAATTGCTCAATGCGACGGGTGATTTTCCGGAGTTCCTTCTGGTTTTGCTTTTGCAGGTGATAGTCATTGCTGGTGACTTCCTCCGTAGAAGAAACAGGCAAAGCTTCTGCTTGTGCTGCAGCTAGGGCTTCTAACTCAGCTTTTTTCTCCAGATAATAGTCATAGTCGCCTAGGTAAAGAGTTGAGCCCTCTTCTGACAGTTCCAAGACCTGTGTAGCCACCCGATTGATAAAGTAACGGTCGTGACTGACAAAGAGCAAGGTCCCATCAAAATCAATCAAGGCATTTTCCAGCACTTCCTTGCTATCGATGTCCAAGTGGTTAGTCGGCTCGTCGAGAATCAAGAAATTGTTATTCTCCATGGACAGCTTGGCCAAGAGCAGACGCGCCCGCTCTCCACCTGACAGCATGCCGACGGTTTTCTTAACATCATCCCCAGAGAAAAGAAAGGCTCCCAGGCGATTGCGGATCTCCACTTCTGGTGTCAGTTTAAAGTCATTCCAGAGCTCATCCAAGACACTGTTGTGATGGGTTAGCTTACTCTGAGTCTGGTCATAGTAGCCTACCTCGACATTGGCCCCAAAACGAGCTTCTCCCTTGATAAAAGGAATCTGCCCGACAATAGACTTAATAAGAGTAGATTTCCCGATCCCATTTGGTCCTACAATAGCGACCGCATTCATCTTGCGGATATCCAAATTAATAGGCTCTGACAGGATTTGATCGTCATAGCCGACGGCTGCCTCTTCTACTGTCAAGACGACATTCCCCGATGTCTTATCAGAATGGAAGGTCATATGGGCTGACTTAGTTCCAGCTTCTGGCTTGTCTAGGCGCTCCATTTTTTCCAACTGCTTGCGCCGAGACTGGGCCCGCTTGGTAGTCGACGCCCTCACCAAATTACGATTAACAAAGTCTTCCAGCGCCGCAATTTCTTTTTGTTGCTTCTCGTAGTTCTTGGCTTCGGTCAGCAGTTTTTGCTCCTTTTGCTCCACAAAGCTGGAGTAATTGCCGACATAGCGGTCCAAGGAATGCTTGGTCAAATCCAAGGTAATAGTTGCGACCTTATCTAGGAAATACCGGTCGTGGCTGACAATGAGAAGGGCCCCACTATAATTGACCAGATAGTTTTCCAACCAGGCAATGGTCTCAATATCCAAGTGGTTGGTCGGCTCGTCCAGTACCAAGAGATTTGGTTTTTCTAGAAGCATCTTGGCCAGAGCTAGACGGGTATTTTGCCCACCAGACAGCTCTTCAATCTTCATCTGCCACATGGACTCATCAAACTTAAAGCCGTTGAGAATGGCGCGGATATCTGCCTCATAGGTAAAGCCACCAGCCTGACGGAATTCTTCTGATAGACGGTCATAATCCTGCATGAGTTTTTCTAAGTCAGCCCCAGTTTTTTCCCCCATCGCAAGCTCCATCTGCCGCAAGGTTTTCTCGGTCTTTCTGAGATCGTCAAAGACATGGAGCATCTCATCGTAGATAGTATTGGACGACTCAAATCGACTATCCTGGGCTAAATAAGAGAGAGAAAGGTCCCGCTTTTTATTGATTTCCCCAGAAGTCGGCTCTTCTTCTCCCACCAAGATTTTTAAGAGTGTTGACTTACCGGCTCCGTTCTTTCCGACCAGGGCAATCCGGTCCCGTTCATCCACCTGCAGGCTGATATTATCAAAAAGAACCTCCCCTGCAAAAGAGCGTTCAATTTTGTTGGCTTGTAAAATAATCATGTCCCTATTTTACTATCTTTTTTCAGATTAAACAAGGAAAGACGAGCCATCAAAAAAATCCTGAGCCCTTGGGGCCCAGAACTTTTCAATGATAAATTGTATTTTATTCTTCCTTGTACAATTGTCGGACTGCTTCCACATCTGTATCCTGGATACTGTAGAAGGAGCCAGCCGGTTGCATGACCGATTCTCCATCAGTGTGGTCCAGCCCAATGGCATGGCCTAGCTCATGCTCAGCTGTATTGACAATCCGATCATAACTGTAGTTATAGACATAATTTAAAAGATAATGGCGATTGAGACGCACTGTGATGTGGGTGAAGCGGTTGGTTAAGAGGTTGGTCTGAGAGGCAGTCTCTCCTGCAGCAGAAACGGATGCGTTATCCATTTCTGTCAAAACCACATTAGCCTCTTTTTCATTTGTAACCAACTTGAAGGTAAAGGCGCCTGTTTGGTTCCAAGCCTCAATAGCATCCCGATAAGCTTTTACAAAAGTTTG
The DNA here is from genome assembly GCF_031582885.1 of Streptococcus parasanguinis. NCBI lineage: Bacteria > Bacillati > Bacillota > Bacilli > Lactobacillales > Streptococcaceae > Streptococcus > Streptococcus parasanguinis. Next base: position 1,819,220 of record NZ_CP133988.1, read on the forward strand.
ACTGATATTGGGATCCAAATAGACCGTAGCCTCCGCTTTTTCCCAGCGAGCGCCACTATGCTCATGATTGTCCGTCTGCGTGGTCTGTGAGCTAGGCGCCATCCCAAAGCGCGATGCAAAGCCCTTATCACCAAATAAATTGCCGACTTGATAGACAACCTTTTGGGCAGCTCGTCCAAACCCATCCATACCAGAACTAGGAGAATCTGTGAAATAGATGATCCCCACTAGAACGAGAAAACTGATGGCAATGGTCCAGAAAAATCCCCAAAAAAGACTCCAAGCCATGCGAAGGATTCCTCTGAAAAATCGAAAAATGGTTCTCATACATTCTCCTTTCTCTTAAAGAAGGTATGCCATTGTAACACTCCATTCTTAAAAATAACTTAAATAGCCATGCTTTCTGGCTTATTGATGAACGGTTACTTTTCCTGTCTGATAATCCAGGCTAATCCCACTTTGAACATTGGGAACAAAGACATTGAACTCAAGGGTCCCATCACTCGATTTGGCTTCGATCTGTGATCCTAATGGAATCAGATCTTCTGGATGGTTGTAGATCGAGGTGACCCGATAGCGGATCCGCTTGTTCTTATCCAGTGCTTTTCGGACCAGGGTCTCATAGTAGTTTTGACCGGTGGAATGAGGGTCATTGGCTTGATTGGACCAAGCCGTTTGTACAGCGATATTTTTGGGATTGCTCGTCGAAGCATCGAAACCTTTGAGATTACCGATCAAGGCATAGCCCAATAGGTGGCCCCGATCCACAGCATGGTCATACTCGCCTGACAGATGATGGACCTGATGCCAACCTGCTGGTTTCCAATCGGTTAGGCCACTACCTGTTGCATCTCGATCTCTGTACTGGCGAGTCGCCTTGGTCATAATAGCGTTCGCAACCGTCGGTACGGTCTTTCCATTCACTTCTTTTGTCTTGTTATCCGCATAGGGTTGACTAGCCACACTGGCATCTAGATCTGTTCGATTTCCCTTAACTACAAAGGCTCCAGCACCATTCCATTCCAAGTCATTCCCTAATTGTGAACGGGCAGATTTCGTTAGTACAGAGCTAGCTAACTCTTTACTAGGTGTTTCTTGTTGGCTACTAGTCACCACCGAAACAACCCGATCTGTCGCTTCTTTTACCGTCGGTTGATTAAAATAATAGCCCCCAATAGCTAGGGCCGTTGCCACCACAAAACCTGCTAGGGTTTGTTTGGTTCGTTTGCTTACTGTTTGTTTTGCCATATCTCTCTCCAAAAAAGAGCAGCGCTAGATGGGTCATTGACTCGATTCGCTGCTCTCCTTTTTACTCAATTTTAGTTAAAAGCTTATTTGCCTGTTAGCTTTCCAATGATCTCTGACCAAGTGTCCGGAGAGAGGATGGACCATGGATTTTTTCCATCGCCAATCACTCCATAGCCAATGACCAAACCAACTGCAAAAATGATGATTCCAATCACAGCCAACAGGAGGACAATTCCTAGCTGTTTTCCAACATAGCGAAGATTAGTTTTCATCGTCTTCTTCCTCTACACGTTTCACGTCTGCACCTAATGCCACCAATTTCTCATGGAATTGATAATAACCACGATCTAAGTGACTTAATTTGCTGACTTTCGTCTCTCCTTCTGCTACCAAGCCCATCAAGACCAAGGTTGCACTAGCTCGTAAATCGGTCGACATGACCTCTGCACCTTGGAAGCTTTCCCCTCCAACGATGCGAGCTGTATCCCGCATAATGTCTGAGTGAACGCCCATCCGACGCATTTCTTCCAAATGCTGGAAGCGATTCTCAAAGACCGTTTCAATCATGGTAGACTCACCTTTAGCCATGGCCATCAAGGCTGTGAATTGAGCCTGCATATCGGTTGGGAATCCTGGATACGGAAGGGTTTTAACGGTCACTGGACGGAGCTTACTGATATCCGATTGAATCCGAATTCCATTTTCTTCTTCGGTTACCGTCACCCCCATCTCCTGCATCTTAGATAGAAGCGGGCGGTTGTGTTCCCAAATGGCATCTTCGATCAAGACATCTCCACCAGTCATGGCTGCCCCAATCATAAAAGTTCCAGCTTCGATGCGGTCTTGCACAACATTGTGGTTTGCACCATGCAAGCTTTCCACACCAACAATGGTCAAGGTCTCAGTTCCTGCACCCTTGACATTAGCCCCCATTTTATTGAGCAAGAGAGCTAGGTCAACAATTTCAGGTTCTCGAGCTGCATTTTCAATCACAGTGACTCCATCTGCCAAGGTTGCGGCCATCATAATATTTTGTGTCGCACCTACTGATGGGAAGTCCATATAAATGTGTGCTCCCTTGAGACGTTCTGCTTTTGCTTCAATATAGCCAGCTGTTTGGGTGATTTCAGCTCCCATAGCTTTCAGCCCTTTCAAGTGGAGGTCAATCGGACGACTCCCGATCGTACAGCCACCAGGCATGGAAACTTTGGCATGGCCATTCCGTGCCAAGACAGGACCCAAGACAACGATAGAAGCCCGCATCTTACTCACATATTTATAAGGCGCTTCCTCTGATAATTTTGCTTGCGCATCTACAACAACTGTATTTTCTTCTTCATTGAAGGTTACTTGTGCATTCAAACCACGAACAACATTGTTCATTGTAAAGACATCTGATAACACAGGTACATTTTTCAAGGTTGTCACGCCCTCGCTTGCTAGAACTGTTGCAGCAAGAAGAGGAAGGACAGCATTTTTTGCTCCTTCGATTTTAACGGTTCCAACCAGTCGATTATGACCACCATTAACGATTATTTTTTCCATACGGGATTGTTCTCCTATTTCTTAAAGTCACGCTTTCTATCATACCATATTTTTTATAAAATGTGGCTAGAATTGGCCAATAAAAATCTGCCGACTCATCTCATAGACACTAATAAAAAATGAGCTTGCTAGATAGCCTATTCCAACGCTGATCATCAAGATCAAAAAACGGATTTTAACTGCATTTTCAGCACTTACTTTTAAAAACTTTTCCCATTGAACCAAGTTCATCAATAGGTAATAGGCAAAAAAGATAAACAATAGATGGCTTGAAAGATTAAAAATCATTTGAATCATACAGCTATTATACCATATTTGGTCCGTACTTTCTTCTTTTGATTCTCTCCCAACAAAAATAAGGTGAGGACAAGACCTCCACCTTATTTTGAATATCTTATAAACGATTTCCGACATTAATCCGGTTAATGGCGCGTTGAAGAGCAATTTTAGCACGACGTTCCATATCAACCGAATGCTGATCTTTGGCTTCTTCAATCGCTTTTTCAGCTCGCAGTTTGGCACGTTCTGCACGACTAATGTCGATATCTCGAGCACGTTCGGCAGAATCGGCAACAATGGTAATGACATTATCAGCTACTTCGATAATCCCACCATTGACTGCAATCCAATCAATATGTTTGTCATCGTCGACACGACGAACCTTTACTTGGTCTACAGCCAAAACCGCAATGGTATTGATATGATGAGGTAAAATCCCTAATTCACCATCAATTGTCTTGACAGATACAAATGCGGCATGATGATCATAAACCAGTCCATCCGGTGTAACGATTTGGACGTTCATTTGACTCATCTTTCACCTCTTCTTAGAATCCCATTTTTTCAGCTTTGGCGATCACATCTTCGATCGATCCAACACCACGGAAGGCATCTTCAGGAAGATGGTCATATTTCCCATCCAAAATTTCTTTAAAGCCACGAACAGTTTCTCCAACTGGTACATAAGAACCAGGTTGACCCGTAAATTGTTCCGCAACGTTGAAGTTTTGTGACAAGAAGAATTGGATCCGGCGAGCACGAGCAACCAAGGTCTTTTCTTCGTCAGACAATTCATCCATCCCCAAGATCGCAATGATATCTTGCAATTCATGGTAACGTTGAAGGACGCGTTTGACTTCAGAAGCTACTGCATAGTGTTCTTCTCCTACGATTTCTGGAGAAAGGGCACGTGAGCTTGATGCCAATGGATCCACCGCAGGGTAGATCCCCAATTGTACCAATTTACGTTCCAAGTTGGTGGTTGAATCCAAGTGAGCAAAAGCGGTTGCTGGCGCTGGGTCTGTATAGTCATCGGCTGGCACATAGATGGCTTGGATCGATGTAACAGAACCTTTCTTCGTTGACGTAATCCGTTCTTGCAATTGACCCATTTCAGTTGCCAAAGTAGGTTGGTAACCAACGGCTGATGGCATCCGTCCCAAAAGGGCTGATACTTCAGATCCGGCTTGAGTGAAACGGAAGATATTGTCGATAAACAAGAGAACGTCCTGACCTTCGACATCACGGAAGTATTCCGCAATGGTCAAACCAGTCAAAGCAACACGCATCCGTGCTCCAGGTGGCTCATTCATTTGTCCAAAGACCATGGCTGTTTTTTCAATAACGCCAGATTCTTTCATTTCCCAGTAAAGGTCATTCCCTTCACGTGTCCGTTCCCCAACACCGGTAAATACAGAAATACCACCGTGTTCTTGGGCAATATTATGGATTAATTCTTGAATCAAGACGGTCTTCCCAACTCCGGCACCACCGAAGAGTCCGACCTTCCCACCTTTCAAATAAGGGGCTAAGAGGTCAATAACCTTGATCCCTGTTTCAAGAATTTCTTCTGAAGTAGAGAGCTCGTCAAAGGATGGAGCTTTTTTGTGGATGGAGTCACGAGGAGCATCCTCAGCAAAAGGTTGATCCAAGTCAATGGTATCTCCAAGAACATTGAAGACACGTCCCAAGGTTTCTTTTCCGACAGGAACAGAGATTGGACGACCAGTGTCCAAGACTTCCATTCCACGTGTTAAACCATCAGTTGATTCCATGGCAATGGTCCGTACGACCCCATCACCAAGTTCCAAAGCTACTTCAAGAACGACTTTTGATTTTTGTTGGTCATTTTTATAGACTACAAGCGCATTATTGATCTCAGGAAGTTTATCTCCAACGGAAAAGGCAACGTCTACGACGGGACCTACGACCTGAGAAATTTTGCCTAAACTCATGTCATTCTCCTATTCTAAGTAATTTCTACTGCTCAAAAGTTCTCTTTCGAGCATCTGTTTTTGTATATAAAATTGTATCCGACAACTATTCAAGGGCGCTAGCACCAGCAACGATTTCAGTAATTTCTTGTGTAATCGCTGCTTGACGAGCACGGTTGTATTGAATCGTTAATTCATCAATGACTTTCTTGGCATTGTCTGTTGCAGTTTGCATGGCCATCATCCCAGCAGCATTTTCAGCTGTTTTAGCATCAATAATGGCACCATAGATCATGCTTTCAGCAAATTGAGGAAGCAATTGATCCAAGATGGCATCTCGACTAGATTCCAATTCTAGATTCAATACATAGTCCTCATCCGCTTCATTGGGGTCCAAATCAATAATTGGAAGCATTTGTTCCACCCGCATTTGGCTAGTTAAACTGTTAACGTGGTGGTTGTAACAGACGTACAACTCATCAAACAAGCCTTCCTGATACATTTGGACTGTTTTCGAAATGATCTTGCGAACTTCCTTAAAGCTAGGATGATCAGGCAAACCACGCAATTCATAAACCGGCTGAATCCCACGGGCACGGAAGAAATCCGCACCGACACTTCCAATACAGATCACTTCAAAGTCATCTCCAGTTGGATGGTATTCAGCCTTCATTTCCATCATGGTTTTAAGGATGGAGGCATTGTAACCTCCGACCAAACCACGATCGGATGTAATCACGATATAAGCTGTCTTTTTTACCGGCCGACTCACCAACATAGGATGGAACTTGGCATTCTCAGTTTCATGTCCATGGAGCAAGTCAGTTAGTAACTTACGTACCTTAGCGGCATAAACCTGAAAATCCTTGGCTGCTTGCTCAGATTTCCCAAGTTTAGCAGCAGACACCATCTGCATGGCATTGGTAATTTGACTGGTATTTTTAGTGGATGCAATTTTATTTTTTATATCATTTAATGAAACTGCCATCTTCCACTCCTATTTCTATTTGAAATTTGACTGGTTGACAAATTCTGTAAGGGCTGCATCCAGTTCTTCTTCTGCTGGAAGATCATGTGTCGAACGAATCGTCTCAAAGATTTGGTTATAATGTGCTTCAAAGTAATCAAACAACTCTTCTTGGAAACGAAGAATGTCGTCTACTGGAACACTATCTAAGAAACCATGAGTCAAGGCATACAAGATCACGACTTGTTTTTCAACTGTTAATGGTTCATGAACGGGTTGTTTCAAGACTTCAACTGTTCGGCGACCACGGTTCAATTTCGCTTGAGTCGCAGCATCCAGGTCACTACCAAATTTCGTGAAGGCTTCCAATTCACGGTAGGAAGCAAGGTCGATACGAAGGGTACCTGCAACTTTCTTCATAGCCTTGATTTGGGCAGCTCCCCCTACACGGGATACAGAAGAACCTGCATCAATGGCTGGACGAATACCAGCATTGAACAAACTATCTTGCAAGAAGATTTGTCCATCTGTGATCGAAATCACGTTGGTTGCGATATAAGCAGAAATATCTCCTGCTTGGGTTTCAATGATTGGAAGGGCTGTAATAGAGCCACCACCCAATTCATCTGAAACTTTAGCTGAACGTTCCAACAAACGGCTGTGGAGATAGAAGACATCCCCTGGGAAGGCTTCACGTCCTGGTGGACGACGAAGAAGAAGGGACAATTCACGGTAGGCTACGGCTTGTTTTGACAAATCATCATAGACGATCAAAACGTGTTTACCGTTATACATGAACTCTTCTGCCATGGCAACACCGGCATAAGGTGCCAAGTAAAGCAATGGAGACGGTTGAGAAGCCGAAGCGGTTACCACAATCGTATAATCCATGGCTCCGTATTTACGAAGAGTTTCTACTTGCGTACGAACTGTTGATTCTTTTTGACCAATCGCCACATAGATACAGATCATGTCTTGACCCTTTTGGTTCAAGATGGTATCGATAGCAATCGAAGTTTTCCCTGTTTGACGGTCCCCGATGATCAATTCCCGTTGACCACGTCCGATTGGAACAAGGGCATCAATGGCTTTCAAACCAGTTTGTAGGGGTTCTGAGACAGATTTCCGTTGCATAACACCAGGAGCTGGTGTTTCGACTGGACGGAATTTATCTGTCACAATCTCACCCAAACCATCTACTGGTTGGCCAAGTGGGTTGACAACCCGACCAATCAAGGCATCCCCTGCAGGGACTTCCATGATTTTACCTGTACGACGGACAGAGTCTCCTTCACGAATATCCGTGAAATCACCCAAGATGATGATACCGACATCCGTTGTCTCTAAGTTTTGGGCCATCCCGTATGAGCCATTTTCAAAGATCAACAACTCACCACTCATGGCATTTTCAAGACCATGAGCACGGGCAATCCCGTCACCAATGTAGGTTACAACACCTGTCTCAGTGACGTCAAAGTTTGGCTTGAAATTTTCAATTTGTTGCTTAATTAAAGCGCTGATTTCTTGTGCGTTAATCGCCAAAATTCACACCACTTTCTATTTCAATTTAGATTTTATAACTTGCAATTGGTGTTTGAGACTGGTATCCAACGTTTTATGATTGGCTGTCACGACAAAGCCACCAATTAAATCTGGATCGATCTTTTGTTGGATCGAGCGAACTTGAATCCCAAATTTTCTTTCGATAATGGGGATTAGCTTTTGCTCTTGAACAGGATCCAAACCAGCAACCGTCGTAACAGTGACGACAAAAGCGTTGCTCAACAGTTGAATCTGATCCAAACAAATCGTTACAATGTCATAAAATAAGGCTTCACGATGATTGAGAATAACCACTTCAATCAAATGGTCGAGTAATTGTGAATCAGAGGGTTGAAAAAGTCTTAGACTTTTTGCTTTCTCTTCATCCTCTACACCGATATGAGCTAAGAAGTTAGCAAGTCCAGTCTCTTCAAAAATAGCCTTGATTTGGGTCAATTTTTCAAAGACTAGATCTTGTTCTCCTTTTTCAAAGACCAATTGAACAAAAGGCTGGGTATATCTCTCAATCACCATCAGTTGCTTTTTGTCCATTAGGCTTCTCCTAATTCATCAAGATAGCGATCGATCAGTTGGCGTTGACCTTCAGCATCCAGCTGTTGACTCAACAATTTGCCGGCAAGATTGACAGTGAGATCTGCCACATCGCCTTTGATACTGTTCAATGCTTCTTCTTTGTTATGCGCAATTTCTTGTTGCGCTTTTTCTTTCAAACGTACTGCTTCTTGAGTGGCTTCTGAAAGGATCTGAGATTTGTTCTTTTCTGCAGTTTCCTTTGCATTTTCGACGATAGACGCAGCTTCTTTGCGGCTACCTGCCAACTCTTCTTCACGTTTACTTGCTAGTTCCTCAGCTTTTTGACGAGCTGATTCTGCTCCATCAATATCATCTGTAATCTTTTTGGCACGCGCTTCTAAAATTCCATTGATATTGTTCCATGCAAATTTCTTTATTAAAAAGATTAATAATAGGAAGGAACCAGCAATGAGAATAAAGTTACCAATAATTTCACTCATTGATACATGCATTCTTCTACTCCTCCTCTACTTACTCTTCGCCATTAATTTTCTTACCAATATAGATTGATGACAACATGGTAAACACATAGGCTTGGATACATGAAATAAAAATTGAAAATGCAGTCCATGCCATGCTACCAATAAAGGCAACTGGATACCAATAGAAAGCTTGGTGTGATAAGTTCACGAGCAAGCTTGCTAATACCTCACCCGCAAAGATATTTCCGAAGATCCGAAGTGCCAAGGAGGCAAAGTTCGTTAATTCTTCCAAAATATTCATGGGGGTCATAAATCCAGGTGTCACAAAAGCCTTTAAATATTCCTTCACACCACGTCGGCGAATTCCTTCTACATGGGCGATTAAGGTGATCAAAAATGAAAAGGCAAAGTCATAACCCAGGTTAGCGGTTGGTGATGTCCACAAATTGTAACCATTGGTCGTTTCGATTTTAGCCATCAATCCAATGTTATTGGCTACTAAAAGAAAGAGGAAAAGAACAAACAAGAACAAGGAATAGTCCTTTATGTAATGTTCCCCAATATTTCCTTTTGTAAAGCCTACGACAAAGTCATATGCGTATTCCAGCACATTTTGTTTGCCTTTTGGTCGGATCGACATTTTTCGACTGGCCCAATAAATGAAGCCAAAAACGGCGAAAACAGAAATCAGGGTCATAGCAAGTAGGGTCAAATTAAAAGATACAGGTCCAAGAGTAATCGTTGGATTGATACTTTCTTCCAAGGTTTGACACCTCCTTTTCTAAAATAGAAGCGTCTATTTGATAATAAAGGCCATAACCAAGGTTACGAAGAAAGTACCTTCGACAAAGGCAACACCAAGGATCAAAAGACTACGCAATTGACCGATAATTTCTGGTTGACGAGACGCAGATTTCAATAAGCTACTCATCATCAAACCTTCTGCCAGTGATACACCAAAACAGGCTAAACAAAGACCTAAAAATGTTAAATTCATGATGAATTCTCCTTTTATAAATTTTACCTCCTTAGTTTACTCCTAAAAGATATAATAGTCAAATATTTCCTAGCAAAGTAAGCGTTTTAGTGAAATTACGTTATTTTTTTAATATGATAATTTTTCCTATCTACGATTGATTTCTTTTAATTTTTAGACGCTTTGTCCACCTCTATTCATTTTTTCTTCTAAAAAACTCTCACCTGCTCAGCAGATGAGAGAATTCGATTATTTAAAGATAGACGTTTTGAAACTGTCTGTTTGTTGCAGTAATTTCTTAAAGATTTTTTCTTTCAAGGCAAGGGTATTGTCAAATTTGACAGAACCATTCTTCAAACTGGCCTGATCTTTTTCAACCGCAGTTGCAAAGGCTTGTTTTAAGTCCTCATAAGAGCTATAAGTAGTCCCATCCACTTCAATAGCCTGAAGTCCATTTTTGGCACTGGTTACCACTTCATTGAAGTAGGCTTTCTTCCAGTCTTCAAGGGTACTGAATTTCCCATCAGAAATCTTTTGAATGATGTAATCATCCCCTAGCGTCGCATGACCTGCTTGTTTGGATTCTTGTTTATACTTGTTTGAAGCATAGCCTAAGAAGCCTTTTTCATAGCCATAGTAACCCCAGAGTCTGAAGGTATTGTGTTTGAAGGACATGGCTCCAGGAGCCCCTTCACTGGTGTTTCCACCATAGATCCCTGTCATCATCGGTACCGTCACATAGGCGGAGCCAAAGTCAGATGGATTATAGACTCCATTTCCAGGACTACGATTGGTCATGAAGTTGTTGGTGATGAGATCATCTACTGAATGTAAGGTGATCGCTTTTTCCTCATCGCTCAAAGGACGTACCTTATCAAATTGATTCTTGGTGTTAGCCCCTCGGTATTGTTTATCAACCTTCTTGAACCATGCATTGTTCAAGTCTTGACTGCCTTTGTTGAGGACAGCTTCTCCTTCTAGGTAATCCAGAAGCATGAGGGTGTCGTTATAGCCTTTCATATACCGATCAATTTCGTCACGTGACTTCAAATCATTTGGATTGGTATTGTACCATTGGTTCCCATCATTTGGACGTTCATAGGCCATGTTGATACCTAAGGCCTTGTATTCCCCATTTGGATTGGATACGGATGGCGTTTGTAACATGCCTTGGGCAAAGGCTTCGATATCGGTTCCTTCTCGGTGTCTCCAACCACCTAAGTATACCATGCGGTCATTGACGTGCGTTGTTTCGTGGGTAAAGGCAGAGACCCCAAAGTCACTGATCATATCGGTCACCATGAAGAAAACAGAGTCGTCTTTATATGGGTTTCCGTAAATTCGCGCCACAGCTCCCATGCGCCAATCTGTCGCATGGTAACGATCGGTTGGACCATACAATTCACGGATTGGAGCGACATCTTTGCCACTGTTGGTATGGCCGTAACGGTCTGTACTAATGCCCTTGTAGTTTTGGTTATCAAGGACAGGGGTCGGCACCATATTATTGCTCTTCAAGAGTTGATTGCGAACCTTATCCGTTGCTAGACGTGACCAGAAATCGAGATAATTTTGTTGCCCTTTCGCCACCTTGTCAATTTCCGCTTTGAAGGCATTCCGCTCTGCTTCCGTGTTCTTACCATATTTCTCGAAGGAACTATAAGCCATGGTATTGTATGTTGAAATCAAGAACATATGGGCATCTTTTAAGTTCAAGAGTGGCAAGATCATTTTACCGTGAACATCATTGTTTAAGCCCTCATAGGCTCTATGCTTAGCAGATGCGAAAGCTGGATTGGTCGTCTCAGGCTCCACAATATAGACATTGTCTTTGGTTGCTTTAATGAACCAATCATTCAAGTCTGTCTCTTTTGTGAAGAGCTCCATATTGTACTTCAAGAAGTCATTTAGGTTCCCAGAAAGAGTCGATTTAGCCACGACTTCTCGGAAGGCATCGTGGGTACGAGTCCCTTTGATGTAGTCTTCTTTTGAACCAATTTCAATCAAGCGGTCTAAGACATCAACATTCTTCCCATAGAAATCTGGCTTGAACAACATGAGCTGTTTGAGATTGACATCATCGAACTTCACTCCATAATAGCGATTGAGGTATGACAAACCAAGAAGAACAGCGGCCTTGTTGTCATCAACTTTCTTGATAAGGGCCCGTTTGGCAGCCTCATCTGTATTTAATTGATGATCTTGGTTTTCAACTAGTTGTTTGACAAAGTGAGTCAGATTATCCTTGACTGCTTGGAAGCTTTCTTCAAGGTAAAGGTTCTTAATGGCATTGACTTTGTTAGGACCTGTTCGACCAAGATGTGTGTAGATTGGATCTGATTGTAATTCGACAGGGCTTAATTTTTCAACGATCGCACCAATGAGATCGCTCCGGTCTTTGTCCACCATATTTGGCGTATAGACCACTTCACCGAGCTCCGCCACACTGTACTCTTTGACTTGTTTGACTTTAGACTCTTTCGGTGAAATGCTAAAGATATCTTTTGTCTTATCGGCATAATGGATCAGGATGTGATCAGCATCAGCTAGTTCAGTAACAAAATCATTGCCCTTCATAGCAGTCACAGACAAGACTTCCTTGGTCAAGAGAGGACTCGTTGCAGCCAATTTATTCCCTTGGTCGACAATCCATTCTTTGTTGTAGAATGGTTGCAATTTAGCAATATTGCGGTAAGCTAGCTCACGAGTCGCATCGTAAGCAGTGATAGCCTTGTATTGATCGTCTTTGCTAACAAGGTGATTGAGCGTATCTTCAATTGGTTTCCTGCTGGTGAATTTATCAGCAGTGATTCCCATTGCTTCGATTTTCTGCTCAGCTTCTGCCAGCGAGATGCTAGGGATTTTACGGGAGTTGTTAAAGGTTTTCTTCCCTTCACTCACGCCTTCCACACTGTAATTGCGCTTGGTTCTTGAATAGGTGAAATAATCATCTGCGTCAATATCTGAGTGACCAAAGACCATCTCACCCGTTTTGACTTTCATCATGGTGATGTTGTCTTCAATAGTCCCCAAGGCCCAGTTGGTCCCTAGTAATCCACCAGACTGAACTGCTTCTTTGAGTTCAATTGAACCTTTAGCAACGGAGTTTCTGAGAACCCCTTCTTTACCCACTGTGTGGTTATTTCCACCATTTTGAGAGGAATAAACGAGACCTGCAGCTTTGGCTTTGTTCCCAGTGATTTCAGCATCAACGTAAGCTTTTTCAACGACACCTTTCCAGTTCTCACCAACAACACCCGCTAGATAGCCACCTTTGTTGCCAGTAGCGTGCAGTTTCCCGATAAAGGCAACATTGCTGACCTTCCCACTACCATCAATTTTATTGACGATCCCTGCTACGTCATTGTTCCCAACAACACTTCCTGTTACTTTAACATTTTCAACAGTTGCATTGTTTTTGATGACACCTGCGATTGGTGCTACTCGATCTGTCCCAGGTAGGTCAATATTGACATTTTCAAGCAAGAGATTCTTAACCGAGCCACCTTCGATGTTTCCAAATAATGGTCTTGTAATGTTATGGATGGCAAATTTATTTCCATCCGTACTTTCCAAAATTCCCTTGAAGGCATTGGTCACATAGGATTTCCCTGCTGGCTGGACATTAGCCGCATTCATATTGCTACCCAGTTTAAAGGTTCCAGTCGGATTGGCTTGCATGGCTTTTACAAGTTCGTTGAAATTGTAGTAGACATCACCTTCATGTGCTTTTGGTTTCGCAATATAGTGGATATAGTCCTCACTGAACTGGTTGTCCGCAGTCCGTTGGATGAGATCAGGAGCTTTGGCTGTTACTTTGTAGAGGGTCACGCCATCTACCGTTACTTCTTCAATTTTATCAACGGCTAGTTTTGTAACCTTATTATCATGGGTAGTGACCTTTAAGTAGTAAGGCTTCACATCTGATGGTGTTTCAGACAAGAGGCTGCTATCGATCTCAAGACCTTGGTCATCCACGCTAATCAGACTGGTTTCCTTGATGTTTTTGATTTCAACTTTTTTAAGATCAATTCTCAGTGGTTCTTCCTTGAGAACTTCTTCTTCATCCCCATTTCCACGGTCATAGACCATGGTCGTTGCGAGCGTATAATCCTTGTAGTAGTCTAAGTCCGCTAAGGCAGCTGCTAAGTCCGTCTCTGAAAGGGCAAAAGTTTTCACCACTTGATCGCCCTTCTTCAATACAGCCTGGATAGACTTGATGGTCACACCGTCTGGTTTATCCAAACGATAAGTAGCTTTAGCACTGCGCTTCAACACTTCCTGATCAAGATTGGTCAAGGTCAAGGTTGGCTTGTCTAATTCCTTTGTCCCTTGTTGAATGATCTGATCTTGCGCTTGTTCTACCACTTCTTCGGAAATTGTAGGAGCATCCGTTGTTTTGACACCTTTAATGGTCTTGTAGACCTTGGTGATTTTCTTCTTCCCATTTTTACCGGCTTGAGAAACCCTTTCGGTTCCTTTTAGCAAGGTAGCATCTTGTTCGGTTACCGTCTTAAATGGAATTTCTTCAAAAGCAACTTCCTCTTTTTGGCCTTCAATCGCCTTAGTCCCACGACTAATTTTTTCTGGCACAGGAGCTTTTACCGTTTCAGTTGTCGTACTGAGAGGCTCTCCAATCTTCTCACCATTGACCGTCTTATAAACACGACGAATCTCCTGACTACCAGCCTCTCCTTTTTGAAGGAGGCTTTCTTCATCGGTGTAACGATTGGCGTCCGTTACATACTCTGTTTCATATGGAAGGATTACCGTTTCTGTCTCTGTTACTGTCCCTTCCGTAACTTGATAGGTTGGATTCTCCGGTTGAACGGGAGCTTCGCCAACATGGCCTTCTTCCTGTGTCCCCTTGGCTTCCACCACACCTGTATAGGTTGGGGTCTCCGGTTGAATAGGGGCTTCGCCAACATGGCCTTCTTCTTGTGTCCCTTTAGCTTCCACCACACCTGTATAGGCTGGGTTCTCTGGTTGAACAGGGGCTTCGCCGACATGGCCTTCTTCCTGTGTTCCCTTAGCTTCTACCACACCTGTATAGGCTGGGTTCTCTGGTTGAACAGGAGCTTCGCCGATATGGCCTTCTTCCTGTGTTCCCTTAGCTTCCACCACACCTGTATAGGTTGGCTTCTCCGGTTGAACAGGAGCTTCACCGACATGACCTTCTTCTTGTGTCCCCTTAGCCGTTACAACTGGAGAAGGATTGGGTTGAGGGGTTGGTTGGGCATCTTCTTTTGTCCCAACAGCAAGAATTTGTGAAACTGGTTCTTTAGTGACCTTGCTTTCAACGACTCTGCGAACTTCTTGTCCATCTACCACACTCACTTCTGTCAATAGGGTCCGCTCCCCATTTTGACCAGCAGTCAGCACCTTGGTTTGCCCTTTAGGTAATGTAGGATCAGCTTGTTTGACAGTTTCAAATGGCACAGGCTCAGTAGAGACTTCCAGGCTTGGTTTTTCAACTTGAGGAAAGGCTGGAGAGACTTCTGGGGTCACACGCGCTTGTGCTTCCACTTGTGGAATACCTGTACTTGTTTTGATCGTTCCTTCTACAGAAGGTTTCGTTTCCTGCATAGCCTTTGGCTCTCGTAAGCTCGTCTTTTGGACTGACGGGTAGCGCAGATAACCAATATAGTCATAACCGTCAATTTGAATCACGCCATTTGCAAGATCTTTGCTCGATGCGATCGCAAGATCCTGATTATAGGCACGCAAAACTTGATTTTGTAGGGCTGCGACTTCAACTGGAAGTAGAAGACTTTGTCCCATAGCTCCAATCAAAAGGACGCCCATGACCTTCTTCCGGTGCTTTTTAGAGAGTAAGAGGACCGCAAAGGAAGCTGTAGCTAAACTTAGGCCAAAGAGGCCAACTTCCTGACTTCCTGTTTGAGGAAGAACCGACTGAGTTGCTTCCTTCTTCTTATAGACGAGATAGAAAGTATCTTCATTTTGATACTCTTCAGGGATTGCATGAATCACCTGTGCTTTTTCTTCAGCGGTCAGCTCTTCTTCTGTCACATATCCTAAGTGCACATGAGCAGGTAGGGTCACCTGATCTGCTTGGACAGGACGAGCCCCTAACAGGCTTCCTCCTAATAAAAAGGCTCCAATGGCCACCGGACCAACACCGACAGTTAATTTCCGAATCGAATATTTGGTCATTTTTTCAAACGTTTGTTTCGCTTTTTTCATCCTAAAATTCCTATATAGTAATATTTAACCCTCGAGCAGGGACCTGATTATTTTTAGAGAGGATGGGATCCTTTCCAGAAATAAGAACCTTCCCGGGATTTTTTACCTTTACCTATCTTATCTTTTTTCTTCTATTTTAGCAAGCTCTATAACTCAAAAAAATAAACCGTTTTCTTTATAGGAAGAAAGCAACACAAAAAACGCCTCGAAAGGCGTTTGTATTATAGATCTATTTATAAGGATTGGTACAAATCATTGTATCGTTGACTAGCCGTATCCCATGAGAAGTCACGCGTCATAGCTTGCTCTTGCAGACCATACCAAGCCTGTTTGTCATTGTAGTAGACAGCCAAGGCTTCATCAACTGCCCAGTTAAACCAATAGCCAGACAAATTATTGAAGCTAAAGCCTGTTCCACTTCCATCAACAGCATTATACGGTTGGACCGTATCTCGAAGTCCGCCGACTTCATGCACTAAAGGAAGGGTTCCATAACGCATGGCCATCATTTGAGAAAGACCACACGGTTCAAAACGGCTTGGCATCAAGAAGACATCCGACGCTGCATAGATTTCTTGGGCCAATTGGACATCAAATGTGATATTCGCTGAAAGTTTATCTGGGTAGGCTTGACCAAACCAAGCAAAGGCATTTTCAAATCCAGGATCTCCTGTACCGAGCAAGACAATCTGAATATCCTTTTGCAAGAGTTGATGCAACTCTTCTACCACAACGTCAAAGCCTTTTTGACGTGTCAAACGAGAGACGATCCCAAACAAAGGAACATCATCGCGAACAGGTAGACCGACACGTTCTTGAAGAGCTCGTTTGCTAGCTGCTTTACCTGAAAGATCTGAGAGACTGAAGTGATACGTCAAGAGTGGATCCGTTTCAGGATTATACAGATCTGCATCAATCCCGTTAACAATTCCGGTCACCTTGCCAGACTCCATTCGAAGGATCTGATCCAAGCCACAACCATATTCAGCAGTCATAATCTCATGCGCATAGCTAGGAGAAACGGTTGTTACACGGTCAGCATATAGAATACCAGCTTTCATCCAGTTCAGGCAATCATTCCACCGAAGCGTTCCATCTGCATAGCGTTCAAATCCAACTCCGAATAGGTCCCACAACATTCCTGGGTCGAACTGACCTTGGAATTCCAAATTATGGATAGTCAATACTGTTTTAATTCCATGATAAGCTTGAATCCAACGGTATTTTTCCTTCAGCAAGAAAGGAATCATCGCCGTATGGTAATCATGGGCATGAAGAACATCTGGAATGAAGTCAACTCGTTCCATCGTTTCTAAGGCCGCGAGCTGGAAGAAGGCAAAGCGTTCGCCATCATCGAAGTCACCATACACATGTCCTCTAAAGAAATAGTGTTGGTTATCAATAAAGTAGAAGGTGACGCCATCGCGCACAATGCGTTTCACACCAACATATTGACTTCTCCAGCCAACCTTGGTCTCAAAATGCAAGACATCTTCGATTTGATCTCCAAACTTGGCCTCTACCATATCATAGTAAGGGAGGATCACGCGCACATCATGACCACTTTTCGCTAAGGATTTAGGAAGAGCGCCAATAACGTCTCCCAAACCACCTGTTTTAGAAAACGGTGCTCCTTCAGCTGCAACAAATAATAGTTTCATTAGACAATATCCTCTGTAACAATCGTTCCTTTTTTAACCACGACAGGTGCTTCTTCTGTCCCACGAATCGTCACACCAGCAGCCACTTCGACACCCTTATCCAGGATGGCATGTTCGACGATTGCATTTTCATGAATCACAACACCAGGGAAGAGAAGACTACTGCGGACCTCTGAACCTTGATGAAGGTGTACCCGACGTGAAACAACGGAGCGTTCAACGGTTCCTTCTACAATACTACCCGAAGCAAATTGAGACGATTTAATATGTGAAGTCTTGGAATAATACGTTGGTTCTTCATTCTTCACTTTCGTATACACTTTTTGATTTGGTGAAAAGAGCTTCATGAATTTTTGGTTTTCCAACATATCCAAGTTTGCATGGTAGTAGGATTCCACTGAATGAATATTGGCAAGGTAGCCTGTATATTCAAAGGCAAAAGCATTGTATTCCACTGCCAAATCACGCAAGATATAGCGCAATTTTTGTGGGTATTCTTTCTTGGCTTCTTCTTCAATTTTTTCAATCAACCAAGGAGTGTCCACAATAAAGACATCTGTTGACATGTTGTAGACTTCGTCAGGATCCTTGCCATCAAAAAGTCTTTGCTCTGTAACATGGTCTGTTTCATCAATTTTCAAGACAGCATTGACTTCAGAGATATTTTGAAGATGCAACTTTTTGTAAACAACTGTAATCGGACGGTCAACGCTATTATGCAAGTGGAAAACTTGATTGAGGTCAATATTCATCAAAACATCACAGTTTAAAGCAACTGTTTGGTTGGAACCAGACCGTTTCAAATAGGTCAATAATTGTTGGTAGTATTCTGGCCCTACCGTTGTATTTTCAACTGGAGTATTATAGATTCCGAGGTAATAGTGGCTCAATAAAGTAGACAAGCCCCACTCACGACCTGAACGAATATGGTCAAAGACCGAACTAATATTTTCTTGTTGGAAAATCCCAAAAACACTACGAATACCAGCATTCGCAAGGCTAGACAATGGGAAGTCAATCAAGCGGTATTTCCCATCAAACGGTAGGGAGGCTACCGGACGATGGCTGGTCAAAGTGGACATATCATGATACCCAACTGTATTTCCTAAAATGGCTGAATATTTATCAATCTTCATCTGTTGCTACCCCCACTTTTTCATTGTAACCGACAACTTGTACTTTCTCTGTTCCATCAATCACGACACCTTCTGCAATGACTGCGCCTTCTCCAATAATCGCGCGTTTCACAACAGCTCCTTTACCGATAATGGCATTGCTCATCACGACAGCATCTTCGACAACTGCTCCTTCACGAACTTGAGCTTCTGTTGATAAGATGGAGTGTTTGACTGTACCGTCTACCGAACAACCATCGACGACAAGAGAATCTTCGATGTGGCCATGTTCCCCAAAGAAGTTCGGTGGAGAAATGAGGTTGCGTGAATAGATTTTCCAGTGACGATCGCGACTATCCAAGGCATTATTTGGATCGATATATTCCATATTGGCTTCCCAAAGAGACTCAATTGTACCAACGTCTTTCCAATAGCCATTGAATTCATAAGCATAAACACTTTCGCCTGATTCTAGATAAGTTGGAATGACATTTTTACCGAAGTCTGACATATCGATATCGCTCTTTTCAGCAGCAACCAACATATTGCGCAGACGAGCCCAGTCAAAGATGTAAATCCCCATGGAAGCCTTGGTAGATTTTGGTTCCGCTGGTTTTTCTTCAAATTCGACAATCCGATTATTAGCATCTGTATTCATGATTCCAAAACGGCTTGCTTCCTTCAAAGGGACATCTAGGACGGCAACAGTCAAGCTTGCGTTATTATCCTTGTGTGCTTGAAGCATGTCATCGTAATCCATCTTGTAGATGTGGTCCCCAGATAGAATCAAGACATATTCCGGATTGATGCTGTCGATATAGTCGATATTTTGGAGAATCGCATGACTAGTTCCTTCGAACCACCGATTTCCTTCACTAGCTGAATAAGGTTGGAGAATAGACACACCTGTATTGATTCCATCCAAGCCCCAGCTGGAACCATTCCCAATATGGCTGTTAAGGGCCAGTGGTTGGTACTGTGTGATCACACCAACATTGTGAATTCCTGAGTTGGCACAGTTTGATAGCGCAAAATCGATAATCCGATAGCGCCCACCAAATTGAACCGCAGGTTTTGCGATGTTTTTGGTTAATTTTCCAAGACGTGTTCCTTGCCCTCCGGCAAGAATTAAAGCGAGCATTTCATTCTTCATTGACTACTTCCTCTTTTTAAAGCTTGGACTCCCATAGAGTCAACCGATCGTCATTTCTTATCTGATGTTTTAGATTTCGTTTTGCGAACCTTCCGTTTCACCTTCCAAATACTAGCTCCTAAAGCCGGCAAAGTAAAGGTCAAGGTTTGTTCATAATCCTTCCATAGTCCCTCTTGAGACTGAACTGTCGGATTGTGCTCTTTCCAGACACCTCCCCATTCTTCTAATTCTGTATTCCAAATTTCTTCATAGACCGCTGATACAGGCACACCAATCGTAAAGTCCTTGCGTTCTACTGGTGCCATATTGAAGACGCACACCAGAAGATCGCCTTTACGATTTTTCCGGATCATAGACAAGACGCTCTGATCCCGGTTATCTGCATCTATAATCTCCAAGCCATCAAAGCTATCATCAATCTCCCACAATTCCTTGTGTTCTTTGTAGAAATGATTGAGCTGAGAAGTAAAACGACGCATCTTAGCATTCATTTCATCCTCTAGATTGCCCCATTCCAGTTGCTCTTCTGACTTCCATTCCAAAAATTGACCAAATTCTGAACCCATAAAGAGTAATTTCTTACCTGGATGGCAAATCTGATAGGTCAAGAGGTTACGGAGTCCAGCAAATTGATTGTAACGATCTCCCCACATCTTATGCATCAAACTCTTCTTACCATGCACCACTTCATCGTGTGAAAATGGTAGTAAGAAGTTTTCAGAAAATGCATACATGAAACTAAAGGTTACCAGGTTAAAGTCAAATTTCCGGTAGATGGGATCTTCTTCGTAGAATCGAAGGATATCATTCATCCAACCCATATTCCATTTATAGTCAAAGCCAAGTCCACCTTCTTCTTCAGGACCCGTGATCTTTTGACCAGCAGAACTTTCTTCTGCAATCATCATGACATCTGGGTGTTCGTTCTTGATAATCGCATTCAACCGTCTAAGGAAATGAACGCCTTCGTAGTTGAGGTTTCCACCATCAATATTTGGTGTCCATGGACCACTATCGTAGTCAAGATAGAGCATATTGCTCACAGCATCGACCCGAATCCCATCTAAATGATAGGTATCAATCCAAAACTTCAAACTAGAAATCAAGAATGACTGGACTTGATTCTTCCCTAAATCGAAGTTCAAGGCTCCCCATCCGTAGTTATGGGCCCGATGTTCATCCTGGTATTCAAAGGTTGGTGTTCCATCATAATAAGCCAAGGCATCATCATTGATAATGAAATGTCCTGGTACCCAATCCACGATCACTCCGATATTGTTGAGGTGGCATTCTTCCACGAAGTCTTGAAACTCTTCTGGGCTACCATAAGTCTGCTCGAGTGCAAAATATCCCATGAGCTGATAGCCCCAACTCAAGCCCAATGGATGAGCCATCACTGGCATAAATTCCACGTGGGTGTAGTTCATCTCCACCAAATATGGAATCAATTCTTCCTTTAGTTGTTTGAAGGTATAGGAACTGTGATCCTCATTACGTTTCCACGATCCTGCGTGAACCTCATAAATATTAACAGGTCGTTCCTTAAAACCAAGTTTTTTGCGGCGTGCTCTCCAGAGACCATCTTTCCAGTTTTTCTCTGGAATGGTCTTAATAATAGATCCTGTATTGGGTCTCTTTTCCATCCATAACGCTAGAGGATCGATTTTTTGCACCTGATGACCATTTTGTCGAGTCACCAAATACTTGTAAATATCCCCCTCTTTTGCATCGGAACAGAAGACTTCCCAGACGCCTCCTTCATTACGAACCATTGGAATTTTACGAGCTTCCCAATCAGTGAAATCACCAATCAGATCCACCGCCTGAGCATTGGGAGCCCAAACACGGAAGGTAAAGCCTTCTTGTTCTCCCCTTGTTTCCTTGTGAGCTCCTAAGTACTCTTGAAGATGGAAATTATCCCCTCTTCCAAATGTCCATAAGTCTGTGCTTCTATCCATATACTCACCTCTTTGCTTTTGAAAGCGTTTTCTATTTGTTTTTATTTTACTATAAAATCACTTAATTTTCAAGTTGATTCCTGTAAAATCATGTAAATTTATCAGGAAAAGTTCTTTCATTTTCTCTTCCGAACCTTTTACTTCATTCCTTCGCTTTCCTCCTAATCTTACTTACGATTATACTATATATACGAGGAAAATTAAAGAAAAAACCGAACATTTAAATCACTATTTTTATTACTAACTAGTTTATTACGAATAAAATGAACATTTTTATGTACAATGTAAAAAAAGACTAAGACAAATTTGTCTTAGTCTTGATCGACTCTTAGTCTACGTTCACGTATTCTTTTGAAAGTTCAAGAACTTCTTCCATTGTTGAACATTCAGTCAGAGCACGATTAGCGTATTCTTGCATTTTAGCTGTGTCGAGTTTCTTCATTAAGCTACGTGTACGAAGGACAGATGTCGCTGACATAGAGAACTCATCCAAGCCCATTCCGACAAGAAGTGGAACAGCAGTTTGGTCACCGGCCATTTCACCACACATACCTGCCCATTTGCCTTCAGCGTGCGCCGCTTTGATCACGTTGTTGATCAAACGAAGGATAGATGGGTTATATGGTTGGTAAAGGTATGAAACTTGTTCGTTCATACGGTCAGCAGCCATTGTGTATTGGATCAAGTCGTTTGTACCAATTGAGAAAAAATCAACTTCCTTAGCAAATTGATCCGCAAGCATTGCTGCAGCTGGGATTTCAATCATGATCCCTACTTGGATATCGTCTGCAACAGCAACACCTTCCGCAAGCAATTTAGCCTTTTCTTCTTCAAGAATACCTTTAGCTGTACGGAACTCAGTCAACAAAGCAACCATTGGGAACATGATCCGCAATTTACCGTGAACAGATGCACGAAGCAAGGCACGCAATTGTGTACGGAACATTTGGTTACCTGTCTCAGAGATAGAGATACGCAAAGCACGGAAACCTAAGAATGGGTTCATTTCTTTAGGAAGATCAAAGTAAGGGAGTTCTTTATCCCCACCGATATCCATTGTACGAACGACAACAGGTTTACCGTTCATACCTTCAAGAACTGCTTTGTAAGCTTCATATTGGTCATCTTCAGTTGGGAAGTCTTGAGAATCCATGTACAAGAATTCTGTACGATAGAGACCAACAGCTTCTGCACCGTTATCGTTCACACCTTCAACATCTTTAGGTGTACCGATGTTAGCAGCCAACTCGAAGTGTTTTCCATCAGCAGTCACTGTTTTCGCATCTTTAAGGAGAGCCCATTCAGCTTTTTGTTTAGCATAAGCTTCACCAGCTGCTTTGAACTCTGCGATTTGTTCTTCAGTAGGGTTGATCACAACTTCACCAGTGATCCCTGAAACAGCCAAAACATCGCCATCTTTGACAAGTTCTGTAATGTTATTTGTACCAAGAACAGCTGCGATTTCAAGTGTACGAGCCATGATAGCTGAGTGACTTGTACGTCCACCGATATTCGTGACAAAAGCTTTTACATACTTTTTGTTCAACTGTGCTGTATCAGATGGAGTCAAGTCATGCGCAACCACGATTGCTTCTTCATTGATAGAAGCAGGGTTTGGCAATTTCTTACCAAGCAAGTTGGCAAGGACACGTTTGGTAACGTCACGAATATCTGCTGCACGTTCTTGCATGTAAGGATTGTCTTCCATTCCTTCAAAGATCGCAATGAACATGTCAGTGACTTCTTTCAAGCCAGCTTCTGCATTGATTTTTTTCGTACGAATCGTTTCTTTGATCTGACCAATCATTTCAGGGTCAGCAAGAACCATCATATGCGCATCAAAAACTTGCGCTGCTTCTTCACCAAGGCTTGCTACTGCATTCTCCCGAATAAGAGAAAGCTCGTTTTGTGAAGCTTCAAGAGCTGCATCCAAACGAGCTTCTTCTGCACTTGTATCTTCGACTGAAACAGTCTCAAATGATAAGTCTGGTTGAATGAGCAAATATGCCTTAGCAACGGCAACACCGTCAGATGCTGCAATTCCTTTTAGCATTTTTGTCATATTTTTAAGCCAATCCTTCTTTAGTCATTGTTTCTGAAATAGCTGCGATAGCATCATCAGCGTCAGCACCTTCTGCAGAGATTACAACGTCTGCTCCTTGACCAACACCAAGGCTCATAACACCCATGATTGATTTCAAGTTAACTGATTTACCTTTGTATTCAAGAGTAATATCTGAAGCAAATTTGCTAGCAGTTTGAACCAACAAAGTTGCTGGACGTGCGTGGATACCTGTTTCTGCCACGATGTGGAAATCTTTAGAAGCCATAGTTTGACTCTCCTTTTTAAAAATAGTTTTTGAGTTACCTTTTGATAACCCTTACAATTTGGTATTATATCATCTTTTGAAATTTTTTTCAAGATTTTTATCACTGACTTACAGAAAAAGACTGCGAAAAATCCCAATTTAGATACATTTTAAGAAGCACCTGAAGAATAGAGAAAATATCTTTTCAATTTTCTACTATATTATAAGTAACATTTTCCTCCGCTTTCAATGAAAAAAAGCTCTTGAACCACAGGATATTGATTCACCAAAAAATTATAACTAATTAAAGATGCTTTAAAGCCTATTCCTATCCCATTTCTTCGATTTTCACACTTTTCGCTCACCACAATATATTGTGCTTTGAAAACTCAATTTCATCTCTTTGCACAATATTTAGTTTTATTTTGTTGACAAGTTGCTGGATTTTGTTTATACTGTTTACAGATTTATATTTCGATAGGAGAACGGAAAAAAATGGTAACCATTTATTCAAAAAATAATTGTGTTCAATGCAAAATGACCAAGCGATTCCTCGATAGCAATCACGTGGAATACCGCGAAATTAACTTAGATGAACAGCCGGAATTTGTAGAGCATGTTAAGAACCTTGGTTTCAATGCTGCTCCAGTTATTCAAACACCGGATGAAGTATTTTCTGGTTTTCAACCAGCTAAGTTGAAGAAACTTTCTTAATAAACACAGTATTTTGCTTAAATAGGGTCTAGCGTTAGCAACCTAACACTAGACTTTTTACTTGGAAAGAGAGGACTTCTCCTCTTCATTTTTTTGAACTAGAAAAGGATTATTATGGGATTAAAATCTCTTGAAGATGTGACGTATTTTCGTCTTAACAATGAAATCAACCGTCCAGTAAACGGCCAAATCATGCTTCATAAGGATAAAGAAGCTTTGGATGCGTTCTTTAAAGAAAATGTTGTACCAAATACTAAAGCCTTTGACTCGATTACAGACAAGATTCAGTACCTTCTCGAGCACAATTACATTGAGAGAGCTTTTATCGAGAAATACCGTCCTGAATTTTTGGAAGAATTGGCCCAATTTATCAAAGATCAAAACTTCCAATTCAAGTCCTTCATGGCTGCCTATAAATTCTATAACCAGTATGCTCTGAAAACAAATGATGGAGAATACTATCTAGAAAGCATGGAAGACCGTGTCTTCTTCAATGCCCTCTACTTTGCGGATGGAAATGAAGAAATTGCGAAAGACATCGCAAATGAAATCATTCACCAACGCTACCAACCAGCTACTCCTTCTTTCTTGAATGCTGGACGTGCCCGCCGTGGAGAATTAGTTTCATGTTTCTTGATCCAGGTAACCGACGACATGAATGCGATCGGTCGTTCCATCAACTCTGCCCTTCAACTTTCACGTATCGGTGGTGGGGTTGGAATCTCCCTCAGCAACCTTCGCGAAGCTGGCGCACCGATCAAGGGCTATGAAGGAGCTGCTTCTGGGGTCGTTCCAGTTATGAAACTCTTCGAAGATAGCTTCTCTTACTCTAACCAATTGGGACAACGCCAAGGGGCCGGGGCCGTTTACCTCAACGTCTTCCACCCAGACATCATCGCCTTCCTTTCTACTAAGAAAGAAAACGCCGATGAAAAAGTTCGTGTCAAGACTCTTTCACTTGGTGTCGTCGTACCAGACAAGTTCTACGAGTTGGCGCGTAAAAATGAAGAAATGTACCTCTTCAGCCCTTACTCTGTAGAGCGTGAATACGGAGTGCCATTCAACTACATTGACATCACTGAAAAATACGATGAGTTGGTTGCTAATCCAAACATCCGCAAGACAAAAATTAAGGCGCGTGATTTGGAAACTGAAATTTCTAAATTGCAACAAGAATCTGGTTACCCATATGTAGTTAACATCGATACTGCTAACCGTGCAAACCCTGTTGATGGCAAGATCATCATGAGTAACTTGTGTTCAGAGATCCTCCAGGTTCAAGAGCCAAGCTTGATCAACGATGCTCAAGAATTCATTAAAATGGGGACAGACGTCTCATGTAACCTTGGTTCAACCAACGTAGTCAACATGATGACCTCACCTGACTTTGGTCGTTCGATTCGTGCCATGGTTCGTGCTTTGACCTTCGTCACAGATAGCTCCCACATTGTAGCTGTTCCTACAATCGACCACGGAAACAGCCAAGCGCATACCTTTGGTCTTGGAGCTATGGGACTTCACAGCTACCTTGCGCAACAATTGATTGAATACGGATCACCTGAGTCTGTCGAGTTCACCAGCATCTACTTCATGCTCATGAACTACTGGACTCTCGTAGAATCAAACAACATTGCGCGCGAACGTGGTGTTACCTTCCACAACTTTGAAAAATCAGACTATGCCAACGGTACTTACTTTGATAAGTACACGACTGGAGCATTTGTACCAAAATCTGATCGTGTCAAAGAACTCTTTAAAGATATCTTTATCCCAAGTGCAGAGGATTGGGCAGAACTGCGTGCTAAAGTTCAAGCAGATGGTCTTTACCACCAAAACCGCCTAGCTGTCGCACCAAATGGATCTATCAGCTACATCAATGACGTATCTGCTTCTATCCACCCAATTACACAACGGATTGAAGAACGTCAAGAGAAGAAAATCGGTAAGATCTACTACCCTGCAGCAGGATTGTCAACGGAAACGATTCCTTACTACACTTCTGCCTACGACATGGATATGCGAAAAGTCATCGATGTCTATGCTGCCGCAACTGAGCATGTAGACCAAGGTCTTTCACTGACTCTCTTTATGCGCAGCGATATTCCAAAGGGTCTTTACGAATGGAAAACTGAAAACAAACAAACCACTCGTGACTTGTCTATCCTTCGGAACTACGCCTTTAACAAGGGTATCAAGTCTATCTACTACGTCCGTACCTTTACAGATGATGGTGGAGAAGTTGGCGCCAACCAATGTGAAAGCTGTGTCATCTAATCCGCTATCCTAGATAGCTATCAAAAGTCGGTTCGCCGACTTTTTGTGCGGTATTCTATCAATTTATGGTAGAATAGTAACGATTGAATGAATAGAAAAAGAAAGTGATGCAAATGGAAACATACTACAAAGCCATTAACTGGAATGCGATCGAAGATGTCATCGATAAATCGACCTGGGAAAAACTGACAGAGCAATTCTGGTTGGATACACGTATCCCTTTGTCAAACGACTTGGATGACTGGAGAAAGTTATCTAATAAAGAAAAAGACCTAGTTGGTAAAGTCTTTGGGGGATTGACCCTTCTAGATACCATGCAATCTGAAACAGGTGTTCAGGCTCTTCGTGCGGATATTCGTACTCCCCATGAAGAAGCTGTCTTTAACAACATCCAATTTATGGAATCTGTCCATGCTAAGTCATACTCTTCTATCTTTTCTACTTTGAATACCAAGTCAGAAATCGAAGAGATTTTCGAATGGACCAACACCAATCCTTTCCTTCAAAAGAAGGCAGAAATCATCAACGAAATCTATCTCAATGGGACCCCTCTTGAAAAGAAAGTCGCCAGCGTTTTCCTTGAAACCTTCCTCTTCTACTCTGGTTTCTTCACACCTCTCTACTATCTTGGAAACAACAAATTAGCCAACGTAGCTGAGATCATCAAGTTGATCATTCGGGACGAATCAGTTCACGGAACCTATATCGGCTACAAGTTCCAACTTGGATTTAACGAATTACCAGAAGACGAACAAGAGAAACTCAAAGAATGGATGTATGATCTTCTCTACACCCTCTATGAGAATGAAGAAGGCTACACAGAGAGCCTCTATGATGGTGTTGGCTGGACTGAGGAAGTCAAGACCTTCCTTCGCTACAACGCTAATAAAGCCCTCATGAACTTGGGACAAGATCCGCTCTTCCCAGACTCAGCAGATGACGTTAACCCAATCGTCATGAACGGAATCTCAACCGGTACTTCTAATCACGACTTCTTCTCTCAAGTCGGAAATGGTTACCTTCTCGGTGAAGTAGAAGCCATGCAGGATGACGATTACAACTACGGCCTATAAGACAAAAACCTTTCCATCTGGAAAGGTTTTTAAATATAGACAACCTATTGTTTTACATAAAACAGATAGATGATTTTCAAAAAGTGACTTTTATTTTTTGAAGATTAAAAACTTTCCGCCGTGAGAAAAGTGCTAGAAACAATCATGTTTCTAGCACTCGGGAGTTTTGGAACCTTAGGTCCAAAACTAAGTCATGGAACTTCTTTGAAGTTCGCTGACGTCCGTACTCACCTAAGGAAAGTTTTTTAGAAGACTTTATCTTCAATCTGAAACCTTTCCAGACGGAAAGGTTTTTTTGCTGCAATCTTTTTCTAATTGGATCTGCTTTTTTTTTGAAAAAAGAGGTTGGACAAACATCCAGCCTCTTCTGTTTATTACAATTTACCTGCTACGGCATCCAACAATTCTTGGATCTTCGCTTGGTTGCTTCCTCCTGCCATGGCCATGTCTGGTTTACCACCACCACGTCCATCGACGATTGGAGCCAATTCTTTGATCACATTACCTGCATGCACATCTTTTGTCTTGCTAGCAACAAGGACGTTGACCTTGTCACCGATGGCTGCGACAAGAACAAGCACATCAGAGTAGTCTTTTTGTTTCCAGTTATCTGCAAAGGTACGAAGGGCACCTGCATCTGATACAGAAACTTGGCTGGCAATATAACGGTGTCCGTTTGCTTCTTGAACATTCTTGAAGACATCGCCTGCTGCCGCTGCTGCTGCTTTTTCCTTCAATTCTGCATTTTCTTTTTGCAATTGACGGAGTTGTTCCTGAAGACCTTCAACCTTGTGAGGGACTTCTTTGAGTTGAGGTGCTTTCAAGGTTGCTGCGACTGCTTTCAGTGCATCTTCTTGTTCACGATAAGCTTCAAAGGCTTCCTTACCGGTCACTGCCAAGATACGACGAGTTCCTGATCCGATCCCTTCTTCTTTGACAATCTTGAAGAGACCAATTTCAGAAGTGTTGCCTACGTGAGTACCACCACAGAGCTCAACAGAGTAATCACCGATCGTTACAACACGGACTTCTTTACCGTATTTTTCACCAAAGAGGGCCATGGCTCCCATTTCTTTAGCAGTATCGATATCTGTTTCAATCGTTTCGACTGCGATCGCTTCCCAAATCTTTTCATTGACTTGTTGTTCAATAGCGCGCAATTCTTCAGGAGTTACGGCTTGGAAGTGGGTAAAGTCAAAGCGAAGGAATTCTACTTCGTTGAGAGATCCTGCTTGGGTTGCGTGGTTACCAAGGATATTGTGAAGAGCGGCATGGAGCAAGTGAGTTGCAGTGTGGTTCTTCATGACACGATGACGACGATTGGTATCGATCGCCAAGGTGTATTCTTGGTTCAAGGCAAGAGGAGCAAGAACTTCAACAGTATGAAGTGGTTGTCCATTTGGTGCTTTTTGAACATCTGTCACCGTCGCTACGACGTTTCCTGCAGCATCCAAGATTTGACCATGGTCCGCAACTTGTCCACCCATTTCAGCGTAGAATGGAGTTTCTGCAAAGATCAGTGATGCAGTTCCTTCTGAAACAGCCTCTACTTCTGCATTGTCCGCTACGATAGCCACCAACTTAGAAGGCAATTGGCTAGCATTGTAGTTGAAGCTACTTTCAACTGTAATGTTTTGAAGGGTTTCATTTTGCATCCCCATAGATCCACCTTTGACAGCAGATGCACGCGCACGTTCTTGTTGTTCCTTCATGGCTGCTTCGAAGCCTTCACGATCGACAGTCATTCCAGCTTCTTCAGCGATTTCTTCTGTCAATTCTACTGGGAATCCGTATGTATCATAAAGTTTAAAGACATCTTGACCAGCAATCACTGTTTGACCTTTGGCTTTCAAGTCTTCAACGATGGTTTGGGCAAAGTGTTGACCTGAGTGAAGAGTGCGGGCAAATGACTCTTCTTCGCTCTTCACGATTTTTTCGATAAAATCACGTTTTTCAAGCACTTCTGGGTAGTAGCTTTCCATGATTTTTCCAACAGTTGGAACGAGTTTGTAAAGGAAAGGCTCGTTGATACCCAATTTTTGACCATGCATAGAGGCACGACGGAGCAAACGACGAAGGACATAACCACGACCTTCATTTCCAGGAAGAGCACCATCCCCAATCGCAAATGAAAGCGAACGGATGTGGTCTGCAATGACCTTGAAGCTCATGTTGTCGCCATCTTGGTCATAGACCTTACCAGACAACTTCTCAACTTCACGAATGATTGGCATGAAGAGGTCTGTTTCAAAGTTTGTCTTAGCCCCTTGGATAACGGCTACCAAACGCTCTAAACCAGCGCCCGTATCAATGTTCTTGTGTGGCAATTCCTTGTATTCACTACGAGGTACAGATGGGTCAGCGTTAAATTGTGACAAGACGATGTTCCAGATTTCGATATAACGATCGTTTTCGATATCTTCTGCAAGCAGACGAAGACCGATGTTTTCAGGGTCAAAGGCTTCTCCACGGTCAAAGAAGATTTCTGTATCTGGTCCAGAAGGCCCCGCACCGATTTCCCAGAAGTTGTCTTCGATTGGGATCAAGTGACTTGGATCTACCCCAACAGCGATCCAACGGTTGTATGAATCCTTGTCGTCAGGGTAATAAGTCATGTAAAGTTTGTCTTTAGGGAAGTCAAACCATTCAGGGCTTGTCAAAAGCTCATAAGCCCAGGTAATGGCTTCATCTCGGAAGTAATCTCCGATAGAGAAGTTCCCCAACATTTCAAACATGGTATGGTGACGGGCAGTTTTCCCTACGTTTTCGATATCGTTGGTACGGATGGCTTTTTGAGCATTGGTAATCCGTGGATTTTCAGGTTTGATAGTTCCATCGAAGTATTTTTTAAGAGTGGCAACCCCTGAGTTGATCCACAAAAGGGTTGGATCGTTTACTGGAACCAAGCTAACAGATGGTTCTACAGAGTGGCCTTTGCTTGCCCAGAAATCAAGCCACATTTGGCGGACTTGTGCACTAGATAATTGTTTCATATTTGTCTCCTAATTTCTTTAAGATTAATTTGCGCTAGCTTCTAACATTTCGACATAATCGATGGCGACACACAGTGAGATGACTAAATCAGCGTATTCATCCTCATACACCGATACTTGATAAGTAGAGGTTAGATGAAAGAGTTCCTTGCTAATCTCAGCGACGATTTGATCCCGATCATCAAACAATTTGAATTCTAGGTCCCAGATATTTCCTTGTACCCTCAGTCCCAAATCTTCGATATCGTATTTGTCTCTAAAGAGCGTCAGTTTTTTATGGATAAAAAAGCGGTCCCCATCCTTCAACTCAACCACAAATTTGGGAAGAAAGCTGATTGTTTTTTTAGTAATGTGGCTCACTTCTTGTCCATTCTTATCATAGATGGTAAAAGTCTTGGGAATCTTAAGAAAAGATCCCTCAACCTGGTACTCAACATTTCCCAACTCATCTTTGATATCGAACCGCTCGCCACCCAATCGAAATTTTTGTTTCACTTGATAGGTTCGCATCTTTTGATCTCCTTTAAAAAGCTCCAGACAACTGCCCACAAACAAAAGACAAGCCACTAAACGAAGGGCGAAAAACCGCGGTACCACCTTCATTCAATGAACTTGTCATTCTTCATTTTGTATGCAATTGTCTCAGCCGAGTAGCAAAATCATTTCTCTTCCATGGCTCGCACCCCCGCCACTTCTCTGATTCCGAGTAACAATGATTTATTCTCAACTATTTCATTATACAAGTTCCAAAAGGAACCGTCAACTATTTTTTAGATGATGAGCTGCTATCGCTCGTTTGAACACCGATATTTTGCAAATATTGGTTAAATGTTGATTTGAAGGCATCATCTTTGACCTTGATATTGGCATTGGTCATCGCTTTTGCAATAATGCTACGGATGTAGTTGGTATCTTGCTTACGACCGTCAACAATGATCTCTTTCAAACGTTTTTCGTATTTCTTCCAGTCAGAACCTTTTTCTGTCTTCTTATTCAATTTGACAATATAGTAGCTAGCAGAATAGTTTTGACCTGCTGAAACTGTGATCACATCTGAAATCCCATTTTCATCCAACTTAAAGGCAGCTTCTTTGACTTGAGATGGAATATCTGCTGTTCCTGAATCGAACTTAACTTCGCCACCTTTGTCTTTTGTAGTAGTATCTGTTGAATTGTCTTTGGCGATTTGGGCAAAGTCTGCACCTTCCGCTTTAGCTGCTTCCAACACTTCTTTTGCTTTGTCTTCTGAATCTAACTTGATAATTTGTGCTGTTACTTCTGGTGTGTAAGATTCAAAAGCCGCCTTGTAGTCAGACTCTTTGATATCTTTCTTAGCAGCTTGGTTGACTGCATATTCTAACAACATATTGCTACGGATTTGTTTCTTCGCTGTTTCTTCCGTCAAGCCTTGTTGCGCCAAGTAAGCATCGAATCGGTTCCCCAATTGTTTCTTTTGTTTAGCCAATTCTTTATCGACTTCTTTATCGGAAACTTTTGATCCATATTCTTTTTCAAAGACTTTATTGATGGTCATTTGGAAAAGAACTTGTTGAGCACCTTGGTTGGTTTTGATTTCATTATAGAAATCAGAAACTGTGATCGTGTCCCCTTTCATGGTCACGATATCTTTGTTTGTGCCATTGGCACACGCTGCTAGTGTTACGACTGATAGCAAGGTCACAGCACCCGCTACAAGTTTTTTCTTCATGAAAATTATTCTCCGTTCCTTTTTAAACTTCTTCTATTTTACCACAAATTAGAGAGAATACCTTAAATTTACCTAAAAAGAGCTAGGATCTGGCAAGGTTACCGTCTCTGCATTTTTCCGAATCATCAAAATACCATCTCCAAGTGGCACCAAACTAGCGGTCAAATCTGGATGATTGAGAGTCGCATGAAAGAGGTTCTGAAGCCCCCGGTAAATGGTTCGTTGCCCACGACGCACTTCCATGATGTCCTTGGCAACATCTCCTCCTTGGAAAATATCATCCAATACCACGACTCCCCCAACCTCTAAGAGTTCGAGAATTCGTGGCAAAAAGACGATGTACTTAGACTTAGCAGAGTCCATGAAGACAAAGTCATAGGTCTCTGTCAAATCCTGCAAAACATCTACTGCATCTCCTTCAAGCAAGGTGATTTGTTTTCTCTGATCGTATTTAGCCAGATTTTCCTTAGCAAAGCCAATCATCTCTTCATTCCGATCAATAGTGGTAATTTGTGCATCGGGAGCATTTTCGGCCATTAAGAGCGCTGAAAATCCAATTGCTGTCCCAATTTCCAGGATTTTCTTTGGTTGTAGGGCTTGCAGGAGTAGTCTAAAGTAAGCTACCGTTTCATGCGGAATAATCGGAATATTTTCCTTGCGGGCGAATGCTTCTAACTCCTCCAAGGCACCTGCTACCGGTTTTTGACGCGTGCGCATAAAGTCAACGATCTCGTCTTTAACCACTGGCCGGCGCATATTGTGGTTGGCATTTTTACTATAAGACTCTACCATCTTATGCGAGTCCTAATTTTTCTACTAGGGCTTCAAATTCATTCAACCGACGTTCAAAGACCGCAAAGGCTGCGTCCAAGTAGTCTTCTTTTTCCATATCCACACCTGCTTTGCGGATGACATTGAGTGGATAGTCAGAATTTCCAGCCTTCAAGTAGTCGATATATTTACCACGATCTTCTTGTGTTCCATGAACAATCTTTTCAGCTAAGGCTGAAGCTGCTGCAAAACCTGTTGAATATTGGAAGACATAGTAGTTATAGTAGAAGTGAGGAATCCGAGCCCATTCATATTGGATCTCAGGGTTGTCTTCTTTTGAAAGGCCATAGTATTTTTCATTGAGCTCTGCATAGAGGTTGTTTAAGAATTCACTAGTCAAAACGGTACCTTCTTGGTCTGCTTTATGGATAGCATGCTCAAATTCAGCAAACTGCGTTTGACGGAAGACAGTTCCACGGAAGCCATCCAAGAAGTGATTCAAAATAGCAAAGCGAGTTGCATCGTCTTCTACTTCTTCTAACAGACGTTCAGTCAGGATATTTTCATTGGTTGTAGAGGCGATTTCAGCAAGGAAGATGGAATAGTCCCCATAGACGTAAGGCTGGGTTTCACGGGTATAGCTAGAATGCATACTGTGACCAGTTTCATGCACCAAGGTGAAGAGATTATCCAATGTATCTTGCCAGTTCAACAACATGAAGGCATTGGTATCATAAGAACCACCTGAATAAGCACCTGAGCGTTTTCCTTGGTTGACATGCACATCAATCCACCGTTCGCTGAAGGCTCGTTTTACACGAGAAAGGTAGTCCTCACCCAAAACAGCCAAGACTTCTTCTGCTTTGGCCAATGATTCTTCATAGGTAAACTTGTAGTCTGTATCGGATAATGGCGTATACATATCGTACATCTTCAAGTCTGAGATTCCAAGAATTTTTGAACGCAATTGCACATAGCGTTGCAAGAGTGGCAAATGTTTGTTCACAGCTGCTACCAAGCTATCATAAACACTTTCTGGTACAAAGTTTTCAGAAAGAGCCGCTTCACGGGCAGATGAGAATTTGCGAACTTTGGCATTAAAGTTGTGAACTTTCACATTGGTTTGCAAGGTTTTAGCATAGGTATGTTGGTACTGTTCATAGACCTTGTAGAGACCTTCGTAAGCTTCTTTACGAACGGCACGATCTTTTGATTCTACCAAAGAAATATAGTTTCCATGGGTTAATTGAACTTCTTCGCCCTTGTCATCATGTACAGTTGGGAAAACAATATCTGCATTGTCCAAGATTTCAAAAGTTTCACCACCTGCCGCAAAGATCTCACCAGCTCCTGCAAGTAATTCCTCTTCTTTTTGAGACAAGACATGTTCTTTTTTCTCTAGCAAACGATCAAAATAATGACCATATTGTTCTAAGGCTGGAACCTCACTCACAAAGGCTTTGTATTGCTCATCCGTAATGGCCATGAATTCAGGCTCATAGAAGGCAAAGGTTTCACCTAACAAGCTATAAAGAGACATCCCTTTTGATTGGTACTCTTGGTATTTAGCCACTCGTGTATCTTGGTCATTTTTCATATGAGCATAGACGTAGACCTTTTCTAAGCGACGGCTCAATTCCAAATATGCATTGGTTGTATCCAACAGTGTTTGCGCTGAATCCAACAAATGGCCAGCATAGTGGCTTGCTGCTTTAATATCTGCAGCTAAGCTTGCTGCTTCTTCTTCCCAAGCTTGATCTGTCGCAAAAATTGTCGACAAATCCCATTGGTATTTTTCATCAATTTCATTACGTTGTTTTACCATTTCGATTAATCCTCCAATGGTACTATTTTAGCATAAAAATGAACATTTCGGGAGGATTTCTATCTTAGAAAGTTAGCTTTTCTGCTGAGCATAAAAACGTGGGGGATAAAGGATCTGAACAGGTTGGATCCCTTGCGACTGATAATAGGTCATAAACTGCTGGTAGTAATCTTCTACATCCTCTTCAATTTGAAGTAAGTTCTGTGAAAGGATCGGACGACAAAGAGGATAAAAGAAATCTAGCCCCAGTTCCATCAGATGGTGTCCCTGCAAATAGAGTTCTTCCTGAAGTTTCAGCCACTTTGGGTGACGATAAAAGAGTTGCTGCTGGATATACGTTAAAAATGTACGATCGAGCTCGACTGCCATTTGCTGCATGGATTGCGAAAGATAAGGGGTTCGTAAGACTTCCAGTAAAGACTTTTGACCAAAAGGGAAAATTTCTGTTTGATAATGCAATCGTCCTCGTAAATCCTCATGAATGAGGTATTGCAAACGTAGCTCTTTCTTTGTCAGATCCAATTCCCAAAGATGGAACCCGCGATTCTGACTAAAATAAAGAAAGCCAGCCTGCAGCTTTGTTAGTCTTTTCTTGAGCCACAAATTTTTACCAAGTAACCAATAGACCTGGTAACCATGGGATCGATAAGCATCACTTCTCTCCTTCAAGCGTTCTAAAGATAGGGAGCTGCACTGCACTTCCAAAGCTAAGTTCTTGTCTACTACCAAAAGATCGGCAATTTGTTGAAAGTCTGCTAAATAACTTTCTACCTCTGTTTTAGACTCCCTAGAGGCCCAGTTATAAAGACTTGCTTTCAATTCCAGATGTTCAAAACTCTCCGCTTCGTGATGATAGGGACAATGCTGTAATTCTACATGAGCAAAATGAGCCCTTAGAACCGAGCCATTTTTTAGACGCACTGGACTATGACAAGCCAAGCAATAGAAGGGACCTTCTGTCACAGCTGGGATCTCTTCCATACAGTTCCACCGCTTTTGATTGTTATCCATGGCAATAAACATCGCCCCACCTCCTCATCTATATCATTCGAAAAAAAATAAGAAAAAGGCTGGAAATTCCAACCTTTTCTTCCTTTTATTCTTCAGAATCTGAATCTGAATCATCACTGTCGTCATCTGCAACAGGAGATTTACTCAATTCTTTCTGCATATCTTTCAATTCTTTACGACGACTTTCCAACTCGTCTCGAGCATCTTTCAAGATTTCGATCAAAGCTTCACGGTCTTCTTTAGGAACGACTGTACTATCTGAACCGATGCTTTCCAAACCTTCATTAAAGATATCTTTTTGGTTTTCTAATTCTTGCTTCAAGGCACTAATCGTTGCATCGTATTGTTCTTTTGCGGAACCTGTCACTGAAGAGCCTGCTTCTTCCGTAAGAGAAACTGTCTGATCCATTAATTTTGCATACAACTTTTTGAAGTCGCCCACTGTTTTTGCCTTACTGATGTCCTCATCTGTAACGACACTTGAAGTTGACCCTTTTTCTGAATCTGTTGAAGTATCCTTACTTTTTGTAGTGTTGGCAGATTTGCTCGTCACTTTAGTAGTTGATTGACTATTTGAAGTTTCCTTCTTTGTTTCTTGCTTATTTGAACAAGCAGCTAGGGAAACAATCGTCAAAAGAGCAGCTGTCGATAGGATCATTTTTTTCATAAAATGGTCTCCTTTATTTTTATTTTACCTCATTCTACCATCGAATACTTTGACTGTCAAATTAATCACTAGTTCTTAATATTAGCAAAAAAGTTGGACAAAACACTGTGAAATCAGTGTTTCTGTCCAACTCCTCGATGATTAGTCATACAATTGTAACAATTTCATTAGTCTACTTTGCCACCAAAAAGGCCGTGAGCCTTCCCTTGGGGCATTTTTAAGGCAAAGCTCAGCAAAAAGACGATCCCTACAACCCCTGCTAAAAAGAAGCTCATGACTTGGTAACCACCTCTTTCAATACAGAGGGCTGCGAGGAGTTGTAAAAGAATGGTTCCTAAATAACGAGCTCCTTGGAC
This sequence comes from Streptococcus parasanguinis, assembly GCF_031582885.1. Lineage (NCBI taxonomy): Bacteria > Bacillati > Bacillota > Bacilli > Lactobacillales > Streptococcaceae > Streptococcus > Streptococcus parasanguinis. The sequence goes on from NZ_CP133988.1 coordinate 1,856,519, forward strand.
AATGGCCATGGCAAGAACCAAGTCTTTGCCATTTACCTGTTGGGCGATAAACCGTAAGGAGACCATAATCAAAACCATCCCTGTCGTGTGCTTAGCTAAGAGAGTCATTATCACTTTTAAGAAGACAGGACTTGGAAGAGCATAGACAGCATATTGAGCGAAAATAATTCCGATTGGAAGAGCAATCAAAACCCGTAAAGGCCAGTGGTCCATGAATCGATCAGAGAAAAAGATCAAGGGAGCTTCCACTACGACGGAGACAGCTACAACCGTAGAGGCAATATGGACTGGTAGACCACTATCCATGAGCAACTCAGGAATATAGGTATGACCAATATTTCCAACCCCTGAAGCCAACCCAATCAACACAATAAAGAAGAGATAAGGTCCATTGTGAAGAAGAGGACGAATAGAGACAGGGTGTTTTTCCTTTTCTACGACTGTCTCTTTTTTCTTCATTCGAACCGCACTTAGGCAGAAGAGACTCAATACAATGGTGATCAAAACCGTATAATAGACTGCTTGGGGACTAAACTGATGATAGACCCAGCCAGCTATTTGGACACCGACCGAGTAGCCAATGGTTCCCCAAACGCGAATCTTCCCAAAAGCGTATGGACTTTGTGTTGCAAAAACTTCCATCATGGGAGCTGTCCCATTCAAACAGACTAGAACAATCCCATAAAAAACAGTCAGCCAAAAGAGATTGGGGGCCCAAAGAAAACCGAAGACACCACCAATGATCACACTCAGACTGAGGGTCGTCATTTTTACGATTCCAAATCGCTCATTGATATACCCAAAGAAGGGTTGGGCTACCATGGATAAGAAAAAGGCAACCGATACCAAAGTCGACACTTGAGTTGCACTATAGTGCTTTCCCATCAAATAGACGGAAATGAGGGTCGTAAAGAGAGATGTGGACATAAAATAAAAACTATAGAGTAGCATATAAGCCACATAAGAATTTCGGAATTTTTTCATATAAATCCTTTCTAAAAATATCGGAATGGGACAATGACAAAACCCAACTGACAATCAGTTAGGTTTTATTTTGTTCTTTATTATAGCGCTTTTGAGCCTCTTTTTTGCGTCTCTCACGACTTTGTTTTTCAATCGAGAGAATGATGACAAGAATAAGAATGGGAATCAAGATCAGGAAGTGATCTAGCGAAAGCCATTTACTGTGCTTAGCCGTTGTCTTTTTCCCACTTGCTGTTTCTTTGACAAGCTCTGGCTTGGCTCCTTCTTCCACCTTCATATCATCTCGGATACCTTCAGACAAGGTGTAGAGATCATTATCTACTGTCAGATAGCCATCTTTTACCGCAAGGGTCGGTTCTTTAGCCCCTTTTTTAACCGTTGCATAGAAGGGTTTTTCAAGTGTATAGGTCTTGCCGTCAATCTTCTGGACACCTGCATCTAACAATTTTTTATAGCCAAAATCTTTATAGGCTTTTTCGATCAAGGCATTGCCAAACGGGTGACGGTAATATTCCCCATCTTGGTCTGCCCAATCTCCTACGCCCATAATGACAGCAATTAAGCGCTGATTGCCCCGTTTGATGGTCGCGATATAGTTGAAAGCTCCACGAGGGCTTGAACCAGTTTTCAAACCATCCACACCTTTCAAGGCATACTTGGCTCCTGGCAATGAATAATTGTAGGTATCAAAGGTTTCCTCATATGGAGTCCCTTTTTTGACCGTGACTTGTGCTTGATTGGTATAGTTTAAAATATCTGGGTATTGATTGATAAAATGATAAACCAGAATCCCTAAATCACGCGCAGTTGTCTGGTTGGCCGCATCATTTGGATAATTGTTGACCTGATAGTAGCCCTGCAAGGTGGAGATGGCCGCCCCACTCGGGTTATTCCAGACCGTATTGGTCATCCCTAATTCCTTAGCCTTGGCATTCATGCGCTCGATAAAGGCATCTGGATCATTGTTGGACATGAGATTGGCCAACATGAGGGTCGATACATTTGAGGATGGAACCACTGTCATGGTAATCAACTCAGGAATTGTGTAGTCTACCCCAGCAACAATATTATTGTTGGAGATCTCATAGATCTTTCCGATCGCTTGGTCTGAAGCGGTCGCCTTGATCACTGTATCCTTACTGATCTTGCCATTTGCCATATCTTCAAACAAGAGATAGAGCGTCATGAGCTTACTCATGCTGGCAGGATCTCTGACTTCATCGATATTGTCTTTCCAAAGAACATTGCCCGTATTTCCGTCAATAATAAGCGAAGAATGTGGACGGTTAATGGCTTGGACATTGTCATTTGGATACATCTTTTGCGCCATATCTACCAATTCATCCGCACTCGCTAGAATTGGCTGGCATAAGAGACTCAGAAGGAGGCAAATATGGATCAAATATTTTTTTATCATAAACTTTTCCTTTATAACAGACTAATCAGCTGGAGGCTAAAATAAGCTTCTAGCCCTCATGCCCTTTCCTCTTGTCTCCCAGTAGATGAAAAGAGCTAATCCCAGCAGATAATTACTTGTATTGTACCATATTTTGAAGCAGAAAAAAACCTATCTGGCCCGAATAAATCGGCGATAGGTCCTGTTTTTTATCGACTTAACAAGCTCAAGGCTTCCTTATCCGCAATAATGGTCACATTTGGATGTCCTTGAAGGGCACTAGCTGGCACTTTTTCTGTCCTTTCACCCTCTACTGTACCTTTGATTGCTTGGGCTTTTGATTCCCCATAAGCAAACAAGACAATTGATTTCGCAGCTAAGATATTGGCAATCCCCATCGAAATGGCTTGGGTTGGTACATCTTCGATCTTATCAAAGAAACGAGAATTGGCCTCAATGGTAGAGGCATCCAACTGAACTAAGTGGGTCTGACTATCAAAGGATGTCCCTGGCTCATTAAAACCGATATGCCCATTGCGTCCGATTCCCAAGATTTGAAGATCCACTGGATGGTCTTCGAGTATTTTGTTATAACGGATCACTTCTTGATCGGCAGATTCTTCTACACCTGATGGGAGATAACTTTCTTTGAATGGTTTGGCATCAAAGAGGTTTTTCTCCATGAAATACCGATAAGATTGAGGATCATCTCCCGTCAACCCTACGTATTCATCTAAGTTCACACTGATTAGATTAGACAGATCCAAATCACTTTCACGAATTTGTTTATAAAACTCAAGGGGACTGCTTCCAGTCGCAAGACCTAAGGTTTGAGCACCTTCCTTTAAAGTTTCTTTCAATATATCAAAGGCAACTTTTCCACCCTCAATTTGGTCCTTTACTTCAATAATTTTCATTGGATAGACCTCCTATTTCTCTATGCTTTTATTATATGGTATAGACCAATTTTTGTCAAGTGAAACCGCTATCTTTTTCTGGCATTTTTTTCATTTTCAAGTCGATTCGTGATATAATGAAAGGTATGATTGTATCACTATTATTCATCATTTTTTTGATCGGACTCCTTGTCTTTCTCTTATCTTTCTTGATTCATCAAAGAAAGATTCTCAAGGTCCTGATCTTTTTGATGGGAATCAGCCTGATGCTCTTAGCTGTCGGGACTACCATCTATCTACTCACAAATTTATTATAAAAGGAGCGCAAATGAATACTAACGACTTTGACTTTGATTTGCCTGAAGAACTGATTGCTCAAACCCCTCTTGAAAAACGAGATGCCTCTAAACTCTTGATCCTCGATCGAAAAACAGGGCAATTCCAAGACCGTCATTTTGATGCAATTTTGGATGAATTGGAGCCAGGAGATGCTCTTGTCATGAACAATACGCGCGTTCTACCTGCCCGTCTTCATGGAGTCAAACCAGAAACAGGTGGTCACGTCGAATTCCTTCTCCTTAAAAATACGCAAGATGACTGTTGGGAAGTCTTGGCAAAACCTGCAAAACGCTTAAAGGTCGGGGCCACAGTCAGCTTCGGAGATGGTCGTTTGACCGCAACTGTCGAGGAAGAATTAGAGCACGGAGGCCGTATCGTTCGCTTCCACTACCAAGGGATCTTTTTAGAAGTTTTGGAAAGCCTTGGTGAAATGCCACTTCCTCCCTATATTCACGAAAAGCTTGCTGACCGCGAGCGCTACCAAACTGTTTACGCCAAAGAAAATGGTTCTGCTGCAGCTCCAACGGCAGGTCTTCATTTCACCCAAGAATTGCTCCAAAAGATTGAAGCAAAGGGTGTTCATCTTGTTTACTTGACCCTTCATGTAGGCCTAGGAACCTTCCGTCCAGTATCCGTGGACAATCTTGAAGACCATGAGATGCACTCTGAATTTTACCAACTTTCTGAAGAGGCTGCTGCGACCCTTCGTCAGGTAAAAGCTGCAGGAAAACGCATCGTGGCCGTCGGAACGACTTCTATTCGAACCCTTGAAACGATTGGCAATAAATTTGATGGAGATATCCAAGCCGATTCAGGTTGGACCAATATCTTTATCAAACCAGGTTATGAATGGAAAGTCGTCGATGCCTTTTCAACCAACTTCCACCTTCCAAAATCAACTCTGGTCATGTTGGTTTCTGCCTTTGCTGGCCGTGAATTAACCCTCGAAGCATACCACCATGCTATTCAAGAACGCTACCGTTTCTTCAGCTTTGGGGATGCCATGTTCATCAAGTAAAGGAGTCTCTCATGAATAAAATTGAAAGTCGCCACCGCTTGATCCGCTCGATCATTTCTGAGCGTAGGATTCATACCCAACAAGAACTCCAAGAAGCCTTAGAAGCCAATGGCGTTCTCGTTACCCAGTCCACCCTTTCACGGGATGTTAAATCCTTGAATTTGGTAAAAATTAACGAGGGGGATAGTTCCTACTATGCCATGAACACCATCGCTCCTTCCCGTTGGGAAAAGCGCCTGCGGATGTATATGGAAGATGCCTTAGTTATGTTACGGCCCGTTCAAAACCAGGTCGTTGTAAAAACTCTTCCAGGTCTGGCCCAATCCTTTGGAGCTATCTTAGATGCATTGGAACTTCAAGAAATTGTAGCCACCATCTGTGGAGATGATGTCTGTTTGGTTATCTGCGAAGACAACCAAGGAGCTTTGGATTGTTTTGAAAAATTAAAAGAATTCACCCCACCCTTCTTCTTTAGTAAATAAAAAGTTTGGAAACTAAGTTTCCAAACTTTTTATTTTGTCGCTAGTCGCTGAATGGCTTCTCGATAGATTTCCATCGCAGCGTAGAGATCGTCAATTTTTGCTCGTTCATTGGCCTGGTGCTCGGTCTGTTCTGCACCTGGGAAAAGAGCGCCGAAAGCGACACAATTTTCCATGGTCCGAGCAAATGTCGCACCACCAGAAGACATAGCTGGCGTCTTATCACCAGTTTCTTCCTGGTAGACGGCCATCAAAGAGCTGACTAAAGGACTATCCAAAGGAACATATAAAGGAGCTAAATAATCAAACTCTTCATATTCCAACTGATAACTAGCTGCAATTTCTTGCAAACGAGCTACCAAGGCATCCTTGTCTGCTAAGACGGGGATCCGGATATCAATCCCGATTTCCGATTGTTCTTGATCGATCACAAGGGTCGCAAGATTGAAGGAAAGATCCCCACTTGGTTCATCTGTAATTTTTCCAAATAGGGCTTCTCCAGTTGCATCCTCACCAACAGCATCTGCAATAAAGAGCAAGGCTGGGTGGGGTTGGATGAGGGACAGACTTTCCGCTAAACCGACAATGGCATTCACTCCTTCGGCTGCATCTTTGGAGTGCTTTGAAACTCCCATAACCGTTACAGAATCTTCTGTTTGGCTATACTGAACCCCACTTTGATCCAAAACGGGAAGCAATTCTTCTAAACGATGACCTGCATAGGTCGCTTTATCTGGAACAACATTGAGGGCCTGACCAGCCTGTAAAGGAAGATCATCCCAACCTGGGCCATGCAATTTCACTTGTAACAAGCCTTTTTCAGCATAGGTTAATGGGAAAGAAGAATCTGGCGCAAACCCAAGATCTGCTTGTTCTTCAATTTGATTGTAGCGGTTCATACAGCGCCACAAGGTTTCTTCATCCGTCCCAAAGATAAAGCGGATTCGTTTGGTAAACTGGATGCCATCATCCAGCAAACTCTTAACTGCATAGAGGGCAGCGAGTGACGGCCCCTTATCATCCTGCACACCACGACCTACTAGATAGTCACCGACAACAGTCGCTTCAAAGGGTGGCGTTTGCCAATCTTTTAGATCACCGGCTGGAACAACATCCAAGTGACAAAGAACGGCCAGGAGTTCTTCCCCCTGACCGATCTCTGCATATCCATAGTATCCTTCAGGATCTATATATGTTTGAAAACCTAATTCTTGAGCAAACTCTAAGGTTTTTTCTAGGACATCTTGGATAGCTTGTCCAAACGGTGTTCCATTTTCCCCTTCATTTAACACAGAAGGGTAAGAAATGATGGTTTGAAGAGAGTTTAAAAACTGCTCTTTTACATCGTCTTTTATTCTATTTTTCATGAAACACCTCACTCACTTCTTATAAGAATGTAACGAAGGTTCCAAGAAGAAGGAGAACAATTGTTACTACTATAATTGCAACAACAAGTTTTGCCATGAATTTCCACCAAGTAGCAATGTTGATGCGGCCAAGAGCAAGAGCTCCCATTACAATACCAGAAGTTGGTGCGATCAAGTTCAAGACACCAGATGCTGATTGGTAGGCAGTGATGATCAAGCTAGGACGTACATGTACGAATTCTCCAAGAGGAGCCATGATACCCATTGTCGCGCTGGCAAGACCAGATGATGATGGGATCAAGAATGACATTGGCAAGTAGAAAATGTAAGTCAAGACGATGAAAACTTGAGATGAAAGTCCACTGAGTCCTTCTTTACCCCAGTTCAAGATAGTATCAGTGATCATACCGTTGTTCATGATGACTTGGATACCACGAGCGATTGCTACGATAAGAGCAACACTCAAGAGGTCAGCTGCACCATTCATGAAGGATGAAATAATTTTTTCTTCTTTCAATCCGTAAACAATACCGATTAAAATACCCATAAAGGCAAAGAGCATTGCTCCTTCAGGGAAGTACCATGAACCGAGAGCTTGAGTTGAAGTACCAACAATCTTACCAACTACTGGAAGGCCTGTTAACCAAGTATTAAAGTCACTGAAAATAGTAACATGGAGATCATTCCAAGGAATGAAACTCAAGACCATCAAGACAAAGGTCAAAACAAAGAGTACAAAGACTTGTTTTTGTTTCTTTGTAAGAGTTGAATTAACATTTTCATCATCCTCACCAACATTGAAGAATTTCATATCTTCATCACGAGTTGCATAGGTGAGAGATTTGGTTGGGTCTTTTTGGATCTTATCTGCATACTTGTAAACAAACCAAGTGCTAAGACCAGTTAAGACAACCCAGAAAATCAAACGAAGGATGATACCTTCACCAAGACCAACACCTGCAGTTGAAGATGCGATACCTGTTGCAAATGGGTTCAAGGTAGATGCCAAACATCCAATCTGTGAACCGAGCAAGATAATGGCTACCCCAGTCAAACTATCAAATCCAACGGCCATCATAACTGGCACAAGGAGAGGATAGAAAGCCATGGTTTCTTCACCCATACCATACGTTGTACCACCAAGAGCAAACAAAGGCATAAGAACCAAAATCAACATTTTTTCGCGACCTTTGTATTTCTTCACGATGGAAGCAATACCAGTGTCTAGCATCCCAGTTTCATTGACAACACCAAGGAAACCACCAACCATTAAGATGAAGAAGGCTACATCAATCGCCGCACTAGTTTCTTTAATCAACGAACCTTTTTCAGGTGTTGTTCCTAGCATGGCACGAATAGGAGCCATCAAGACATCCCAAATCCCTTGAGGATTTTGCGGTTGTGACTTATAAACACCATCCACAAAAGCTCCAGCTGGGATAATCCAAGTCAACACTGCCATAATAGCAATGATGATCAACAATACGGTATAAGATGAAGGCATCTTAAACCCTTTTTTAGCTTTTTCACTCATTTGTCTTCCTCCTAACGCAACAAAGTGTGAGTGATGTTTTACAAGAGTCTCTTGTAAAACGCTTACCTATAGACTTATTCTATCACAATAAGCTTTAAAATACTAGTTTTTTCCTAATTTTTCATTAGTCTTTTTGGATGATTGTTCCACTTTCAGACTCAATCAAAGCTCCAAGGTTTTCAAGTGATGTAATAACTGCTTTTCCTTCTGGACGACCATTTACAAAGGCAATCGCAGCTTCTACTTTAGGAAGCATGCTTCCTGGTGCAAATTGATCTTGTTTGATGTACTCTTCCAATTGAGCGACATTGACATGTTCCAATTTTTCTTGGTCTGGTTTGTTGTAGTTTACAAAGACATAGTCTACACCAGTCAAAACGATGAAGAGGTCTGCTTCTACTAACTCAGCCAAACGTTGTGATGCAAAGTCTTTGTCGATAACAGCTTCAACACCAGTCAAGCTACCATTTGCTTCTTTCACAACTGGGATACCGCCACCACCAGCAGCAACAACGACTTGTCCGTCGTTCAACAAGGTACGGATGGTATTGATTTCTTTGATATCCACTGGTTTTGGTGAAGCCACAACTTTACGCCAGCCACGACCAGCATCTTCTTTGAAAGTTGCACCTGATTTTTCAGCTTCTGCTTTTGCTTCTTCTTCTGAGTAGAATGGACCGATTGGTTTGCTGAGGTTGACAAAAGCTGGGTCGTTCTTATCAACAATGACTTGTGTCACAACAGAAGCCACATCTTTTTCGATTCCTTCTTCATGAAGAGCATTTTGAAGAGCATTTTGAAGCCAGTAGCCAATGCTTCCTTCGGTCATAGCAACTAATGAATCAAGTGGGAAAGCAGGGTTCTTTTCAGAGTTTGCTGCCAAGTGTTGGAGCAAGAGGTTCCCTACTTGAGGACCATTTCCGTGAGTGATGATCAAGTCATCCCCGTTTTTGATTAATTTGACTAAGTGTTTTGCTGTTTCTACAAGTGCTTCTTGTTGAGCTTGAGCAGAAGGATCAGATGAGAGTATAGCATTTCCTCCCAAAGCAACGACGATTTTTCTTGACATAAGTTTTCCCTTTCTATAAAAAATAGGGGCAGGACTAAAGCTAGCAGTCCAGCCCCTATAGCTGTTGGTATACGGTTATAAAGTCTTAAACTTTTGGAATATACAAGTTACCAAGAGTAGCTGCCATAACCGCTTTGATAGTGTGCATACGGTTTTCAGCTTGGTCAAAGTGACGAGCATATTTGCTGCGGAACACTTCGTCAGTAACTTCCATTTCTTCTACGCCGAATTTTTCAGCAACATCTTTACCGTAAACAGTATTTGTATCGTGGAAGGCTGGCAAGCAGTGCAAGAAGATCAAGTCTTCGTTATCAGCTTTCTTAATCAAATCCATATTTACTTGGTAAGGTTTCAAAAGGGCAACACGTTCTGCAAATTTGTCTTCTTCACCCATTGATACCCAAACGTCAGTGTAAAGTACATCTGCACCTTTCACTGCTTCGTCAGCATCTTCAGTGATCAAGATATGAGCGCCACTTTCTTTTGCAAATCCTTCTGCCAATTCAACGATTTCTTTTTCTGGGAAGAGTTCTTTTGGTGAGAAGATGTGTACGTTCACACCAAGGATAGCACCTGTTACAAGAAGGCTGTTCGCAACGTTGTTACGTCCATCACCACAGTATACAAGTGTCAAACCTTCCAAACGTCCAAAGTTTTCTTGAACTGTCAAGTAGTCTGCAAGCATTTGAGTTGGGTGCCATTCGTCAGTCAAACCATTCCATACTGGAACACCTGAGAATTCAGCCAATTCTTCAACCATACGTTGGCTGAAACCACGGAATTCAATACCGTCAAACATACGTCCAAGAACTTTAGCAGTATCTTCTGTAGATTCTTTTTTACCAAGTTGGATGTCGTTTGCACCTAAGTATTCTGGGTGAGCACCAAGGTCGATAGCTGCTGTTGTGAAGGCAGCACGAGTACGAGTTGAAGTTTTTTCAAACAAAAGCGCAATGTTTTTACCAGCAAGATAGTGGTGTTCAATGTTGCGTTTTTTAAGGTCTTTCAAGTGAGCTGAAAGTCCGATAAGGTATTCTAACTCTGCACGTGTAAAGTCTTTTTCTGCCAAGAAGCTACGTCCTTGGAACACTGAATTTGTCATTCTATTTGTCTCCTATTTTCTTTCTAGTATTGATCAGTAAGAAGAAAGAGCTGATCCCCAAAGACCAGCTCTCAGTCTTCTCTATTAGATTTCTTCACGTTCAAATGGCATTGACATACAACGAGGTCCACCACGACCGCGAACCAATTCACTTCCGCGGATCTTAATCAAACGAAGTCCGTATTCTTCTAATTTCTTGTTGGTAACAGTGTTACGGTCGTATACTACTACCACACCTGGTGCGATTGTAAGAGTATTTGATCCGTCGTTCCATTGTTCACGTGCAGCAGCAACGACGTTGCCACCTCCACATGGAATCAATGTAACTTTTTCAACACCAAGGTTTTCAGCAAGCAATTCAGCCAAATCACCTTTTTCTTCAACGATCTTCAATTGTTCGTTTTCATAAGTTACAGAGAAGACGCGAAGGTTACCTTGGATTTCTGGGTGGATTGTGAATTTATCGTAGTCCACCATTGTGAATACTGTATCCAAGTGCATGAATTTACGGTTGTTCGCAAATTCGAAGGCCAATACTTTCTTGAAGCCAACGTTCTTCTTGAAGATGTTTACCAACAATTTTTCGATTGATGCAGCATCAGTACGTTGTGAGATACCAACTGCCAATACATCTTTAGAAAGTACCAACTCATCTCCACCTTCGATACGAGTATCTTCTTCACGGTTGTAGACAAGTTCAACTTTTCCACCGTAAACTGGGTGGTATTTGAAGATGTATTTACCATACAAAGTTTCACGGTTACGTGTATCTGCGTACATGTGGTTCAATGATACTGCATTACCAATTGTTGCAAATGGGTCACGTGTGAAGTACAAGTTTGTCATTGGGTCGATAGCAAATGGATAGTCAGATTCAACAAGGTCTGTCAATCCTTTTGCTTCTTCAGGAATTTCTGGAAGTTCAGCTTTTTGAACCCCTTCCATTGTTTTTTCAACCAATTCTTGGTTGTCTTCAATGCTGTGAAGCAATTCACGGATCGCAATTTTTGTTTGGCGTCCACGAATGTTCGCTTCTTCAAGGTATTCTTCGATGAACTGATCACGAATTTCTGGAGAAGTCAATGATTCAGCAGCCAACTGCTCAAGATAAAGTACTTCGATTCCTTCGTTACGAAGTGCTTCAGCAAATGCGTCGTGTTCTTTTTGAGCATCTTCCAAGAATGGAATATCATCAAAAAGAAGACGTTCAAGATAGTCAGGCATCAAGTTTTCCAACTCTTTACCTGGACGGTGCAAACAAACTTTTTTCAGTTTTCCAATTTCTGAGAAAACATGAATTGGGTGTGTAGACATCTATAGTCCTCCTTTTTTCTTTGAGCTTGTTCACAAGCTTATTACAATTGTTATTATATTCTTTATTGGTACCGCTTTCACAAAGGATTCTACTTTTTGAATGCAAAGAATTTGGCGTTTTTTTGAATCCTTCCTATTTTTTAGTTAATATGAAGCGTTTTCTTTGCATATTTTGCCTTTTATATTATTTTTATGAATATATATTTTTTTGTAAAAAATAAAAAAAGATCAACGAATTAGTTGATCTCTTCAAAACTTTTTAAAAAGTAGGCTGTATCTAGAAAAGTTAGTTGTTTTCTCTCATACTGGATCTTATGAGAATCGATGAGTTTCTTTAAAACTTGATTGACGGTTTCTCTAGTTGTGGCTGCTAATTTGGCCATTTCCTTCATACTAATTGGAAATGGAAGCTGATTTCCTAGACCTTCATAGTCCTTGCACAGAATGGCTAAGGATTGAATCACGCGCTCACTGGCACTAGCTGTCACGACATTGCGCAAGCGCAACTCTTGAAATTCTAAGATGGAGGAGAGCTTTCTCATAATAAAGAGCAACTGCTCCTTGCTCTCTTGGGCATATAATTCATAGAGATTGACGGGAATCACGAAACAACGCAAATCCGTCACCGCACTAGCTGTATAGTGGTAACGCTCATCCTGGAACATCCCACCATAAGGGAACAGAGCCCCCTTCTTAATATAATCCATATAGGAGAATTGGTCAGACGAATCAAATTGCTCAATACGAGCAAAGCCTTTTGCCAGAAGAAAAATGCGCTCCCGCCTATCTCCTGCATAAAATAAAATTTGTCCTTTAGGGATATCCCTGGCATGAATTTCAACAGCTAATTTATCAAATAGCTCCACTGGTAGCGCAGAAAAGGCTGGATGCGAGCGGAGCAACTGGTAATCTTCCTTTGTAATCATGTCTATACTTCCTCTTATTACTATTAGTAGTATAACATACTTTTTATAGAAAAGGGAAAGAAGTCTCTTTAGAACAGAAAAGTAATTCGAAACACCAAGTGAATTTCATCCTACTTTGATAGAATAAAAGGCCTGAGCAACCCTCAGACCTTCTGTCGATTATTCATTCATATTGACACGATGCCATTCATTGATAACATAAGCCAATTGTCCCAATTGATAAAGACCAACGCCACTGATTTCAGAACTTTCTGGAGTCGTCCCTCCAAGTCCTGCAGTGTAGATAGCAACCAAATAAGGAGTCGATTCACGGACAATCGCATCCACATTAAGTGCTTCAGCAACATATCCTGGTTTTTGTTGAATCACCAAATCTGGCAAGAATTTTTTATAGTACTCACCTGGGAAAGACTCCCCGATCAGTTCTAGTAAATCCGCATATTTTTCTTGATGATTCCAAAGATATTCCAAGACATGGATGTAATAATCCGTTGTCGTTTTATTATCTTCGCTAAAGGTTTTAACCTCTGGTGAACGAGATTGACCATAGCGACTGAACAACTTACGCGCTTGCTCCATCCCCCCTAAACGATCTGCCAAAGCATAGGCTGGGGTGTTTTCAGAGTAAACCAATGAATAGCGCTGCATATCAGGAATAGACATGGCTCCATCAAAGGCAGCAACGTAATTGTCATGCTCTCCTACATATTCATAGTAAGTATTGGTAATGTCAAACCGGTCTGTTAAATTGAGTTTGCCCTTTGCGACTTCATCCACCACCAACATGTTCAACGGTAGCTTATAGGTACTACCTGCCGTCATTGGTTGAAGATCATTCATGGCAAATTGCTCTCCTGTAATGGCATTGCGATACGTGAAGGCAACTTGTGACGGATCAATTCCACTTTCTGCTAGGAAATCCTGGACAACCTCTACTAAACCTTTATTAGCATAATCATAGACAAGGCCATAAGCGCTCATCGTTTCCATGTCTGCATCTACTACTGCTTGCTTAGCTTCAGGAGATTTGACACGCGGTTTTTTCGTCTCAGGGGTAGACTTTTCGATATCTTGTTCTTTTGCTTCTTTTGTTTTCTTTGCTTTTTTTTCAATTGCTGATGCTGTTGGTTGCGTAACATGCAAGTAGCCCAGTGCGCTTGTTCCCACTAAGCACAATAAAATACTGACCGCAATCATGATCGAGCGTAGATTAAAATATTTTTTCATACGAGATTAATTATAAAAGATTCTACTGAAAATAACAAGAATTATCAGAAAGAGAAAACGGTTTCTTTTTAAAAAGTTTATTTCTTTTCATCAAAGGCTTATTTCCGTTTAAAGGAGCCCATAATTAGCTTAGCAATCTCACGCGCAATCGTCCGGAATAAGGAACTCAAGAAGGAATCCTTGGCTTTTTCAAGACTGGATTTTCTTGGACGACCTGGACTACGTTTTTGAGCCGCCTTATCTGCTGCAGCTCGTTCTTTTTCTGCTTCTTTTTGCTCTTCTTCTTGTGCTTCCTTGCTTGCTTTAGCTGCTAATTTTTCATAGGCAGATTCTCGATCAATCGTCGTCGCATACTTTTGATGGAAAGGCGATGTCGTGATCAAGGCCAATTGTTCACTCTCATTTAAGAGGTCAAAACTCGATTGAGGAGAGAGAATGTAAGCACGCTCAACCACACTAGGTTGCCCCTTTTCATTGAGGAAAGAAACCAAGGCTTCCCCTGTCCCTAATTCTGTGATCACTGTTTCTGTATCAAAGTCTGGATTCGGACGAAAACTTTGGGCAGCAACCTTAATCGCCTTCATTTCTTTGGGTGTATAAGCCCGAAGAGCATGCTGAACACGATTTCCAAGCTGTGCCAAAACAGATTCTGGAAGGTCTTGAGGATTTTGGGTAATAAAGTAAATCCCTACACCCTTCGAACGAATTAGGCGTACCACTTGCTCAACCTTCTCAAGAAAGAGCTTGCTTGCATCCTTAAAGAGGAGATGCGCTTCATCAAAGAAGAAGACCAATTTTGGCTTTTCAGGATCCCCAACCTCTGGAAGTGTTTCAAAAAGACGAGACAGCATCCAAATCAAAAAGGTTGAGTACAATTTTGGTGAATGAAAGAGCTTTGTAGCCGAAAGAATATTGATATACCCACGACCAGATGCATCGAGTTGCATGAAATCATTTAAATCAAGTGCTGGCTCTCCGAAAAACTGATCTGTTCCTTCTTCTTCAAGAACCAAGAGACTTCTTTGGATGGCTCCGACAGATTGTTTGGTGATATTGCCATATTGGGCTGAATAGTCTGAACTGTGCTCATAGACTTCCTTTAAAAGGCTTTGTAGGTCCTTCAAATCAATCAAGGGCCAATCTTTCTCTTGGGCCACTTTAAAGACAATTGCGAGAATTCCTGATTGGGTTTCATTCAAATCAAGCAGACGAGAAAGAAGCAATGACCCCATCCCTTCGACAGTCGCCCGAACAGGATGACCAGCTTGGCCAAAGACGTCCCACAATCGAACAGGGAAAGCTTGTGGCTCAAACGGATCTGTGATCCCAAGAAGCTTGTAGCGTTCTTCCAGTTTTGGCGTCCATTGCCCGGCTTTGGCTAAGCCAGATAAATCTCCCTTGATATCGGCTAGAAAGACCGGAATACCTTCTTTGCTTAATTTTTCTGTTAGGACCTTGAGAGTAACCGTTTTTCCTGTTCCTGTTGCACCTGCAATCAAACCATGACGATTCAACATCCGCAAATAGATAGGCGTCTCAACGGCTCCTTTAGTAATGGTAACACTAGTCATTTCATTTCTCCCTGAATGTTTCAGTTTTCATTTTAAGGTTTATCTTTTCCTTGCCTAGGCCCTTCAAACCAGGCTTCAGACAAGTAAGACACACTCCTACTAGTGTATCATTTTCCTGACCAAACGCAAGAAATTATACTCCGATTTTTCGGATGCAAATAAAAAAATCTATAAGAGCCAATACTTGCTCTTATAGATTCCTTCATTTTATTATTTTGCTGCTGCAAACAATTCATTAACTTTATTCCAGTTGATCACTGAGAAGAAAGCTTTGATGTAGTCAGGACGTACGTTACGGTATTTTACATAGTAGGCATGTTCCCAAACATCCAAACCAAGGATTGGTGTTTTACCTTCAGAGATTGGTGTATCTTGGTTTGCTGTTGAAGTTACTTCGAGTTTGCCTTCTTTGTTAACAACCAACCATGCCCAGCCAGAACCAAAACGTGTCGTTGCTGCTGCTGTGAAGGCTGCTTTGAAGTCTTCAAATGAACCAAATGTAGCATCAATCGCTGCAGCAAGTTCTGCTGAAGGAGCTGTTTGTTCTGGAGTCATCAATTCCCAGAAAAGAGCGTGGTTCAAATGACCACCACCATTGTTGATCACAGCTTGGCGAATGTCAGCTGGAATGGATTCAACATCAGCTAACAAGCTTTCAAGGTCTTCTCCAATTTCAGGATGTTTTTCAAGAGCTGCATTCACATTGTTTACATATGTTTGATGGTGTTTATCATGGTGCAAATGCATGGTTTCTTCATCGATATAAGGTTCCAATGCATCATAAGCATATGGTAATTCTGGTAAAATGATAGCCATTTTATGGTCCTCTTTTCTTTATTACTGACTTGATGATAACTCAAACAGCTAAATTATTCAACTAATCTGCTTGCGATTTCATTCGTATTTAGACGCTATTCGCTACTTTCAACAGGGCCAAATCAAATAAGTAGTCTTTTTCATATGTTCCACTTTTAATCGCAAAATCCGTCTCGATGAAAGTCATCATAGCCTGCTTCAAAAAGGATAGGGAAAGCCTGCGGCTATCCCGTAAGGCAAACTTCACCTGGTAAGGATTGACCTTGCGTCCTGACAAGTCCGACAAGCTCGCTACAATTTGGCTTTCGGATTGGCCTTCTTCTGAGAAAATTTTAACTTGAGAAAACATTCGGAATTGCCCCAACAGAATAGCGATCAATTTTATCTCATCTTCTCCTTGTAAGCGGAGATCCTTAACCAAATTCCGGGCTTGATCGATTTGGCGTTTGAGAATCATCTGTGTCAGATCAAAAATATTATCTTGCAAGGACTTTGGAACAACCTCCTCGATATCTTGGAGGGTAATCTGACCATCTTCTTTGTAAGCCTGCAATAGAGCGAGATTCTTCTGTAACTCTCCAAAATCATAGCCAGATTTTAAGAGCAGCTGGTCCAAGGAATCGCCCACAAAGTGTAAGCCCAATTCTTGCGCCTGACCAGAAAAATAACGCTTTAAATCTTGCTCTTTAGGAGTGGTCGCTTCAATGATCTGGGCATCCCGTTTTAGGAGTTTGACCAAGCGGCGCTTACTATCTAATTTTCCTTCTGCAAATATCACCAAACGGGTCGATTCAGAAGGATTTTCCAGATAGTTTTCAAATTGCTTCAGATCTTCATCTGTTAAATTGCGTTTTTTGGCAGTGGTTAGATCCAATAAGTGGTCCAAAATCACGATTTTTTCATCTGCAAAAAAAGGAAGACTGACCAAATCCAGCTCGACCTCAGCATAGGAGGCTTCCTTCATATCAAAATAAGAATAATTCAAATCTGAGGGATCATAGCCTATTTTTTTTAAAATGTCTTTTTTTAACCATTCAAATTGACCTACATCCTCACCCGTCAAGACAAGAATAGGAGGCAGAGTTTGAACCGTCAGATGTCTAGTGTCGGTAATTGCTTGCATGAAACTCTCTTATCTCTATCAGTCTAGTGGATTTCGTGTTCAGCAGCCATTCTTTGTTCCAATGGTGGTTTTTCATCAGATAAATCAGGTGCTGCTACAAAATTTGGAATTTGCTCAAACGAGTTGCCTCCAAAGCTCCCCCCTGTCGCTGTGACCTGTGGTTCAGAAGCCACTCCCATAGGAGTTTCTACTGGTTGTGGGAAGGTGTTTTTCCCTGGAAGCATCATGAGAATCAAGAGAGAAATAACTGTAATCCCCCAAAGAAATAGGAAAATATCTAGCCCCGTCAACAAATAGAGCAGAACCGGACCAAGATTCAAAAAGATCCAAGACCAATGGATTCCCGCATCCCGCAAGCGACGTACACAAATGGCTTGACTGGGTACTAAAATGAGGAAGTAAAAGAATGCTAAGAAAGCGAGCGCCCATAAACCTGTCTTAGAATGAACAGTTGAAAAATTGAGCGTTTCTTGAGCATTTTGATGGGATAAAGAGGTCACGATGTAAAAAACCCAAAGAGGCAAAGAAATCAGGGAATTCCAGAAAAAAGCTAGCCAAAAATGGGCCCGACTGGTCTTACTTGAAAAATCTGCATACTGTATCCAAAATTGCTTAAATGCGTTCATACGATTCTACCTTTACATTGATTTCACTTTCTATAATAGCAATTTTCAGCATAGAAAGCAAACCTCTCCTCGTCTCTAGCGGACCGTTTCTACCCTCCAATGGTCCCACCCAATCAAGCGAATTGCTCCCCTTTCATCGGTACGAAGATAAGAAATAGAGCGTTCCTCTAGACGATCGAGCAATTCTTTATGGGGATGTTGGTAGCGATTTTTCTTTCCAACAGAGATCAAGGCCAACTGAGGATGTAACTGATCTAAAAACACATCACTAGAGGAACCTTTAGAACCGTGGTGGCCTACTTTCAAGACATCTACTTGTAATTGTGGATCGTTTTTCAATAGTTTCTTCTCTCCGGCTTCTTCCAGATCACCTGTGAACAAAAATCGTTTCTGATAGAACTGCCCGTAGAGGACAATCGAATCATCATTTTTACCATCCC
Organism: Streptococcus parasanguinis; assembly: GCF_031582885.1. Classification (NCBI taxonomy): domain Bacteria; kingdom Bacillati; phylum Bacillota; class Bacilli; order Lactobacillales; family Streptococcaceae; genus Streptococcus; species Streptococcus parasanguinis. Next base: position 1,874,746 of record NZ_CP133988.1, read on the forward strand.
CCACTTCATCAGGTGATAAGACTTCTAGATGATGATCAAAAATAGGAAGTTGATCTCCTCTCTGGACTACTTTAATCGGACTATGAAGCTGTTTCAATTTCTCTCTAAATTGAGAATTAGTTAGACTACCTGGACTGACATACACTTTTTTAACTGGGATTTGTTTGGCAACCTCCACCATATCGCCCATATGGTCCTGGTCTGTATGAGTCAAGACCAAAGCATCGAGTTTTCCAACACCTCGACTCTTGAGATAGGGAATCAAGGTTTGATCCGCATTGGCAGATTGACTGCGCTCTTGCCACTTTTCTCCACTTTTAAAAGTGACACGTCCTCCGACATCAATCAATATGGTTCTTCCTTTCCAATCGCGTAAAAAGATACTGTCTCCTTGACCGATATCCACCATGGTGATCTCATTTTCTAAAGGATGCTTGGTCCAACAAAAGATGAGTAGAATCATACCTATTAACAGGAAACGACGTTTTTTTTGCTTTCGAAGATCATACAAGATCCCTAAGAGAAGGAAGAGAGCGATCAGAGCTGGTCCCGTCGGCTGACCAAATACCAAAGGTAGCGACGTGAGCTTTGAAATCCAACGAATACACTCCTCTATGAGAAGAAAGAAACTGTTAAAAATTGTAAGGGGCTTTAGAATCGATAAGATAAATAGCACCGTTAAACCTGGAAGAAGGACAAGGTCAAATAAGAAAGAAAAGAGGAAGGTTAAAGGGAGTGACCAGGGTTGAAAGACGCTAAAGTAATAGGTCAAAAGGGGCAAAATTCCCAGGCTAATCCAGAAACTTTCCACTAGTAGCTTTTTAAGTCCTGAATAAGAACTGGTATCTACCAAGGTCAAAATAAAGGCGTAGGCACAACTCAAGACCCCTCCAGCTGTCAGAAGAAACTTGGGCATGAGCACCATTAAGATCATCAAGGTCATCGCCATATTCTCCATCCCTCGGATCCCCTTTTGAGAGAGGATCTTCTGCAAGAGACTACGAACCACTGAAACTGAAAAACCTGTCAAGCCAGCATAGACCAAAGAAATTGGAAGCATCCAGATATCGACTGTCTCTTGCAAGATTCCTAGACGTAAGAGAGCTTTCCGGATCCCATTGATGAAAAAGCCGACCTGCATCCCAGATAAGGCGAACAAATGGATGATGCCCAAACTCGTGTAAAGCTGATCCATCTCTTCAAAATCCGTATCTAAATAACCAAAAAGAAGGCCGGTCATATACTGGTTCATCGGCTGTGGAAAGTGCTCCTTGCTCCAAACAATGGCTTGGCGCCTCCATTGAGATAGCCAGTCAAAAACATTCCACGTTTGGATGGGAACCGCAGATTGGATCGCTTCAATTTTTATTTGATAGTGAATTCCCTGTGTTTCCAAATAAGACCGGTAGTCAAATCCTCTAAAATTTCGCTGCCCTTCTGGTTCTTCTATGACACCTTTATATGTCAACTCCAGCAAGTGGGTTTGACTTTGCCACTGCTGTTTTTCTTTTTCTGATTTTAAAGTATAGAAGGCTTGGTAGGTCCTTCCCTGATTTTTAGCACGAAAAGACAGCTTGTCCCCATTGATCTTGATGGTATCTGGAATCAGGCGTAAGTGGGATGGGGGCTGACTTTCTGCTTGTACTGGATGATCCTGTAGTCGCTGAAAGACAAAGAAGGCCGCAAAACAAAGGGTTGCTAAAGCAAGCCCTAGCAAACTTGAGCGATCCCCTTTATAGTGATGAAGCGCTAAAACTCCCACTACTACTAGACCGCTGATCGAAAGCCAAGATGGTTGATAGATACTAAAATACAGCCATAGGAGCAAAAAGGCGAGATGGACAAGCGAAAAAGGAAGGTCTTTAATCCACCGTGAAAGCATCTCTTAGTTTCTCCAGTGTTTTCTCTCCGATTCCTGAAACATTCTTCAGATCATCCACTGATCGAAAAGGACCATTTGCCTCGCGATAGGCGATAATGTCCTGGGCCCGTTTCTGGCCAATGCCTGATACTGTCTGGAGCTCTGATTCGGTCGCTCGATTCAAATGGACCTTGCCTGTTTTTTCTGCTGATGCTGACGAAGTTGCGGAACTTTCTGAACTTCCAAGTGCTGGAACATCCTCTCCTTCTTTAGCAACATAGATCACTGCTTCATCGGAGAGTTTTTGCGCTAAGTTGACCGATTGGCTATTGGCATCTGCTGTCATCCCGCCTGCCTTATGAATGGCATCGTGGACTCTGCTATTGAAGCGCAACTCATAGACACCTGGTTGTTTGACGGCTCCTTTGACATCGACCGTAATGATCTCGGGTGCATCAGACACAGAAGTCGCCGTCTTTTCTTCTTTGGAACTAGTGGTCTGCACCTTTTCTTTGCTCGAAGTTGAACTAGAAGCCTGATAAAGATCCGGTATAGTGGATGCACTTGACTGAGGTCGATGAAAAAGAAAATACCCTCCAAGTAAGAGTCCAATAGCAGTAAGAGCAAAAAAGAGTTTATATTCTTTGATTTTTTCGATGATATCCTCCATAAGAAACCTCCTCTCACTTTTATTATTCGTAAAAATAAAAAAAACTGAGAAAAACTCTCAGTTTTTTTACTTGTTTTTCCGATGTTTGTCTGGATCCCATACAAAGCTTGCTAGGTAACTAAAGAGCAAGGTCAAGATGCCCACGACTAAGACAAGGGGAATCAAAAGGATTTTTAACAACCGAATCAAGATAAAAGGTTTTGTTGGGGTGTTGATCGCTTGTGCTTCCGCATCCAAGCGGTCAAACTCCTCTTGGATACGGCGAGCAACTTCTGCCACTCCTTCGTCATTCATCTTTTTAATATCCGAAATATCAATGGGATGTCCAAAGTTCATATCAATGCGTTCACCCGTTGCCAACCCTTTCAAGTCTCTTGGACCAGTATAAGTCACTGGCATGATACGGACCTTAGCCATTTTGGCAATGATGGCAACACCGCCTTTGACGTCTTGAGAATGACGGCTTCCACTTGGGAACATAATCAAAGAACGGTTGCTCTTTTTCAGCATATTGACAGGATACTTAATGGCTTCTGCTCCTGGATTTTCACGGTCGATCGGAAAAGCCCCACACATGCGAATCCACCAGCCAAAAATACGATTGGTGAAGAGCTCTTTTTTCGCCATAAAAATAAACTGCTTTGGCTTGGTCGCAAAGGCCATATAGACCGGATCCCACCAAGTCCGGTGAGGCGATACCAAGATGTAGTTCTCTTCCCGATCTGGAATATTGTCCTTATGATGGTAATGGGCATTCCCATTTAAAACCCACAGAATAAAGGCAACAAGGCCACGTAAATAGGTATAAAACATAGTTGTTCCTCAAATCCATTTCATTCGTCTCTCTACAAGATGTTCCATCCTGTAAAAGGTTCTTTCTTATTATACCGTATCCTGATTTTGACCGCAAACCTTTTTTAGATAAAAATTGTCTCAGCGGACCGATTCTAGATAGTCTTTTTCTCAAAAAAATGATATCATATTGTCTATGGAAACTATTGATTTAAAGGGCTTGTCCCTCAGTGAAGTCCGCAAGAAAATGGATCGCGGACAAACCAATGATTTTAAAACGAATACAAGTACCAGTACCTGGCAAATTATCAAGCGCAACGTCTTCACCTTGTTTAATACCTTAAACTTTGTGATTGCTCTGGCCTTGGCTGCTGTACAGGCTTGGAGCAATATGATCTTTTTCGCAGTCATCTGCTTCAATGCCATTACAGGGATCATGACCGAGATGCGCGCCAAGCGGATGATTGATAAGCTCAACCTCATGAGTCGTGAGCTAGTGACTGTCATTCGTGACGGGGAAAAAGATGCGATTCCACCAGAAAAGCTTGTTCTAGGTGATTTAATGCTTTTATCTTCGGGTGAGCAGATCCCTAGTGATGCCGAAGTCATGTCCGGTATCGCAGAAGCTAATGAGGCTATGCTGACTGGTGAGAGTGACCTGGTCTTAAAAGAAGTTGGTGATGAACTGCTTTCTGGAAGTTTTATCGCAAGTGGTCAAGTCTATGCCCGGGTCAAGCGAGTTGGGGCAAACAACTATGCCAACAAACTGATGATGGAAGCCAAAACCTTGAAGCCTATCAATTCGCGTATTCTCTATAATTTAGCGAAAATCTCTAGCTTTACTGGGAAAATTATCATCCCATTTGGCCTTGCCCTCTTCTTTGAAGCATTGTTGATCAAGATGCTACCGATCAAGGATTCTGTCGTGAATTCTTCCACAGCTCTCCTGGGAATGTTGCCAAAAGGAATTGCCCTACTGACGGTTACGTCTCTTTTGACGGCGGTTATTAAGCTCGGCATGCGCAAGGTCCTTGTTCAAGAAATGTATTCCGTCGAAACCCTGGCGCGTGTGGATACCTTGTGTCTAGATAAGACCGGGACCATCACTCAAGGGAAGATGACAGTCGAAGCTCTCCATAGCTTATCCGAACATTTTTCTGAGGAAACGATCCAGGTCATCCTCTCTGCTTACATGCAAAATAGTGAGGACACCAATCCTACTGCTCAAGCTATTCGCAAGGCTTATGGGGAGTTGGAGCATGCTTATACTGCAGAAAACATTATTCCTTTCTCAAGTGATCGGAAATGGGGAGCCATGCACCTCTCCAATCTTGGCACCGTCTTTCTCGGTGCTCCTGAAATGCTCCTTCAAGAAAATCCAACTGCTGTCGTCGAAGCACAAGGCCGTGGATCGCGCGTTCTCGTCTTAGCCCACAGTTCAGAACAGATCAGCATGCAGGAATTGAAACTGCCTGAAAATCTTGAAGGGATTGCCGTTATTGAGATTACGGACCCCATTCGTGAAGGGGCTTCAGATACTCTTGAGTATTTGCGCTCTGAAGGCGTGGATCTTAAGATCATCTCCGGTGATAACCCTGTGACGGTCTCTTATATCGCTCAACAAGCGGGCTTCAGAAATTATGAGAACTACATCGATTGTTCCAAAATTTCTGATGATCAATTAGTGGATCAAGCAGAGGAAACAGCCATCTTTGGACGCGTATCCCCTCACCAAAAGAAACTGCTCATTCAAACCTTGAAAGCAGCTGGTCGGACGACAGCTATGACTGGAGACGGGGTCAATGATATCCTCGCTCTTCGTGAAGCTGACTGCTCCATCGTAATGGCTGAAGGAGATCCTGCAACCCGTCAAATTGCAAATATTGTTCTTTTGAACTCTGACTTTAATGATGTTCCAGAAATTCTATTCGAAGGTCGTCGTGTGGTCAATAACATTGGGCGAATCGCTCCGATTTTCTTCATCAAAACGATCTATTCCTTCCTCTTGGCTATTATCTGTATCGCCAGTGCCCTTTTCTTCAACGTCAATTATTTGCTGATTTTTCCATTCATCCCTATTCAAATCACCTTAATTGACCAATTCGTCGAAGGATTCCCACCATTTGTGTTGACCTTTGAACGCAATATCAAACCGGTTGAAAAACACTTCTTAAGACGTTCCCTTCTGTTAGCCTTACCAAGCGCCTTGATGGTCGTCTTTAGCGTCTTGTTCATTCGCCTTTGGGGAGCAAGCCATGGTTGGTCTGCAGCCGATATGTCTACTGTATCCTATTACTTACTTGGATCCATCGGTTTCCTATCTGTCATCCGTGCTTGCCTGCCACTAAATATCTGGCGAGCCCTCCTCATCCTCTTCTCTGTTGTAGGATTCTACGCGTCTGCGGTCGTATTGAAAAACTTGATCGAGATTTCACTCCTTACAGCCACTACTTTCCCAGTTTATCTGGCATTGATGGCCATCTTTACAGGAGTCTTTATCCTCACAACGATTCTACAAAAATATGAATTTGATTAAAAAAAGTTGAGAGAAAAACTCTCAACTTTTTATGTTCTAACGATCTTTCCCCGAGCCTCTTTTCATGCTATAATAGAGCCATGACAGATATCGAATTAAAAGACGGCGAGCGCGTCAACCAACTCTTTTCAAGTGATGTAAAAATCATACAAAATCGGGAAGTTTTTAGTTACTCCGTGGATAGCGTCCTGCTCTCGCGTTTTCCAAAATTGCCCAAGCGAGGATTGATCGTGGATCTCTGCGCTGGAAATGGAGCTGTGGGACTATTTGCAAGTACCCGAACAGAGGCTCAGATCCTTGGTGTAGAAATTCAGGAACGTTTAGCAGATATGGCTACCCGCTCGATTGCCCTCAATGGCTTGAACCAGCAAATGTCCATGATCACCGATGACCTCAAGCACTTGCCTCGACATATCAAGGGGAGTAAGGTGGATATTATCCTTTGCAATCCTCCTTATTTCAAGGTTGATGAGCATTCCAATCTCAATGAGAGTGAACACTACCTCTTAGCCCGGCATGAAATTACCACGAATTTAGATGAGATTTGCCATGTGGCCCAGCGGGTTCTCAAATCAAATGGTCGCTTAGCGATGGTCCATCGTCCAGATCGCTTTTTAGATATCATCGAAACCATGAAGCGTTACAATCTTGCACCTAAGCGGATCCAGTTTGTCTATCCAAAAGTGACCAAAGAGGCGAATATGTTATTGATTGAGGCGATCAAGGATGGCTCACTGGATGGTTTAAAAATTCTGCCTCCTCTCTTTATTCACAATGAAGATGGCAGCTATACAGACGAGATTCATGAGATCTACTATGGGAACTAAGGCTTACATGTATGTTTTAGAGTGTGCGGATGGCTCCCTCTACACTGGCTACACCACGGATATCGAAAAACGCTTAAAGACTCACAATGCTGGAAAAGGCGCCAAATACACACGGGCTCGCCTCCCCGTTAAACTTCTTTACAAAGAATCCTATCCAGATAAACCCTCTGCTATGTCTGCCGAGGCTCTCTTTAAAAAGAAATCACGCCAAGCTAAGCTAAACTATATCAAAAAAAACCGTCGGACTCCATAGTCCAACGGTTTTTCATTTACAAAATGGTGATACGGTACTGATGACTCCGTGTCTCTTGAGGGTCCAACTGGATCACACCTTTTTTGTCTTCGAAGAAATCGCCCTCTTCTGCAGATGTGGAAATACCTGTCCAAGGCTCTAAGGCAATGAAGGGCCCCTTGTTATTAGTAGACCAAAGGACCAGATTTTCAAAATCTGCAAAATCAAATTCCAAACCTTTACCTGATTTTTTCGAGATAAGCTTCACAGATTTAGAGGCTAACTGATCTAAAATAATGGCATCTTTTTCAAATAGTTCATGTCGCAAAGGTAGGCTACGCTTATGATCGAAAAATGGCGTCCGCTGCAGGCGATCGACCAATCCAGTTTCTGTGAACAAGAGAGGGACGCTACAGCTTTCTTCTTTTTCAAAAATCAACTCGTAGTCTTCATAGTCTTCATCTGCTAAAAGGGGACAATGAAAGGCTGGATGCCCTCCAATGAAATAAGGCATGACTTGATCAGACTCTAGATTTTGTACACGATAGGTGATGGTGATTTCTTTCCCTTGTAATTCATAAACGATTTCAACTCGAAAATGGTAGGGATAATTTTGCAGGCTCTCTTCGTTAGAGGTGATTTCAAAGACAAGACGATGGTCTGTTTGTTCTTTGAGTTCAAACTCTCTCTTCCTAATGAGACCGTGTCTTGGCAGCTGACCGGTCTTCACTCCATCTTTTAGATGATACTGTACTTGGCCATTACGAACGCTTCCGCAAATTGGAAACAAAACAGGCGCTTGTCCTGACCAATACTCTGGATCCCCTTGCCAGAGATATTCTATGCCTTCTTTATTACGAATGGAGCTCAATTCCCCTCCAAATGTCTTACATTGTACTTCTAGATCATCGTTTTTTAATGCAATCACCATGGACGCCACCTCTTTATAATTGATATAGTTATTATATTCATTATAACCTTTTAGCTAAGATTGTCAATTTTTATCTTTTTCGTTAAAAATTTTTAAAAATATAAGAAAAAAAACTTGACAAAGCTTAGAAATAATTGTAAACTTAATATGTTAACAGAAACATTCCGTTTTAGGAATCCGTTCTTTCTGTTTTCTGACTTTTTTAGGATGCTCCTTATCATGATACATTTTTTCTAAAAGAGTCAGTTATCATTTAGGTCTCCTTATAAATATACAAGGGTTAACAGCTAGTTAACCCTTGTATTTTTGATTTTCATTAAAAAGACGGCCTATTGCTAGACCGTCTTTAGGACTTATTTATCCCCTTTGTTGCGGATGACAAAGCCATTTTTCTTTTCATTAGAAGTACGATGAGGACGTTTGTTGCCTTTACCTTCAAAGTCTCGGCTATTTTTATTCGACTTGCGTTTGAAATCACGGCGTCCACCTTCACGGTCATCTCTGCGATTTCGGTCACGGCGTTGGTCTCCACGACGGCCATTTCCACGGCCCCCTTTGCCTTTCCCACCAAAGCCACCACCAGATGGTTTAAATGGCAATGGTTTTTCACGCGCAATTTCAACTTCTGGAAGACTGTCTGGATCTTGAACGGTCAAGCTCAAGATATACATAGCCAGCTCTTCAGGAGTGAATTCTGCAGCCAATTTGCGAGCATCCTTACCAAACTTCTCAAAGTTCGTTCGGATTTTTTCATCCTCAAAGTCTCGCTCAATTTTCTTCAGCGCTATTTGTTTTTTCGCTTGGAAGGCTTCTGCTGCTGTTGCAGGTTTCATTCCCTTCATCCGCTTTTTAGTCAAGTTCTCAATGATTTGCAAATAGCCCATTTCATTTGGCGAAACAAAGGTAATGGATTGCCCTGTTTTCCCAGCACGACCTGTCCGTCCGATCCGGTGAACATAGCTTTCTGGATCTTGTGGAATATCGTAGTTGTAGACATGGGTCACACCTGAAATATCCAACCCACGTGCCGCAACGTCCGTTGCCACCAAGACGTCCAAGTTCCCATTTTTAAAGTCACGAAGTACACGAAGACGTTTGTTTTGATCCAAATCTCCGTGAATCCCTTCTGCTCGGAAACCACGGATCTTCAAGCCACGCGTCAATTCATCGACCCGGCGTTTCGTCCGACCAAAGACAATGGCAAGCTCCGGTTGCTCGACATCCATCAATCGAGTCATGGTATCAAACTTTTCGCCTTCTTTGACACGAATATAGTATTGATCGACCAAGTCCGTGGTCAATTCTTTAGCCGCAATCTTAACGTGTTCTGGCTCTTTCATAAACTGAACACCGATACGCTTGATCGCTTCTGGCATCGTTGCTGAAAAGAGCAAGGTTTGACGTGTTTCTGGAACACGGCTAATGATTGCTTCGATATCTTCCAAAAAGCCCATGTTGAGCATTTCATCTGCTTCATCCAAGATCAAGGTTTCAATATGATCGAGTTTCAAGGCCTTGCGCTTGATCAAATCTAGCAAGCGTCCAGGGGTTCCCACAACGATATGAGCACCTGACTTCAAGGCTTTGATTTGCTTTTCAATGCTTGATCCACCATAGACAGAGCGGACTTTGACACCCTTGCTGCGTCCAAAACGGAAGAGTTCTTCCTGACTTTGAACCGCCAACTCACGCGTCGGAGCAATAACAAGGGCTTGGATTACTGTGTTATCGACATCAATCTTCTCCAAAGTTGGAAGACCGAAAGCGGCTGTTTTACCAGTCCCTGTTTGCGCTTGACCGATGACATCTTTTCCTTCAAGAGCCAACGGAATGGTTTGTTCCTGGATCGGGCTCGCTTCTACAAAGCCAGCTTTTTCGATTTCTGCTAATAATTCAGCAGATAAGTTAAATTCATTGAATTTCAATTCTTTCTTCTTTCTAAAAAGTGGTGCGAAGCCACTTTATCACACTTCTTTTCAATGCGAAAACGCACTGATTGCATAGGAAGTCTCCTTCCCGGTTACCTGTCGCAAGACTCATCTAAAGGAAAACCCAATCGTTTTTTTATGGAATTCCCTTCTGCGAAAAATGTTTTCGCACTAGCGGATTTGGTTGATTAAAGTCGTTTTCCAAACGAAAAGACACCAAGATCCTCCTTGTGGGAGATTGACCAACATTCCTTTTCTAATTGTTCCATCTCACCAGCATTTCTCTCATACAAGTTTGCAACTTATCTAGTATAACACAATGGACGACCAAATGATAGTCAAAGGAGAATAATTTTATTTTTTAGGAAAAATTTTTAAAAACTTGAAAATAGTCAAGAGGGCAGTTTCCCCTAGATTTAGCTGACTTTCTTCTGACACCGTTCAAGAATCCCTTTAAATAGGAGTATAAAAACTTCGGAAAAACTTTTTTTGGTAGTTCTTGCGTTTTTACAAATAAATATGTATAATACAGTTAGTATCTAAAATATTTCTGTATAAAGAAATAGGATCATTTTATCTGATTCAACGATTTATTCTAAGTTCTGATTTATTTAGAACCACTCAGTACTATTAAATCTACTCCTACTATTTCCAAGAAGATTTTGTACAGTCAATGAACTATTCACACTGCCCCTTCTTTGGAGAGGAGGGCAGGTGTCTAGATGGTTCCTATTTCTCAGATTATTCTAGATACGAAGAGGCTCGGATTTCTCCAAGCCTCTTTTTTATCTTTGTTTCACAATCCACCGCATAACCTTTCCCAAAATGAGCCATAATATAAAGCTACATACGGATACATAAATCCAAGCATTGGGATCCTTTGTCATCGGAAGAGGGATATTCATTCCAAAGAAACCGGTGATAACGGCTAAAACCGCCAACAAGGCTTCAAAGATGGTTAGGGTTGTCAAGTTGTCATTCAAGTTGTTGTTTAGGATATTGTTGTAAGATCCTGACAACTGTTGCAAGACATTGGAAATCAACTCAGTCATCGAAGCCAACTGACGCGCTTCGATCATGGCATCATCAAACTGCTCTTTTTCAACATCATTCATCCTGCGATAAATGGCATGCGCTTTAATATGTTCTAGCAACATCCGATTCTGCTTGGCTGCTGCGACCAGATACACCATACCGGTCTCAAGGTCAGACAGGGCATAAAGATTCTTGGTCGTCGTTGTCTTTCGAAGCAAACGATTGAGTTCATCCTTGTGCTTATCTAAGCGATCAATAATCGGATAATAAGCATTACTGATCATTTCAAGACCTGCAAAAAGCAACTTATAGATCGACAACTCCCCATGGCTTTCCAAATAGCGAACCATTTGTTCAATGATATAGGCATTGTCCTGGTTACTGATGGTCACGAGTCGCGTATCTTGAACGATAAAGGTCATAGGGATGGTTTCGTAGTATTCCTTGTCCTTTTCTAAATCCAATACATTGTAGATAAATGTGATCGTACCGTTTTCTCGATTATAATCCATATGGGCACGTTCGTTCTTATCCATCGCGTACTCAATGGTTTCTTTGTCAATCTCGTATTTTTTATAAAGATATGAGTTTTCAGCAATCATATCCGAGTCGATATTGATCCATTTCCGATCTTGACCCAATTGTTTTTCGATAAACATTCCGTCTCCTTTCTCAACTGTTCTCTATCAAAATGATATTTTTATTTAAAAACTGCACTGGCTAATGCTTGCTGGATTTCAATGACGCTGCTGTCACTCTTGAATTGTAAAACTTCTGAAGGCTCGACTGCAGAAGAGACCCAGATTTTTAATTCGGCATCCAAATCAAAATGACCGGAAGTTTCGACTGAAAATCGAGAGATCGAGCGATAAGGAAGGGATTTGTAGGACGTTTTCTTTCCTGTTACTCCTTGCTTATCCACCAAGATCAAACGAAACTCTGTAAAGACGATTAAATCACGAATCAAGCTAAAAGCAAGTGTGACTTGCTCTCCCGGCACCAAGATATCTTCCAGATCTCTTTCTACTTTATCAACATTTTTTTGAGAGGCATTGCCCATCAAACCACTTAATAATCCCATCATTTCTCCTTTATAAGCGAAAACGGATAGATTTTCGTTTTCTTATTTTTTTGTTATGGATCAGTTTTGAAAAATTCCTTACCCCATCTTTTCTTCCAGCTCAACGTCTGGATACTTATCCGCAAACCAGCGGAGGGCAAAGTCGTTTTCAAAGAGGAAGACAGGTTGGTCAAAGCGGTCCTTCGCCAAGATATTTCGGCTTGAAGACATGCGCTCATCTAAGTCTTCTGGTTTGATCCAGCGAACTGTCTTTTTACCCATTGGGCTCATGACCACTTCGGCATTGTATTCATTTTCCATCCGGTGCTTAAAGACTTCAAACTGCAATTGACCAACGGCACCAAGCATGTATTCACCTGTTTGGTAGTTGGTATAGAGCTGAATAGCTCCTTCTTGCACCAATTGCTCAATCCCTTTGTGGAAGGATTTTTGCTTCATGACGTTCTTGGCTGACACTTTCATGAAGATTTCAGGCGTAAAGGTTGGCAGTGGTTCAAATTCAAACTTGTTTTTGCCCACTGTCAAAGTATCTCCAACCTGATAAGTACCGGTATCGTAAACCCCGATGATGTCTCCTGCTACAGCATTGCTGACATTCTCACGGCTTTCGGCCATAAACTGGGTAACATTGGAGAGTTTCGCTCCCTTACCAGTACGAGGCAGGTTGACGCTCATCCCACGCTCAAATTCACCAGATACAATACGGACAAAGGCGATGCGGTCACGGTGACGAGGGTCCATGTTGGCTTGGATTTTAAAGACAAAGCCTGAGAAATCCTTATCATAAGGATCGACAAGTTCGCCATCTGTTTTTTTATGTCCATGAGGCTCCGGAGCAAACTTGAGGAAGGTTTCCAAGAAAGTCTGTACTCCAAAATTGGTTAAGGCTGAGCCGAAGAAGACGGGAGTCAATTCACCCGCAAGGATGGCTTCTTCTGAAAAGTCATTTCCTGCTTCTTGCAAGAGTTCGATGTCGTCTTTCACTTGCTCGTAGAAAGGGTTGTTGGCAAAAAGCTTGTCTCCGTCTTCTAGACTAGCAAAACGCTCGTCTCCTTTATAGAGTTCTAAACGTTGGTTATAAAGGTCATAGAGTCCCTCAAAGGCTTTCCCCATCCCAATCGGCCAGTTCATTGGGTAACTCGCGATACCTAAGACTTCTTCCAATTCTTGTAAGAGGTCCAGTGGCTCACGACCGTCACGGTCCAGCTTATTCATAAAGGTAAAGACGGGAATGCCACGGTGTTTCACAACCTCAAACAATTTCTTGGTTTGGGCCTCAATCCCCTTGGCAGAGTCCACCACCATGACGGCAGCGTCCACCGCCATCAAGGTCCGATAAGTATCTTCTGAGAAGTCCTCGTGCCCTGGTGTATCAAGGATATTGACCCGTTTGCCATCATAGTCGAACTGCATAACAGATGAGGTTACCGAAATCCCACGTTGCTTCTCGATATCCATCCAGTCAGATTTAGCAAAGTTTCCTGTTTTCTTCCCTTTGACAGTACCGGCTTCCCGAATCTCTCCCCCAAAGTAGAGCAACTGCTCTGTAATCGTCGTTTTACCAGCATCCGGGTGGGAGATAATGGCAAAGGTACGGCGTTTTTTAATTTCTTCTTGTAGGTTCATGTTCCTAATTCTTTCTCTTCTTATTTTTTGATAAATTTATAAATTCATCTCTACATCGGATTTCTCCTCAATTTCTCTATCTGTCCTATTATAGCGAAAATAGGCACTTTTTTCAACGATGATTCTTCTTTGAGAGCAAAAAGAAAGACCAAAATCCGTCGATTCTAGTCCTCTTATCATGACTGTTAGAAGGCTCCAAATCCTCCGCCACCGCCACCATCAGAAAAGCCACCGCCGTCAAAACCGCCACTGCCATCTGAGGAGTTAGTAGAGAAGCTTGAAACGCTATAGGAATCATCTGCATAACTCATCAAGGTAGAGCCGTCTAGGAAGGAATTTGAAGAGGTCGTTATCCAAACAACAGCATCCCAATTCTCATATGGTAAGGAAATCTGATGATTTTTGAGTACCTGACTCACTTTTTTAGCTTGACCATACATGGTTGCATAGACTAAGATACGATTCCATAGGATGACACTCTCAAGTTCTGCTTGGTTGAAATTTGGAATACTTTCGATCATATTTCGAAAGGCCATCCATTGGAATTGTGAATCCAAGTTCTCTAAGGATTGTAGATGATCTTCGCGAATTTTCACAAGAATATAAAATGGAATGAAGAAGACGACCAACAATACAATCATCCAAAAATAGAAGGAAGATAGGTGTGAACCGAATCCAAAAGATAAGAAACACATGCTCACAAATAAGATCAGTAAGAGCCAAAAATGTAAGGCACAGCCTGTTTTTGAAAGAGCTTCTTCTTTCTCAGATAAGTCTCTAAAATAAGAAGGCAATCCTAATTTCGCAATCTCCTTATCGACACCTTTTGACAATTGCTGGGCATCCTTTTTTAAAAGGGATTGAACTTCATTTCCGATCTTTCGAATACGGTCTCGTTGGGTGTCTGATTTAGCAGCTCGAAAGTCTTTTTTTAGGGCTACTTTATCAATTTTATACTTTGAGAATACCTCACTGATATTAATTGCAGATTCTTGATCAAAAATCATTTCAATAAACTTTAATTCAAAATCAGCCAAGCCTTCATAATGGAGACAAGTCAAGGTTTCCCCATTTTCATCCCTAGTCAACCGAAGATTTCCTCGGTCAATGAGATCTAACATGGTTGCCTGGATGAGATGATTAAATTTTAGTTGCCCCTTCTCTCTAGACATCACCATCCGTTCAAAATCAAGTTGATACAGTGCCTTAGCTAGGACAAGAGGAGGTAAATTCTGTGGTGGTTCGTATAATCGTACTCCTTTTGAAATTCGACGAGTTCTGGTACTGATAAAATACCGGATCCATGGAATGAAAGCTAGGATAAATAAAAGAACCGATACAATTGGAACGACTTTGAGTAGAAGGGTCCGATAAAAGAATGTTTTTTGTTCAATGGATTTCTCTTTTTTGAGAAATTTCTCTTTTCCATTTCCCTGGTTAATCTCATTTGCTTGGTCTCGACGCAGGGCCTCTGTCATTGGCCAATAGCCATGCAGTTCGAGCTTACCATTTTTGGGAAAATCCTTTGTCCAAATATGATAACCAGTTGCAGTTCGTTCAACTTGGGCTGGTGGATTAAAGTAACCAGTATGGGCATACAGTTTTCCCTGCTTGGCATCCAAGCCATCCACATAAAAATCTAATTTCGCGACTTTCTCATCTCCATCTGAAATAGGAAACCAATTCAGTTCTGCAATATCCTTGTAGAAAGTCAAGAGATGATCAATCTTCCATTTTACTTTGATCTTGACCGTTCCTCCGACGATACGGGCATTGTATATTTTTAATTGACGGCCATCTTCCAGGTCTGTTTCCTCTACACGAATCTCTCGTTTTTCCCCATCCACATAGGCTTCCACCTCAGGATTACGATGAATCTTAAACCCTTTTGGAAGAGGATCAGCGCTTCCTAAGGTCACATATTGACCATGATAGCCTGTCTGAAACTGATAGGTAATCTCTTGTGTAAATGTTGCTTGGCTATCTTCCTGCAATTGGAGGTGTCCTACATAGGATTCAATCGAATAGCGAACTTCATCATCTGCATGTGCGATCGTGATTGTACAAACCAAACTCCAAATGAGGGAAATCATTAGCAAGAAACGCTTCATATATTCTCCTTTAATATAAAACAGGGTTGAGACCGAGATATCCCAACCTTCCTACTTGTTATTTTCTCACTTTCACCCGCTCACTTCTGCGACTGAAGAACTGATTAAAGAGTAATAAAGCAAGAGCTAAAATACTGGATACAACCAGATAGTTGAGCCACACCTTATCCCCTCTCATAATCGGAGGGCGGGCCATCAAGCCATAATTTCCTCCCGTCAATTGATTGACTCCAACCAGGAATAAATCTAAGGCAAAGGTATAGAGAACAATCTGACTATTTTTTAAGAGGTTTCGATCATACCATCTCAAGAGATAAATCAAGGAATTGATTAAAAGACAGTAATGTCCGAGGAGGAAAGAAAAGCTTGTAATATGAGGGAAAGTATAGGGATCAAAGACTGGATAACCCAAGGCAAAGATGGCTCCACTCACTCCCATCAAGGCAAAGAACTGTTTACTTTTCCAGCGGTCTGGTAAAAACAAGACCGCAAACATGGCCAAACGGCAATGATAAAATGGTAAGCTATTGGACCAAGGAATGTGGTAGGCAAAATACCAAAGATACAAGCAAATTAACTGGAAGCCTTGTAAGTATTGAAAGCATTTGCGAAATTGCTCATTCTGATAATAGCGAAGTGACATCATAATCGCTGTCACAACGAACAAGACCATCACACTATACCAAAGTGCTGAGATTGCTGGTGGTGCTGTTGATTCTGTAGTGAAAAAATGATGCATAAAATCTCCTTATTTAAACAGATTTAGGTATTCTTCTTTTCTTACTGTACTGAACGATCGTATTGATGAAAATCAGTGTCCCCGTCATGAGAACTGTCACGATGAAATAGTTGAGCACAAGGCCATGGTCACCGATCACAGGAGGCCGACGCATAAAGCCGTAGTTTCCACCTGTTGCGAGATTCGCAAGCTGAATAATGGCATTGATCCCAAACGTCATCTGACAGATTTTCCAAACAGCCCCTTCTTCCACCTGGTAGGATTGAACCAGATAGATCAAACAGTTGGCCAAGAGAGCCCAGTGACCAAAGACATTGTTGATCGAGGATACGTGAGGAAAAGGGTAGGGATAAAAGACGGGATGAACCAAGGCCATAATGGAGCCAAAGACTCCCACGAGGGCAAAATATTGCTTGAAGCTGCTCTTAGGAGCTAAGAGAATAATCCACATAGCCATCCGGCTATGATAGAAGGGAAGACTCTCTGAAAGAGGCAAGCGAGCAGCTAGATACCAAGAGTTGATGATAAGCAACTGGATCAACTGCCCCCAATACCAAAAGTTTTGGTAGGCTTTAGAGTGAGCAAATCGAATGGACAGAACTCCCACTACCACCAATGAAGTCGGCAATAAGAAATACCAGACTCCTAATTGAGGAGGGGCCGTTGGTTGACTGGTGAAAAATAAGTCCCAAAGTGTCATGATTTCTTTCCCTTATCTGCTCTTTTTATTCTGAACGCGAAACGATACTCTCTTCGACCATCTTGTATTTGTATTTATAGCGTTGATTGACCAAGCAAATACCAGCTACCATCACGATGCTGACCAAGAGGTAGTTAAAGAGAGCACCGTGGTCTCCAATGATTGGTGGACGTCGTAAGAAGCCGTAATCTCCTCTGGTCAAAAGGTTGACCAAAAAGATGACTGCATTCATGCCAAAGGTGATCTTAACAATTCGTAAGCTATCTTGCTTTTCCGACTGATAAAAATCTTGCAGGTAAATCAAACTATTGGCAAACAAGGCCCAGTGACTAAAAATCAGATTGAGCACAGTAATATGGGGGAAGGGGAAGGGGTCAAAGGCTGGATAAACCAAGGCCGCAATGGATCCTAGAACTCCCAACAAGGCAAAATATTGCTTGATATAGGTCCCTCTCGGTGCAAAGAGGATCGCAAGCATAGCCAAGCGACAATGATAAAAAGGCAAATTATCTGTCAA
This sequence comes from Streptococcus parasanguinis, assembly GCF_031582885.1. Taxonomy (NCBI): domain Bacteria; kingdom Bacillati; phylum Bacillota; class Bacilli; order Lactobacillales; family Streptococcaceae; genus Streptococcus; species Streptococcus parasanguinis. The sequence goes on from NZ_CP133988.1 coordinate 1,892,332, forward strand.
AGGCATGTGGGCTAGAATATACCAAGCATTGATGGTCAGGACTTGAATCAATTGTGCCCAGTACCAAAAGCGTTGGTAGCTTTTTGACTGCGCATATTTGATAGAAAAGTAGCCAACCACCAACAAGGAAACTGGTAGGAAAAAATACCAGAGTCCAAACTCAGGCGGGGCTGATTTTTGGTTCGTAAACAATAAATCCCAAAGTGTCATTTTTATATCCCTTTAATTTATAGATCGTTTTTAATCACAATACAAATCTCGTTTCCCATCATAAACCTCCCAAAGGAAATTCAATTGTTCTTCTGTATTGCGCTTGGTAGAAAGAGCAGGCATTTTCCCTCTCTCAAAAAATGCAAGATCAGAAATTTCCTGATTCTGTTGAAAACTTCCATCCAGCAATTCACATTCAAATACCAATTTCACATATTGGCGGCTTTGCAATTGGTAGCGATTGGTATCAAATACTGCCAACAACCGATTGACACGTGCTACATAGCCCGTTTCTTCTTGAATTTCCTTTAAAATATTTTCTTTAGGAGAATAGCCAACCTCACCAAAACCACCCGGCAAAGCCCAGGTCTCTTCTCCCTGACCTTTCACCAGACAAAGTTTTCTATCTTTGACAATCCAAGCCCTAACATCAATTAAGGGGGTGTCATAATAGTTTGTCGGTCGAAACAAATCCGATAATTCTTGTGAATTCAGATCAGTCGTTTCTCTCACAAGATCCTGTAAAATTTCACGAATATCCTGGTAGCGCTCTTGATCAAATGGATCTTTTGAGAATGCTAAGCCTGTATTGGTGATTGAAATCAAGCGCTGAATGTCCTTCAGTACATTATTACTTACCATTCTCCAATTCCTCTACCAATTTTGCCAAATTCATGGAATTGCTTCCCTTGATAAGGATTTGGTCTTGCTCTTTCAAGCTTTCCTTGACTTGTTTGACCATATCCTCAAACTGGTCTTCCTCAGCTGTCTTCTTGAAATAATAGACATGTCCGAGTGGGAACATCTGACTCGCTAACTGAGCCAATCCTGCAATGTCTTGGCCATAGAAAATAACCGTATCCAAAACATCCGGCGAGAGGCTAAGAATCATTTGGTTGTGCAGATCTACAGATTGCTCCCCTAGTTCTTTCATATCTGCCAGAACGGCTAATTTTCGACCATTTGGATTAGCAGGAATGGTAGAGAAAGTTTCTAAGATTAGGCGCATAGCCGTTGGATTGGCATTGTAGACATCGGATAGGATATCCGCTCCGTTACTGGCCTTCTTCCATTCTGTCCGGTTGCGCGTCAATTGCAAGGTTTCAAAACTATCACGAATCGCAGCTTCACTCACTCCTTCTTGCAGGGCAACATAAGCTGCAATCATAGCATTGGTCGCATTGTATTTTCCTGTTACCGGAAGATCAATCGCTTCTTCTAAGAAATTCGCTCGGAAAGTTAAGCTATCCTTTCGCTCGATTAACTCAGTAATAAAAATCTCCTCGTCTGGGCCAAAGCGTACGACTGTTTGTTTTTCAGGAAGGTAGGCATCGACGATCGGATCAGCTGGAACTACCAGAAGACCACCTTCTGGCATCCCGTCCGCAATCTGGAGTTTTCCTTTTGCGATCTCACTTCGATCTTTGAAGAATTCCAAATGGGCTTCCCCAATCAAGGTGACAATAGCAGCTTTTGGATGCGCCAATTCTGACAAGAGATGGATATCTCCTAGATGGTCTTGCCCCATTTCAAGGACCAGTTTGTCTGTCCCTTCTGGCATATGCAAAACCGTATAAGGAAGACCAATTTCGTTATTATAGTTTCCCTGTGTTTTATAGGTTAGGTAAGTAGTGGACAAAAGCTGTGCCAACATATCTTTTGTGGTGGTTTTACCATTTGACCCCGTCACTGCAAAAACATCCACTTTTGTCTTTTGAAGATAGGCTGCAGCTAATGTTTGAAAAGCACTCAGCACATCTTCCACCAAAATATAAGGGTGGCCTTCTACCACTTTCTCTGAAAAAGTGGCTACGGCTCCGTTTTCAAAAGCAGTCTCAATAAAGTCATGACCATCACGCGCTCCCTTTAAAGGAACAAACAGGTCTCCAGGCCCAATCAAACGGCTGTCAAATTCAGGCTTGACGAGAGCCACATCTTCAAATTGGCTGATATCATTTTTTGCATGTACTAGATGAGCAACTTCATGTAATGTGAGATTCATATCCGACTCCTCAGTTCTCCGTAGCGTCTTCAAAAATTTGGACGCTCCTATCAAATTCTTCTCATTATACCATATTCTAGACCACAAAAAAAGTGGCTGGGACAGAAGTCCTAGCCTCTTGATTGTTTTTGGATTGTCGAGCAAGACGCAGTGGTTGAGTGCTCAAAGCACTGCTTTGAGGTGGTAGATAGGACTTGCTAAGCAAGTTTCCTAAGTAGTTGTTCGCTTTTCAAGTTTCAAAGATGCCCTACTCAACTGTGCGGAGGTGGGACGACGAAATCGAATTCTAACGAATTACCGATTTCTGTCCCACTCTCTCTTTTCTTACAACAAATGCGCTTCGTGTTTTTGGAAGACTTCTTTTCCAAGCTCTACTAACTTGGTGATCAAATCTGTATAGTTAAGTCCCATATTGTCCCAAAGCAAGGGATACATAGACCATTGGGTAAATCCTGGCATAGTATTGAGTTCGTTTAAGAAGATCTCTCCTTTATCGGTATAGAAGAAATCACAACGCGCTAAACCTAGACCACCGATTGCACGAAAGGCTTTTTCTGCGTTGGTCCGCATGGTTTTCACAACTTCAGGGTCCAATTGAGCTGGAATAGCCATAGTAATTTTATTGTCGATGTATTTGGCATCATAATCATAGAAGGCCACATCTTTCACAACTTCACCTGGCAAGGTACTCTTCACATCATAGTTTCCAAGCAGTCCAACTTCGATCTCACGCGCATTAACCCCTTGTTCTACTAAGACACGGCTATCGTACTTGAAGGCCAATTCGAGAGCAGCCCGAAGCTCTGTTTGGTTTTCAGATTTTGAAATCCCTACACTAGAACCCATATTGGATGGTTTGGTAAAGACAGGATAAGAGAGAGTGGCTTCAATTGCAGCAATTTTCTCCTCCAAGTCATCGCCTTCCACTACAGCTACATAAGGAACTTGTGGAATCCCTGCAGACTCCAAGACCCGTTTGGTGGTGATCTTGTCCATCGCGACACTAGAAGCCAGGATGCCACAGCCGACATAAGGCATTTTCAAGACTTCTAAGAAGCCTTGGATGGAACCATCTTCTCCCATCGGTCCATGAAGCACTGGAAAGACCACTGCTCCTTCCTTGTAAATCGCTGATGGTGCGACTTTTTTAGACCAATCTACTGTATCGTTGGTCATCAATTTCTCATCATCCGCTGGCTTCTCTTCAAAAGCTTGCGTCTGGATGAAGTCTCCGGACTGCGTAATAAAGTAGGTTTGAACCGAAAATGCTTGGTAATCAATCGCGCGCATCACGCTTTCTGCTGAAAGAACAGATACTTCACGCTCTGCACTACGTCCACCATACAACAGGATTAAGTCTTGTTTGCTCATAGTTTCTCCCTAATTGTTCCCTTGATTTCTTACTTGATAGTATACCACAATGATAGCCCTTTCGAAAGAACTTCTCTTATAATTCTGTCCGATTTTCAATCGCGCGAAGCAAGGTCACTTCGTCCGCATACTCGATATCGGCTCCAACTGCTAGCCCCCGTGCCAAACGAGTCACTTTGATCCCTGCTGGCTTGAGCACACGCGAGATATACATAGATGTCGCTTCCCCGTCTGCCGTCGCATTGGTCGCAACAATGACCTCTGTGACTGTTCCATCCATCAAGCGACTAATCAAAGTCTTGAGATTGATATCATCGGGTCCCACGCCATTCATGGGCGAGATTAAGCCATGCAAGACATGGTAGCGACCGTGGTATTCCTGGATATTTTCCATAGCAGATACATCCCGGCTATCTTCTACAACCAGAATGAGGGATGGATCCCGCGTTTCATCTCGACAAATCTCGCAGGTTTCTTCATCGGTTAAATTGCCACAAATGCTGCAATACCCCAGCTCACGCTTGGCATTGAGTAAGTTCTTGGCAAATTCATTCACATCATCATCTGACATGCCAATAGTGTAAAAAGCAAGACGGGTCGCTGTTTTGATCCCAATTCCTGGCAACTTCGAATAGCTGTCAATTAATTTTGCAATAGGTGCTGGATAAAGCATAGTTTCCTTTCTAATTCATGGGGTGTTTCTGATTGTATAAGTTAATAATGTCACGCGTGATGGAATGACTTACCGTCGCCTGTAGATTGGTATTATGTGGAAAGACCACCGCTACCGCAATCTTTGGATTATTCGATGGTGCATACGCCACCACATTGGTATTAATGGCTTGTTTGCCTCCATCGACAGTGGTTTCAGCTGTACCAGTCTTTGCACTGATGGGCACACTGGCTCCACGACCAACGGTTTTTCCTGTCGTCAACCCACTCGTACCATTGGCCACTTGGTAAAACCCTTGCTTGATCAAAGCCATGTCCTCCGCTGAGATATGGACTTGATTGAGCTCCTTGGCTTCGATCGCTTTTTTCAACTGACCGAGGCCACCTTGATCATTATTGTCATAGATGCCTTCGACGATATGAGGACTCACCCGCTTCCCATCATTTGCAACGGTTGCCGCATACTGAGCCAATTGCATAGGGGTGTAGTTGTCAAACTGGCCAAAGGCATTGGTCAAATAATTGCCGACTGTATACTCTTTCGGAATAAAGCCTGTCGATTCATTGGGAAGGTCAATCCCCGTTGACGTTCCAAGACCGTACTCTGCAAAAGTAGAACGCAATTTTTTCATAGCAGGGTCCACCTGATCCACTTGTAAGGTCATATTGGGAGTGTAGGGTTGCCCCATCATCTTAAGAGCAATCTGGACCATGTAGGTATTAGAAGAATATTCCAAAGCTTCTACTGCATTGATGGAGCGACTGCCGTATTGGGTAAACCAAGAATTGATAGGAGCTGATCCTGCAAAAACAATGGGCTGATCGGTCAGTACCTGATTGCCGGAAATGGCACCATTTTCCCATCCTGAAGTCAAGGTTGCTCCTTTAACGACCGATCCTGGGACGAAAACATTGGTGACTGTTCCCAAAGCATCGGTTGATAAATCTTGACTACCAGCCTGGTGTTTGATCCCTGCCATGGCAAGGACTTTCCCTGTATCAGGCTCAAGGGCTACAGCATAGACACCTTCGGAGTAGGTCGCATTTCCAGCTTGCAACTCTGCGCTAAAGGCAGAGCGGAGAATATCTTCCACCCCTTTTTGGAAATCCAAGTCAATCGAGAGCTTGAGGTTTTCTCCCTTAGCTCCTTTTGAAATGTCTACAACTTTATCCATGTTGCCATTTTTATCCAGGAGAATTTCTTTTTCACTGCGTTTTCCTTGAAGGACGTTTTCGTATTCCTTTTCGAGATAAGATGTTCCAACCCGGTCATTGAGGGCATAACCTTTTTTGACATATTCCTCGACTTCTTCTGCTGGAAGTCCTGCCTGCTCAGTCGAAACCGTTCCGATGATAGAAGCTAAAGGAGTATCCAAAACCTTGCGGTCCCAGCTGGTCGTGATCGCAATTCCAGGAAGGTCCTGACTGTCAGCCGCGATGGTCGCAATCTGCTCAGCTCCTAGTGCTTGCGTCGAAATAATCCCCGTCGCAAAATTCTCCACAGCATTCATTTGGCTATAAAGATAGATAATCTTTTTCTCATCATCTGTGTAACCGAGTTTTGAAGGGTCAATGCTGTCCACTGCCGCTTGATAGATTTTAGCTTCTGGTAGACGATTGCCATCAGTATCAAATTTCTTTTTCTCAGGCAGGTGTTCCACGACCTCTTGGTAGACCTTGGTATTGGCTAGATAGTAATCCACTTCTTGCCGTTCGGTTACTTGAGGATTTTCTACGTCGACATACTGCAGGAGTTTCCCAGCTGTCTCTCGCATTTCTTGGGCCGTCATTTTACGATCGCGCGTAAAAGTCAGGACTTGTTTTCCCACATTTTCCACCAAGGGCTTACCAGAAGCATCATAGATTTGCCCTCGCACACTCCCTTGTTTGACCGTCTTTTTGGTAGCTTTTGACAATTTATCCGTATAGTAGGCTTGGTGAGAGATCTGCATATAGCCAAGTCGGGCAATCAGAACCAAAAAAAGAAGGCAAATCAAACTAAACAGCAGATAGAGTCTGCGTGTTATCGAATGATTCTCAAACTTCCGTATTTTCTTCTTCATGAAATGTTCTATCCTTCTTTTCTAATCAACACTTACCTTCCATTTTACTATTTTTCCAAGAGTATCTCAAGAAAAGGAAGGGACCTTTCCTGGAATTTTATGAAGAAAAAAGATTGGACCTGCTCGCCCAATCTTGAAATTAACACAAACTTTTTTACATGTACAACCTTATGTGAGGTGGTTGAAAAAATATTGATTTTTAATTTTTAAGCTTATTCAAGCATATGTCGAAACTTTCCGCCGTGAGAAAAGTTCCTGAAACACAATTGTTTCAGGAACTCGGGAGTTTTGAAACTTTAGGTTCAAAACTAAGTCATGGAACTTCGTAGAAGTTCGCTGACGTCCGTACTCACCTAAGGAAAGTTTTTAAGACTATTTTGTCTTCAATTTGAGATTGGACATGCTCGCCCAATCTTTTTTTCTAATAAGTCACAACATTGATTTTTCCTTTGTCATACTCAGCAATGAAAATATCCAAAACGTTGTCATAGCCTTCTTTTTCCAATTCAGCTAGCAACCACTCTTCACTTTTCCCAATTGTTTCCAAAATTTCAAGCTGAACCACACCATCCATAATGATTGGGTATTTAGGATTCTCATCCCCCGCACGGACAACGATCAATTGACCATTTTGTTCAATAACAGCGCGCTTCACATCTTTTAATTGAAAAATCCCTTGTCCACGTAGTTTCAAAGCAACATCTGAAGCAGAAAGTCCTTTGGAACGACACGCTTCCGGATCCAGTTTCCCATTTTTAATGATGACAGTTGGTTTTCCATCAATCAAGTGCTTCATAAAACGAACATTGGTATTGAGCCATTTTAAGAGCAAGATCAAAATAGTCCACATTAAGAGAATCACAATGTATTGAAGAATGGTAATGGAGCTATTGTAGATGACCCCACCAATAATGCCCCCAAGAACAAAGTTCTGTATCTGGTCTACTGCAGAATTTGGTGCTAAGTTTCCTTTCCCGGTCACATTGATGACAAATACCAAGGAAATCAAGCCCAAAGCTAATTTAATCAAGATGTTTAAAAAATTTACTATCATTTGTTCACCTCCACAAGTTCCACGTCTGTTTTATACAGATCCATCTTTTCTAATAGGTAGCTATCTGGGTCAGATCCTGCGATAGCTCGGTAATAAACCTCTCCAACCTTCAGGATCGCCCCATCTGTGGCTGCTGAAGTATTGACATAGACGTCTTCTTTTTTGACATCCAACTCCTTTGAGATGACCTCAATAAAATGCAGAGAACGTTGAAATTGGTCATTATTACTTTGGCTATTTTGGAAACTGCTGATGCCGATCAAGACCACTGCAACCAGAGTCAAAATCGAGATAATGGATAATTCACGGAATTTGCTATCGTGCTTATCCCGATAGGCTTTCACCGCAAAAAAACCAGTCAGTAGAATGAGCAAACCAGAGATCCCAATGGTCACCCAATTTTGCTGACTGATCTGACCCAACACATAGTTATAAGAGTAAAATTTCATAAAGAACTCCCTTTCTCCAAATGAATTCAATCTATTATAATAGATTTCACAAGAGCTTTCAAGGCATTGTGATCAGAAAATTATTAAAATTTTGTTATAATAAAACTATCAATTATGTCAAGAAAAGGAAACACAATGAAACTCATTTCATGGAATATCGACTCGCTTAATGCTGCATTGACCAGCGATTCAGCACGTGCTAAACTCTCTCAAGAAGTCCTTCAAACCTTGGTCGCTGAGGATGCAGATATCATTGCCATTCAAGAAACCAAGTTATCCGCCAAAGGACCTACTAAAAAACACCTCGAAATTCTTGAGGAACTCTTTCCGCAATATGAAAACACCTGGCGTTCTTCTCAAGAGTCGGCTCGTAAAGGCTACGCTGGGACTATGTTCCTCTACAAAAAAGAGCTCTCCCCTATTGTGACTTTCCCAGAGATCGGTGCTCCTTCGACCATGGACTTGGAAGGCCGGATCATTACTCTGGAATTTGATGGCTTCTTTGTAACACAAGTCTATACTCCTAATGCCGGTGATGGCCTCAAACGCCTAGCAGAACGCCAAGTATGGGATGTCAAATATGCTGAATATTTGGCTGACTTAGACAAAGAAAAACCTGTCCTTGCTACTGGAGACTACAACGTGGCCCACAAGGAAATCGACCTTGCCAACCCTGCCAGCAACCGTCGTTCACCAGGTTTCACAGACGAAGAACGCGAAGGATTTACAAATCTTTTGGCCAAAGGATTTACAGATACCTTCCGCCATGTCCATGGTGATGTCCCAGAACGCTACACTTGGTGGGCACAACGTAGCAAGACATCAAAAATCAACAACACAGGCTGGAGAATCGACTATTGGTTGACCTCAAACCGCATTGCTGACAAGGTCACTAAATCAGATATGATTGACTCAGGCGCTCGTCAAGATCATACACCAATTGTATTAGAAATTGATTTGTAAGGATGTTCTTTATGAATTTCAATGCAGTGATTCCTGAGTTTATTGTATCGAATATAGAGCAGTCCCGTTCCTTCTACTGTGATTTACTGGGTTTTACCATCGAATACGGGCGACCAGAAGAGAACTTCCTCTTTCTTTCTCTTGAAGAGTGCCAGCTCATGATAGAGGAGGGGAGTAAGGAGGAACTAGCTGAACTGACCTACCCCTTTGGTCGTGGAGTTAATATCTCCTTCGGCATAAAAGATGTCCCTAGACTCTATCAAAAAGTAATCGAGTCTAACTATCCAATTCATCGCCCATTAATTAAAAGAAAATTTCGTGTTGGTGATCATTATATCTATCCTCATGAATTTGCAGTTCTGGATCCAGATGGCTATTTTTTAAGATTTAGTGAATAAGAAAATAGATCACTAGAGTAGAAAAAGAAACAAAAAAAGAAAGAGACTGGGACAAAAGTCCTAGCCTCTCAATTATTTTTGGATTGTCGAGCAAGACGCAGTGGTTGAGTGGGCTCTACTACGCTGATTTCATCAGCTTTTACAGCCCTACTCAACTGTGCGGAGGTGGGACAACGAAATCGAATTCTAACGAATTACCAATTTCTGTCCCACTCTCTTTTAGTCTTTTGGGGATTATTTCCCAGGAATATTTGGATCTAATCCCCAAGATTGCTCGAGAACAGGTCTTAAGGATTTAATCATATCTTCTGAACCTTGGATTATGATTGTGTATACTTTATCTCCTTTTTGGAATACCCATACGTATAAAGTACTCCCATCTTTAACTGTTACTTTTATTAAGAAAGCGTCCCCACCGGCAAATATAGCTTTTACACCTTCTATACTAGTTCGATTTTTGTGTTTTCCGAATGAGCTATATAAACGGTTCGCAAATAACTCTGCGTCAAAGGTTTCGTTGGGGCCAAGTTCAACAGTATCTTTAGTGTTTGAGCCCATTATTAACGCATTGTGTTTGTCTGGTGATGAATATTTGAGCGTTTGGCTACTTTGAGTTTTGTCATTGTATACGACCCAATCTTTAGGGATATTGATATAACCAAATTTTTCATTTCCGATACGTTGAGTATCTGCAAGGGATATTTCTTTTGACCCAGAAGAAGACCCAGGAGTTGTTGTTTGAGCTTTTGTCGTTGATGCAGCCGTAGTTTCTGCTGCTTTCTTCTCTCCGTTTCCGCATGCTGCTAGTATAAATGCAGATAGAAGCATTACAGAGCTTAATATTATTTTGTTTTTCATCAGGATTGTTCTCCTTAAAGTGGTTGACTCACATGTATTATATCATTTTTTATAGTTTATTTAAATTAAAACAGGAAACGCTTTCACTAAAAAGCATAGGGTATAACAAAAGAAAATTTCGTGTTGGTGAACAGTATATCTATCCTCATGAATTTGCAGTTTTAGATCCAGATGGCTATTTTTTAAGATTTAGTGAATAGAATGATCATCACCCGTCTATGAGCCATACCCAAAAATCTATTTTTGTGAGTACAGTTCAATAGCGGGTGATTTATTTATCTTTCATCTTAAAGAATGAGACAGACTGACTTTCGAGACATAAAAAAACCGGAGCCTTCACATGACGGCTCCGACTTTTTTATCTTCATTGATAGACCAATGATTGATTATTTTATTTTTTCTTCTCAATGTGATCTTTGAGATCTTCTTGAGCTTTTTTATTGGATTCTGCTTTTTTCTTCAACCATTCTTCTTTGGCCTTGTTAAAGTCTTTTGTTGTGACAACATCTTTAGACATTTCAAGGTATTTGTAGAATGTTCCTGTTCCTTTTGTACCAACCCATGAAGCAGCACGGCTGTATGGTACGGTCCGTTGAAGCATTGGAGAACCACCATTTGAAACAGTTGGAAGCGTAATCGAGCTATCTGTCAACCATGCTTGCGCTGCTGCATATTTTTCATAGCGTTTTCCTTGATCCAACAATTCAGCATCGGCGTCTTTCAACATGTTAGCGTATTGATCCAACCCAACTGTTGCAATGGCTGGGTTGTTTGAACCTGCATCAATACCAAGATAGTAGAAGACAGAACCATTTACTGGGCTGATACTTTCGAGGTAAGTCGATGGGTCTTGGTAGTCAGGAGCCCAACCACCGCCTGAGATGTCATAATCTCTCGCAGCCGCTGTATCGCTGAAGTAGGTGATATTTTGGAAATCATCATCCGATACCTTTTGAAGGTCCACAACGACATTGTCTGCACCAAGCGCTGACTCTACAGATTGTTTGAAGGAGCTAGCTTGTTGGACCATGCTGTTGTCCACTTGGCTGACAATGTAGTCCAAATGAATTGGGAATTGAACTCCTTGTTTTTGCAATTCAGCTTTGGCTTTCGCAAATGAAGCTTTGGCTTTTTCTGGATTGTAAAGGCTTGTTTGACCATCGTCCAGGCTCACACCCTTCCATTGATCCCCATAGGTAACCAATTGTTTTTCAACGACCTTACCAAAATCTTCTCCATTGACTTGAACATATGTTGGTGGCACCAAAGTGCTACGAAGGGTATTTTCAGCCGCATCAGATCCAGATACTTGTGCCGCATATGATTTGCGGTCAAAACCAAAGTTCACCGCTTGACGGAAGTCCTTGTTCAGGATTGCTTTCTTGGTAGAAGCTTTTTGTTCATCCGTAGTTTTGGCAGTGTGGTCATACTTTTGACGGTCCAAGTTGAATCCAAGATAGTAGGATGTTCCTAATTGCAAACCGTAGACAATGTTGTCGCCAAAGTTTTTCTTGACACTCTTATAAGTCGAGCTGTTTGGCATAACAGATGCAAAGGAATATTGACCTTTTTCAAAGTTCTTAATGATAGAATCTGGGTTTGATCCATCGTTAAAGGTCAATTTGACATTATCGATATGAACATTTTTCGCATCGTAATAGTCTTTGTTCTTGACCAATTCAATCTCAGATTTTGAAGTCAATGATTTCAAGTAGAATGGACCATTGTATAAGATGCTGCTAGGTTTCAACGAACCAAAATCTTTTCCTTGCGATTTCAAGAAATCCGCATTGACTGGGAAAAGAACACCTGAGGTTGTTTTTGAGTTCCAGAAGCTTTCTGGACGAACCAAAGTATATTGGATGGTGTGGTCGTCTAAGGCTTTGACACCAACTGTGTTAAAGTCTTTGGTTTCCCCTTTTACGTAGGCATCCAAACCTTTGATCGAATTTTGAATCAAGAAAAGACCTTCTGATTTAGACTCAACCGCGTGTTTGATCCCTGTAACAAAGTCTTGAGCCGTTACAGCACCATATTCTTCCCCTTCACTCGTATACCATTTGGCATCCTTACGAAGTTTGTAAGTATAGGTTAATCCATCTTCAGAGACAGTCCAATCTTCTGCTAGGCTTGGCACAAAGTTTCCGTATCGGTCGTTTTCAAGAAGACCATCTACAAGGTTACTTGTGACATCTGAAGTTGTTGTACGAGTTGCAGCGATGTAATCCAAGGTATTTGGATCCGCTGAATAGACGAATGAGTAAGTTGCTTGATTGCTACTACCACCGCCACACGCTGCTAAGAAAAAGGCACCTGCAACAGAAACTCCTGCAAGAGCTAACAGTTTTTTTGCTTTCATCACTATCTCCTTATGTTAGATTTTCTACCATTATACACTATTTCTTAAAAAAACCAAATTTATTTTAAAAAAGTTCGTTTTTTCTGAATGAATATAATAAGATATAAAGAAAAAGCATCTTGAAATCGATCACAAAGAAGCCGGATAGGGGAGTCTAGGCACCTACCACCAGATCCAACAAAGAAATCACCTTTCAATCCTTTTAATAAATATACGTTTCATCACAAAAAAGAACCTCTGCACTTTCGAGCAGAGGAACTGATTCCTAATCAAAATGATAGAGTTGTGGGTACTGGTCACATTCAGGATTTTTAGGATGGCAAATAGCCCGTCCAAAATAAATCATGGCTTGATGGGCAGCTAGCCATTCGCTCTTTGGCAGAACATCCATGACACGCTTTTCAACTTCTAATGGCGTCGCTGATTTCTTGACAATATCATGGTGCTTGCAGATCCGCTCCACATGGGTATCGACAGCAAAAGCTGGAATACCAAAACCTACACTCATGACCACATTGGCTGTCTTGCGTCCTACTCCTGCTAGACTTTCTAACTCTTCACGAGTCTGAGGCACTTGACCATCAAAGTTATCTAGCAATTGCTGGGCACATTTTTTGAGAAATTTGGCCTTATTTCGATAGAGGCCTAATTTAGAAATATGCTTGGCGATATCAGCTTCACTGGCTGCTGCCATGGCTTGCGGGGTTGGAAAAGCCGCAAACAAACCTGGTGTCGCTTTGTTAACAGCCGCGTCTGTCGTCTGAGCTGAGAGCATGACTGCTACTAGTAATTCAAAATGATTACGAAAATCCAGACTTGGCTTAGCATCTGGAAAGAGGGCGATAATTTCTTCAATCACATGTCGTGCCCGTTTCTTTGATAAAACCATATTCTCTCCTTTACATTACTAGTCTTTATTATAGCATGAAAGTTCCCTATTTCTGAAAGAATCGGCTTCAAAAAAAGAAGAGGGACAAAATGAATTGTAAAAAAATTCATCCAATCCCACTTCTATCTATTGTTTATTTTACACCAATCTCTTCAAGAAGGTAATCAGGGTTCGAGCAGAGCGTTCGCCAGCTTCCCCGATAAATTCATCAAAAGAGATATTGGCTGCGTGATCTGCCGTATCACTCATAGCTCGAATAACCATAAAGGGACGTCCAGCTGCGTGAGCGGCTTGAGCAACGGCTGTCCCTTCCATCTCAACTGCCAAGACTTCTGGAAAATGCTCCCGAATGGCTGCGACTTTTTCTTCACTCGCGATAAAGCTATCTCCTGTTGTAATCAAGCCCACATGTGTGGTTGCAGCTTCTTCTTCCAGAACTTTTTTCATTTCTGATACAAAATAGCGACTGGATTCAAAGTAAAGCGGTTGACCTGCCATTTGACCATACTTATAGCCAAAGGCTGTCACATCCACATCATAATAGGCCAATTTGTTCGCAAGAACGATATCTCCAACAGCCATCCCTGGGGCAACGGCACCTGCAGAACCCGTATTGATGATGGCTTCCACTTTAAAATCATTGGCCAAGACTGCTACACTCATAGCAGACATGACTTTTCCGATACCACTTTCCACCAAAACGACCTCATGACGTCCAATCGATCCTGTATAGTAGACTTTTCCAAGACGCAGATGCTTTTCCCCATTTTCAAGGGCTTCAACCAAGATCTTCAACTCCTGGGGCATGGCTGCGATAATTCCAATTTTCATGTCGTTTCTCTCCTTGTGACGACCTTATAGACGCCAAATAGCAATAATCAGGGCAATGAGGAGCACAATGATCCAGAACAAAATCTTATTGAGTTTGGATTGGACCACACTTTGTTTGCGTTCTTCAATGCGACGACTCTTGGTCACTGTGGGCTCCACTTGGATCTGCACAGTATCCTGAGAATAACGCTCTTGTGGACGCTCCATACGACTCTCTCTCATAGGACGTTCATAGCCAAATCCTCTGTGGTCTGTCCGAATAATTTTCGTCTCTTCCGCATCGACCATTTTAGGACCGGTGATGTCCTCACCTCGCCTTGCTCGTTCAATCATTTCATCGGTTAATAAAGGTTTTCCCATCGGATCCTCCTCTATTTATTGATTAAGTCCCAATATTGGATCGCCATGATGGTCTTGGCATCACAGATTTCGCCAGTTTGGATCAAATCTTTGGCTTCCTTCAAGGTCACTTCTAATAACTCTAAGGTCTCATCCGCATCTTGTGGACGTGGATTTTCCACCTTTTTCAAGTTGGTCGCACCATAAAGTTTGATTCGCTCATTACAAAAACCAATGGCAGAATAAAAATCATACAACAACTCTAGATCCGCCGTGTAGCCAATTTCTTCTTCCAATTCGCGCAGAGCAGCTGCTTTAGGATCTGCATTTTCTCCCTTTTCTAACTTCCCTGCTGGAATCTCCACTGAGGTCCTTTCAATCGCCTTGCGGTACTGCTTGACCAAGATCGTCTTTCCATCTTCTGTGATCGGCAAAACCGCTACTGCTCCGTTATGGAAGATTAAATCACGCTGCGCTTGGCCTTTTCCAGCGGGTAGTTCTACTTGATCAGTGACCACTTGGAAAATCGGTCCCTGATAAATCTCCTTGCGCTCAATGGTTTTTTCTTCAAATTGCATGAGAATCTCCTATTTATTTTTAGGATGGTGTGGCAAGCGAAGGGCATACTCTTCTTTATTCACTTGACGGCCACGACCAATCGCAATCGCATCTGCTGGCACATCCTTGGTAATGGTAGATCCAGCACCGACTAAGGAATTGTCACCTAATTCAACTGGTGCAATAATCGTCGAATTGGAGCCGACAAAGACATTGTTTCCAATCGTCGTTTTAAACTTGTGTTGGCCATCATAATTCACCGTGATGGTTCCAGCACCAAAGTTAACGTTGCTGCCGACTTCACAGTTACCGATGTAGGTCAAATGACCTGCTTTGGTATTTTCGCCAATAGACGAACCTTTGACTTCGACAAAGTTCCCGATATGGACATCTTTGGCGAGGCTAGATCCTGGACGAATATGAGCGTATGGTCCTACCGTTACGCCATCGGCTACCGTGCTCTCTTCAATCATAGAGTTGGTAATAACAACACCTGCACCGATTTCACTGTCCACAATATAGGTGCCATTGGTTAAAACGGTCTCAGCCCCAATCTTTGTGTGCCCTTTTAGGGTAACATTGGCTTCGATTTGCACTTCTGGTGCGATCTCAACATCGACATCGATATAGGCCGCATCTGGATTGACAAAGCTCACCCCATTGACCATGTGGGCTTGGTTAATGCGACGACGCATGATGCCTTCTGCTGTTGCAAGGGCCACGCGGTCGTTAACCCCAAGACTTTCATCAAAATCTTTGAGCGTATAGGCCCCGACTTTTTCACCAGCCTCGCGGAAAATACCGATGACATCCGTGATATAGTATTCGCCTTGGGCATTGTTTGTGTTGATATTTTTCAAAGCTTCAAAGAGGCGCGCATTGTCAAAGACATAAGTTCCTGTATTGATTTCTTTGATTTGTTTTTCAAAATCTGTCGCATCCTTTTGCTCGACGATTCGAAGCACTTCCGCATTATCATTGCGGACAATCCGACCATAGCCAAATGGATTGGCTGCTTCGGCTGTCAAAATGGTTGCCACATTTTTGTGGTTGATATGAAAATCGATCAAGTGTTTGAGGCTTTCACCCGTAATCAAAGGAGTATCACCTGCGATGACAAGAGTATGCCCTTCAAGACCTTCCAAGACTGGCTCTGCCATCATGACCGCATGACCAGTTCCCAATTGTTCGGTTTGTTTGACAAACTCTGTTTGTCCAGCTAATACTTGCTCCACCAATTCCGCCTTGTGGCCCACAACCGTTACCGTCTTCTCAGGTGAGATAGCTCCAACACTACGGAAGACATGCTCCAACATAGAGATCCCAGCAACCTTGTGAAGAACCTTGGGCAGATCTGATTTCATACGGGTACCTTTCCCCGCTGCTAAAATAATGGCATAATTTGGCATAACATTTCTCTTTTCTGTACAATATCGCTTACATTATACCATTTTTTAGCCCTTTTGGAAAATAAGACCCAAACCAAAAAACTCTCCAAAAAGGAGAGTCAGATTAAGATCAAATCTTCGTTGAGACTTTCCTTGGGTGAGTACGGACATCAGCGAACTTCTTCGAAGTTCCATGATTTAGTTTTGAACCTAAAGTTTCAAAACTCCCGAGCGCTTGAAACTTTTAGGTTTCAAGCGCTTTTCTCACAGCGGAAAGTCTCAAAAAATCTTTTAATAGTTCTAAGAACTGGGCAGTATTTTTAGCTTGACACAATCACTAGGTATTGTTTGATAGAAAACAGTTATTCTCTTTTCTGATTTTCTAAATGGAGAGCGTATCTATAATGGATAGACCTTGCGAAATTCTTCTAAAACCACCTTGCTGTCAGGTGTAAACGTCAGACCTGCTTCTCCAAAGCAGTCTTTGAAAAAGTCTTCATGAACCTGACGCCAATAAGCCAGAGATTTGTCTCCTTCACCTTCCTTATAGGCATGGTCAGCTGACACTTGATGGAAAGGCTGAACAGAAACCTTTGTAATTTCGACAATGCAGACAGCTTGATCCTTACTGTCTAAAACAACATCAAAGGTTCCTTCTTGGGGAAGGGGTTCGTCCTCTACTGCGTAAAGATCGTAAGCTGAGGCTGTTGCTGTTTTTTCGCCTTTAAAGACCAGTTCCGCTAAAAGGTCTGGGTCCACTCCAAAAGCCCAGGCATCTATCTCATCTCCGATAGAGGGGTTGATTTGCTTGTAGGCATTCCACATTTCTTGAGGTGTCATTTCTTCTCCTTCTTTTCTTTTACCTTCCAATTTCTATAGCTTGTCAGTTCTAATTCTGGAAATCCTAGTAACTCTGCCTTCACCTTCAATACTAAAGGCGAAGCATTATCGGCAGTAATGTCTTCCAAATTTAACCAAATTGCCTTTGCTGAATCATTGCTTCCATCAAGAACCTCCTGAGGAAGGGATTGTTGAGAGTTCTCGAAATCGAGTACGATATCATAAAAGGCCATGATATGATGTACAGCGAAATCTTTCCCCTCTTCTTGAACCAGCACATCATACATCCTAGGATTTGAATAACGGATAAGCGTATAGCCTGTCTCCTCCAGAACTTCTCTCTTGAGAGTTTCTGTCAACCCCTCACCTAGTTCTTGACTACCACCCGGTAGATCAAAACGATGCTGATAAGGCCCTCTCGTTTTCTCAATGCAGAGTAATTTTCCTTTCTCATAGCAAATGCCATAGACGCCAAAGTGATTTTTGATTTCCATATTCCACTCTTTCTAAAAATCCAAGATTGCTAGCTCACCTTATCCCTTAAAAGGAAAGAGGCTATAGATTTCATGCTCCTTGATATACTTCTTTAGTATCTCCATATTCTCTTCGATTTTTGCTTGGATATCTATCTCTTCACAAGTTGACTCATCAATAAAAAATTGAATCTTCAATAAATCTGTCAAGTATAGCAGACGGCGTTCCATTTCCGATTCAGGACTTGAAGCTTGCTCGTTTTTTGCAAGCTTTTGCTCCAAGCTATCACCATTCAAAAATCTCTGATGAACTCTCCTTCTTATGTTTTGAGTGGATTCCTCCCCTTGTTCTAATGGAGATAAAAGGAGTTTTTTATAGACGAGTACCTGATTTTCTTTTTCTCTTTCCAGATAGGCCAATAAAACCAGAGAGCTATCAACAAAGGTCCAAGTATTATAATTCCCTTCAAATGGAACTTGTATAATCCTATCTAATAATTCCTTAGCCATTTCCTTTTGACCATCCAGATAAAGTAAATAGGCCAGATGATTTAGCGATTCGAGATAACTAGCTTGGGTCTTCTTATTCTTTTTAGGGACCCGGTTTAAATACGAGACGAACTCAGCATCATTTTCAATCTCTTTGATTAGTTCTTTCACATTCATTTCTTTTCTCCTACCGGTTTCTTTCGTCAGGATATTGACCAGTACATCCGCACTTTCACTCCGCCCTAATAAGTAGTTTTTATTATTTCTCCTGAACGAATATAAGTTTTAAAGAAGTTTTTAGGAACAGAAGCAATCTTAGGTGTAATGGATAAGCCATAGTTTGTAAAATCTAAAGCCAACTTCTTAGAATCGATTGAATCATAATACTCAACATACAATCTGCATAAGTTCACTTTGGTAATAGAGAATTGTTTTAACAACCAATCCTTCTCAAGATCCTTCTCGGGATCTATGCTTGAAAATACGGTTGAATACGATGAATACTGAGCAGTAAAATCGATGGCCTCTTGGACAGCCTTTTCCAATTCAGCTTGATCCATGCCATTTCTATTATCGACAAAACCTAATCGAGTCCTTAAAGCACAGTCCACTTCTTCTAACAGTCCCGCGTCCAGAAAGAGAGGATGAAGGCCAACATTTACGAAATAGGCACTACCATCTGATTTTCGTTGAAAATAGATAACTGTGTAAAAATCATGATCGATTTTATAATAGTTATGGGTTCGCTTTAGTCGCGAAAAGCCATTTTTTACGAAGAGTTCTTTGGCCTCTTTCATTTCTTTACCTCTCTTCTAACAGAATGTGGAGAGTTCCTCATTGCATTTTCCTAGAAATCTATATGGATATAGGTGATTCCTATAATTCCTTGCGATTGCATGGGTTATTGACGGTCTCCATCTATTCTACACAACTAGTCTAAGATCGTTCCTAGAATCATCTTGTTTTGCTCGGATAGCTGAAAGTTATCCATGAAATAGGGTAAAAAGTCATCAAGCAAGGGATGGCTAAGCCCGTCGATTGGGAACCCTCTTTTCTGACGTTCTTTTAGTAAAACTAAGATTTCAATTGGGAAATATTGCCATAGTAAGGTATTGAAGTCTACTAAATGACTATCTTTGGTGTTCGCTAAATGATAATCACACATGGATAAAATTGTTTCTCTAAAAACATCATCGTCCTCTGAAAAAATAGTATCCATAACCTGTTTATAGACATCATTCACATTCTGATAAGGATTCTTGTCCAAGGGTTGATATTTGGCATCACAAGCATTCTCCAGTAGGTTAGCAAGCCGAGCACCCTTACCATATCCATAAAGAAAAACGACTAAGGGCAATAAACTCTTGGCTGAAAAGAAAATAACTTTTTTCCCTTTTTCAACTTGGGCTTCTTTAAAATAGGCTAATTTATCAATTAAAAACTCTACATAAGTATCATCTAAATAAGCAAGGGCAAATAAGATATTCAAACAAATATCTGTATCAAAGTTTGAGCCACCTTTAGCCAAGTATTTAGCAGAAGCCATATCCGCCATTACAGAACAAAAACAGCCATTTAGCAAAGATTGATAGGTTTCAGATGTTTTACTTTCTATAAAATTAGAGACTAGAGGATACGGACTTATAGAATCAATCATATCTACATGATTATACAGGTATGATCTTATCTCACCATTTTCTTCATAGTTAACTTTAACGCTTTTCTTATCAGATTTTAGAGCTGTTAAAATGGCTTCAGTATTAGATAGGTTTTCTGGCTCTAAGTGAAAATCTCTCGCCTTGAGTATTTGATTTCTAATGGTTGTTAATTTTCTTTTTTGATTTGAAAGTGTTTTATTCATATTGACCTCTAACATTTCATTACTTACACTTGTCATTGCCTAATCCAACTACTACTGTATTTTGAAGTGCTTCTCTTCCCAACTTCCTATACTATCCAGTATATCACAAGGAAGAATTGATCCACTTCCCATCATCAAGCCATTCTTTCTTATCAATCCACCATTTCCCCTTTTGAAACACCATTCGAAAACGATAGAGAGTTTCTAAACCAGAACGATTCTCCTTGATATAGAAGTAAGTTTGATTCACGTCATGCTCTTCATCAATGATGGGATGCGTTTCTAATTTATAGTCAAATGGAAATCGAACAGATAAAGATATTTCCCTTTCTCTGAGTGTTTTTTTAGATCTACAAAACTGATCAAATATAGCAGCTAATTCATCCTTCAACATCTCTTTATCGGCTTGGTTTCTTAGGCTCCTAGTGGCTTTCCTCTCCCAAGAATACATAGCCTGCATAAACTGGAGGAAGGTTTCTTTTGCTAGATTCGTATGGCTCATATTTCCTCCTACTTAAACAACGGGACTAAAGGTTCGTTTATTCTGAAGACATCGGTCATAAAAAGCTGTATTAAAGGCATTTTTTACCCCTCACGCATGCAAACATGTGATAATTCTCTTCTAAGAAGATCTCTTTGCTTTTGATTCGTTCTTCCCGTTGTTAAAAATCGAAGATGTTTCAGACCCTTCAGGTAGCTAACTGTTGATGCGTAGTTAAAAATAGACGTATCGACAAAATCTAAAAAACGGAGCTCACTAGATGGATGGATAAAATCCAATTCTGGTAATTTTTTATTTGACGTAAATGAAAGATAGAGCAACTGATTTAAATCTCTAATAAAATTAAAGTTAGGCAACTTTACACCATAATCAAAGTGCAGATAACGCATGCCTTTATGAAAAGAAATGTTCTCTATCGTTTCCAAAATTGTCATGGAAGATATCCCTAGAGCTTTCACACAATCATTCTGGGGTAAGATGATCTTTCTTACTTTTCTAGCCCCAACTATTAAAATCTTTTCTACTTGTTCATATTTTGAAAAGTCTAGCACATCAGATTTACTTCCCATCAAGTAAATCACCCTCGTATTGCTAGGTAAAGAAAGCTGGTTAAAATCTACATCTTTCAGCATATCCTCTGGGTTTTCGACAATGTACTTTTGTCTTAATAAGCGATTGATATCGATAAATTCTTTATAAGTCAATTTTTCATCCAATAATGGTGCAATCTCTTCAATAGAATGCAGAGGCTCCATTGCCATTAGATTCTCTCTTTCGGAAAATCCTTTTTTAATGATCTCTAAATATTTATCTAAACTGGTCATTATTCACCTCTTTTCATGAATAAAATGCTTCGTTTTCTATTTTCAACCTAAATCATTTTACAATGACACCCTGACTAGAAGACTAAATCATCGCTTGTCGCCAAAAGGTTAAAATCACGAATCTTCAGAGTATTTTTTCTAAATAAACTATATCCTGCTTGCTCAATCTCGATCAAAAATGACCTTGACTCTGGCTCTACCCGAAGCGTCTAGATATTGCTCTAGTTTCGTAATAGACTCCTCTGAATCAGACAATTGAACAAACAAATCCCCATTGATGGTCATGACATCCTTTGTCGGTAAAAGCATGAGATTTTCAACACTTGGATCATTCACTATCATTAAGGAAGGGGAATAAATACAGCTTCTGGAGAGGTCTAGATTTCCAAATCGTTCCCTAGCAGAAACAAAAATAGATTCCATCCCACCTTGGGCTTTCAGAATAAATTCCCTCTCAAAAAATGCTTCAAAACTGTCGTAGATCTCGATAACATCCATAGTAATCCCATCTAAATAATAAACTTGATTACTTTGAATGTTCCCATCCTTCAATCTATAAGCGAATTGATCTCCAATAGCAGACATACCAAAAAAATAGTAGTCTGATACATAATCTCTCCAGACGTCTTTCCATAGCTCATCCGAATTCCAGGAATCTAGCGTAATAGCTTGAGTAGAATCCGTCCCAAACAAGCGATAATAGCCACCATAAAACTCCAAGCCATTGGTCATGGAGAGCAAATCCAGGTGAGCTTGAGGAAACTGTCTGGCTTTGAGTTTTTCTAGTTCAAAAGCTGAGGCCCCACTTTCTTGTATGACCAGATCCTCACAACATTTTAAAAAATTCTTCATTTTCATTTGCTTCTCATCTCTTCATCTTTGGGATTATATTTGGCTATTTTCAACTGACGATTACGTATCATTCTGACCGCTAGCGACAGCCTGAGCCCAAATTCGTTCAAATTCCTCTTGACTAATCTTGATGGAGTCTGATAGATCCAACACATCTTTTCGACCATCATAGAGTAGAAACCCTACTTCTGGAACATAATCCTGTAGACAAGAAGAAGCATAAGAGCGCCCATTCAAAACGTTAATTTGTCGACTTGCACGCTGACCAGTAAACTCTGTATAAATAACTCCTAGGCCTGACATAAACTCGCTATTGCCATAATAATAATATTCTTTTTCACACATTAGAATCTTCCTTTACCATTTGTCTCTCCAAGAATGGCATTCTTTCCTCTTTGGTGCTTTCATCAACTAATTCAATGTTAAGCTTTCACATTATAGAATCTACGGGTTCTTAGCCTTATTCTCCAAGACTCTCACTTCTACTTTATCCTCCGCTAAATGGAGATCCAATACTTTTTCCTGATCTCGAAAGAAAAGCGTCAGGTCCTTAGTAGAAAATTCAGTAAAATAAGAGGGCAAAAAGTCATCCAGGGACTCCATTTGAAACAAGACATAAATCGGTAAAAATTCCCAAAAAACTAGGATAAACTGACTGCTATTGCCAACTAGACTTTGAATTAAACTACTTAAATCTTGAGTAGTGTGGGCAAGAGGAAACTCATTAAAGCAAGGAAGCGGAGAGTCTATAGGATTCAACTCCCTAGCATACCAAGCAATTTCTTTAGGTTTATCGGTCAGAAAATGAACATCCTTAATCCCCTTCAACTGATTGATTCGTTTTTCTACTTTTAATAAAGATAATCTCTTTTTTAACTCACTCATTGTTTGTGCTCCATCATTCTGAAACAGAAATTTTGCTCACAACCTCATTCTCTTTATCCAACAGATATAGGAAGTTACCTTTTGCTTCCAGTCTACCAAGTTTGGCCCCATAGTCCATCTCGTGAGCAGGGTAGGATTGAATCAACTGACGGATGCTCTTATCCTTATGCTCTATCTTCCAAAACAAATCCACCTTATCCAGCTGATGCTCCACTTGAATGGAAAAGATCGTGGATTGGATCTTCTTCCTTTTCCACTCCCAGCTATTTTCATAATCGTTTTTCTCTATTTCATTGACTACATCCTCTATCAAGGAACAAGGAATGGAGAGCTCCTGAAACACGCGCTTTACCCCTTTTACCAAGGTCTCTAAGAGCATCTTTTTCTGTTCCAATGGACTCGAGCTTTCATAGCTAGAAAAATCAAATAAGACCTGAACAGTATAGACACCAAGTAGATTCATGATAGCTGGATTGCCAATCGTATCTACACATTCTACGATGATTTTCCAACAATCCTGGGTTATAACTGGTTTGAAAAGCCGTTCTACCATAGAGGTCATACATTTGGATTCATATGCGAACACTCTTCGCAGACCTTTCCAATTCTGTCGGTAGTCCTCAATTCTAGCTTCCTCGTAAGTTAACGCAGCTGAGTCCATCAGCTCCTCAATCCTCTGTTGATTTTCTACATAGGGCTTATCTAATTCAAAATACTGTAACTTCATATTCGTGGTCTCGCAGTGTTTTTCTTGTATAAAGGTTTAGGTCAAAGTCTAATGTTTGTGCTCTTCCTTCACTTTTTTCCATAGTCGTGGTGTACCTCCTAATAATGGAGGATTGTTTGATCATCCTGAATCTCCGCAAATAAGCTAGGAATACATCTTTAAGTATCAATCTTCACAGGAGCAATCTCAGCAATTCTAACAAAATCAGAAGATCCCGATAACATCACATCATTTTGGTTTATAAAATTGAAATCAACCTTATTCTCTAAAAAGAGCAGCTCCAGTTGTCCATTCACCTTATGAATCCCCTTAGAATAAAAATGGATTTCATCTAAATTAAAAAACTCTAAATTAATTTTTATGGCATTGAATGCACTTTTCTGCCACTTTTCAGGAAAATTAGTTGGGAAATCAAATACATAAAGGACAAGATCTAATTTGTAATCGTAACATAATACAGTATCAAGAAATACATTATTCAATTCCAATTCACCATCAAACAAATGAATAATCTTTTCCTTCCCCACTGCTTTTTCAAACCATTTCACAGTATGAACTCCTTTTTAAAAATGAATAAAAGACTTGTTTTTAAGAGTTATTGTTTCTCTCTTTAAGTAGATTTTAGAATAGACTAACTCTTCTGCCGTCCTTTCCTTTTGTAACGTCATTGATTAAGTCCTTGACGATAGATATATCGAACTGACGAGAAAAGTCAACAATTTTCTGGCGATTCTCTTCTGGATATAGATAAGATGCTGCTAAAATAAATAAAAATGGATTTATGACTTGACCAATATGCTCAAGATATTTAGGCTGAGTCACATAAGACATAATTTTGTTAAAATCGTCATCTTTCAGCACAATCTTTCTCTGATATATCGCTGCACAGGCACCTGCAGCTTGAGATGAATTATTCGATTCCAAGGACTCATAAACAAAAGACAAATTCTCTGTTTCTAAATTTTCTAGATAAGCAATCGCTACTGCTAGAGAGCGATAGGTTACAGGGGTTGGAATATCTCTCAGTAGCAATGACTTGAGATAGGGGATTTCTTCTGTACAATCCGTTGCGGCCATGGCGTAGAGTAAGTACATTTGTGATTCCCACGATCTAGGTTTTTCCATCTCGCCCTCCAAGGCTTGATGCAAGAATGGTCCATATCCTTTTAGTTTACCCTTTAAAATTTTTTTCGCAGCTTTTTTTACCAAGGGCGTACGTCCTGAAGTTAACTCATCTACATAGTCCATCTCAAACTCCTTTATTTCCTCTGCTTGCCAGTTCTTCTTCCAGTATTCTGTTATAAACTATACTTCCGACACAGGCTTCCCAGTCTAGGTCGTCAACTTCTTCCCTAGAAAAAATCTTAGGTTCTGTCCTACCATCTAGCCAGACATTCCCAAAGTGAAGACCATTTGGGTCTCCCCATTTAAAGGCTAAATCCTTAAAAGGGCTTGGATCAAAATCCACTTGGTGACCAATTATCTGCCAAGACCATACTGGACTTCGATCAAACAAGGTGTAGGAATCTATAATGATGGGCTTACCTATAAATTGAGCACGACTTAGCTCCTCAACTGTTATAGTAGGACTTGCTTGAAAGATATCGAAAAATTGAATGACATGACCAACATTCACTTTTCCAAGAATTTGACCAAATACAAACATTTCCTCCGAAAATTGATAGCAAAAAATATCACCAATTTTAATAAATCGCATTTTTGTTCTTGGCTTTTCATTCCACTCACGAATCTTTATCTGGGGCAATTTTTTCTGCATAATTAATTTAAATCCATTCCTACTGCTCTTTATTTATGATATGAAAGAGATCATCTCTTAGAACAATTCCATCGTCTTCTATCAAATAGGCCATGTGCTCCCAGAAGGGTAATTCTTGTTCAAGGGGAGCTTCTAAGGCAAGAATTTGATGCATCAAGTTTGCTGCAATTTCTTCGACTTCATCTTGCTCAATCTCATAAAACTTTGCTTTCAAAAGAAAGATGCTTGATAGAAAGAGCGAATAAGAAGAAATAAAAGCTTGCAAGGAAGAATTGACAAAAACTCTTTCTTCTTGAAAAACTTCCCTACCTTCTTGATTGCAAAGTAAGAAGACTTGCTCCTCTTCTCCTATTACAAAGGCACCTAAAAAACACTGACCAAAAAGTCTATAGCTCTCTTGCTCTTTCCTTAGTTTTACTAGATCAGTAGCTACTTTGACAAAAGAAAATCCCATTTTAGAATAATCCTCTAAATATGCCAAAAGGTTGAAACGGACCTCATCCAGACAAAATGGTTTCTCCTCTGTAGATACCACACAAAAACCTTGCTCCTTCACTAATTCATTGATATTGACTGTCATTTCTCTATCCGATCTCCCTTTTCTTGCTTACCTATTTGCAACTATCTCAGTCATTTTTCAAACAAGAGCTAGTTACTTCCATTCAAGTCCCAAACACCTAGACACATCCTCAAAATAATCATCCCAGGCCCATTTGTAATCTTTGCGACTCATCAAGTAATCCACATACTTTTCATTCATCCAACTTTCTGTATAAATAGAAAGGGCCTGCCTTTTTCTATCATCTTGGATTGTCGCAATTTTTTCCTGAGCCTTCTTTGACCGTTCACTCAGATTTTTTATATAGAGAATATCTGGATCCGAGGGACAAATGGTCTCTGTCAAATCACACCTTGTAAACTCGACAAAACTGAGATGAGCCTCTGATAGATCTGCATATAACTTTTCTACTTTCTTTGTTTTCGACCCAAAGGTACATTCAAACAGTTTTCCAACAATTTTATTCTGCTGAAATTCTGGTAGAGGAAAGAAAATATCGTTCATCCTACACTTTTTAAAGAGACAATCTCTCATCTCGCTGACATTCTCTAAAAGAGGACGCTTCATCTGACAAGAAAGGAAGGTAGACGATATTATGTGACTGTCATAAAATAATGTTCCC
The DNA here is from genome assembly GCF_031582885.1 of Streptococcus parasanguinis. Taxonomy (NCBI): domain Bacteria; kingdom Bacillati; phylum Bacillota; class Bacilli; order Lactobacillales; family Streptococcaceae; genus Streptococcus; species Streptococcus parasanguinis. Next base: position 1,919,147 of record NZ_CP133988.1, read on the forward strand.
TTTAAATTGCAGCTTTTGAAAGTACAGTTTCGAATAACTGTATGATTTTTAAAGCCGATATCCCTTAAATCGCAGTTTTCAAAAACGACATTCTCAAAGATACAGTTTTCAAATATGACTCGTGAACTCTCTAGTATACTGATGCTTGTATCCTTAAAGTGCTGATTACTAATGAAACGAATCCTACTCGCTTCCTCTATTAGATTTTCAATCGATAGCTTCTCACCACTGTTTAGGATGACCTGGCCATCCTTTATGATAATCCCATCTTTCTCAACCATATCCTGCTCCATCTTCTAGTGCTTCTCTTGTCATCGACTAGACCTAGTAGTAAGCGACTTCCCCTATACCATATTCTAAAATTTCAAAACTATTGAGGGAGAATTTAAGTCCTCTACCATGCTCCGAATCCTCTCTCAGTCCAAATTCCAAGCCGAAAATTAAGTCAACGTCACTTTGTTCAGACAAGATAAAAATGGAAAGGAGTCTTGCATGTGATAGATCTGTAAATTCCTCCTGAATTTTTTCCAAAGCTTTTGGATACCATACTGATGATTGATCCAGTAGATGATCGAGAATATCATAAAATAGAAAAAACTGTTCTTATTGAATTCCTCATGTAGCATAATATTCAAACTCCTCAAACAACTCAAGCATATTTATTTTATCTATTGTTCGATACTTCTTCGGAATTTTTTTACAGTTTGTCTCAAACCATTCAAAATAAGCATTTTTCCATCTAGTAAACTGTTCCATTGCAACACGGCCTTTAGCCTTTTCTGTCACTTCCATTGCCCAAGACACATAGAGATCAAGATAAGCTGGTATTGTCATTCTATCTGGTTGCCAATCACTCAATCCTGCCTCATCTTCAAAAGCGATTTCAATGTATTCAAGCAAAGCTTCAAAATATACATCGATTGCTAGTGCAATATAGATTTTTCTTTCTGGGAAATCTAAATAGGCTAGCTGTTTAAAACCTATCTCATAACCCTTCGGAGTATTTCTAAAAAAGAAATACTTCAAAATAACATCTAAAGTTTTTGCAAGTATTTCTGACTGAATAGTATGACCATCAACATAGTTTCTTAATAGTTCTTGCCACTCATCATTCATTTCTTGCGTAAATTTATGTTGCTCTGTGGGGAAACGTGCTAAATCAATAGCCAGAATAAACATATGTCCCAACATCTCTTCCTCTAGCAGATTTGTTAGAGCCAATTCTTCCATTTGTTTACTTATGGTTTTCAATGCTCTTGAGTAAATACAATTATGAGCAAAAGTTGCACTATCATTATCAAAAGGGGATATTCCGTATTTTGCCATTTTTATTTTCCTTGAATTTCAGCTAAGACTTCTCAATAATCTTAATACCTCTATACTTCTTTTCTATTGAATTGATTTCCACAATCAGATTATCATTACAATAGAAATTAATCATCCAAACGTGTTTTTACCTTTGCCTCCATCCAATCTAATACTCTAGGATCGGACTCTTTATATTTTTTCCCATAGATAAGAGCAAAAACTTCTAGCAAATCATAAACTGGCTGTAAAGGATATTCTTCCTTATACTTCTTGCTTGGCATTTGTCTGCAATTCTCATCTCGATACATTAGGTTATAGTTTCCAACATTTCGAAGTAGTAACTGATCCTCTTCCTCAAGGATAGGCCTATACCCTAATTTTTCCCATAATCCCCATTTCATAAAATAAGTACTTGAATAAATCGCTTTTTTTGTGTCAAATTCAATACTATCTATATCTATATCTTCAAGATTTATTGCTTCCTTTGATAACACATAAGCGCACAATCCTTTAGTTTCGTAACTTAAATAGATTAAATGACAAGCAAAACATGGATCCGATTGATAAGGAGGTGTTAATAGGAAAACCTCTCCTTCCGTTAATTTGATTCTTTCTTTCATCAAAGGTTCCTCTCTCAGATTTTCTCAGCACTAGTTTCCATATCCATTCTTCTTGTATAAAACTAGACTTTTTCTTTCTCAATCGCCTAGCTTTAGACTAGGGGAAATCATGTCATTCTTTCAGCATGCATTATCTCTTAATGAACGAGCTAACTAAATCTATTTTCACTTCAGATAAGAAATAAGCTGGGCTATTCCACTATCATCACATGTTTCGACAATTAGACTTTTCAATTCCATAAATTCTCGGTCATATAAAAGAGGATTACCATTATCCACTTTGGTACCAAAGTCTTCCTAGTGGTTATCCCATTCAAGACCCAAGCACCTAGACACATCCTCAAAATAATCATCCCAGGCCCATTTGTAATCTTTGCGACTCATCAAGTAATCCACATACTTTTCATTCATCCAACTTTCTGTATAAATAGAAAGGGCCTGCCTTTTTCTATCATCTTGGATTGTCGCAATTTTTTCCTGAGCCTTCTTTGACCGTTCACTCAGATTTTTTATATAGAGAATATCTGGATCCGAGGGACAAATGGTCTCTGTCAAATCACACCTTGTAAACTCGACAAAACTGAGATGAGCCTCTGATAGATCTGCATATAACTTTTCTACTTTCTTTGTTTTCGACCCAAAGGTACATTCAGACAATTTTCCAATAATTTTATTATTCTGAAAAGCTGGTAGGGGAAAGAAAATGTCGTGCATCCTACACTTTTTAAAGAGACAATCCCTCATCTCACTGACATTCTCCAAAAGAGGACGCTTCATCTGACAAGAAAGGAAGATAGACGATATAATGTGACTGTCATAAAATAAAGTTCCATTTAAATTGCATCGTCTGAGAGTACAGTTTCGAATAACTGTATGATTTTTAAAGCTGATTTCCCTCAAATCACAGTTTTCAAAGAAGACATTCTCAAAGATACAGTTTTCAAACACGACTCGTGAACTCTCTAGTATTCTGATGCTTATATCCTTAAAGTGCTGATTACTGATAAAACGAATGCTTCTTGCTTCCTCTATAAGATTTTCAACCGATAGCTTCTCACCACTGTTTAGGATGATCTGGCCGTCCTTTATGATAATTCCATCTATTGCTTTCATAATATACTCCATCTGCTCTCGCTACAACTTTGGGTTGTTATCTTAGTAAACTCCTTGGTTCATTATCTAGTTCTATATTTAATCATCAAAAGGCATAAAGCTATCATGCTGCTGATAATAATTCAAAGCCTCGACCAAGTCTTGGTGACTAGCATCTGGCTTTTCTTCAAGCGCTACGGTGAGGACATCAATCAACTGTTCTCCATAGTAGACTAGCTGAAGATCTTGCTCCGCAACATCTGTCGGGTAGACATCACGGTCATCTACGACATCTGGATAATCCGATATCCAATAGAGCCTATCTAGTGCTAGTTCTCCATCCTCCTTACCATAGAGGCAAAAATCATCTGAAGAAGACTCGTCCACACGCATCTACTCGATGATCTGCTCTAGTGAAAGTTCTTGGTGTTTCCGCATCTCTTCTCCTTTTTGAGTCTCTCTTTCCATAGTTTGACCTCCATATTACAGGTCCCTTTTAGGCTATCATACCATAAGATTCCCTTTCCATAAAGCTAAAACAGAAAATGAGCCTAGCGGTTTTACTAGACTCATTTTATCCTTATTATTTCACTTTATTATTTTCCCTTTTCAACCCATACTGATCGCTCAATCAACCGTCTTAGACAGAAGTCTTGTCCTGGATCTGTGGGAAAGTCACACGAAAGAGACTTCCTTTTCCTTCTTCAGAGATGATTTTCACCTCTGCTCGATGGAGGTCTGCAATGTCCTTAATAAAGGACAACCCAAGTCCGATACCACTATTGAGGCCCTTGTTCCGAGAATCCTCCACCTGATAGAAGCGATCCCAAATCTTGCCCAAATGGTCTGGCGCAATCCCAATACCATCATCCGCTACCTTGAGAACAGCACCAGCTGGACTAGCCACCAAGTGGATGGCAACCTTGGTCTTGGTAAATTTCACTGCATTGCTCAATAGATTATCCAGCATCCGAGTGACCAAAACAGCATCCCCCTGAATCCAGAGGTCCGGCTGAATGCTCACTTCAAAGGCTATGGGGCTTTCGCCCCACTTTCTTTCCTGTCCCTGACAATAATCTGACACCAGGGTTGATAGACAAACGGGTTTTAAATCCGACCACTGCAGGTGTTGGGTCTTGGATATTTCCAAGATCTGCTCGGTCATCGATTTCATTAATTTAGCCTGCCGATGAATGACCGTCAAAGATTCCTTGGTCTCCTCTAGGTTATCTGCATATTTGGAGCCAAACTCACTCTCCGAAACGATGACTGACAGAGGGGTCCGCAACTCATGGGATACATTTTGGTTGAATTGCTTTTCTTTCTCAAAAGTCGACTGAACAGAAGAAATCAAATTATTAAAGACCTTGGTAAGACGAGACGTTTCTACATAATCCTTCTGATGCTCGGTCGACACGCGCTTACTGTAGTCTCCGCTCTCTGCAATTTCCTCTGCCATTTGGGTCACCTCTCTGATCGGCAGAAAGGCCTTACGAAGGATCCGACGTCCACCCCAGGCCATCCCAAGGATGGACAGAGGAGCTAGAATGGCCAAGGAAAGAAGAAAGATACTTAATTCTCTTCCTAGACCAGAAGCAAGGCGCACGCCCCGTATCCATTTGCCCTCACTTTCATTATAGACATCAAAATAATAATAGGTTGCTTGGGAAGAGGTATACGTCGACAATTTCCCAGACTCAAAGCCAGCATTGATATCAAAGCCACTTGGCAGAGCACCCTGCTCCAACTTCATGTTTTGATTGTAGAGTGCAAAATAATTGCCGTCATCAAAGGGCTCAAATTCCTCAAGGTCTGAAGCTACTTCCATGGTCTTCTGCTCCAGTTCCCCACGTGAGCTATAGCTGGACCAGGCTCCGGAAATGATAAAAGAAGCACAAAACATAAGAACAAAGAGAAAAGAAACAAAGAGGGTATACCACAATGTCACCTTAGAAACGATGGAGGGAGACTTAGAGTCCTTCTTCATTTTTGAAAACATAGCCCATCCCCCTTTTTGTCTGAATAATCGATGGATTACCTAATTTTTTGCGGATATTCTTGACTAAAACATCAATGATATTAGACTCTCCAACATAATCAAAATCCCAAATATGCTCACGAATCTGTTCCCGACTTAAAACCACATTGGGATGGCGCACCAGACACTCTAGTAACTCATACTCCTTGGAAGTCAGGTCAACCAAAACACCCTTGTGTTGGATGGTCTTTTTTGCCAGGTCTAAGGAATAGTCACCAAATTGGACCAGGTTGGTCAAGTTTTCTCGATTATTTCGTCTCAGCATGACGCGAATCCGAGCCAGTAATTCATCAAATTCAAAGGGTTTGACCAAGTAGTCGTCTGCACCAGCATCCAGTCCTGTTACCTTGTCTTCTAGGCTATCTTTAGCCGTTAGCATCAGAACTGGGGTCTTAATCTGATGATTTCTCAAGTAGCTCAATACCCCCAAACCATCTAGCTGCGGCATCATAATATCTGAAATAATCACGTCATACTGGGACACACGAATGTAGTCCAAGGCCTCCTGACCATCATAGGCCGCATCAACACTATACTGCTGGGTTTTCAGTAATTTAACGATGCTACGATTCAAATCTACTTCGTCTTCAATCACTAATACTTTCATAGCCACTTACTCCAAATTTCTTCCCTTATTATACCATGCTTCCATAAAAAATCTCGGCTAGGAAAAGCCTAGTCGAGATCTTACTCTAGTTAATCGTGATCCAGCTCCACATCTTCTTCCAATACGGTACCTGTATTGGCATCTAACTCTAACTCAATTTTTTGATTGCCTTCTCGCAAGCTAACGCTATAGACAAGTTTACCATCTTCTACATCTAACTCTACTTTTTCGATACTAGCATTCGAGTATTTTGATTTCAGCTGGCTCTCTACCTTAGCCAAGTCCAACTGAACACTTGCTCCGATTAATTGCTGATCTTCACGATCCTGACTCAGATCCTTAGTTTTTGACTTCAAGATAGCACCAGACTGGCCATCGATCTTATATTCTTTTTCATTTTTTCCATCCAAGATGGTCACTTCATACACTGCTTTTCCATGTTTTTCTTCTTGCTCGTAGCCAATCACTTTTCCACCCTTAGCTTCTTTCAGAGCTTTTTCTTGAGCTTGTGCAAGGGTGACAGATGCAGTCACTGTTGAAGAAGTAGTCTTTTTACTTGTTCCAGTATTGGCAAAGGCTACTACAGAGCCTAGAGCGGCAGTTGATAGAGAGAAGATTGCGAGACTTGCAACGGCTTTTTGTTTAATTGATTTTTTCATGTTAGTTTCCAACTTTCTTTTTTTCTTATCAAGTTCTTCTTGATGATTCTATTTTATCTAAGAAAGATGAATCCAAAATGAATGAGAAAAGATTTTTTAAAAAATTTTTTAAAAAAGACTGAGTAAATCGACTAGCTATTTGCAACTCGATTTCTCAGTCTCCTTTCTATGTTCTATCTTACTCCTCCTGCAAGATCTGATTAATAAAGTCTGCAATTGATTCAGCTACCTTTTGCATTTCGAGAGAACCTAGCGCACCTAGATCATTTTCATAAATGCTATCGTCCCCATTCTTTTTGAGGAAATAGGCCAGATCCCCATCTTGACCGATCATAAAGAAATCTGGTTCATCCTCATCAATCTGGTAGGTTTGATTGCGTTCGGTAAGATCCTCTTTAGCATAGAGGTAAATACCTGTCTCACCAATGTCATAACCTGGCTGATCCCCTAAGTCATCAAGAAATACCTGATATCCTTTCGGCAAGGAAAAACCAAAATCATATTCGTGCATGCTTTAACCTCCTGCTTTCTCAGTTCTCTATTTCAAACTCCAGCCACCATCAATCGTCAGGATTTGTCCCTGCATGGCAGAGGCCTTCCCACTAGCCAAAAAGAGACTGACTTCTGCCACTTCCTCTGGCTCAATCCAGCGTTTGATAGGCGTTTCACTGGCTACCCAGTCTGCTAAACCTCCTGGTTCAAAATCCGCTGCGGTCATGCCTGTTTTAACGGCCCCAGGAGCAATGCCAAAGACTTGAATGCCAGATTCTGCATAATCCAACGCCAGCTGTTTGGTAAAGCCTGCTAGAGCATGCTTGGAGGAAGTATAAGCGTGACCGCCACCTCCTGCTAGGCTAGAAGCAATGGAGCACATATTAATGATGATCCCTTGCTTCTTCTCCAACATTTGAGTCAGATAATGCCGTGTCAGCTCTACCGGAGTCACATAGTTGATCTCAAAGATTTCCTGAATCTCCTGAGCGCTTTGCTCAAGAAGCGGTTTGTAATCATCCAATACTCCCGCTGTATTGCACAAGACATCTACCTCAGGACACCAGTCGAAGATTGGTGTCAAATCCAAGATTAAGTCTCGCTGTAAGAAGTGAAAATCGCCTGGCAACTGAGGATCCGCTCCTTGGTCCACTCCATAAACCTGATAGCCCTTTTCTAAAAACAAACGAGCTTGCGACAGACCAATCCCGGAGCTCACGCCTGTAATCAAGACCCCTTTAGTCATGTACTTCCACCCAATCTGTCGCTAGAACATCACAAGGGGTTGGACTCCACATGGAGAAACCTTCACCCTCACCAGAGACGTTGATGAGGAAATAAGGCGTCACTTCTAGAGCCACCCCATTTTGCTCGATGGTATCAAACAATTGGACATAGTTTTCTGCTCCACCCCAGCCTGTACGTACATATTTTTTCTTGGCCTTTAAGCCTGGTAAAATCTCTTCAAATGTCATGATTTTCTCCTTTGTTATCTAGTTAACTTTCTCCCTTTATTATACCAAAAAAAGAGCTTTCCCTATACAAAAAGCCAGAGTTCTTCTACTCTAGCTTTCATGTTTTATTGATTTTCTTCTGAGTGGCGATAGCCATAACCGAAATAAATTCCGATCCCGATCAAGAGAGCAACTCCGAAGGCCAGCCAGGTTGATAGGGAATACTGGGTCATAAAGGACACACAGACCACAATCGATAGGATTGGCAAGACTGGAACCAAGGGTGTTTTAAATTCACCAGGTCCAGGAGCCCCGTGTTCCTTGCGCAATTTCAAGAGGGCAAAGGCCAACATAACTAGGTAAGCCAAGGTACAAATATTTAAAAAGGAAGCGATACTAGCTAGCGGAAAAACTCCACCAGCAATGGCAGCCATCAATCCAGCGACCAAGGTCGCATTTTTTGGAATTCTAGTTTTTGGATCGAGCTGTTTCATAGCTTTTGGCAAAAGTCCATCCCGCGCCAAACTGTATATCATCCGTGAAAGGGCAAAGGTCATGGAAATGCAGACGGTGATCAGGGTTAAAATCGCTACCAGCGATACATAATTCCCTGCCCAGCCGGCTCCGACCTGACGGAGGGCAAAAGCAACCGCATCATCTACATTTAAGTTCTTAAAAGGAACCATGCCGGTCAAAACCAAGGTAACCAAGATATAAAGAACCGTTGTGATCAAAAGACTAAGGACGATGCCGCGAGGAACGTTCTTTTGTGGTTCCTTGATTTCATCGACCGCCATTGAAATGGACTCAAAACCAAGAAAGGCAAAGAACATGAGCGAAGCGCCAGCCATAATCCCTGTTTGACCACCATAAATTTCGCCAAAGCCATAAGGGGCAAAGTTTGCCCAGTTACCAGGATTTAGGTGAAAAATCCCGACAAGAATAAACAAGGCCAGAGCTGAGAACTTGAGTAAGACCAGCAAGGAATTGAAGCGTAAGACGGCTTTTGCATTCATAAGGACCAAGGCTGTGACTAGGACCATGACCAAAATAGGTAAGAGATCCACATAAGTTCCCGCAGCTGGATCAAAAGTCCCATTTAAAGCCGTTGGCAGACGCCAGCCAAGATTGGCCAACAACCCCTTGAAATAAGCAGCCCAACCTGAGGCTACCCCTGATACGGCGGTCATGAATTCCATCACGGTCAACCAACCTGCAATCCAGGCTGGAAACTCTCCAAAGATGGTATAGAGGTAACTATAGGCTCCACCAGTTGAAGGAATGCGAGAGGCAAATTCTGCAAAGAAGAGGGCAGATAAACCCACGCAAAATGCCGCAATCACAATCGAAAGGATGAGGGCTGGACCAGCTAAATTCGCCGCTGCAGTCCCCGTAATCGTGAAGATCCCTGTCCCCACCATGGCACCGATTCCTAAAATAATTAAATCCCACAATCGTAAATGGCAGTTTAACCCTGGGTGAACCTGTCCCAAAGCCTTTTTTCGAAATAGATTCATGTATATTCTCCCATCTATTGAGTTTATTCTATCATACTTGGAAGAGAAAAGGGAGTGAGACAGAAATCGGTAATTCGTTAGAATTCGATTTCGTCGTCCCACCTCCGCACAGTTGAGTATGGCTGTAAAAGCTGATGAAATCAGCGTAGTAGAGCCCACTCAACCACTGCGTCTTGCTCGACAATCCAAAAACAATTGAGGACAATTGAGATGCTAGGACTTTTGTCCCAGCCCGCCTTTTCTTTCTATTTATCACTTTCCGTCCTATTCTTTTTCAAAGAACGAATCGTAAACCAATAATAAATAACCAGCCCAAAGATGATGATCACTGTGGGCAGAAGAACTGTCATACCAAGATTCTGAACTCCTTGTGCCAAGGTCCAGCGATGTAAGAATCCAACCACTAAAAAGGCAATGATAGGAAAGACGAAGGCTCTGCCAAGCTCTTCTTTCCATTGCCAAAGAATGAGAGCTCCACTAGCTCCTGTCATAAGGAGAGTATCCCATGGATTCGGCACTGTCAACCAAGCAAGTGCTGGTAAGAAACGGACCCCCACGATCTCACTAGCGAAATAGACTCCTAAAACCAAAACGATTGCCACATGGATTACTTTTTTCGACTTTACTTCTGCAAAAATGAGGCGACGAAGGAGATAGAAGAGTAGCCCAATTGCTAGGAGTCCCAAAATGATGTCGGTTAAATAGACTAGAGGCTTGAGCACAAGGACCGCTTGTGAAGCAAAATCACTTAAGAGGCGATAAAAAATCACAATTCCCGAGATGATCGCCCCATATTTTAGAACAGATCGCGTGGATTCTTTAGGCATGTTCTCTATGATTTGGTCTGCCATTTCCTTTGGATCGAGACCAAAATAGTCCTTGGCCGTCCATCCATCCGCTCCTGCTTGCGAAAAATCTAGTGCTAAATTATAGACCTGCTCTCTCAAAGCCTTCTCCTCATATAAGAAACCGGCGAAATTGAAATAATCCCATAGATCTTGGAAATAAGCTTGGTCCTCTTGGCTAAAGGTTTGAACCAAAGCCTGCGTTTCTTCATAATAAATAACTGATGTCATCTTTCTTCCCCCTTTCTTTGGAGACGAAATACAACGAAGGTAAGGACTAGTCCTATGAGAGGAAGTAGCCAGCCTAATAAGTGAGCAGTTTCCTGATTCACAAGACGAATCCAGCATCCCGTAACTAGGAAAGTCAGGCCCATGACTAGTAGACTCGTCATCAAACGCTCCCTGCTTCTATAAGCCATAACCGCAAACCCAAGTAGGACTAGGACAGCAAGAACAACCGCCCAACCATCTGATAAGAAGAGACTCCCAATGTGGCCAAAATAAATCGAAAATAGTCGTACGATGTTCAGAAATACCATCAGGCAGATCACACTGATAAAAATAGCCCAAGACCACTTCATTTCACCATAGCTCTGTTTGGACCAAAGCCACGTGATGAACTGGCTAAACACCAAGAAATTGAGGAGAATGACAATATAGGTTAAGGGTTCGATTTTCAGTGGTGTCATCCAGGTGAAATCCATTAAATAACGCATGCCAACTAAGATCACTCCAATTAGGAAGACGAGTCCCACATAAGATCCTAAAGAGCGTTTAGGCAAATCTGAAAGAACTTGATCCACCATCGCCCGTGGATCCTTTCCAAAATAATCCACTGCCCGAATGCCTTCTTTCTCAGCAACTTTTAGGTCGCAAACCATATTGTAGAGTTGTTCACCAAGTGCTTCATCATCATAAAAATAGGACTTAGCCCCAATATAAGCGACCATTTTTTTCACATAGGCTTGATCCTCTTTCTTTAAATGAATCAATTCATCTGACATTTTTTCTGTATAACTTTCTACCATTCTTCTCCCTCCTTCTTGATACGTTCTACTTTTGTGACTAGCTCCTGCCACTGGTCCCAAAATTCCCCTAAACGCTCTTTTCCAGCATCGCTGAGTGAAAAATACTTACGATCGGGACCATCTGGAGACGGCCTCATTTCCCCATGAATAATTCCTTGTTTTTCTAATTTTTGAAGTAGGGGATAAATGGTCCCAGCGACAATCTTATCAAATCCCATCTCTTTGAGACTTTGAATCAATTCGTAACCATAGATGGCCTTTTTGGAAATAATCTCCAGCACACAGCCCTCCAAGACTCCCTTTAGTAATTGGGACTCCTTCATCCTTCTCACCTCTTTCTTCACATATTCACTAGTTTGTTTTACATACTAGTTTATTCACTATCAGTATACTCTTTCTCAACTAGTATGTAAAGCAAAATAGTAACTTTTAAAAAAAAATTTTTATTCCTTAAAAATCCCTTAAAATCAATGCTTTCACTGTATACTGGTGTGTAAATATGCAAAAAAAGTTCAAAAAACACTTTATTTTATAGATTGATTGGAGTATAATAATTAAAATTATTCAAAAGGAGACACGAATATGAAAAAATCGAAGCTTGCTCTTTTAGCAGGTGTCGCCGCGGCTTCAACGCTTTTCCTTGCTGCATGTGGCTCATCTTCTAATGCGTCAAAAGGGACTACCTACAACTACGTGTATGGTACAGACCCTGATTCCTTGAACTATTTGACTTCAAATCGTTCAACTACAAGCGACATTACAACCAACTTGGTCGATGGTTTGTTTGAAAACGATCAATACGGTAACTTAGTGCCTGCTCTTGCTGAGGACTGGTCCGTTTCAAAAGACGGTCTCACTTATACCTACAAGCTTCGAAAAGACGCGAAGTGGTATGATTCAGAAGGAAATGAATACGCTGACGTCACTGCACAAGATTTCGTGACATCTCTAAAATACGTAGCAGATAAAAAATCGGATGCTCTTTACTTGGTTCAAAACTCAGTCAAAGGCTTGGATGACTATGTAAACGGGAAAACCAAAGACTTCTCAACTGTTGGGGTAAAAGCTGTTGATGATCACACTCTTCAATACACTTTGAACCAACCTGAATCTTTCTGGAATTCTAAATTGACCACTGCTACCATGATGCCAGTTAATGAAAAATTCTTGGAATCAGCTGGGAAAGACTTTGGTAGCGTGAAACCAAATGGTATCCTCTACAATGGTCCATACATTTTGAAATCCTTCACTTCAAAATCACAAATCGAGTTGGATAAAAACCCTGATTACTACGACAAGAAAAATGTTCACATCGATACGGTTAAATTGACTTACTTCGATGGATCTGACCAAGACTATCTTGCTCGTAACTTCTCAGATGGGAACCTATCTACTGCTCGTCTCTTCCCAACAAGCTCAACTTACAGTACGATTGAGAAGAAATTCAAGGATAACATCGTTTATTCCCCACAAGATTCTACTGTTTACTACGCTTACTTCAACGTCAACCGTCAAAATTACGGCCATACGAAGAAGACATCTGATGAGCAAAAGAACAACACGAAGACAGCCCTTCAAAACAAAAACTTCCGTCAAGCTTTGAACTTCGCTTTGGATAGAACTTCCTACAGCGCTCAAGTTAACGGGAAAGACGGAGCATCAAAAACTCTACGTACCCTTCTAGTTCCACCGACATTTGTGCAAGCGGACGGGAAAGACTTCGGTACGCTCGTTGAAGAAAAACTTGCCGCAACAGGAGATGAGTGGAAAGGTGTTAGCTTTGCTGACGCGCAAGATAGCTTGCATAATGCGGATAAAGCCAAAGCGGAACTTGAAAAAGCGAAATCTGAATTGCAATCACAAGGTGTTCAATTCCCAATCCATATCGACTATATTGTAGACCAATCTTCTAATGCTCTTGTCCAACAAGCAGACTCTATGAAGAGTTCTATTGAAACAGCGCTTGGTAAAGACAATGTCGTGATCGATGTACAAAAATTGTCTACAGACGATGCAGATAACGCTACTTATTTTGCCCAATCACCAGAGCAAAAAGACTTTGATATGGATATCACTGGTTGGGGACCTGACTTCCAAGACCCATCTACTTACTTGGATATCTTAAACTCAACAGATGGTTCAACCTTGACTGGTATGGGACTTGATCCTAAGAAAGACCAAGCACTCATCGAGAAAATTGGTTTGAACGAATACCAAGCATTGCTAGATGCTGCCAATGCTGAAAAATTGGATACCAATGCACGTTATGAAAAATACGCTGCTGCCCAAGCTTGGTTGACAGAAAATGCCATGGTTCTTCCAATCTACTCTAAGGGTGGAGTTCCATCTATCACGAAGGTAACACCATTCTCAAGAGCAAATTCTGCAATTGGTATTAAAGGTGAAACAACCTTCTTCAAATACCAAAAGGTTCAAGACAAGACAGTCACAACTGCTGACTACGAAAAAGCTTATAAGAATTGGTTGAAGGAAAAAGAAGAATCAAACAAAAAAGCGCAAGAAGAACTTGCAAAACACGTGAAATAATCACGAAAGAAAACACCGAGGATATAATCCCCGGTGTTTTTTGTGCTAACAAAATGTTGTATGTTTCATCTTATTTCTAATCTTTTATAGACTCGAACGCTATCTCACGACAATCTTTCGATAACTTCTAGAAGTCAGAAGAAAGACGAGAACATAAGAGATGAAAAAGACAGCGCAGATAGAGAGAGTTGTTTGAAGGACCAAGCCCGCATTGGTCGCTCCTAAGATAGCAACGATTTTTGCGATCATCTTGTAGGCCACTCCTAGGTAGAGGAAGGAGAAGAATAAAGGAAGGAAAAAGACAGTGAGTATCTGTTTGCGAATGGTGGTGGCCGTTTGCTTTTGGTCCAATCCTACTTGTTGCAAGATCACAAAATTTTCCCGGTCCTCATAGCCCTCTGAAATCTGTTTGTAGTAAATGACAAGAACTGTAGCTAATAGAAAGATCACCGATAGAAAAATCCCGATAAATAGAAGAGTCCCTGCTGTTTCACGCCAATCTTTCTCTATACTGTATCGATCAAATCCACCAAAATAAGTCGCACCATATTGACTGATTTTGTCTGTCGAATACAGCTCTTTGATCAAGCCAGAAATAAAATCTTGGTTAACTTTATTTTTAGCACTAATAGAGAATTCCAAATTTTTATCAACTTTTAGTCCCAGTTGGTTCAAGTCAGGGAGGACCAGGTACAAGCCCATTTGGTGTTGAAACAGGTCGGCTTGAGGGAGTTTCCCTTGGATAAAATTGGAGTTTAGCTTTTCTTTAATCGTGAAGGTCTTCCCATTGATTTCTAATTGTGCGTCTAATCTTCCAGGATATTGATACCCATAGGCTAGGATTTCATTTTCCCCAAGCTCAACTTTTTGACCGGTCAGTTGCTCGTAAGTCGCCTGATCAAAAAAGTAGACTGTTCCTTCTGACTTCAACTCCTGACCATTTGATGAAGTGGACTGGTCATTCACCTCTAACACCTTTCCATCAATTTTTCTAATTTCAGCCGACCAGTATGTTGTCTGTGCCACCTGGTAATCTGACAGATGGGTTGCATCGGCTGTTTTCTTAATTTGAGCTTGAACATCCACAATAACCGGTTCTGTCTCAGCATCTGAAGGCATATGCCCCACACTAATCATGTAATCCGAAGGGTAAACAGTATCTAGGTAATTCTGCCCTCCAATAAAGATATTGAGCGACCCAGTTAAGGTGACCAAGACCATGGTGGAAAGAATACTAATGGTCGCGAGGCCCGCTGCATTTTTTCGCATCCGAGCTATTAAGTTAGAGACAGATATAAAATTCTCTGGCTTGTAATAATAGGATTTCCGACCTTTGAGAAATCTTAAGAAGGTAATGGATCCTGCGTTGAATAAGAGATAAGTCGCAAGAATGACCAAGATAACGGCAATAAAGAATCCTTGGACAGCCGCAACTGGACGCTCAACGGTTAGCGCCATATAAAAAGCAATTCCTAAGAGCCCTAGACCTAACAGAGTTTGAACCAGCAAGAAGCGTCCCTTCTTCTCCCCTGCCTTTTTCTGTTGCATGAGGTGGAGGGAACTGTAGCGCAAGAGGCGGAAAGAGTTCAACAAAAGAATGAGGCCAAAAGCTAAGGCTAACCCAAGTAAAGTGTTAAGAACAGCCTCTATCTGGAAGGTTGATTGAATGACGACTGGTAGACCCATACATTTTAGAAGCAAGGCAAAAATCAAGCGATCAAACAAGAGCCCCAAACCCAGTCCTACTCCAACTGTGAGAACATAGAAGAAGAGCAATTCCCATAAGGTCATGATGAGGAGATGCTTCTTCTCCATTCCCAGAACACTGTACAAGCCCAGTTCTTTGGAACGATTTTTCATGACGTAGCCATTGGCATAAGCCACCAAAATGATGACGACCAGCTGGACGACGAAACTGCCAAAACCAAGAACAGTTCTCGCCGATCCCCCTCCGTAAGAATCCTCTAAATGAGGGGTCAATGACAAGGCGATAAAACTATAAAGGATCATGGTCGTTAAAATAACAGCCAAGGCAAAGGGATAATAGAGCTTGCGATTTTGCTTGAGGTTGGAAAGAGCTAATTTACTTGTTAATTTAAACATCACGATCCTCCTTCCCCGCCATGACCGTAAGGGTATCCGAGATTTCTTGGAACATCTGACGCTCTGTCTTTTCCCCGCGGAAAATCTGGTTGTAAAGGATCCCATCCTTGATAAAGAGCACGCGCTTGGCACGCGCTGCTGCTGCGGTTGAGTGGGTCACCATGAGAATGGTTTGCCCCATGGTATTGATGTCTTCAAAGACATCCAGTAACGCAGCTGAAGACTTAGAATCCAGCGCCCCTGTTGGCTCATCAGCCAGGAGGATTTCTGGTGAGGTGATGATGGCCCGCGCTACGGCCACCCGTTGCTTTTGACCACCAGAGATTTCGTAAGGGTATTTTTCTAAGAGCTGGTGAATGCCCAACTCCCGACTCACGCTATCCACCTTGCTCATCATTTCCTTGACTGGTCTGCGAGAAAGGACCAGAGGTAAGAGGATATTATCTTTGACAGACAAGGTATCGAGCAGGTTGAAGTCTTGAAAGACAAAGCCTAGTTTTTCCCGACGGAAGCTCGAGGCATCCTTGTTCTTGATGGTTGAGGTATCTATGCTATTTAGGTAGACCCGTCCTTCCGTCGGCTGGTCCAGCATGGCCAGGATATTGAGGAGGGTGGATTTTCCGGATCCTGACTCTCCCATGATGGCCACGTATTCGCCTTTTTCAACTGTGAAGTGGATATCCTTTAAGGCTTCAACCTGCGTTCCTTGAAAGCGGGTTTTGTAGATTTTTTTGATATGTTGAACGTCTAGTAGAGTCATGGTCCGTTCCTTTCTAGCTCGAAAAAGCTTCAATTGTTTTTTACAAATCAATTGTACTAAAATAAGAACGCTTTCACCATAACATAACCTTACATTTTACCCTTTATTTCTTACATTTTTGTAAGAAAACAAAAATAGGCTAGGACAAAAGTCCTAGCCTATTAATTGTTTTGGGATTGTCGAGCAAGACGCAGTGGTTGAGTGGGCTCTACTACGCTGATTTCATCAGCTTTTACAGCCCTACTCAACTGTGCGGAGGTGGGACGACGAAATCGAATTCTAACGAATTACCGATTTCTGTCCCACTCTCATTTTCATTTATGAATTATTCAGCTGATGAAGATGAAGAGATATAAGGTGAAATCATCTTATATGCACTTTCAAGAGCTTGTTTCATAGTGTCACGTCCAGATTTCAATTGTTGTGCAAAAGCAGTACGTCCTTGTTCAGGAACAACTGTATCATCTGAACCACCAGTTGAAAGCGCCGTATCAAATTGAGTTTTTGATTCGTCCAATGTCTTGAGAGCTGGCTCTACTTGTTGAGTATATATAGATCTATGTGATTCTGGAATTTGATCGCCAAGATCTTGAGCATATTTTTTATAGTTATCCACTAATTTACTATAAAGAGTTTTCATATCACCAATTGTTTTGGCGTTATCGATTTCTTCATCAGTCAACAAGACAATTTCTGGAATTTTAACAGAAGAGGTTGCTGATTTAGATGATTTTGATGAACTGCTTGATTTGCTTTCTGAAGTAGATGATTTTTCTACTTTGCTAGAAGAAGCTTTTGCATCTTTGCTTGATGATTCTGAAGCAGTTTTACCAGAACAAGCTGCTAACGTTGCAACTGACAAGAGAGCCACACCGGCTGTAAGAAGTTTTTTCATATTTTTTCTCCTATAAATAAAGAATGAATATATTTTAAATGATTTTCCTTTAATTGTCAAACATTTTCTGTTTTCAAATATTTATGCACCGCTAATTATCACTAGTTTTTAACATATTTTATATCCTAAAAATTATTTCTTTTATTGTATTTTTATTCATTATTTGAATAAACAAAACCAGAAAAACAGTCTTTTTCTGGTTTATTCTTATTTTTATTGATGAAGTAACTGTGTAAATTCTTCTTGAAGTTCCTTGTTGTCCGTTGGTTTTAGATACATCTTTCCTCCATTGGTCGTTGGAGAATGAAAGACAATGCCTTCTCCTGTATCTGTAATAGCAAAGAAATAACTATGCACATCTGGATACTTGTCCCAATTGCTATAGCTTTCCACGATGCGGTATTTTGCATTTCCCTGACCAGTATCTGTATAAATGGCATCCATCTTACTATTTTCCCCTAGAGTATAGAGGTTGTCTGGTCCTACATCACCACCAGCGATGCCTTTTTGATAGTTGGGTTGTCCCATCTTTTCGCCCCAGGTCTTCATAAATTCTGCTAATTTTGCTGATTTTTCAGCATTCCAAGGCGTTTTTTCCTGGCTTTGGCTATTTCCCGCTGATGGTGTGCTGTCAAAAGTTTGCCAATCGAAACTCTTGAGATCCAATTTTTCCTCATCCGATTTTCCAAAGAGGCTATTCAGATCTGAACCAGGTACTTGGACTTCTTCTTCCTGGACTTTGGTCGCGGCTTGAGGCGTCTTTTCTATTCGTGAGAGCACAGCTACCCCACGGCCAGTTCCTGACATCCAGCTGACTTCTAAGACTTCTCCTCCCTGATAGAGGGTCGTCGCATTGCGCGCTCCACCGTGTCCAGCGACGAAACCTTCAGCTAGCAGAGTCGGTTTTTGCTCCTTGAGGTAATAGACTCCTGTCACAAAGTAGCTTCCATCGGTCTGCTGATTGGCGATGATCATCTCATCTACCCCATCGTTATTTAAGTCCTTAAAGGCATAGCGAACGGCTTCTGGCTGATTGATCACGGTCTCGATCACCCAGCTATTGATCATCCGATCTTCTTTAGCTAATGCATCATTCAATTTGGAAATGGCATCTAAATCTTTTGAAGCGGCAAAAATCTTTTGGTAGTCTGAAAAAACAGACTGGTATAATTGTTTGTTATCTGCTTTTTTCGTCTGTTTTTTAGTGCTTGTCTGGCTTGTTGCAGCCTCTTTTTTGGGACTGGACTGGCGCTGGTATCTCTGGTAACATCCTGTTAACATGACCATACTTGAAGCCACTAAGCCTAACTGCACCCATTGTTTTCTTTTCATCTTATTTCCTATAGTCTCCCTTATTTTCATACTAAACTTTATTATACTAAATTATACTAAAAAAAGAGTGAGGAAGGAATCCCTTCTTCACACTTAGTTTATTTTATTCGGTTTGACTCGACGATCCGTTTGACTCTCAATATGCTCTTTCACCAAGGCAACCACCTCATCATTGGTTGGAAGGTCCGAGTGCTGGGCATCTTCGCCCGTCACCGTAATCTCCGTATAGCTAGCAGCTTGATTTTGGTAGATATATTTCCCAGCAGAGACACTGGCATCCGGGACTAACTCATCTGAATCATAGGTAATGGTCCCTGCTACTGAATACATATGAAGGGTTGTCGGGATGGCTTCTTTTCCCTTGATAAAATCGGCCAACATCTCAGATTTATTTTTGATATTGGTCTCCGTGAAATTGTAAGGAGTCCCGATGGTCATGAGGGTCTTGAGATCTATATCATAATCCCCCAGATAATTTTCAATAAAGGCTGTATAAATCAAGCCACCGTTGGAATGACCTAAACCCTTAAAATTATTAAAATTGTATTTTTCTTGAAGAGCTTCGAAGGCTTGATTAAAGAGTTTGGCTTGCTTTTTAATGTTGCTATAGCCATCTTTGTTGTTTTCAAAACCAACCACAATTACTGGTTCATTGTCCTTGGCATCAATACTACCACTATAGGTGATATGCCCATCATTCCAAACTTTGACCTTGAGCAGGCTGTGTTTGGTTCCTTGGCGACCTTGGTTGAGCTTGGTCACCAAGCCATCGAAGCGGTTCTCTGTTGCTGAGCTTCCCGGGATCATGATGATGGGAGACAATTTTGAATTATAAAATTTCTCGATTTTGAAACATTGGTCCGAGTCCAGCTATAAGAAGGAATGGCTAAAGCAATCAAGAAAAGACTGACCAAAGTAAGGACGATCGCTGTTTTTTTAGATTGCTTCATCGCTTTCTCCTTTCACTTTTAAATCTTTTCGGATACGATTTCCCATGCGGACAAATGGTAGATAAAGGAGCACATCGACGGCAAAACAAAGTATACTCACAGCTAAGGCTCTCAGACTTCCTCCTGTCCCAATAAAGGCATAGAGAAGGCTAGGAGTCCCATCTGGCACTGGATAGACAGATGCCGGCATCAGCTTAAAGCACAAAGCTAGAGCTGCTATTCCCATATTCACCAAAGGGATCAATAAGAAGGGAATCACATATAGGAGATTGAGAAGGACCGGTATCCCTACCATGAAGGAAGCCCCATTGTTAAAGAGACTTGGAAACAGACTGAGAAAACTGACTTTCTTGTCCTTTTGACTTCGTGAAACCAACAGGATCGCCACCAAAAGCGCTAGGACGGCTCCAATTCCAGCTACCAGACCAAAACTGCGGTACAAATTGGTCAAGGTATAGAGATGAGGAATGCCTGTCGTTGTATGATGCGTCACAGCGTAGGTAAGATTTTCCAAAGCAAAGTTATCATCCGCAATTGAGTTCAAGGCAAAGGATTGACTATTACCAAACCAAGCAGATAGCCCACTAAATAGTCCCATGACAAAGGTGGACAGCAGATGATGACTGCTTACCATTAGAGAAGCCAAGAACTGTCGGATAGTCTGAAAAATATTAAATTGATTTCCAAGAACCAAAAGAAGATTGAGGCTAACCCCTAGAACTAAGGATAAGAAAATGGGACGCACCGTCTTGGGTTGATAGATGAAATCCTTGTCTACAATCTGGTCGTCACTAGCCTTGGATAGACGAAAGATTTGCCCGATTAGATAGCCTAAAAAAATCGCTAAGACGATATTGGTCGTCGCAGGTAAGTTGATACGCGTCAGTTGCCCGTCATGGAGGGGGCCCACCAACAATTCCTGAGAGCCTACTATTAGACTGACCAAAAGAGCTATCACTCCAGCTGTCCCTGTTCTTCTACCATAGTGCCCAGCTGTATATTTTCCAGCGAAGTAGGTCACTAAAGGCCCAGCTAGCCCTCCTAGAAAGTTGGAAAAATTACCGAGGACCTGGCTGATGGCCTGATCCCATGGCAACCAGCTATCCATCGAAAAGAGCTGATGGATATAGCCTCGATCGGAGAAGACCGATAGAGCGATCACCCGAATGATTCCAGAAAATAGGAAAAAAGGAAATAAGGAAACCAGGGTTTTCTGGGAAATTTGAATCAAACTTTTTTCTCGTAACCAGAAAAACTTCTGGACTAAATACTTGGTCATGGGGCCTCCTGTTCGAGTTGATTGACTTATTCACGTTGCTTACTTTCTTCTTATTATACCATACTCGCGACCGCATCCTTTCGTTTGGAGAGATGTCATCAGTTGAGAATGCTGTTAATATTTTCAAAACTTTTCAAAAACTCTTTGACAGGGGTCTTCATTTCCTCTATACTATTTGTTAGCTAACAAAACGATGGATCAGGTTACCGTTGGTCTTGCTATGCTCATAGCGATTGGAGCTGACGGAAAATCAGATCGTAACCATGATTTTTATACCATAGTCCATATCTTTAGGAAGATTTAGGAGGAATCAGACACCGATGTCACAAGAAAAAATTTCAGCCAAGGTCTTATTTGCAATCTTTGCAACAGGGATCCTTTCCTTTTGCGGGGTGGCTGGAGAAACTGCCATGAATATCACCTTCCCAATATTGATGAAGGAATTTGAGATCAATACCGCAACCGTCCAGTGGGTCACCACCATCTATCTTCTAGTGGTTGCCTGTGTAGTCCCCTTATCAGCCTACCTCAAGCGCTCTTTTAAAATGAAGTCCATCTTTTTAGTTGGAAATCTCCTATCTGTTTTAGGTGTTCTCATTGACTTCCTAGCTCCAAGTTTTGGCTTTGTGGTTTTGGGTCGATTGGTCCAAGGAATGGGGGTTGGTTTTGCCCTTCCTCTGATGTTTAATATCATTTTAGAGCAGGTACCAAAATGCAAGATTGGTCTCATGATGGGAGTGGGGACCCTGATTACAGCTATCGCTCCCGCCATTGGGCCTACTGTCGGTGGTCTCTTGACGGCCAACTTCGGTTGGCGGTCCATCTTTTTGGTTCAATTCCCGATCCTTCTAGCTTCGCTAGTTGCAGGACTTCGCTCCATTGAACAAATCAGTACAGTCAAGCGAGAAACGCTTGATATCATGAGCCTTCTCGCCATTATTGCTTCATTTTTAGGCTTGATTTTAGGGATTCACGGTCTTTCTGATCATGCTTTCTTTAGTTTTTCTGTCCTTGGTTGGCTGGTGATCGGGTTCTTGGGACTCGTTCTCTTGGTCTGGCGGTCCAATCAGTTGGAGACTCCCATTATCAACCTTGCCATCTTAAAGAACCATCTCCTCACTGGCCATGTTCTTGCCTTTTTCACCTTCCAATTAGGCTCTCTTGCCATGAGTTTTCTCTTGCCCAATTATGTCCAATTGGTCAACCACTCGAGTACCACACTTGCAGCCTTGATGTTGCTTCCAGGAGCCATCATTGGAGCAGGTTTTGCTCCCTTCTCTGGTCTCATTCTAGATAAGTTGGGCGCTCGCAAACCGATTCTCCTTGGAGCTGCTTTAATCCTTCTGGCCCATTTCCACTTCACCCTTTTTGCCCTGAAGCTGACAAATGGCTTGATTCTTATCTTTTACATGATCTTCATGACCGGTATGGGACTTGCCTTTGGCAATATCATGACAAACGGACAGAAACAACTGGCGCTGGAGGAGCAACCTGATGCGAACGCGATCTTTAACACCCTGCAACAATTTGCAGGCGCTGTCGGAACAACCCTGGCTTCACTGATCGTTGCCATGAGCCAAGCCAATCAAAAGATGGACTTCACCCAAGCCACTGCTAAAGGAAGCCGCAACGGTTTTATGGTCCTATTTGCCTTGGGTATTTTCCAACTCCTTCTCTTATTTTGGGTTGTGGGAAAAGAAAATGAAACGAACTAATTTATCTCATTAAAAAAGGGTTGGGCAAAAAACTGTCCAACCTTCGATCTTTGATAGAAATAACTGTATGACGCAGTGGTTGATTGCTCAAAGCACTGCTTTGAGGTGGTAGATAGGACTTGCGAAGCAAGTTTCCTAAGTATTTGTTCGCTTGATTAAGCTCCAAAGAAGACCTAATCAACTTTGCGGGGGTGGGAAAATTGAAAAGGTTCGGGGAACCTTTTCAATTTTTTTATTTTACGGAGTTCTTTCCCACTCCCTTTTTATTATCCTTTTCTAACCCGTGTGACAATGCCATCAGGATCCTCAAAGGTAAAGTCACTTCTGCTAAATAAATCTTGCTAGAATAGGCGTATGTCCTATTCTTTCTTTTTGCTTGCAATACCAAAGATTATAACTTAAATTTCATTAAATTGTCGAACTTTTATCATTTGAGTTAAAATCCTTGCTTTCTTTTTGTATTTTATTTATAATCATTCTAAATAAGATGAAGGAGATATTGTATGACTGAAATGAAACATGGAGTAGATGAATCATTTAACGACCGCTTGAATATCTTGAGAGCCGCTGTTCTCGGGGCCAATGATGGGATTATTTCTATAGCTGGGGTGGTGATCGGGGTAGCCAGTGCCACGTCAAACATCTGGATCATTTTCCTTTCTGGCTTATCGGCGATTCTGGCAGGTGCTTTCTCGATGGCGGGCGGTGAGTATGTCTCTGTTTCCACACAAAAAGACACGGAAGAAGCCGCTGTGAACCGCGAACAAGCCTTGTTGGATCGCGATCCAAAGTTAGCGAGAGAATCTCTCTACCACGCTTATCTTCAAAATGGAGAATGCGAAACTTCCGCAAAGATTTTGACAGAACGGGCCTTTCTGAAACATCCACTCAAAGCCCTGGTCGAAGAGAAATATGGTATCGAATATGAGGAGTTTACCAATCCTTGGCATGCTGCTGCATCTAGCTTCCTTGCTTTTTCAGTTGGTTCCCTTCCTCCAATGCTCTCTATCATTCTCTTTCCAGCTGCCTATCGCATTCCGGTGACAGTCTTCGTTGTTGGACTATCCTTGATCTTCACTGGCTATACCAGTGCAAAACTAGGAAAAGCACCAACCAAGCCAGCGATGCTTCGCAACCTCATCATTGGACTTCTCACCATGGGTGTGACTTACTTCTTCGGACAACTCTTTAGTATCTAAAAAGCTGAGACTTCTGTCTCAGCTTTTCTTATGCTTCTAATAAGGCTTGTGCTTGTTTTTCCAGTCCTGCGACCGCTTCATCTGTCAAGACCAATTCACCTGTTTCCCAAGCTTCTGGGTTAACGGTTGTTCCAGTAAACTCTCCAACCACTTGAGTCCGAACGAATGGTAAGAGCGCTTGGTAAGCCGCAAACATTGGCTCGTGTCCTGCATTAGCGACTGAAGAGACGGTTACGATCTTGTCTTGAAGGGCAGATGGACCACGAGTTTCTGACAGGTCAAGGGCACGGCTAAGCCAGTCGATCAGGTTTTTCACTACACCTGGAATGGCAAAGTTGTAGACTGGTGAGAAGATCCAGATGGCATCCGCAGCAAGGACCGCATCACGCGCTGCTTGCACAGCTGGCAAGGTTGGTGTTTCTAAATCTTGGTTCATCATTGGGATGTCCTTGTAGTCCAAGTAAGTCACCGTTGCTTTTCCTTCAAGAAGGCTTTCTGCTTTCTGGGCCATTTGGTGGTTGAATGATCCTTGACGAAGAGATCCGACGATAAATAAAATGTTTTTCATAGTTGTTTCCTCTTTCTGTTGTAAGATTATTCATTACAATAGTTATTATACAGGATCACAATGTAATGTCAAGGATTACAACTCGTATTTTTAAACTTCTATTCCAGTTCACTAGGTGAGGGGCAAGAGGAGTGAGAAAAAAGGTTGGATAAAAGTTTCCAACCTTCAATACATCATAACCGTATAAATCTGTAGAGGATCAAGATCCAAAAATAACGAACTCCTGACGATCTTTACAATCCATTTTAGAACTACTTTTTTCTCAGCAAGGTAATTCTCGAAGTTTCATTGTTCCCAAAATTCTGTTCACGCTACTACTCCTCGTCAGACGAATCCGTAGCCAACATTTTTTTGATGGATTCGCTGGATAAATCCGTCATTTCAGCAATCATCTCGATACTCATCCCCTTCAAAGCCAGTTTCTGAATCAGAGACTGCTGACCAGCTTGAACTCCTAACTCCATGCCTTCTTGTCTGCCTTGTTCCAATCCCTGTTCAAGACCACGCTCGAGACCTTGTTCTAAACCTTGTTCAAGACCTTGTTCAAGACCTTGTTCGAGTCCCTGTTCGAGTCCCTGTTCAAGACCTTTTTTCAACCCTTTCTGAAAACCGGCTTCCAGTTGTTCTTTCCGAAAGGTATCCATGCTCATTTCCCAATTTTCTCTGATACGAATCCGTTCATCAATCATTTCTTTTTCCTCCCTTGTCCAATTTGATGGGATCAGGAGTGATTCTGCCTGCTCGATCACTTGATCTGGTTGATGACTGAATGGGCGATTGCCAAAAAATTCAAGCCATTGTCTCCAGTGAGCATTCAACTCCGTATCTCTACTTTCATTATACTTATCCAACTCTAAAAAGGCAACCTTTAACATATTGTGCGCTACTCCATCCTTTCGAGAGCTATAAAGAGCTGTCCCATCTACTGTATGGCGCATTTCATAGACATTGACAGGTGAATCTAAATGAGGAAAAATACTTCGCTCAAGGATAGCGATCCCATAGACCGGCTCCAGCTCCCGGTACATAGAATGGGTCGCCCCTTTCTTTCGCTTGCGTTGGACATTTTCTACTAGCTGATTGGCTAAATAATAGTGGAAACGATTCAGGAAATATTCTTGCTTCAAAACTTGAATCTCAATGATCACTTCAAGCCCACTATCTAGTCTTGCTCTCACATCAACGGATGTTTCAAACGGAAGATCTCCTAAAAACCCTTGCTCATGGATTTGGTCTCCTTCTAAAATCTCAACGGACTCTACTGGCAGATCCAAGACTTCGCGGATGAATTTCGCTGTCACATCCGGAAGGCTAAAAATCTTTTTTGCCATTAAATCCAAGGTGGGCGATACATACTCGTGTCGTTTCTTCATAGCAACCTCCAATGATTTCGTGTAGGGAATCCCCTCACTTATACCATTCGAAAAAATTGCAGAAAAAAGGGAGTGGGAAAGAACTCTGACTAGTTAAAAAGAGTTCGTTTTCCCACCCCCGCACAAGTTGATTAGGTTATCTTTGGAGCTTAAAAAGCGAACAAAGATACCAATCAACCACTGCGTCATACTTTTATGCATATTATACATCGAAGGGTGAACAAATTGTGCCCAGCCCTCACTTTTATGCATGCTCCAAACCTTTTCGTGTATTTTCTTTGATGGTTTCGGCTGAATGGAGTAATTTTTCTTTTTCTTCTTCTGTCAAATGCAAATCCAATCGTTCAAGAATTCCTTTTCGACCTACGATCGCTGGATAGCCAAGATAGGTTCCATATTCTGGACGATAGTTAGACACTGGCATTTCCTCGTGGCTATCATTGATCACAGCTTCTGCTAAGCGTTGGGCTGCCGCAGCAATCCCAAAGTTGGTATAGAATTTACCAAAGAAAACCGTGTGTCCACCGCGCAAGGACTCGTAGTTGATGGCGTCAAGCTCTTCTTGAGAGAAGAGATCGGTAATAGCATGTCCCTTAACACGGACCTGACTCCAAGCGACAAATTGAGAATTCCCATGCTCACCAAGGTTATAGCCTGATACACTAGCAGGAGAAACCTGCAAACGATCAGCGACTGCACGCTTCATCCGAGCTGTATCAAGTAACGTCCCTGTCCCAATCACCTGCTCTTTTGGAAGGCCGGTATATTGTTGATAGAGTTGAGTGACTGCATCGACCGGATTGGTCACGACCAATAAGACCCCGCTAAAGCCAGAAGCCTTCAAATCACGCGCTACTTGCACCACTTGCTTGCTGGAAAAGGGAAGCTCCGCAAAACGGTCATCAGTGTTATTAGCCTGCAACTCGATATTTCCAAGAGTCGACACCACGACATCCGCATCTTTTAAAGCCGCGTAGTCATTGACCGTGATATGCACCGGATACCCCGTATTGGCAACCGTATCACAAAAATCCAAGGCATCTGCCTTGACCTTTTTCTCATTGGTATCAATCAAGACCAAGTGATCACAGGTGTGTTTCAAAATCATGCTGTGGGCCAAGGTCGCACCCACATGCCCCAAACCAATAATACCAATTTTTCTTGTCATCAGAATCCTCTTTTCTAGTATCGATCACACTGTTGGTGAGGATAGCTCTTTGTTGACTCTATTCTACCACAATTCTAGAAAGGCGGATTGAAAAAATGGGAAAATTTTCAAGTTTTTTCAAAAAGAAAAGAGGCGCTGCCTCTTTTAACGACTCAGGAAAGAAGAGTCTCAATCTCTTCAAGCGACAAACCCGTCATCTCTGAGATAAGATCAGGCGTCATTCCTCGTGAGATCATCTCGCATACCAACTGTTTACGACCTTGTTCCAGACCTTCTTCGCGCGCTTCGTCTATCGCTGTTTCCAGGGTCATATCATAATTTTCTTGAATACGAATCCGCTCGTCTATCATGGTCTTCTCCTCCTTGGTCCAGCTAGATGAATCTAATAATGAATCTGCGTGGGCAACGGCCTGACTGGGAGCTTTTGTGAAGGGAAGATTCCCAAAAAACTCTAGCCACTGTCTGCCTGCATCTGTCAGGTTCTCATCTTTATTATACTTGTCTAGCTCTAAAAAGGCAACCTGCAGAAGATTTTGGTGCTTGCCATTTTTATAATATGCCTTGAGTTGCTTGCCGGACCGGCTATTGGTCAGCCAGTATTTATTGATGGCGGCCTCTTCATCTAGCAAGAGCGACTTCTCCAAAATCGCAATCCCATAGACGGGCTCCATCTGCTCGTACATCTTATGTGTCTGACCTTGCTGGCGCAGTTTTTGCACATTCTCCACCAGCTGATTGGCCAAAAAGTAATGGAACCGATTCAAGAAATACTGCTGCTTGCGAATCTGGATCTCGATGATCACCTCGGTCCCGTCGTGGAGCTTGGCTCTCACATCCACAGCAGTGGAGAACAAGTCATCTTCCTCATAGGCCATGCTGTGGGGCTGGCTTCCCTCCACAATCTGAGCATCCGCTACATCCAGCTCTAAAATATCTCTAATAAACGCCGTCGTCACTTCTGGCAAACTAAAAATCTCCTTGGCCATGATGTCCAAGGTCGGCGATACATGCGCATGTCTCTTTTGCATCCCTGCTCCTTTTCGATAAAAAATGAGGCTGGGACAAAAGTCCTAGCCTCTCAATTATTTTTGGATTGTCGAGCAAGACGCAGTGGTTGAGTGGGCTCTACTACGCTGATTTCATCAGCTTTTACAGCCCTACTCAACTGTGCGGAGGTGGGACGACGAAATCGAATTCTAACGAATTACCGATTTCTGTCCCACTCTCACTTCTATCATTCGAAAAAAATTTGGGAAATAGGAAGCATCTTATTTTGTCGCATTTTTTAGAGCTTGTTGAAGTTCTTCATCAACCGCATAGACATATAGCCCGTTAACTCCACGGGTGAGCAGAACATTTAACTCATTTCGCAATAATGTTTCTCCGTAATTAATCATTTCACCTGATTCAAGTTTTCTGTTTTGAACAGCACTTTTATTTTTGCTTTCACTTATATCAAAAATAATTTTCCCGTCTCTATATTTGACAGATGGGCCAATGATAACTCCCACATAATTTAGATCAAATCCCTGAACGGTAAACGTTGAGCCAATTTCATGAATCGTTTGAGATTGCTCTATCCAGGATAAATGTTTAGATTCTTTTTCTTTTGCAAGTTGTCTGTTCCATGGACAAGACCAGTCTCCGATACGGACACACCAATAGTCCGAATCCTTTGGTTTTGATTGACTACTATATTCCCAATCATAGGTTGCTGTTAAGCGTGAAATCCCTAAACTCTGATTATCATTTTTTTCCATGATTGCACTTTGAAGTTCCTCAGGAGAGTCAAAAACTCTAATATCATAATCATTATCACTTGGAACCTCGTTAATAACTCCAATATCAATCAGATTTCTTATCCACTCAACTGTTTCCTTTGTAGCATGGATACGCATTTGGTTATGTAGCGTAATGAGATTTCCTTTTAAATTGGCTTCATGTTCCAATTTCAAGAAAGCATCATCTGTCCATATTTGGGATTTATTCATGATCTGATTTTCATCATAAACTAACACGACCACTTTAGATTTAGCGAGTAAATCATTTAAATGATTCCCGCCTAAATAGGCTTGATTTTTTGCAGTCAATAACAAGTGACCTTCATCAACCACTACAATTCCAGCATCAGTTTTTTCTTTTTTCAGAGCATTTAAAAATTGAGTTGGTTTCATCACAACATTAATATTTGATCCACTCTTCCATTCCAATTTTTTCTCAATTTCTTGGTAAACACTGAGTTGATCATCATGATTCACAACCAAATTGATATCATTGTTCTCACGAATCATTTGAGTATCTTCAGAATTCAATAAATCATCGATGAGGGAACTCATCAAAACCGTTTTCCCTGCACCAGCATCACCCTTTACTAAAATTAGAACTCCTGTTTCATTTTTACTAATGACAGATGTAATTTTGAGCAATATTTCATTTTTGGCCTTCACTTGTTCATCTGTTAACTTGTGAAATGGAGAAGATTTAAATATCGCTGAATTTCGAATAAAACTTTCTGCTGGGAATAAATAATGATTTTTCCTATTTAGGGTTCTCCATATCTTTGAGAAAATCTCGTCTAACTCCTCAGAAGTGTAATATTGGTTTTGAGGATTTCCTCTCCTATTCTGAACCCTTTCAACTTGGTCAACACTTGATAGGTAGAGCATTAACCTATTCTCAATATCCAAGGTCAAAGATTTATTGAAATGGTTATGCCCAATAACAAACATTTTAGAGGTTTTAGATTGTTCAAATTGTCGCCAGTCTTCTCTATCCTTCTTTATATCATCTGACAAATGCTGATTTGTTCTACGAATGATATCTGTTGTTTCTCCGACATAAACACTATACTTGTTTTTATTCTCATCGTTTACGATATATACAGTTGGATAATCAAAGATAAGCTTAGAATGTTTCGGAGCAATCGTTTCTTTTAATTGATCAAATGTTCGATTTGAATAATCGATTTCTATAACTACGGGTGATTGAATGTTGCTCATTTTTTCTCCAAGTCCGTATATTTTTTATTATTTCCCTTGCTTAATTCTACAGGATATTTTTTTGCATTTATATCAATTTTCTCTTTTATAATTTCTTCTACATCCAGATTCAAATTATCTGCTAACATGAAAGAATACATAAAAACATCCGCAAGTTCTTCTTTGATTTCTTTTAATGACTTTTCAACTACTTCCTCTGATTGTTTCCACTGAAATAGTTCCAACAATTCGCTCGCTTCTAGTGAAATCGAAATGGCTAAATCTTTTTCATTATGAAACTTTCTCCAGTCACGTTCATCTCTAAATTGATTAATTAAGTCGATTAATTCTTTCATCCGTCTATCCTTTTCCTGTGCATAATCTCCTATTATTATAGCATGTTTGGGAAAGAAATTAACGCTTTCAAAATATTTTGTTGGGATTTAGCGCAAAAAAACGAACCTGGTTTAGTTCGTCTTTTCTTAGTCTAATTGAATCCCTTTTCCTGCTAGGTTCTCCAGGCATTCTTGGAGGTAAGTAGCCTGGTGCTCAGGATAGATAGGGGTGCTCAAAGCTTCCTCTTCCAGCTCTGGGTAGGCTGGGCAGGTCTTACCTCGGTAGGTCAGCTCCCACCACTCTGGGCTGACCTTGTAGCCACGTGCAGTCATCTCCTCCATGATCAGGCGGTGATAGGCATAGAGGCGATAGGGCGAGTAGTCAAAGACATAGTTGACTGTCGCGTGCTTCTTGCCCCAGCCATTGCCTCGAAGGGCGCAGCATTCCCGGTGTTGGCCCAGGAGCTGGGCACGAGGGAGTTTGCTAATCAAATCTTGGTGCCACAGTCTCATCTATTGACCTCCTAGTAGTGTCGAGTCTTGTAAGTAGCGATTGGGGTAGCGCTTAAGGAGCGTCTGGATCCCCTTGATGAGATCCTCTTGGCTAGCATGCCCATGCTGGTACTTTTCAAGTAGCAACATGAAATCTGCCTTTTCCTCAGGAGTCGCCTGCTTTTTGAAATAGCCCCAGATATGCTGGAAGGCATTAGAGACCTGACCACGATTTTCCGGCAAGGTCAGCGCTTGCTGGATCAGGTCCTCGACGTGACTGACCTCCACCTGATCTTGCTTGAGGTATTCCCGGATTTCCTTGTAGATATTACTCGAACGACTGAGCACCAGGTATTTATTTTTCGCCCATAGGACTTGACAGTGATGTTTTTGCTCCACTTTTGTCTCCTTTTGATCTTCTCTATGAATAGTCCTCCCATTATACCATGGAAATGATTCATTCCATCAAAAAAAGCTGGGACAAAAGTCCTGGCCTCTTAATTGTTTTTGAATTGTAGAGCAAGACGCAGTGGTTGAGCGGGCTCTACTACGCTGATTTCATCAGCTTTTATAGCCCTACTCAACTGTGCAGAGGTGGGACGACGAAATCGAATTCTAACGAATTACCGATTTCTGTCCTACTCTCTCTTTCATTGATTACAAGGCTGTGATGGCTGTGATCAAACCAAAGATGATCCCTGGTGCATTGGCTGCAGCAAGTGGAATATCGCGTTCTTTTTTGAAGAGTCCGTAGTAAACCCAAAGGCTACAGTTGATGGCTGCGACAAGAGGTTGAACAAAGTTCCCTTTGTGACCTGCGAGGTTATCCATGATTTGTGGGAAGTAAGACACATACATCATAACAGACATAAAGGTCGCAACCCAACCAAGAATTTTCATTTGTTTTTCATTCATTTTGAAACTACCATTTCCTTTTCTTTTTTTAAAGTATGCACTATTCTACCTTTTGTCCTTTACAAATTCAAGTCTTTTTTTCAAATGTTACCGAACTGTAAAGTGTCACAATCTTGTGATTTTGCAGGAAGATGGATTTCTTTTCGAGAGAGTCTTCTCTCTAGTTGCCATTTTTTTGACACATTGTCTAATTTTGTGCGAATGTAATCATTTTCATCTTGCATAGCATGCAAATTAATTGCATTTTCTTCCTACTTATGCTATTTTGATACACAGAGGTAAAATTTTATGAATAAACAAAAAATCAACCAAATCGTTGGCTCGATCGGTGCCTTTATTGGGATTATCGTTTTCATTGCCTACATCCCACAAATTATTGCTAATTTACAGGGACATAAGGCCCAACCTTTCCAACCCTTGTCAGCTGCTATTTCTTGCTTGATCTGGGTCATTTATGGTTGGACAAAGGAACCTAAAAAAGACTGGATTTTGATCATTCCGAATTCAGCAGGTGTCATCCTAGGTGGATTGACTTTCCTAACATCACTTTAATCGAAAGCGAACAAAGACTGAACTCTACTGGTTCAGTCTTTTTTGTGTATCCCTTTGAAAAACAAAAACAATCGCAGTCGGTTTTCGTACAAAAAAGCCCGCTATGAGCGAGCTTAAAAATTGACAATTCTTTTCTTTGAATAACCTTAGCTAGACTATTGTGCAAAAATATCAAAATGATTTCTGATTATTATTTAAAGTATATTGAAACTTTCCTCTGTGAGAAAAGTGCCTGAAATAATCATGTTTCAGGCACTCGGAATTATTGAGACCTTAGGCTCAATAATTAGTCATGGAACTTCTTCGAAGTTCGCTGACGTCCGTACTCACCTAAGGAAAGTTTCTAATTTAATTTGAGCTTCTTGTCTTAAATCTGCACAATCTTACGATAGCTCCGAGAGGTGATCCAAAAGACGATCAGGTAGGAGACGAGAAAGACACCACAAACGCTGAGGGTTACGACGAGGACTTGGCCACTATTGATGACACCGAGAACCTTGAGAATGAGGCGGATCATATGGTAGGCAAAGGCCAGATGGACAAAGGCAAAGATGAGTGGGAGGAAGAAGACAGTCCGCACTTGACGGTTGATGGTCCGTTTGACCTCGTGTTCATCGAGCCCCACCTGTTGGAGAATGACGAAGCGCTCACGGTCTTCATAGCCTTCTGAGATTTGCTTGTAGTAGATGACGATGACCGTTCCGACCATAAAGATCAGTGACAAGAAAATTCCGATAAAGAAGATGCCACCAAAGAGGCTATTCAACTCTGCCACATCATTGGCTCGGTTGCCTCCATAGATGAATGTTCCTTGGCCCTGTTGGCTGCTCAATTCATCGATCATCTTATCATAGCTAGCTGCTAGCTTGAGTTGCTGGTCTTCATCGACATTGACATTGAAGCCACCGTAGATATTGGTATTTATGGCCAGATTTGGAAACTGAGCGACAAAGGCTGAGAGGTCAGGCACGATCAGGTAATTGAAATCCTCCGTTAGCATATTAAACTGATTTGGCACGTGATCAGTGATAAAATCCCTGCTCACTTCTTCTTTGACTTGGAAGTCATGCCCATTGATAGTAAACTGCTTTTGCCCCTTAAGAGCCTTGTTATGGGCAAAGAGGATGACTTGGTTGCCTGTCAGATCGACTTGTTCGCCTGTCATGTGTTCATAACTAGCTGCATCAAATACCATAAAGACAGTTTTAGGAGTGACGCTGCGTTCATCAGCTGGATAGACGGTGAAGTCTGTGCCCTTTTGTGATTTAACCCCAAAGTTGGCATAGGTCATCAGGTCACGATTTTTGATCTTGAGATGGTGCTCAGAGGCAAATTCATCAAATTTCTGATTGATCTGCTCCAGGTCGACCCCTTTTCCTTGGACAGAGAAATCATGAGGCGCCATGATTTTCTTGACCATTTCGCTACCGACATAGATATTGGTGGCAGCAGAGATGGTCACCAGCACCATGGTCGAGAGGATGGCAATGGTCGCAAGGCCCACTGCATTTTTCTTCATGCGATAGATGAGGTTAGAGACCGAGATCATATTGTTGGGCTGGTAATAGTAGCTCTTCTTTTTCTTAAGCAGATGCAAGAAGACGGTGATCCCAGCATTAAAGAGCAGATAGGTCCCGATCATGACCAGTATAACGGCTAGAAAGAAGGTCACAAGCGCAATGATGGGGTCTTTGACAGACTGAGCTAGGTAGTAGCCCAAACCAAGAGAGGCTAAGCCCAGGATGGTTTGAGGCCATAAGAAGCGGGCTTTCTTTTCACCACTGGCCTTCTCACGCGTCAACTGCAAGGCATTCAAACGGAGAATCCGCCAAGCATTAAGAAGAACCAAAAGGCCAAAGATGAGACCAAAGGTGACAAAGACCAAGATGACAATCCCAGGTTGGAAGGTAGATACTAGCTGGACCTTCATCTTCATGAGTTTCAAGAGAAAGGCAAAGATCAGCTTGTCAAAGAGGGCTCCAATCAAGACACCGGCTGAGATAGTCAGAAAGCCAAACATCAAGAGTTCCTTGAAGATCATGCTGATGAGATGACGTTTCTCAAGTCCGAGCATGCTGTAGATTCCCAGCTCTTTGGAGCGGTTTTTCATGACGAAGCTATTGGCATAGAGCACGATGATAGCCCCCGCAGCATTGACCACGAACAGTCCCAAGACCAGGGTAAAGATCATGGGATCTCCCCCTCGAAGCTCGGAAATGTGGGGATTAAAGGTCAGGGAGTCAAAGAGGTAAGCGATGGTCACTGCGAGAATGACTGCAATCGCAAAGGGATAATAGAGCTTGCGATTCTTGATGAGATTGGAGCAAGCTAGTTTAGTGGTTAATCGAAACATCTACTCCACCTCACTTGCCATGACCGTCAGAGTATCTGAGATTTCTTGGAACATCTGACGCTCCGTCTTTTCTCCGCGGAAGATCTGGTTGTAAAGAATCCCGTCCTTGATGAAGAGCACGCGCTTGGCCCTCGCTGCTGCTGCGGTTGAGTGGGTCACCATGAGAATGGTTTGCCCCATGGTATTAATATCTTCAAAGACGTCGAGCAACGCAGCCGAAGACTTAGAATCCAGCGCCCCTGTTGGCTCGTCGGCCAGGAGGATTTCTGGCGAGGTGATGATAGCACGCGCTACGGCCACCCGTTGTTTTTGCCCACCAGAGATTTCATAAGGGTATTTTTCAAGGAGCTGGTGAATGCCCAACTCCCGACTGACGCTATCGACCTTACTCATCATTTCCTTGATTGGTCTGCGAGAAAGGACTAGAGGCAAGAGGATATTGTCTTTGACAGACAAGGTATCGAGCAGGTTGAAATCTTGAAAGATAAAGCCTAGTTTTTCGCGACGGAAGCTGGAGGCATCCTTATTCTTGATGGTTGAGGTATCTATGCTATTTAGGTAGACCCGCCCTTCCGTCGGCTGGTCCAGCATGGCTAGGATATTGAGGAGAGTTGATTTCCCGGATCCTGATTCCCCCATAATAGCCACGTACTCACCCTTTTCCACGGTGAAGTGAATATCCTTTAAGGCTTCAACCTGCGTTCCTTGAAAGCGGGTTTTGTAGATCTTTTTGATATGTTGAACATCTAGTAATGACATGCTTTTCTCCTTTTACTAGTAGATCAAGAAAAATTCTTGGGTTTGTTGCAGGACTTGGAGACCAAATTCCGTCTTTTCCAGATCGGGTTGGTTGCAGGGTTTCTCAGTCTTTTTGAGTTGTTTCATCCATTTCAAGAGTTTCATTTTCTTGACCTCCTTCATTTGATGAGACTATTGTATAAAAAATAAAAGGCGGCTACCATAACCTAACCTTTCATTTTGACCTTTATTTCTTACATTTTTGTAAGATGGGGAAATCTTAATCCATGACCAACTTCTTTTCTTCAAAGCGAATGGCAACGGTCGTGCCTTGGCCGACCTCTGAATGGAGGGTGATCCTGTGGCCCAATTGCTCTGTGATTTTCTTAGATAGATAGAGCCCCAGCCCTGAGGACTGCTGGGTTAGATGGCCATTGTAGCCGGAGAAGCCCCGCTCAAAAACACGGAGAACATCGCTATTTTTGATCCCAATCCCGCTATCTTTTATATAGAGAGTCTGGTCTTTAAAATAGATTTCAATTCCACCTGTGCTGGTGTACTTGAGGCTATTGGACAAGAGCTGCTCGATGATGACCAGGAGCCACTTGCGATCGGTGATGACCTCCTCTTCCAAATCATGCAGATTCACGGTCAAGTTCTTTTGGATAAAAAAGAGGGCATACTTGCGGACTACTTCTTTAACCAAATCTTCTACCGCCACGCGCTTTAAGACTAGATCATCATGAAAGCTCTCCAGTCGCAGGTACTGCAAAACCAGATTGGCATAGGAGTCAATCTTAAAGAGCTCCTGTTCCATCTGCTGCTTGACAATGGGCGTCTCGACATCTTGCACCAAGAGCTGACTGGCCGCAATGGGCGTCTTAATCTGGTGAACCCAGAGGGTATAGTAATCCATCAGGTCATTGAACTTGGCCTGGGCTGTCTTCCCTTCCTCCAAGCGCGCCTGCTGTTCTTCCGTGTATTTTTCATAAAGGAGGTGTTCCAGTGGTGAGGTAACCTCAACTTCCTCATAAAGTGCGGCTTTGCGGTAGTCCCGAAAGGTCATGGCGAAATCCCAGATCAAGACACAGAAGGCAAAAAAGCCTAGCACTAGGGTCGCATAGAGGAAAACCGTCCCTGTCTCTGGAAAGAGATAGGCAAAGACCAAATCAATGATCAAAAAGATGACCAATAGATAGAGTAGGCGCCTGCGGGATACCACATACTGCCAGAAGATCGTTCCAAATTTATTCATGGGTCAACCCGTATCCGATGCCTTTCTTGGTTTCGATGAAGTTTGACAAGCCAGCCTCTTCTAATTTCTTGCGAAGGCGGGCCACATTGACAGACAAGGTATTGTCATCAATAAAGAAGTCGCTATTCCAGAGCTCCTTCATCATGTCATCACGCGCCACGATACTGCCCGCATGTTCAAATAGGACGCGAAGGATCTGAAATTCATTCTTGGTCAACTTGATGACTTCCCCTTCATACACCAAGTCCGTAGACTTGAGATTGAGGATGGCTCCCCGGTGCTCCAGCAGATTTTGATCTGTCCCAAATTCGTAGGAGCGGCGCAAGAGCCCTTGGACCTTGGCAAGGAGGACATTTTGGTCAAAGGGCTTGGTGACAAAGTCGTCTCCACCCATATTGATGGCCATGACAATATCCATGGCTTGATCCCGTGAAGAAAGAAACATGATCGGAACCTTTGAAACCTTGCGAATCTCTTGGCACCAGTGGTAACCATTGTAGAGAGGCAGGCCAATATCCATGAGAATCAAATGAGGGTCGCTTTCGACAAAGATCCCGAGGACATCCATAAAATCCTCTACTGCGACCACTTCATAGCCCCATTGTTCCAATAATTGTTTGACCTGTTGGCGGATAATTTCATCGTCTTCCACTAAGAGAATTTTATGCATGGCTGTCTTTCCTTCTTTTTTTCTTCTTCCTATTATAACAGATTAAGAAGCAGAGAAAAAGGCTGTTTCAGAGGGAAAGAAGAACTGGCTCCTACTTTCTTGATGGGAGGCGCTTTTTCTACATCCATTTTTGTGCTATACTGAAAGAAAGAAGACACGGGAGGCACAGATGTCGACGATTTTTGATTACCTAAAAGAAGTGACTTACGATTCCATATATGACCGCCCCTTCAAGGAACTGGATGTCCTCGCATTGACAGAGCTGACCTATCTGCCCTTTGGACACATTGTGCCTCAAGGAGATACAACAGGAATTCCAGTGCGCCTATCTGATGCGATGGAACTGATCGATCGGACTACCGATTTTATCGTGAGTAACCAGCACCTGCAATTAGTCGATGAGTTGGCTACTTCAAAGCGCTTTAAGAACATCAAACTCCTCAACTATGTCGATGAATACGATCCCGATGTGCAAAAACAGTTTGCGGCCATGACCTATCGGCTTAGTCTGGATGCGTATTTGGTCGTTTTCAGAGGGACGGATGACACCTTGATCGGCTGGAAGGAAGACTTCCACATGACCTATATGGACCATGTTCCAGCTCAAAAGCGCGCAGCCAGCTACCTGCAACATGTCATGAAAGAATTTCCTAAAGGGCGCTTCTTGGTGGCTGGTCACTCCAAAGGTGGCAACCTTGCGACCTATGCCTGCACTTACCTGCCGGATTCCTTATTTGAACGGGTCGACGCGATCTACAGCTACGATGCTCCTGGCCTCAACAAGGCCATTATCGAAACCGAAGGCTACCAGCGCACGTCTCCAAACATTCGTCGCTTTGTCCCTCAGGGATCCATCGTTGGCATGATGTTGGAAGTGCCAGAACCGACGACCATTGTCAAAAGTCACGCCTTTGGTGGTTTTGCCCAGCACGATGCCTTTACTTGGGAAATCAAGGACTACAGCTTTGTGACCGTTTCTGAAACCAGCCCCGATAGCCAGCAGACAGATCTCACCTTGAAGCAATGGGTTCGCGAAACATCGGCAGAGGAGCGCAAGAAGTTTTTTGACACCTTTTTTGGCATTTTTCTGGATGCCGGTATCACTTCCATCAATGACCTTACCGATCTCAAACAGCTAGCTAAGGCCAAGGAAATCCTCCAAAATGCCCAGGATTTGGATCCAACCGAGCGGGAGATGCTAGAACGCTTAGCCAAGCAGCTCATCGATACCCGCTTTCAAGCCTGGAAAAAATGGCAGACCGTTCCCCGCATCCTGGTTCAAATGGCCACATTTTTCAAGCGAAAAAAAGCAGTCGAGCTTTCCTCGCCACTGCTCCTCGAGCACAAGGAGTGAGGCTCAACAACTGACCTCTTCTATTCACTAGAACGCAAAATGAGGCTGGGACAAAAGTCCTAGCCTCTCAATTATTTTTGGATTGTCGAGCAAGACGCAGTGGTTGAGTGGACTCTACTACGCTGATTTCATCAGCTTTGACAGCCCTACTCAACTGTGCGGAGGTGGGACGACGAAATCGAATTCTAACGAATTACCGATTTCTGTCCCACTCTCTTTTCTATTTTCTATTGGTTCTGAGGAGATGGAGCATCTGGTGTGCTTGCTTCTGTTACAGCTGCGCTTGCAGGCTCTGTTTCTGTCTCAGTTGTGGCAGGCTTGCTTCCTTCTGAAGCTGCTGCTTCTTTTTCCACCGGAGTTTCTGTAGCGACAGGCGTTTCAGCTGTGGAAGCTGATTTGCTCGCTTCGCTTGCAGATGGGGCTGCAGCTAATTCTGCCTGGAAGGCTTGGATGGCCTGTAGTAAGGCTGATTTATCACTCTTTGGATTAGCCAATTGGTCAAAGAGAGCTTCTAAGCGATCAAATACCGCATCACTAGCTCCCTTGTCCTGCAATTGTTGGTGCAGGGCCATCAATTGATTATAGAGCTGTTGATAAAGAGCGACATCCCCAATTTGAGGTTCTTCGGTTTGCTTTTGTTTTTGCTTTTCAATGGTATCACTGATTTCGCGTAGAAGTGCTTCCCCACTTGAAATAGCCTTGTCTGGATCAGATTCTTTTCCAAGTTGAGCCAAGCCTGCTTCAAAAGCCGGTCGTTTGCCTTGGTCTTCGACTTGTGGCAAGAGCGACTGGATTTGCTCTAAGAGAGCTGTCAAAATCTTGTTCTGTTGACGGGCTTCTGTTGCCTTATCCAACTCTCCATACAAGCCTTTGAGGAAATCATAAACCGCTACGTTGTAGGATGGGGTTTGACTTCCTTTTTGATCCAAAACTGTTTTTTCAATAGGATAGGTTTGGCCTTTATCTTGGGAGAAAAGCTGGTCAATAGCTTGCTTAGTTTGGTAGAGCTCCATAAAGTGAGACTTGGAATCCCAAGCTTCTTCAAAGGCTTGAGCCCGGTAGAGCTTCAAGACTAGATCTGCCGCCTTGGTGCGGAGTTCTGGTGTCAAGCGCGCATCGCTCAAGCTTTGGTAGAAATACTTGAGGTAGTCGACCGATGTCACACCTGTCCGATCTTGCATCTCCTGAACAGCTTCTAATAGCTTCCCTTCCTGTTCTAGACGCTTACTGTCCTTGGCAGCATAGGCTTCCTGCAGTTGAGAGACCAACTCTTCCTTCTTCAATTGGAAGGCTTCGGTATCTAGTAAGCGCACTTGTTCCAGCAATTCTTGGTAACGACGGTCCAAGGCTGTCTCTTCTTTTGGCTTGACCGCTTGAGTCGCATGAATGTACTGCGCATCAACCTGTTTGAGACTTGCCAGATAGCCCTCTGTTGAGTTACTTGGGAAACTCTTGACATTTTCCAAGAAGTGGCCCAAGATGAGCTCAATCCGTCTTTGTTGCAATGGATCAGAAGCATAGAGGCTGCGGCTTTCTGCTAAGAGCTGGTTAACCCTATCCTCTACGACTTTCTTGTCCAAGTCTCCTTTTTTGTAAGGAGATTGAATGGTTGGAAGACGGTGGGCTAAGTAGTCTGCTAGCCCTGCTGAACGCACCTTGATGTAGTGGTTGTGATCGCCATGCGGGATGACAAACTGACCATTTTCAATCTGGAGGCTATAAGGAGAAATCCCCGAACGAAGCGCTGTTGCATAGAGTTCATTGATAAAGTCTAGTTCAGGATTGCCAGTTTCAAGTGGGATCCGGACATGTTCCTTACGAACAGCATAAGGATGGATGTGGGTCGGATCGTATTCTTGGTCTGGATTGTTAAAGACAAAGAAACCATTGGAAATCTTAATGGCCTCACGAGGGACACCGTAGGTCTTGCTGATGTACTGGATCTTTTCCTCATCTGAGGCATCACGAGAATAGCTGGCAACGTCATCTGTCAGGGGCTGACCCTTGTCCTCTTCTTTCTTACCAGCTAGAGTTGCCTCTGCTGCTGCAATCTCTTGAGGAGAAAGGTCCTTTTTATAGAAATAATGGGCATGGTTGCCATGAGCGACCATATATCCTTCCTCGTCCTTGCTGATGACCTTGTCAGCGTGGAAGCCGTAATCGTGCTCCTCTTCGTGATCATGACTATTTCCATGCTCATGATTAGGATCAACTGGTCTTGTGCTTGGATTTGAAGGCAAGCTTGGACTTCCTTCTGTTGAACTACCAGTTCCTTGAGCACGAAGCAATTGGAATTGCCGCGCCAACTCACGCTCTAAAGGAGATAGAGAGCTGTAAGGGATAAAGTGGAAATGATCCCCATGAGGGTAGACAATCCCTTGATCGGTCCACTTGGTAATCTTGCTTGGATCAAATACAGAACCATCAGACTCCACATGACGAGAAGACAACGGGGCTTTCTGCAATTCTTCGATCAAGTTGGTCAGGGTCGGACTTGGTTTGGAAGTAGCTGGTTTAGAAGTCGTTGGGGTTGTCTGTGTATTGCTTGGACTGGATGACGGCTGGTTGCTCGCTTGCTTCCCAAGACTTGGAGAGGCTTGATCCGGAGTTCCTTGCTCTGTACTTGCTCCAGCTAGGTGTGAACTTCCTGCCTGATGGCCAGCTTGACCACCTAAGACGGAGAGGGCTGCTGCTAACTCTCCAGCAGATAAGGCACTCTTTGGAATATAATGGAAATGGCCGCCATGGGGCACAATAAAGCCGTCCCCTGTATCTGAAATGACATCTCCAGGGCTAAAGACATAACCATCGTCCGTACGGTAGCCACCACCTGTATGGTTTTTAGCCGTCAGCATCTCAAGAGTCTTACCTTCTTTCAGCGCTTGACTCGGTTGACGGAAGTCACGGGTCTTGCCTGCCTTATGCGAGGAGCTCGCTTGCACCGATCCCGTTTCCCCTTCTTCTTTAGCCCCCCCTTTTTGCTGTTGGGCGATCTCTTCGATCGAGCGCACATTAACTGTATGTTGGGCATCCTTTAAGTAGAGATAGTATTTCCCAGCGCGTTTGATGATATAGCCATCCTTGACCTTGCTCACGATATCTGCTTCTTGCAGCTGATAAGTTGGATCCCGCAAAATCAACTCTTCACTAAAGACGGCATCAAATGGGACCTTGCCGCTGTAGTAATGAAAATGATTCCCATGAGAAGTGACAAAGCCTTCATCTGTAATCTTGATGACAATCTGCTCTGCCTGGGTCTTTTCCTTGGCATTGACCGCTTCGATGCTGTCTTCCTTTTTACTGGAGGCAGACGATGACGATTTCTTGTCCGCTTGCAAATACTGAATCTGATTCTTTTTCTCTTCCTTGACTTGTGGTTGCTGACTGAGCGCATAGGCACAGAGTCCTAGCCCCAAGGTCGCTACAATTCCAATCGTTCCCTTTTTCTTCATTCTTGATTTACTCCTCTAATTCCTTGGCTAAAGTCGCCATATTTTCTTCTAAATTTTCTAATAGATCCTTATCGTTTTGTGGATCGGCTTCCAGTGGATCCAAGACCTTGACACGTGCCCCTGTTGCCTTAGCGATACTATCTGCCACTTTTGACGACGTGTGCTTTTCCACAAAGATCGTTTTCACCTTGTAGTCTTTGACAAACTGCTGGATCTCGGCCAATTGCCGAGCGGTCGGTTCTTGCTCTGGGGAAATCCCTGCAATCCCTAACTGCTTGAGACCAAAGCGTTTGGCCAGATAAGAAAAGGCTGTATGTTGGGTCACAAAAGTCTTTTGCTTGGCCTTGTCAAAGAGAGGCTGGTAGCGGGCTACCAGTTCCTCACAGCACTTTTCAAGCTTTTGAGCATTGGCCTGATAGAGTTCCTTGTTCTTTGGATCGATCTCTCCCAAACGTTGGGCGATGATCTTTCCTTCCTCTGCGATTTTTACAGGATCCAACCAAGTATGCGGATCATACAAGTGCTTTGCTTCTTTTCCCTGACCAGCTTCGACATCCTCTAATCCAGCCACCTTATCAAGGGTCATTCCTTGGCTGCCTTCGATCACTCGCAACTTGGAACCTTGTAGGTTAGGATCTAAGCGGCCGGCCCAAGATTCCAGGGTCTGAGAATGATAGACAAATACATCCGCATCATAGATCTGGGCCACTTCCTTGGTGGAGGGTTCATAATCATGGATCCCTGCACCTGACTGAACCATCCAGATGTCATTTTGATCGCCAGAGATTTCCTTGACCAGGGCATAGATAGGATAAAAACTCGTGACAATTTTAAGACCTTTTTTAGAAGGGGGCTTGCCCGCATTTCCTTGACTTCCACAAGCTGTCAGCAGAAAGAAACCGAGAAACAAGAGTCCCAGAACCTTCATTCTTCTCCTATTCATCCTTCACCTCTTTTTCATTTTTGTTAACTAGTTTATTAATCAGTTAATTAACTAGTTAATCATACTGCGAATCATTTGCTTTGTCAAGCTTTTTTTACATTTTTTCCCTTTTAATGTTAGAGACTAACAGTTGCCTAGATTCCACAAGCCTTCCTTGCAGTAAAAAAAGCTTGAGACAAACATGTCTCAAACTTTTTATTGACGGTAAAAATATTGATCAGCCGGATAGTTGCCTGCAGATTGAGTGACCACTAGACGTGGCTTGCTGGTATCAGACTGGTCTCCATCTGGATTTTGGAAACCGATTTTCAGCAGTCCAATCGCAGCACCGGTCTCACCCATCTTCATCTCAACATAAGGGATCTTGCTCTTCTTATCCGAGTCCGCAACAGCCTTGAGGCTGCCTTGGCCCTTGACTTTTCCGTCTGCTTGGATGACGATTTCAGCTCCCTTGCCATTGCGCCAAGTTCCAGCTAAGCTTGAGAAGTCGCCTCCGTTAATGGCCGCAATATCCAAGTCTTTCTCTTTTTTCGGTTGCGGGTAGGCTTTCCACCACTCTAGATGGTAATCACGGTAGGCCACGTCACCAAAGAGAATCCGACGTTCTTGGGAAGCTACTCCATCAGGACCTGTCACACCCGCTGGGATTAAGTACAAGGTTTGCTCTTGCCCTTGGATCGCAGTCCCATTTGCCCCTGTGAAATAAACTTCATAATAGCCTTTTCGCTTCTTGGGCTCTTTTTCTTTATTGAACAAGTAACTTGCCCGAGTGCCTCCACTCCAGAAAGTCCAGCCAGTCTCCCCATTTACAATACTTGGAAAGGCATTGGTCTTGTTTTGGTAATATTCTTCTGGAGTATAGCCATAAAGTTTAAAACCGGAATCGGCGATTTCCTTTTCATAGGTATCATTGGAATAAGCACCTTCAAACGGTGAGAGATTGCCATCAAGGACGACATCATTTGGATCTGTCGATTTGAAAAAATCCTCTCGATTGGCAAAGACCATCTCGTGGTAGGGATTTTTATCAGACATGGTGACCGTGATCAAAGGCTTCTTATCTGTCTTGTATTTGAAGACACGAACAGTGACTGTAAAGTCTGTATTGCCATCGGACTTTTTCATCTTGCCTGTCGAAACTTTGTTAGACCCTTCGACCTTCCAATCCGTACTAAATTCAGCGGATACCTTGCCGTCAGCCGTTTGGTAATCGATCTTCCAGGCCTTGCCCTTTTTCTCGATTTTGGCTTCATCCCGTTCATTAGAGACATAGTCACCACTCAAGTCAATGGCTTTTTCCTTTGGCTTGGTGACCTTCTTGCTGGTCTGCTTAAATTCCTTTTGATGGTCTGGTTGGATGTTGGAACTAGAGTAGAGATAGACTCCACCGATCAGAACAGCTGCTCCGACCAGCCCCAGAATCGGTACCAGGTATTTTTTCTTCCACTTAAGATTCATTTTACTACCTCCATGGAATAAGATCTTTACACTAGTATACCCTAAATCGAAAGTATAGTAAAATTCCCCTCTATGTAGTGGTTTTCCAGGCTTGA
Source organism: Streptococcus parasanguinis (assembly GCF_031582885.1). Taxonomy (NCBI): domain Bacteria; kingdom Bacillati; phylum Bacillota; class Bacilli; order Lactobacillales; family Streptococcaceae; genus Streptococcus; species Streptococcus parasanguinis. The sequence goes on from NZ_CP133988.1 coordinate 1,963,785, forward strand.
ACTGACTAGTTTGAGCAGAGAATACCTGTTTCTCAAAAATTATATTTTGTTTATCATTATTTTTTTATCGTTTTTCGATACTTTTTTATTGACTATTTTTTTATAAAGAGTATACTATAAGTGAAAAATAAATAAACTTCAAGGAGGCTTGCGATGAAAAACTCAAAAACCTTAAAAAATGTCATTGAAGTCTTGACGGCTTTCATTTACTTCTGTGGCTTTATGACTGTGGCTGCACTGGTCGTCCACCTGCTTTCACGGATGGGAGTGTTTAAAGATCTCATTCAAACTGGACGCTTGTCCTTTGATGTGAATGGCATCCAACTCTTCCCCAAACATCCGCAACCTCTCTGGCAGCTGCTCTTCCCACTAGCCTCAAGCGCTATCTATATTTACCTTCTCATCACCATTCGCAGCTTCCTCCAAAATCTCTACCAAGAAAAGATCTTTTCTCACTCTAACATTGATCTTTGCAACCGAGCTTGGAAGATTCTCTTGGTCTTGTCCTTTATGTCTGGCACACTTGAAACCAGTGGAAATGCTTATCTCCTTCCCTTCACTTTCCAATTTACCTTTAACACAGGGCTTCTCCTTGCCGTTCCAATCGTCTGGGTCTCTGGCAAGATTTTAGAGAGAGGTATTGAGATTGCCGAAGAAAATGAGCTAACCATTTAAGGAGGTTGCCATGATTATCGTCAATCTAGATGTCATGCTAGCCAAGCGAAAGATGAAATCCAACGAGCTAGCCGACAAAATCGGCATCACCACAGCCAACCTCTCCATCCTCAAAACCGGCAAGGCCAAAGCCATCCGCTTCACCACCCTTGAAGCCATCTGCAAAGAACTCGACTGCCAGCCAGGAGATATCCTAGAATACCGGCCGGATGAATAGGAAAATATAATTTGAGACCTTCCTTGGGTGAGGACGGACGGTAGCGAATCCCTTTGGGATTCCATACCTAATATTTGAGCCTACTGTCTCAAATCTCCCGAGAGTCTGAAATGATACCGTTTCAGACTCTTTTCTCACTGCGGAAGTCTCCGTTAACATCCATTGCTAATAGGACTCATCTACCATCCTTGTAAAACTCAATGATAGGAACCATATCAATACAACAAAAGCACTCCCGCGGGAGTGCTTGAGAGCGTAGACAATTTGTTCTTCCTTACAAATCAAATTAATTTTATAAAAATCAAAAAATTTATTCGTTAGAATTATTCAATCATCTACTGAAACTTTCCGCCGTGAGAAAAATGCTAGAAACAATTGTGTTTCTAGCACTCGGGAGTTTTGGAACCTAGGGTCCAAAACTAAGTCATGGAACTTCTTCGAAGTTCGCTGACGTCCGTACTCACCTAAGGAAAGTTTTTTAGATGATTTTTTCTTTGTCTATCGTTTAGCCGATGATGCTTCCATTTGGTACAGATGGATCAACTGTTAAGACTGTTAATTGATCTCCGTGTTCCGCGGAAAGAATCATGCCTTGGCTGACATATTTCTTCATCATCTTACGTGGTTTGAGGTTGGCCACGATTTGGAGTTTCTTGCCGACCAATTCTTGTTCATTTGGATAGAATTGAGCGATACCTGAGAGGATTTGACGGTCTTCGCCATCTCCTGCATCTAGGCGGAAGCGAAGCAGTTTGTCTGATCCTTCGACGCGTTCCACTTCTTTGACTTCTGCTACACGGATTTCAACCTTGTCAAAGTCTTCAAATTTGATCTCGTCTTTTTCAGACTTGAGTTCCACTTCTTCTGGAATCCATTCTTTTTCTTGTGGTTTTCCAGCAGTCATTTGCGATTGGATGTAGGCAATTTCTTCTTCCATGTCGAGACGTGGGAAGATTGGAGTTCCTTTGGCAACCACTGTGACATTTTCAGGGAAGCCTGCTAGGGTCAAGTTTTCAAGATCGAAGTCCAAGCCCAAGCCAAGTTGTTCCATGATGGCATTTGAGGTGTTCATCATGAATGGTTGGATCAAATGAGCCACGACACGAAGGCTAGCTGCCAAGTGAGCCATCACTGCTGCCAATTGATCCTTGTCACCGTCTTCTTTAGCGAGGACCCAAGGCGCTGTCTCATCGATGTACTTGTTAGTCCGAGAGATGATGTTCCATACGGCTTCCAAAGCACGTGGGTAATCAACCGCGTTCATTTGCTTGTGGTATTCAGCGATGTTTTCTTCAACTACTTTAGCCAAATCAGCATCAAACGCTGTGACGTTTTCGACATAGGCAGGAACTTGACCACCATAGTATTTATTGATCATGGCTACCGTCCGGTTAAGGAGGTTTCCAAGGTCATTGGCCAATTCATAGTTGATGCGGGCCACGTAGTCTTCTGGTGTGAAAGTCCCATCAGAACCAACTGGCAAACTGCGCATGAGGTAGTAACGAAGTGGATCCAAGCCGAAGCGTTCCACCAACATTTCTGGGTAGATGACATTTCCTTTAGACTTAGACATCTTGCCGTCTTTCATGACAAACCAACCATGGGCAATCAAGCGTTCTGGCAATTTGATATCCAACATCATAAGAAGGATTGGCCAGTAGATCGAGTGGAAACGAAGGATGTCTTTTCCAACCATGTGGAAGACAGTTCCGTTCCAGAATTTATCAAAGTTTTCATGATCTTCTTGACCGTAACCAAGAGCCGTCACATAGTTGAGAAGGGCGTCGATCCATACATAGACCACGTGTTTGGGATTAGATGGAACTGGAACTCCCCAGGTAAAGGTAGTTCGAGATACTGCCAAATCTTCCAAGCCTGGCTCGATGAAGTTTTTCAACATTTCATTGAGACGGCCATCTGGCGTGATGAAATCCGGTTGGGATTTGAAAAATTCAACCAAGCGGTCTTGGTATTTGCTGAGGCGAAGGAAGTAAGATTCTTCGGAAACCCATTCTACTTCGTGGCCTGATGGGGCTACCCCACCGATGACCTTGCCATTCTCATCACGGTAAACCTCAGCCAATTGGCTTTCTGTAAAGAACTCTTCATCAGAGACTGAGTACCAGCCAGAGTATTCACCCAGGTAGATGTCATCTTGCGCCAGCAAGCGTTCAAAGACTTGGGCTACTACTTTTTCATGGTAATCGTCTGTCGTACGGATGAATTTATCGTATGAGATATCGAGTAATTGCCAGAGTTCTTTCACTCCAACGGCCATCCCATCTACATAAGCTTGCGGCGTAATCCCAGCTTCTTCTGCTTTTTGCTGGATCTTTTGACCATGCTCATCGAGACCAGTCAGGTAGAAAACATCGTAGTTCATCATGCGTTTGTAACGCGCCAAGACGTCACAGGCGATCGTTGTATAAGCTGAACCAATATGCAATTTACCTGATGGGTAATAGATAGGAGTTGTGATGTAGAATGATTTTGTCATTTTCTTTTCCTTTCAGGGCTAATGGAACCCAATTTAGTAACACTCTATTATAACATTTTTAGGAGACCCTGAAAACCCAAAACCAGCTAGGATCTAAGGAAGACAAGCAAAAAGAGAGTGGGACAGAAATCGGTAATTCGTTAGAATTCGATTTCGTCGTCCCACCTCCGCACAGTTGAGTAGGGCTATAAAAGCTGATGAAATCAGCGTAGTAGAGCCCACTCAACCACTGCGTCTTGCTAGACAATCCAAAAACAATTAAGAGGCTAGGACTTTTGTCCCAGCCTCCTCTATTATTGATAACGAATCCCGTTAGATTTGCCTCGCTTTGGCATTTCTAGGCTCGGGATAAAAATATCCACTGGATATTTTTATTTTCCAAGATAGTATTCTTTTACAACGTTCAATTTTTCGTCAAATTCGAATACCAATGGTGGGAAGTTAGGGATTTCCACATCCATGATTTCGTCGTCTGACAAGTGTTTGATGTGTTTAACAAGGGCACGGATTGAGTTACCGTGTGCTCCTACGAATACGTTTTTACCGTCTTTAAGAGCTGGAGCGATTTTATCTTCCCAGAATGGAAGAGCACGTTCCAAAGTAACTTTCAAGTTTTCAGCATCTGGAATCACTGAATCGTCAAGTGAAGCGTAACGACGGTCAGTGTGTGCTGAGTGTTCATCATCACGGTCCATTGCAGGAGGCAATACATCGTAAGAACGACGCCAGATGTGAACTTGTTCATCACCAAATTGTTCAGCAGCTTCAGCTTTGTTTTTACCAGTCAAACCACCGTAGTGACGTTCGTTCAAGCGCCATGATTTTTCAACTGGAACCCACAATTGGTCAGAAGCTTCAAGAGCCAAGTTAGTAGTTTTGATCGCACGTTTCAATACTGAAGTATAAGCTTGGTCAAATTCGATACCAGCTTCTTTGATCAATTTACCAGCGTCGATCGCTTGTTGTGTACCTTTTTCAGACAAATCAACATCAGCCCAACCAGTGAAAAGGTTAGCTTTGTTCCATTCAGACTCACCGTGGCGAGCAAAAACCAATTTTACCATTAGATGGATCTCCTTTTTATTCTCCGAGGTTTCCCCCGTTTATCTATTCTATTCTACTAGATTTTCAGTGAAAAATCTAGTGGCGACCATAGAAAAGTGCAATTTCTCACAAAAAAGAGCCTGACGGCTCTAGTTTGAAATTGAGGAATGTTTATTCTTACGTTAATACAGCTTATTCTTCTACTTGATTCTTTTCAGTCGAACAATTTCGTTGTTCAATCATTTTTCTTAAATCTTTTAAATCACTATAAATATGGACTATATATACTAGCAGACAAAAATAGTATCCAGTTCCCAAGTTATAATAAACTTTTTGAATCGTTAATGAAAATGCAGCATATATCAAAATTACACTACAAGATAAGTAAATCAAAAACGACTGCAGGCTAGCCAAAAATGGATACCCCTTTTTTTCAAAAGAATCATGAATAAAATAGGCTATAACAGGTAAAAGAATTAATAGTATGAAAGAAATAATAAAGTAAGAATTCACCACACCTTTAAATTCTTGCCCCCAAAATACTGAGTTGTTTTTCCGAAATAGAAAAACCTGTGAAGTATCAGAATACGAATAATAATGACCATTCAAAAATGGAAGCCCAACAATTGAAAAAATTAGAATAATATACAATACAAGCTCCCAGATTAAACTAAGATTACTTTCTTGTTTTGTTTCTGACATCTTTAACCCCTTTCCTTAATCACTCTGTCTTCAATATCGACCATATCAAAATCCGAATCTGTCATAGTCCCTAAGACATAAAGACCATTTGGTAAATTCGATTTTTTTACAATCGCTTGTAATTCATCCTTAAAACGGATATGATCCCTTTTCACACCTTTAGGTAATGTCACTTGAACATAGATGACATCATGATCTAAAGCTTCTTTTACCGGAAAACCATACCATCCTCCAAGAACAGTCCGTCCACTCTTCGCTGATTGTTTCTCGTAATCTTCAAGCCAATGTATCCCGCCAGTATAGTTAATATTACTTGAAATACCAAGTTTTAATTCAACCTTCGATCCTTTTAAGATAGAATTTTGATCTATTTTTTTCTTTAATTCCTGCTCCACCTTTTTTCTCTCAGGATTCAATTCTAGGGCTTTTTCAAGAATGGGTACATACGTGCTAGGAGGCTCACTATACATTCCTATTGAATCACCAAGCAATCCAAAACGTCTTTCTTTAGCTACAGGTGGATAATATGGCAAAATGACTTGTTCTAACATCATTTGTTTCTTCAATGGAATAGAGACGACTTTCCCATTAATCCTTTCAGAATAGGTATAATTAGCACTAATCACTAGTTTTGATTCACTTGTAAGCGAAAGGCCCGTGATCCGAACCTCTCCTGAATAATGATTATTCTTGTAGATTTCCTTGATATTTGATTCTAAATTTTTATAAAAACAAATAGTTAAAAGGATAAAAAAACCAACAATGACCAGTAAACTTTTTAGTTTTTCACTCTTTATCTTCATTTTTTAAATCTTTCTATAAGTCCTTATCTCACAAACATTGTTACTCTATCCAACTATATGAGGGGCCGTTTTCAAGAAAAAGAAAGACCATATAGCACCAATCATAAAAATGGTCACTGCTGCTAAGGCATAGACCTGCCACATTTTCCAAGAAAAATTCTCTAGCTTCTTCATCTCGTTCTCCTTTTGTTTGATCGTGAAAGTATATTATATCATGATTTTCCCTATTTTTCTCTCGCTATCCTAGTGTGGCTTTACCATACAAAAAAGAGCCTGACGGCTCTGCTTTCTCTCACATTAATTTTTCTGACAGTCGGGGCAAATGCTATAGACCGTCATCTGGGTCTTGGTGATCTGGTAGCCACTTTGACTGGCTGCTTCTTCGCGAAGATCTGGGACTTCAATGTCCACATCTGCGATACGACCACATTTTTCACATACCACATTCAAATGGTCATGCCCCATGAAATCAAAATAGGTCGTGGTATCATTGCGAACCTTGATCTCAGAAACAACCCCCTCATCAATTAAAACCTTGATATTGTTGTAGACAGTTGCTAGACTCATGCTTGGAAACTGAGGCAATAAATCGCGATAGATCTTCTCAGCGCTTGGATGTTCATGACTCGCCACTAAATAGGAAAGAACTGCTCTGCGGGTATCGGTAATCCGAATGCCCTTGGCACGCAAATTTTGCAAGACTTCTTCCACGCGCTCTTCTTCATGACGATGCAATGCGTTCACTATGATTCCCCCTTTCCAATATGATTTAATCGATTCGTTACCTTTATTATATCATGTTTCAAAATAAATCACTATTTAGAATGCTTTTAATTAAAAAAAATGGAAAAGCGAGTTTTTGTCCAGTGGACATTGATTCACAAGCCTGAAAATGGAAGAGCGAGTCTAATCTTCTCTCAACCGATCCAACTGGTCATCCAGCGCACGGTTCCTAGGATCATTTTGACCACGAGGATCATAAAGCAAAATTCCAGTACGAACCACAGCCCTTTCAATAGATACAAAATAGGTCGGATAAACAACAAGGCAAAGAGGCCTAAAATGAATCGCATGGTCTTTTCTCTCTCCTTCTTTTTTCCTATTATACCCTTATCCTATAGAGCTGTCCAACAAAAAAACCATCCTAGAAATCTAGGATGGCTTTTCAAAATGCAATTATTTAACTGCTTCTTTAAGAGCTTTACCAGCTTTGAATGCTGGAACTTTAGAAGCTGCGATTTTGATTTCTTTACCAGTTTGTGGGTTGCGACCTTTACGAGCTGCACGTTCACGAACTTCGAAGTTACCGAAACCGATCAATTGAACTTTTTCACCTTTTGAAAGGTATTCTGAAACTGCTGCGAATACAGCATCAACAGCTGCTGCTGAATCTTTCTTAGTCAATTCTGTAGCTTCTGCCACTTTTGCGATCAAATCTTGTTTGTTAGCCATTTAACAAATCCTCCAATTTTTTTTAGGCTTTACGCCTTAACAGTACTATAATATCTAAAAAAAGCCTTTAGGTCAAGTACTAAACCTGTTTTTTCAAACATTTATTCAGCTTATTCGTAGCGCACCAAAACTGCAAATGCATTCTCACCTGTATGGGTTTGAATAATCGATCCAGTTTCGAGAACTGGGATAGCATTTTCAACGAACGATTGCAACTGAGCCTTCATTTCATTGGCCCACTCTGGTGCCCCTGCGTAAGAAATCCCGATCTCAGCCACCTTACTATGGGAAAGATTCTCTACCAATTCATTCAACCATTTCTTAAAGGTCTTGTTACCGCGCCCTTTGACGATTGGTTCTAACTGATGGTCCTTCATTTGCATCACGACACGGATATTGAGAAGGGAGCTCAAAAGTCCTGTAACACGGCCAATGCGCCCACCTTTAACCAGATTTTCCAAGGTAGAAACACCGATATACAACTCTGTCTTTTCTTTGACTTCTTCGATGCGAGCCAAGACAGTGTCTAAATCAGCTCCGTCTTTGGCCAACTTGGCTGCCTCAACCACCTGGAACTTCATGGCTTGGTCTGTAAAGCCACTATCAATCACAGTAACATCTGCTCCTGACAAGGTTGCCCCTTGGCGAGCCGCCTCTACGGTTCCTGACAAGGCATGAGACATATGAATTGAAACGATATGAGCTCCGTCTGCTGCTAACTTTTCATACACCTCCGCAAAGACTCCAACGGGTGGTTGGCTGGTCTTTGGAAGATTTTTGCTAGACTGCATTAAGCGCAAGAAGTCCCCTTCGCCCAACTCACTGTCGGAATAAAGGACTCCATCCACCATAACAGAAAGTGGCACAATGGTGATGCCATATTCTTCAACCACTTCAGGCTCAATTGTAATAGATGAGTCTGTAACTATTTTAATATTTGCCATATATTTCTATACTCTTCCTAAGAATGTTCTGCTTTCATTATATCAAAAAACACGGGGTTTTGCAGTGAAAGATATCCATTCCTGCTTCCTCAGTCGTCTGCGGCAGAAAAACCTGTATTGTGAAGGACATGGTCTTGGACAATACCTTGATCATCCAAGAGCAATCCATGGAGGACTCCTCCAAAGACAGCGCCCCCATCGACGCCCATTTTTTGATCTGAAATCCAAAGATTTTCGGTACCGACTGGCTCATTGAGCAGTCCATATACTGGTGTATGGCCAAAGACGATCCATTTGCCTGTATGATTCTCCGCTTCATGGAATGGTTTTCGGATCCAGACTTTTTGGTAATCACTGGTTTCCCGCCAATTTTCAAGGGTTAGATCCACACCAGCGTGGACAAAATAATAGGTCTCTGTCTCGTAGTCAAAAGGCAAACTGCGGATAAAGGCTACCAAGTCAGGAACGGCATTTTCTACTGCTTGCGCATCCGCAATGCCATCTACAGGAGCATCGAGTGGCCGGCCTAACAGAGAGTTGATGGTCGTATCGCCACCATTTCTTCGGTAGTGGTCATAACGCTCTTCTGGATTGTCCAACCAGGCTAAAAACATGTACTCGTGATTTCCGGAAAGGCAAACAGCTCCGTGATGGTCTACGTAGTCTTTTACGATTTCAATCGATCGTTTGCTGTTTTCGCCTCGATCTATCAAATCCCCTAAAAAGACCAATTGGGCTTTTCCATCCCACTCTGTCATGAGCTCTTCTAGCATTTGTGCTTTTCCGTGAATATCTCCGACTACAAAGTATCTTGACATTGTTTCAAACCTTCTTTCTCTTAACGCTTGAGAAGTTGCTCTGCTTGTTGACGGGCAGCTTCCGTTAGATCCTCTCCTGCCAGCATCTTGGCAATTTCTTCGATTCGTTCTTCTCTATTGAGCAAACGAACAGTAGATACAGTTGAGTGTTCATCACTGATTTTCTCAATATAGAATTGATAATCTGCTGCAGCGATGACTTGAGGCAGGTGAGAAATAGCAAGCACTTGGCCATTTTGACCAATCTTATGAATTTTCGCTGCAATGGCTTGAGCTACGCGCCCAGAGACCCCTGTATCTACCTCGTCAAAGACGATACTGGTCTTTCCTTCTTTTCGAGAAAAAGCAGATTTAATGGCCAACATCAAGCGTGACAATTCTCCGCCGGATGCAACCTTGACAAGGGGTTTAAAGTCCTCACCTGGGTTGGTCGAAATGTAAAATTCGACAGCTTCATTTCCCTCACGATTAAACTTAGCCTTGCTAAAACGCACTTGAAAACGCGCCTTGTCCATGTAGAGATCTGCCAATTCTTGCTGGATTTCATTTTCCAAATCTTGAGCTAGGTCATGCCGTTGATCACTCAAATCTTGAGCCAAGGTGACCAAACTCTTTTCTAGACGTTTGAGTTCTTTTTCCAAGTCCTCAGACGAGAGATTACTTCCGGTGAGAAGGCTATATTCTTTGGTGATTTGCGCCAGGTATTCCAATACGTCCTTGACTTGGCCACCATACTTGCGCGTGATGGAGTGGATCAAATCCAAACGAGATTCCACCTGCATGAGGCGATTGCCATCAAACTCCAGACCATCGACCACATCTTCTAAGCGCTTGGTAATATCCTCAAGGGCATAGAAGGTTTCCGATAACTGGCTTGAGAGCTCTTTGTAGCTGGGATCATATTCTTCAATATTTTCCAGATCATTCATGGCTGAGCGAACATTGGAGAGGCTCGAAAATTCTTCTGCATCCAGCATGGTATAGGCATTGGTTAGGGTATCTGCAATCATCTTATGATTGAGCAGGCGTTGGCGTTCTTGCTCCAGACGCAGGTCCTCATCCACTTCCAAGGCAGCTGCCTCAATCTCTGCGATTTGAAACTCCAACATCTCAATACGGGCCTTGTTTTCCTGCTGGTTGCGCTGAAGTTCCACTACTTGTTTGCGCAGACGTTTGTAATCTTCAAAGGTTTGACGATAAGCGTCTTTGGTTTGGAAAAAGGCTGCATCCCCAAATTCATCCAGCATGGCGATATGCAATTGGGGCCGCATGAGTTCTTCCTGATCATGCTGGCCATGGATATCCACCAAATGTTGGCCGACTGCCTTTAAGACAGACAAATTCACCATTTGACCATTGATCCGGCTGACACTTCGTCCATTTTGCAGGATCTCTCGGCGAATGATCAATTCATCGGTCCACTCTAGTCCTTGCTCTTCAAAGAGAGCCGTCAAGTGGCGATTGCTCTCAACGGTAAAGAGCCCTTCGATTTCCGCTTTTGGGGCTCCGTGTCGGATGACATCCGTCGTTGCGCGGCTTCCCAGCATCATGTTCATGGCATCGATAATGATGGATTTCCCTGCACCTGTTTCCCCTGTCAGTACCGTCATTCCCTTTTCAAAATTTAAGGAAATCTCTTCGATAATAGCAAAGTTCTTAATCGAAATTTCTAATAGCATAGGCTCTTACCACCCAAAGATTGATTTGAGGATATTCTCTGCTTCTGGAGCTGAATAGGCGATCAGTAAGATCGTATCATCATCTGCAACAATACTAAAGATATGCTCCTTATAAATCTCCCGCAAGCGACGTTTGACTAGAGGAGCCGTCCCTGGAACCATGGTGAAATTGACATATTCTCCCATGCGACGATGAGACAAGATATTGCTTTCGATCATCCCGATCCCTTGGTGGTGCTTACGTGGCAATTCATAGACATAGGTCATGTCTTTGAGAGGGCGTTTTACGATGCCCAATTCTTTGATATCCCGTGATACTGTCGCTTGGGTTGCTGAGATGCCTTCTTCTTTCAAATGTTCGACGATCTCTTCTTGGGTCCCCACTTCATGATCGCGAATGAAGCGGCGAATTTTTTCTAATCTAATATTCTTACTCTTCATGTTTAAATTCCTTGTGTGCCCGCTCCACAACAGCCTCCAGCTGCTCTGTCGTTGGCTTTGTTTTCTCTTCTTTTTTTTCTAGATACATCAAAAATTCGATGTTGCCATGGCCTCCTTGGATAGGGGAATAATCTACTCCCATTACCGCAAAGCCATGTGTCCCTACAAAAGCAGCGACCTTTTCAAGAACGGCGAAATGAATCTTAGGATCCTTAATGATCCCATTTTTCCCGATCTGTTCGCGTCCTGCCTCAAACTGAGGTTTGACCAAGGCCACGACTTGTCCATTATCTGCCAAAATCCGGTGAAGAGCTGGCAGAATCAAGTCCAAGGAAATAAAGCTGACATCGATGCTCGCAAAGCTCGGTGTCGCTTCAAAATCATCTGGCTCGGCATAGCGGAAATTGAACTGCTCCATCGAGACCACCCGAGGATCATTGCGCAATTTCCAGGCCAACTGATTGGTCCCGACATCCACCGAAAAGACCTGGCTGGCTCCATTTTGCAGCATGACATCGGTAAAGCCACCTGTAGAAGCTCCAATATCAATCGCAATTTTACCCTCTACAGATAAACCAAATTGGTTCAGGGCTTTTTCTAATTTAAGACCGCCCCGGCTGACATATTTGAGCTTTTCGCCCTTTAATTTCAACTCGGTTGCTTCATCGATTTTTTCACCCGGTTTATCGAAGCGCTCACCATTGATAACGGCAACGACAAGACCTGCCATCACCCCTCTTTTGGCTTGTTCGCGGGTATCAAATAGGCCTTGTTTATAGGCTAATACATCCACTCTTTCCTTAGCCATCTATTCGTAATCCTTCTATTAATTTCTTGATCGCTTGCGGATCAAAGTCGCAAGCAGCTGTAATCTGATCCAACAAGTCCTCGCAAGCATCTAATTCTCTTGTCAGCAAAGCTTTTGATTCTTCCAATCCCAACAAGGCTGGATAGGTCGATTTTTCTGCTACTAAGTCCTTTTGAGGGGTCTTTCCCAAAACTTCAAAATCAGCGACCAAATCCAAAATATCATCCCGCACTTGAAAAGCCAGGCCTAATTTTTTCCCGATTTTTTCTAAGAGCTGACCTATGTCTGCTTGCAACTCTAAAATCAAACCTGCTGCGATGAAAGGATAGGCAAGGAGACGTCCTGTCTTATTGGCATGGATGGTCTGCAACTCTGCTAGTGTGAGCTGTTTGTGCTCCCCTTCCATATCAAGGACTTGGCCAGCTACCATTCCACGACTACCGGAAGCATCTGACAATTCAAAAATCAAAGAGACCTTGACCGCATCAGGAAGGGCACTTGCAGCTATCATTCCAAAGGGATCGAGAAAAAGCGCATCCCCTGCTAAAATCGCCAGGTCTTCTCCGAATTTCTTATGATTGGTCAATTGCCCCCGACGGTAATCGTCATTGTCCATGGCAGGCAGATCATCGTGAATAAGGCTTCCTGTATGGATCATCTCTAAAGCCCCTGCCACTTGAAAGTGAGGCTCTGTCAATTCCAGTCCAAAGGCCTCTAACAATTCTAAAAGGAGCAAGGGGCGCAGGCGTTTTCCACCTGCCTGGATCGAATACAGGACCGACTCCACTAAATGGGGGGCAACGGCTTTCTCCTCATAAAAAGAGCGAACTGCTTGCTCTACTCTATTTCGTTTTTCTTCTTGTCTCATGCTAGATCCGCTTCAGTACCATCTGCTTGCATGACCTTGACCAAGGTTTTCTCTGCTTGATCCAAGGTATCTTGCAATTCTTTTGACAACTTCATTCCTTTTTGGAATTCTGTAATAGCTTCTTCTAAAGCCACATCACCACTCTCCAATTTTTGGACGATAGCTTCCAAATCTGCTAAATTTTCTTCAAATTTCTTTTCTTTCGACATGTTTTACCTCTACTTCTAACTGGCCATCTCTCATGATGAGGGACAGCGGGTCTCCTTCTTTTACTTTCGCAACCGAATCCAAGACTTGATCGTCTTGCTTGACCATGGCATAGCCACGCGCAATAATCCGACTAGTATCGAGCATCAAGAGGGCTTCTGATAAGCCTTGCACCTTGATCTTTTGCTCTTTTAGGACTTGTTCCATCCGGCTGGTTAAGAGTCTCCTATCTTGGAAGACACGGTCTTGATAACGTTCGATACGATGCAAAGGAGACATAGCCTCTAGACGATGACGCAGACCTTGCAGCTGATTGTCCCCTTGTCCATAAACTTCGCGCATCCCTTGTTTCAATCGCAATTGCAACTGGTCAATCTTTTGCAGGTAGCCATCATAGAGTCTCTCGGGCTGTCTAAAAATAACCGATTGACTTAATTTGGCCAAACGTTCACGATTATAGGCCAAACGATTGGACATGGCTGTTGCCATCCGATTCTCCTGCTTTTGTAAATGCGACAAGAGATCCAATTTAGTTACTGGAGTGGCCAATTCAGCAGCGGCTGTCGGAGTAGCAGCTCGTCGGTCTGCTACAAAATCGGCTAGAGTCGTATCTGTCTCATGTCCAACACTGGAGATAATCGGAATCCGCGATTCAAAGATGGCTCGCACCACCGGCTCTTCATTAAAGGCCCAGAGGTCTTCAATCGAACCACCCCCACGACCGATAATCAAGACATCCAAATCATCCCGTTGGTTGGCTCTTTGAATATTAGCAACCACCTCACTAGATGCGCCTTCACCCTGAACCTTGGTCGGGTAGAGCACAATCTCTACACCAGGGAAGCGTCGGCTCACCGTTGTGATAATATCGCGAATCACGGCCCCACTTTGACTGGTGATGACCCCGATCTTTCTTGGAAATTGTGGCAGAGCTTGCTTCCACCGATCCTGAAAGAGCCCTTCTTCGGTCAACTTTTTCTTGAGTTGCTCAAATTGGATGGCCAAGGCCCCTACCCCATCTGGTTCAGCCTTTTCAATGACAATGGAATAACTCCCGCTTGGCTCATAGAGCTGAACGCGACCGATGACGTTGATCTTCATGCCTTCTTCTAGCTCAAAACCAAAGCTTCGATAAACCCCAGCCCAGACCGTCGCCTGAATGACCGCTTTTTCATCTTTTAATGAAAAATATTGATGGTTGGGACGTTTTCGGAAATTGGAGACCTGCCCTGTCAGATAAACCCTTTCCAAATAGGGATCCTTATCAAATTTTAATTTCAAATATTTGGTCAAACTTGATACGGATAAATAGTTGGACATAGGAACTCCTTTCTGCAGAATATGATCAAGTTTAATTATATCAAAAAACACCAAAAAAGGCTGGCAGACAAAGCGAAATCATGAATTTCCTTTCTCTACAAGCCTCATTTTATTCAAGACACTTTCTACTGGTCTATTTTAAACCAGCTTCCTTATTTTTCACACTTCTCTAACCGTTCAATAAAGGAGCTAAGAAGTGCTTGGGGTTCCCCTTCATTTGGATAGGTATAACTAATATAAAAGACTGTTTTTTCCTCTTCAACCAGCGGAATTTTGACAAGATTTGGATATTCAGGAAAGAGAGTCAGATCGGTCATGAGACCAATTCCCAAATTTTCTTCGATGAACACAAATCCTATTTAGGATACAACAAAAGAGGCTGGGACAAAAGTCCTAGCCTCTCAATTATTTTTGGATTGTCGAGCAAGACGCAGTGGTTGAGTGGGCTCTACTACGCTGATTTCATCAGCTTTTACAGCCCTACTCAACTGTGCGGAGGTGGGACGACGAAATCGAATTCTAACGAATTACCGATTTCTGTCCCACTCTCTTTATTCTTTAGGAGGCTTTTGTATCCTATTTTTGATAGGTTTTTACGACCCAATCGACCCCTTCATCTGCCGTGAGAGTATAGACGGGATTCTCAGTCGTTTCATAAAAGGTCATGGAGAGAGTTTTACCATCCACGAATACTTCGATGGAGTTGGTATCGCGAATGATCGAAAAATGATGATCCTTTTCAGCATCCAACTGAATCCATCTCGATTGAAATGCTGGATTTTCTTTTCCTGAAATGGGGTGTCCAAATTGGTCTCGACTTAAGCTAAAGCGTTTTTGAGAGGCGTCGTAAATCAATTGCAAGACACTATCAGGATCTGTTTCATCACCATAACCTAGGATAAAGGAGCAACCCGGTTTAGCATCTAGTTCAAACAAGGTTTGTTTCCCTCTAGCTGGGATCGTGATCTGATTGCCCTTAACAATGGTTTCTGACGCATGGTCTACAAGAAAGTGTTCGTTCACTGACTCAGGTAACTCCTGAACCAATCGTCCGTCTTTCAAGGACAATTTTCTTGGAAGAGTCATACTACCTGCCCACCCATGAGCTAAATCATGACTGGGGATAGACCGGTGCCACATTTGCATCCAGGCAACCATGTATCGTTCGCCCTTTGGTCCTTGACAAGTTTGAGGGGCATAGAAATCCAAACCGCCATCCATTTCATCATAGAAATCGACATGAAAGCGCCCTGTTTCCCAATTCATGTCACCGATAAAGGCAACCGTCGAATTTAAATTCCAGTATTTTTCTTGCTGCCTTTCCATTTCAATGGGAGACAGAATCAAGACCCATTTGCCATCTAAAGGGAAGAAATCAGGACACTCCCACATAATCCCTTGCCCTTTTTCACCTTCTAAAAGAACCGATGTAAAGTCCCAATCTACTAGATTACTTGATGCAAATAGGAGAATTTGACCTCTTTCGTCTGGTGTCTTAGAAGCAACGACAGCATAATAGCTTCCTTGATATTCAAATACTTTAGGATCACGAAAATCTGCAATATCTGCGATCCCCTCAATATGTTGAGCATGGATCACTGGATTAGTAGGCAACTTTTCAAAGGTAATGCCGTCTGTCGAAACCGCAAGACACTGAGTCTCCTCGCGATTTTCCTCATCGTCTACATGACCCGTATACAGCAAATAGAGCTTGTCATCTTTTACAATAGCAGAACCAGAGAAGCAGCCATCCTTATCATAGCTTTCGCTTGGTGCTAAAGCTACTGGCAGTTCTTCCCAATGGAGAAGATCTTTTGATTTGGCATGCCCCCAATGCATGGGACCCCAAACACTATCATAGGGATAGAATTGGTAAAACAAATGGTATTCCCCACGGAAATAAACAAAGCCATTTGGATCGTTCATCCAGCCGATAGGAGGTAACAAATGAAATGCTCCTCTATATTGCTGGTCAACCTTCTCCCTGTTTTCATCGATATACTGATTTGCTTTTCGAATGCTTTCCTTCATCTTTTTTACCTATTTTCTATTTTCAGTGCTGGCAACCTGGTCTTGGTCACTCCACTTCTTCATCCATTTGGGGATTTCTTGGCTAATGGTCGTGGGTAGAACCACATAAGCCTCCTTGCTCAAGTCTTCTGCAATGGCTGAATGGAGATAGGTCGCAACCACCACGCGCTCATAGAGACTGACCTGTGGAAATTGACCCGCAAATCCTGCGATCATCCCTGCCAAGGTATCTCCCATACCCCCTGTTGCTTGATAGGGACCACCAACATCTAGCTGATAGCCCTCATCTTGCCCACTTGTCCAAATGCGGGTGTGTGGCCCTTTTTCTACAATGACAGTCCCTTGAGGAAAGTTCTGCACTGCTCTTCGACTCTTGCCTTCTGTCTGGCTTGCTAGATCAAGCCCTGACAGTTTTTCCCATTCTTTTTGATGGGGGGTAAAGACCAACTGAGCCTCTGGCAGGTCAAACTGAGAGGCTGCAAAAAGACTAATAGCTCCTCCATCTAAGATCAAGACCTGCTGGCTAGAGACTTGTTCAAAAATCATGTGCAAGATTGCTTGGTTTTCTCTTGCTTCATTTAAGCCCGGTCCTACGAGAATCACGCTAGCTTTTTGGAGCTGCTCACAAAGGAGTTCGTGATCTGCCAAATCAAAGCTCATGGCCTCAGGAAGATGGCTATGAAGAGCTGTCAGATTATCAGGATCTGTTGCGACAGTAACCAGCCCCGCACCACTATGAACCGCAGCAAGCGCCGCCATAATAATAGCTCCCCCATAGGGGTAAGTCCCCCCAATCAAGAGCAGGCGACCAAAATCGCCCTTATAAGATCTTGCCTCTCGCTTCACAATGACACGCTGGATCTCTTCTTTCTGAACTCTTCTCATACCTTCCTCATTTCTAGCGAAAAAGGAGAAGCCACGACTCCCCCTCCATCTTTTATTTTCCTCTGAATTCTGCGAAGACTTGCAAGATCTTAGCAGCCACAGCTTGTGGCTGATTTTGTTTGGCTACTAATTGATCATCCGCATAAGGCTGAAGGGCTGGAAAATCACCAATCTGAACTGCATAAAGAGCTTTTTCAAAGAGCTCGATATCATTTTGATCATTGCCAAAAGCCACGAAATTCTCTCCACAGAGTTCTTCTACGGTTGTCGCTTTATGCGTGTCTGCTGGATTGAGATAGATGCATTTTTCATGCGCATGATAGCGGATATGGGCCTTATCTGTCTTTTCGATCCGCTCGATGATCTCATCCACGAGCTCCTCATGGCCACCCATATAGATCACGACCTTAATCGGATCTGTCAGCTCCTCTAATGAACGATACTGAGCTTTCTTGAGGGGATCTACATTAGCAACAAAAGGAATCTTTTCCAAAATCTGTCCGCTATAATCAAAGGTATCATCCACAAAAAATGGTAGATTGTAATGGCGGCAAAAGCCAAGGACTTCCCGATACACATCCTTGTCCAATTGGTCCTCATATACCAATTGCCCCTGACGATAGGCCAATCCACCATTTAAACCAATCACGAGTTGCTGACTCAATGGGTCCCCTAAAAGACCCAAGCAGTCCCGGTAAGAACGTGCAGAAGCAAAGGCAACTTCATGGCCAAATTCTTCTGCTCTCAATAAGACCTGTTTGATTTCATCATCGATTGTGACACCATCGAATGACAGGGTTCCATCTAAATCAAATACAAACTTCATCTTGTTCACACTTTCATTTTTTTAAGGCACGAACAGCTGCTTCGTAGGTCTGCTCCATCAGCATGGTGACAGTCATAGGCCCAACCCCTCCTGGTACCGGGGTAATATGACTGGCCAAAGGTGCAACAGAGTCAAAATCGACATCCCCACACAATTTGCCATTCTCATCGCGATTCATCCCGACGTCAATGACGACGGCGCCTTCTTTCACGAAGTCTGCTGTTACAAATTTCGCACGACCGATCGCAACAACCAAGATATCTGCTCTTCTAGCAATTTTAGGCAGATGATGGGTCCGAGAATGGGTCAAGGTTACCGTCGCATTTTTGGCGAGGAGCAACTGCGCCATGGGTTTTCCAACGATATTGGAACGACCAATCACGACTGCTCGCTTCCCTTCTAGATCAATCCCGTACTCTTTGAACATCTCCATGATGCCAGCGGGAGTTGAAGGCACCATAATCGGATTTCCAGCCCACAAGCGCCCCATATTCAATGGATGAAAGCCATCCACATCTTTTGTCGGATCAATGGCTAAAAGGACTGCATCCGCGTCGATATGCTTAGGCAGTGGCAACTGCACCAAAATCCCATGCCAAAGGGGATCTTGATTGTAGTGTTCGATCACTTCTAATAATTCAGCCTGGCTAATGCTTTCAGGAAGTCGTCTCACTTCACTCCGAAAGCCTGCCGCAATAGCAGAACGCTCTTTATTTCTTACATAGATTTTGCTAGCTGGATTATCTCCTACTACGATGACAACGAGGCCAGGCACAACTCCTGTCTCTTCTTTTAATCGTGCTGTTTTCTTCGCAATCTCACCCTGTAATTTTGTAGCGAGCGCCTTCCCATCAATGATTGTCGTCATGTCAATTCTCTTTCTAGTCAAGTAATGAAAATAGTCCTCTCTATTATAGCAGATTTCAACTCTCAAACCTAACTGTTCCTAATTAGAATTTCTTATAGACGAAAACTATAGCCAGATGGACAAAAAATGAGCTTGAGACCACCCCAAACTCATCCACACAGCTGCTTAGTAAAGCAATTCATAAATTTCCATTGCAATTAAATCAATGCTATCAAATGTATAGGTTTCACGCGCTTCAACATCACGAAGTGTAAAGGTTGAACCTTCTTCTTCATTGTGGTTGTAGGCTACTTCAGCGACAACAACACCGTCACGTTCAAAATTACGTTTCAAGTTTCCACCGTCTTTTGTCATCGTCTCCAAACGGTTGATAATCCGTACTAAATGTGATTCCATTTTATTTCTCCTCTTTACTTTCTACTCTCCTATTTTATCATAAAAGAGAAAGCTCTTCCAATAAAAATTCACATTTTTCCATTGATTTGCTCTTTCTTCAATCCTTAGCGACATTCCGTAGCAAATTCTTGCAAACTTCTAGAATACTGATATAATGAAACTATAAATCTTTGACTATTTTTGACCTTTTAAAAATAGGCTTGTCTCTTGATGGAAAACCATTAAAAACCTACTGTGAGGTATGTATATGCTTTGTCAAAATTGTAAAATAAATGAATCAACCATCCATTTATATACAAATGTAAATGGACGTCAGCAGCAAGTAGACCTCTGTCAAAATTGCTATAAAATTATGAAAACAGACCCAAATAACAGCTTCTTGAAAGGCATGACCCAACGGAGCCAACTCACTGGAGATCCTTTTGAAGATTTCTTCAATAACCTTGGAAACTTCCAAAGTCCGCAAGAACCTCAAACCCCTCCAACTCAATCCGGAGGCAGTTATGGAGGTGGCGGCTACGGCCAAAACAATAACCGTGGTGGTGGTCAAGACCCTCGTCAAGCACGCCCTCAAAAGCCAAAAGGACTGTTAGAAGAGTTCGGCATCAATGTCACAGAAATTGCCCGCAAAGGGGATATTGACCCTGTCATTGGCCGTGACGAGGAGATTATCCGTGTCATCGAAATCCTCAACCGTCGAACCAAGAACAACCCGGTTCTGATTGGAGAGCCTGGGGTCGGAAAAACTGCCGTAGTGGAAGGCCTGGCTCAAAAAATCGTCGATGGCGACGTTCCACATAAATTGCAAGGAAAAGAAGTCATCCGCCTAGACGTCGTCAGCCTCGTTCAGGGCACAGGCATCCGTGGTCAATTCGAAGAACGCATGCAAAAATTAATGGATGAAATTCGTCAACGCGAAGATGTTATTCTGTTTATCGACGAAATCCATGAAATCGTTGGCGCAGGATCAGCTGGTGAGGGCAATATGGACGCTGGAAATATCCTCAAACCAGCCTTAGCGCGAGGAGAACTCCAATTAGTTGGGGCTACTACCCTCAATGAATACCGTATCATTGAAAAAGATGCGGCCTTGGAACGTCGGATGCAGCCCGTTAAGGTCGATGAACCAACGGTTGAAGAAACCATCACCATCCTCAAGGGCATCCAGAAAAAATACGAAGACTACCACCACGTCCACTATACAGACGGGGCCATCGAAGCGGCAGCTATTCTTTCAAACCGCTATATCCAAGATCGCTTCCTGCCAGACAAGGCCATTGATTTGTTGGATGAAGCGGGGTCTAAGATGAACCTGACCCTAAACTTTGTGGATCCAAAAGTGATCGACCAACGCTTGATTGAAGCGGAAAACCTCAAAGCCCAAGCAACACGTGAAGAAGACTTTGAAAAAGCAGCCTACTTCCGTGACCAAATCGCGAAATACAAGGAAATGCAAGGTCAACATGTCACCGATCAAGAGACCCCTGTCATCAGCGAAAAAACGATTGAACACATCGTTGAACAAAAGACCAATATTCCTGTTGGTGATTTGAAAGAAAAAGAACAGTCTCAATTGATCAATCTGGCTTCTGATTTGAAAGCTCATGTGATTGGTCAAGACGATGCAGTAGATAAAATCGCGAAAGCCATTCGACGCAATCGTGTCGGCCTAGGATCTCCTAACCGTCCGATCGGAAGCTTCCTCTTTGTCGGACCAACCGGTGTCGGAAAGACCGAATTGTCTAAACAATTGGCGATCGAGCTCTTTGGCTCTGCAGACAATATGATCCGCTTTGACATGAGCGAATACATGGAAAAACATAGCGTAGCGAAACTAGTCGGAGCTCCTCCAGGCTATGTTGGCTACGATGAAGCTGGACAACTAACGGAAAAGGTCCGTCGCAATCCTTACTCCCTCGTGTTATTGGATGAAGTGGAAAAAGCCCATCCAGATGTCATGCACATGTTCTTGCAAGTCTTAGATGATGGCCGTTTGACAGATGGTCAAGGCCGTACCGTTAGCTTCAAAGATACCATTATCATCATGACCTCTAATGCTGGAACTGGCAAAGCTGAGGCCAATGTTGGTTTTGGAGCTGCTCGCGAAGGTCGAACCAACTCTGTACTTGGAGAACTCGGGAACTTCTTTAGCCCTGAATTCATGAACCGTTTTGATGGCATCATTGAATTCCAACCTCTATCAAAAGAAAACCTTCTCCAAATCGTTACCCTCATGCTCGATGAAGTCAATCAACGTCTCGCACAAAATGAGATTCATCTGGATGTGACAGAGAAGATCAAAGAAAAATTGGTCGATCTGGGATACGATCCAAAAATGGGGGCCCGCCCACTCCGTCGTACCATCCAAGACCATATCGAAGATGCCATTACCGATTATTACCTGGAACATCCAAGTGAGAAACAACTCAAAGCAGTCATGACCAGCAATGGGAATATTAGCATCAAAGCAGTTCACAAGACGGCTGAAAAGAAGTCAGAAGCATAATCAGTAAATGTACATTCAGAGAGTGGGACAGAAATCGGTAATTCGTTAGAATTCGATTTCGTCGTCCCACCTCCGCACAGTTGAGTAGGGCTGTAAAAGCTGATGAAATCAGCGTAGTAGAGCCCACTCAACCACTGCGTCTTGCTCGACAATCCAAAAATAATTGAGAGGCTAGGACTTTTGTCCCAGTCTCTTTCTTTTTTCCCTCCAGATTTTTGCTAAAAAATATGATATAATGATGAAAAAATAAGAAAAGAGAAAACCATGACCATTCCAAGTTTTGGTGAAAAAAAACAAGATGTGACCTACGTCAATCGCTATGGTGTCTACGCTGTTATTCCCAATAAGGACAAGGATCAGATCATCCTCGTTCAAGCTCCAAATGGGGCTTGGTTCTTACCTGGCGGGGAAATTGAGGCGGGTGAAGATCACTTGCAAGCTCTGAAACGGGAACTGATCGAAGAATTAGGCTTTACCGCTATTTTAGGGCAATACTATGGCCAAGCAGATGAGTATTTCTATTCCAGTCATCGCGACACCTACTACTACAATCCTGCCTATATTTATGAAGTGGTAGACTATACAGAGGCTCAAAAACCACTGGAAGATTTTAACAATCTTGCTTGGTTTCCTGTAGATGAAGCTATTGAAAAACTCAAACGTGGCAGTCATAAATGGGGCATTGAACAGTGGAAAAATACCCACAAAAAATAAAGGAATTCTTTCACAAAAAATAAAAAAGTGCTATAATAAATGAAGATAGAGGTTAGGAGGAACTCATATGAAGCTCATTAATACCACAAATAGTCATGCTGCACTGGTCAAAAGCCAACTTGCCAGCACTGACGCCTTGCTTGTCGAGGTTTATTCCGCGGGCAATACTGATGTCGTTTTTACACAGGCCCCAACACACTATGAATTATTGATCAGTAACAAACACCGAGCTATTCGTGAAACTGAAGTAGAAAAAATTCGTGAGTTCTTTTTAAAAAGTAAGATTGATCTTCAAATCATTGACCAATCCGCTATTAAAACCCTCTACTCCGATAAACTAATTGAAATTTCCTTTCCAATTACAAAGTAAGGCCAATTTGCCTTACTTTTTTCTTTCCTTAATGCATGAATCTCTACACTATTCTAGCCATTAAAAAAGAAGTTCCTTTATGGAACTTCTTTTAATGGCTTTTATTTTGCTTCAAATCCTTCTGCGACTGCGTCCGCAAAGTTCTCTTCGACAATGCTTGCACAGTGATCACAGATGGTTGCGTGGTAGTGGCGTTCTGCAGTTGTTGGATCGATGCGACGGCAACGGTCACAAACTTCACCAGCGGCACGTTCAACCGTGAAGGCTACATCTTCAAAGGTCACTGCACCTTCTGGAGCTGGGCCTTCTGCGATAGTCAACTCAGAAACAATCAAGAGTTGGGCAACATTGCTATCAACAGCTCCAAGAAGTGTTTTCACAACTTCATTTGGATAAACTGTCAAATGAGCTTCGAGTGATTTACCGATCACTTTTTCATTCCGCGCTTCTTCCAAGGCTTTTTGCGCTTGACCACGGAAGTCCATGAAGGCTGACCATGTATCCAAGATTTCTTCTTGGTTGGCAAACGTTTCTGCTTCTGGTAATTCTGACAATTGAACAAAATCTTCGGCTTCAAACTCAAGATATGACCAGATTTCTTCAGCAGTGTGAGGAAGGATTGGTGTCAAGAGTTTGGTGATTTTCACAAGGATGTCATAGAAGACCGTTTGCATTTGACGGCGTTCGAGGGATTTAGCTCCTTCGATGTAAACAACATCCTTGGCAAAATCCAGGTAGAAGGCTGACAAGTCAACGTTGATAAAGTTAACAAGCGCCTTGTAGATCGTCAAGAACTCAAAGTTTTCATAAGCATCACGAATGGTCTTGACAAGCTGGTTAAAGCGAATGGTCATGTACTTGTCCACTGAACGAAGCTCGTCATAAGCAACTGCATCCTCAGCTGGATTAAAGTCAGAAGTGTTGGCAATCAAGAAACGAAGAGTATTCCGGATCTTACGGTAAGTCTCAGACACTTGGCTCAAGATATCCATTGAGATACGCACGTCATTGCTTGAATCTACACTAGTTACCCAGAGACGCAAGATTTCGGCACCAAATTGCTTTTCAACATCGCTTGGAGCAATGGTATTTCCAAGAGACTTAGACATCTTCTCACCTTTCCCATCCAAAGCAAAACCTTGAGACAAGATTTGTTTGTATGGTGCGACACCATGGTTCGCCACAGATGTGATAAGAGATGAGTTGAACCAACCACGGTACTGGTCTGAACCTTCAAGGTAAAGATCAGCTGGGTATTTGAGTTCTGGACGATTCACTACAACCCCATTCCATGATGAACCTGAGTCAAACCAGACGTCCATGATATCTGTTTCTTTTGTAAATTCGCCATTTGGTGAACCTGGATGCGTAAATCCTTCTGGCAAGAGTTCTTTCGCTTCACGCTGCCACCAGATGATAGAACCATGCTCTTCAAAGAGTTGAGCCACATGTTCGATGGTTTCAGCTGTCATGATCGGCGTTCCATCTTCTGCATAGAAGATTGGAAGTGGAACTCCCCATGCACGTTGACGAGAGATCACCCAGTCACCACGGTCACGAATCATGTTGTAAAGACGGACTTTCCCCCATTCTGAGTGGAATTTTACTTTTTCAATTTCATCCAATATTTCTTGGCGGAATTTTGATACAGAAGCAAACCATTGTGGCACGGCACGCCAGATGATTGGTTTTTTCGTACGCCAGTCAAATGGGTAGGAATGAGAGATTTCTTCTTGAGCAAGAAGCAAATCGCCAAGTTTCTCAATAACAGTTGGTACAACCTTGTCGTAGAACTGACCTGCAAAATCAGGACCAGCATTCTCCATCATAATACCGCGTTCGTTAACCGTAACGGCTACTTCGAGACCATTTGCAATCCCTACATTGTAGTCATCCTCACCAAAACCAGGAGCCGTATGGACGATACCGGTACCTGAATCAAGGGTTACATGCTCACCAAGGATCACCAATTCATCAACTTCCGTATCCCATGGGTGCTCTGTGATAATATTGTTCAATTCTTTCCCTTGGTAAGTCGCAAGGACTTCAACATTTTCCCAACCGAATTTTTCAGAAAGGCTTGACAAAAGCTCAGATGCTACGACATATTTACGATCAGATCCAGCAGGTTTCACTACGACATAATCAAACTCTGCACCAACCGTCAAACCGCGAGAAGCTGTAACAGTAAATGGAGTTGTTGTCCAGACAACGATGTAAGTATCTGTATCTAGAATACCTTGGCCATCTTTAACTTTGTTAGCATAGTAAAGAGAAGTTGATACCAAATCATGGTATTCAATCTCTGCTTCAGCAAGGGCTGATTCAGAAGACCAAGACCAGTAAACTGGTTTAGCTCCACGATAGATATAGCCTTTATTGGCCATTTCACCGAAGACACGAATTTGTGCTGCTTCATAGTCAGGCGTCAAGGTGACATAAGGATGATCCCAATCACCCGAAACACCTAAGCGTTTAAAGTCTTCGCGTTGTTTATCTACTTGAGAAAGAGCGTATTCACGGCAGAGTTTTAGGTACTCAACCAAGTCCATTTCTTTACGTTTCACACCTTGTTTAGCCAAGACTTGCTCAATTGGCAAACCATGGGTATCCCAACCTGGAATATAAGGGGCGTAAAAACCTGACATAGACTTAGAACGAACAATGATATCTTTTGAAATCTTGTTCATGGCATGTCCTACGTGGATATTTCCGTTGGCATAGGGAGGGCCATCATGAAGGGTAAAATGCGGTTTTCCTTCATTCAACTCTTGACGGCGTTGATACAATTTTGCATCTTCCCATTCTTTTTGCCAAACTGGTTCTTTCGTTGGAAGCCCAGCCCGCATTGGAAAAGCTGTTTTCCCAAGATTCAATGTTTCTTTGAGTTTCATTGTGTCTCCTTATTGATTTAAAAGCTATAAAAAAAACACGAGCATCCTAAAAAGGACGATTGCTCGTGGTACCACCTTTGTTCGAGAAGTCGCAAACGACCTTCTCCTCTCATCCCGTAACGAGGGAAACGTCCGTTCTTACTCAAGGGTTCAGAACGAATACTGTAAAAGGATCATCCATTAAGAGGGAGTGCAGATCTTCCACCATCATCTGCTCGCTAGACCTATCATTAATGGACCTGTTTTTACAAAATTATAAAATATTGACAGATTCACGATTTGCATCATCTTCTGGTTGAACAGTTTCTTCAACCGCAACGACTTCCTCATTTTCATGACGAGCGTGTTCTGCTTCTTCTAAAGCGGATTGAACTTTTTCATTCAAACCTTCAAACGCTTGTGTTGCACCTAATTCTAAATTAGCAGCTTCGATGCGTTTTTGTAATTCTTCGATTTCAGCTGGAGAGAATTGACGAGTCAAATCAATGTTATCATCTTCTGCATGATGATGGTGAACAGATTCACCCAAAGCTTTCTCCACAATTTCACGGAAAGCTTCATCACTTGTTTGAATGTACATAGCTGTTGGACGAAGAATTTCATCCCATTCAGGTGTATCGATAATGCTCAATTGGCTTTCGATGGTTGATTTCAAACGTTGATGGAAGACGCGTGTCTTGTTCTTCAATTCCTCTGTTTCAACGGCAACCTTCTTGGCATTATCCGTTGCATGACGAAGGATTTCATTTGCTTTTTGTTTTGCTTCATCTACTAAGTGTTGTGCATCTTGTTCAGCTTGACGAACAATATTTTCAGAACGTTCGTTAGCTGCTTGTTTCACACGTTCAGCAGTATCTTGTGCAATCAAAACAGATTGACTCAATGAATCTTTCATTTCATCAAAATAGTTTAAGCGTTCTTCAAGAGCTTGAATTTTTGCTTCTTGATCATGATTTAAACGAACAAGATCTTCATAATCGCGAACAACGATATCTAGAAATTCTTCTACTTCGTTCGCATCATACCCTCTAAATTTAACGCCAAAAGTTTTATCTTTAATTTCTAAAGCAGTAAGAGCCATAACTCCTCCTCATTTTTTACTTAAGAGTACTTCAACAGTTACTTTATATTTTCCACTCTTTGAAATACCATTTTCAGAAACAATTTTAAGACGCCCAAAGCGTCGAACACTGACTAAATCATTCAGACCTACAGCATAGCTAACATTGGAAGTCGTCGCATAGTTAACTTTCACTAGACCAGAACTAATCAACTGACTAGCTTGTGAGCGCGAAAGCTTGAAGGTCCCAGCAATCACCTTGTCTAACCGATAACTCGACACGAGAATATCTCGCTGCTGGCTTTCTTCCTCTACGATCATTTGTTCAGAGAGAGGAACTTCCCTCAGCTTAACAGGTACCCGAGAAATTTTCTGGATGTGATCCATGAAATAGGCAACAAAGCGCTGTTCAACAAACACTTGGATCTTTCCTTCACTCGTCAGAATATCTCCAAAGGACTTGCGCTCCACACCTAATTGGTGAACAATGGTCCCCAGTACCTGGGAATGGGTCAAGTGATGAAATTTTGAAGCATAGACCATTTCCAATAAGGCCAGATCAAAGTCACTTGGATCCAATTGGTAATAATCCGGAGCAACAATAACCTTGGCATACTCCATTTTCTGCTCATCACTGGAAGCAAAGACCTGTAATTGGTAGCTTGCCGCGACATTTCGTAAAATAGTGACCTGATGAGGGTTTAAAAAACCTGTCACCTCAACAGAATAGCGTTCCACCACTCTTTCAGACAATTCAATACAACGATCAATGAATTCGTGATCTTCGCGATTGAAATGTTGGTAAATCTCTGTCTGTCCCATCGTATTCTATCCAATCAAAAATAGGAACAAGCGGGCTAATAACTGATTCATCAAGTTCAAGACCAAAAGTGCTACTAGAACTGTAAAATCCAAGCCCCCAAACTGCAATGGTAACTTTCTAAAAAGGCTCAAAAATGGTTCAACTAGGCGGTGAACCATTTGTCCAAGAGTACTCTGAGGTGCCCCAGGGAACCAAGATAGTAAGGCATAGATGACAAGAATGATGGAATAGATTTGAATGATATTTGATAAGTATTGAAAGATAACCATCTTAACGATTACGTTTCATATCATAGTCAAATTCTGTCACTTCCACATCATTTGGAAGGCGGATATCTTCAATGTTAACGACTACATTAATTGGAGTCAACAAGTACATGGTACTTGCAACACGACGAAGATTTCCTGCTAAAACATAACGAGCCCCATCCAAATAATCTAAACAACGACGTGCTTGTACTTCAGTCATATATTGGAAGTCAATCAAGATACTCTCATTAGATAGTAATAGATCAACAATTTCAGTCGCTTCCTCGTATTTGCGGGGATAGCGTACATCAATGGTAATCTTTTCATCTGTATTCGCACGATTAGCAGCCAATTCACGTTGACGTTCATGCAAGCGAGTAATATTTTCAGATGTATTTTTCGTTGTTGAAACAGGTTCCTTCACTGCCGCTGTAGACACTGGAGTCGTAACAGGTGCGACAGGAGTCGGTTTTGGTTTTACTGGTTCTCTTTGACTAATCTGTGGACGTGGAGAAGTCACTTGAGGAGTCGGCTGTGGCTGTGGAACTGGTTGTGTTTCCGCCCCAGCTGCTTTTGCCTCGCGAACTTCTACTTCTTCACCGTCTTCTGTGAAGTAGTCAATAAAGTTGTTAAATTTATCTTTTAATGACATAGTTCTTTCCTATTTAAAAAATGATGTCCCAATTCTTACATAAGTCGCTCCGTTCGCAATGGCTACTTCAAAGTCACGACTCATACCCATACTTAGTTCTGAAAAAGGCATATTTTTTAATTGTTTCTTTTCTAGTTGTTTCTGAAGTTGGTGAGTTTTTGAAAAAATATCCTGCAACTCTTCTTGACTAGCCTCAAAAGGAGCCATCGTCATTAAACCAACAATTTCAATTTTGTCCAGCTGTGCGATTTCCGCTAAAACATCATCCAGTTCATCGGGTGCAAATCCATGCTTACTTTCTTCACCAGAAATGTTCACTTGGAGGAAACACTTGATTGGGTGTTCTGCTCGCTTTTGAATTTCTTGAGCCAGCTTCACCGAATCCAAGGCATGAAAGTAATCGACGAGATTGATCACGTCTTTTACTTTCCGCCGTTGGAGGCTCCCAATCAAGTGCCAAGTGAGGTCATACCCGTTTAGAGCTTGATACTTTTCTAGAAATTTATCGACACGATTTTCACCGATATGTTGGATACCTGTTTTTACCAGTGCTTCTGTTGTAGCAACATCCACATACTTGGTGACAGCTATCACATTAACTTGATCTTGACGGTTAGCTTTGTTTCTTGCTGTTTCTACTTGTTGCCGAACAAGATCAGCATTCTCTACCAGATTCATGATTAACGATTCCGGAAGAATGGTGGTGTTTCTAATTCATCATCATCTGAAGATGAATCTACGTAACGATCAACTTGATGTGTTGATGTTGGTTCAGTTTGGCGAACGATATTCTCACGACGAATATCCCAATCACCAAAGGCTGAGCCACGGTTTGGTTCTACCGCTGGACGACTTGGAGTTGTTGGCAATTCAACATCTTGTTTCAAATCAA
Organism: Streptococcus parasanguinis; assembly: GCF_031582885.1. Classification (NCBI taxonomy): domain Bacteria; kingdom Bacillati; phylum Bacillota; class Bacilli; order Lactobacillales; family Streptococcaceae; genus Streptococcus; species Streptococcus parasanguinis. The sequence continues at coordinate 1,993,425 of NZ_CP133988.1, forward strand.
ATTCACGGTCAAATGGTGCAGCTTGTGGGCGTTGTTCACGTGGTCCTGTTTTATAAGGACGTTGTGAGGAAGCAATTCCGCTAACACGTTCTACCTTGTCTTGACGGACACCAGTTGCAACAACCGTCACGCGGATCTCATCTTTAAGAGATTCATCAATAGATGTACCCAACCAGATGTTTACTCCGTGACCTGCAGCTTGGTTCACAATTTCTGAAGCTTCTTCAGCTTCGATCAATGTCATATCCAAACCACCTGTTACGTTGACGATCACGTCTTCTGCACCATCAATTGTAGTTTCAAGAAGTGGAGAGTAAATAGCTTTACGAGCCGCTTCGATAACGCGTTCTTCACCGCTACCAACACCAATACCCATGAGGGCATTCCCTTTGTTTTCCATAACAGTCTTCACGTCGGCAAAGTCAAGGTTGATCAATCCAGGACTTGTGATCAAGTCGGTGATCCCTTGAACACCTTGACGAAGAACGTTATCTGCTTCACTCAAAGCTTCAAGAAGCGGTGTCTTCTTGTCTACAATTTCAAGCAAGTTGTTATTAGAAATAATCAACAATGTATCTACATGTTCGCGAAGTTCGTTGATCCCTTCAATAGCGAAGTTGCCACGTTTTGAACCTTCAAACCCGAATGGACGAGTTACAACTGCTACTGTCAAAGCACCTACAGCTTTGGCAATACGAGCGATGACTGGTGCAGCACCTGTACCAGATCCTCCACCCATCCCTGCAGTGATGAAGACCATGTCTGCACCTTGCAAAGCTTCTGTTAACACTTCTTCGCTTTCTTCAGCTGCCTTACGACCAACTTCAGGTTGACCTCCAGCACCCAATCCACGAGTCAATTTTGGACCCAATTGGATAACTGTTTCAGCTTTTGCACTTGAAAGTGCTTGAACATCTGTATTAGCTGCGATGAATTCTACACCGGCAACGCCTTCGTCAATCATACGATTGATGGCGTTACCGCCACCGCCACCGACACCGATTACTTTAATTACTGCACCTTGTGCCGCTGCTGTGTCAAATGAAAATGTCATAAATACTTACACTCCTTAATCAAACATATTACCGATCAAATTTTTCATTCGGTCTGTGAATGTAGTTTTTGGTTCTTGTTTGCTATCATTGCTTGCTGCTGGAATTTCTTGAGCATCTACTGGAGATTCAATCTTCTCAGCATTGTATGCAGGTACTACCGGTTGTGCTGGAGCAGCAGGTTGTGGTTGTACTTGTGGTTGCACTGGACGATCAAATTGAATCGGTTGTTGACGCAAGACTTCGTCTCCATGAACCGCAGCTTGAGCAATAATATCCACATCTGTCAAATTGCCTGCATATTCAGACAAGCTAATCACATGGGCAAAAGCTGGATTGCGAATTCCAATTTGATTTGGAACAAACAATTTCACATTTACACCAAAGACTTCTTGAGCCAATTCTTCAACACCAGGAAGGATCGCACCTCCACCGATAATCACAATACCACCAGGAAGATCCAACAAATGTCTTCTCTCAAGGTCTTGTTTGATTTGCTCAAAGATGTGTTTGATACGTGCTGAAATGATTTCAGCTAAGTACTTCTCAGTCACTTCAACTGGCTCTACTTCACCGATGACTTCTACATGGAAGACTTCGTTTCCAGCAGATGGTACATAGGCTTCACCATAGTTGAACTTCAAGCCTTCCGCCAATTTTTGAGAAGTTTTCAATACTTTAGAAATATCTTTGGTAACATAATCGCCACCTTCTTGATAGATATTTGTAAATTGAAGTTCTTGGCTACGAACAGATGCCACCGTTGTTTGGCCACCACCCATATCGATCACTGTAGCTCCGAATTCACGTTCGCCTTCATTCAAGACTGTTTTGATCATCGCAAGCGGTGAAATGATGATGTTTTCAACTTGTAAGCCTGCACGTTCAACGGTTTTACGCAAATTGTGCAAGATTGTACGAGGTCCTGTATAAAGAAGGCCACGCATTTCAAGTCGGATCCCCATCATTCCGCGTGGATCGCGGATTCCTTGGAAACCATCAACTGTGAATTCCTCAGGAATGAAGGTGATTACTTCACGATCCGGTGTCATACTTTTTGTGAGTGCAGATTTGACAACATTTTCAACATCTGCATCTGTGATTTCTTTTGAATCACTTGTGACTGGAATCATTCCTTGAGTTGCTTCGATTTGTAGTAAATTTGCAGGCAACCCAACATTGACTAGATTGATTGAAATCCCTGCTTTTTCTTCAGCTTGGCTGATTGCATTTTTAATTGCATTTGAAGCAGCTTCGATATCTACTATAATTCCATCTTTGACGCCAGCACTTTTTGCATTGCTGACTCCAATTACATTCATTTCTCCATTGACATGTTCTGCCACCAATACTTTTATTGAACTAGTACCGATATCTAAACCTGTAAAAAAGCCGTCTCTAGCCATTACACCAGTCCTCTCTCTTTATTTGTTTTCACTTTACATCTATTTATAGCCCTTTTAGTTGGAACTATCCAAACTTCATTATATCACAAAGAAGCCTAAAATGGACATTTTTTCTTCAATTATTTGAGATAATTTATGGGCTTTACTCATTCCCAGAAGAATTCTCCCCTTCTGGATTCTGTTCTTGATTCTGTTCTTGGCTTGCTTCCTCAGAATGTTCATTCTGATTTTCTGTACTTTCAGCCTTTTCTTTCTCAGCTTGCTCTTTGGCATCTGCGATGGATTGTTCACTATAACTGAAGACTCCAGCCTCCATATCGATAGTCGAATCATCGTCTAATTTCTTACTGATCGCCTTATAGTAAGGAAGCTTGCGGGTAATTTGGGAAACAGGCACCAAGATTTTATTATCGTTTTTCATGGTGATGGTCACCAGATCCTTGGTGACCTTGCTCGGTGTCAGATCAACCGAAACAATTTTATCCGTAATGGAAGAAGAAATAGACTTCATTTCTTGGACAAATTGTCTAACTAATTCTCGATCTGAGAATTTTAAACTAATATAGGAGGACGGCAATTCCGAAGCTGGAGTTACTGTCTCAACGACTTCTCCATTTTCCAATACTGGATAGTGGTCTTCTCCGGTCACATAATAGGCAACCACTTTGTGTTCCACGATATTGACTTTAAAGGTCACCGGGAATTGATAATGCATGTGAACCTCTTTGATCCATGGACTAGCCGTTTTCATATTTTGTTCATAGACCGATTTATGAAGGAAAGTCGTCAGAGTATAATCTTCTTCTTTGATGCGACTTTTTTCATACAAGAGTTGCTGGTCAACCGCCTTGTTCCCTGAAAATTCAATCACTTTCTGTGTGGACAAGGGACTTAAAAAATAGATGGAGAGAAGGGCGACAAGCGAGCTGATTCCGATAACCGGAAGGGCACGATAGATATGGCGTTTTGCCACTGTCGGTTCCTTCTTTGGCTTTTTCGTCTTTAAGCCTTTAAAGAATGAAGGCTTTTTCTCTTGTTTCTCTGAAGGATCTAGCTCCTCTTTAGCCGGATCAACTTCTTCTCCTTCTGAACTTTCTCCATCCGCATCTGGATCCTCTTCGGCCTCAGATTCATCTTCCTCTTCAGACTCTTCTATTTCTTCAGATTCTTCCTCTGAGACGGAAGCTGTCTCTTTTTCTGAAAGGTCTTCGTCTTCTTTTGCTTCTTCGCTTTCAGTTTCCTCTGTTTCAGCTTCTTCCGCTTTTTCAAGCGCTTTTTTTTCTAAATATTCTTTGTTTCTTTTTTGCCAGGCTGACAATTCTGTAATTTTGTCATCCGTTGGCGTTTTTTTATTGTCGTCCGTCATCTTTTCCCTTACTGATATCTTTTTGAAGCAGGCCATAAAAATCGTCTAGTGAAAGGAGTTCTGTCGATTTTTCCATTGCTTGGTGGTAGACTTGGCTTTGCTTCAACATTTCTTGAATGGTTTCATTAAAGGTTTCGAGGGTCAATTGATCTTCCTGCAATTGCTCTGCATAACCTTTATCCACAAAATATTGGGCATTTTCAATCTGATCGCCACGGCTAGCTTCTTTTCCTAGCGGTACGATCAGGTGGAGTTTGTTCATGGCCAAGAGTTCAAACAAGGTATTGGCCCCACCTCTAGTCACCACTAAATCAGCCTTCTGGAGCATTGGCAAATACTGATCGGTTACATAATCCACTCGATACAAACCACCCTCAGCCTGATTCAATGTTGAATCGCCCGTCAAATTGATGATATTGTAGTGCTGCAAGAGCTCTGCTTGATGCTCTGTCACAAATTCATTAAAGACACGCGCACCAGCAGATCCTCCGACAAAGAGAAGGATCGGCAAATCTTTTCGGAAACCTTTTGTTTTTTCGTCTAATTCTTCAGAAGTTGTCGGAATATGATCTGTAACCTTGGTTACCGCACCGATATGCGCACTCTTTGTTAAACCATGAGCTTGCTCAAAAGTCGTGTACATCTTGGTAGCGAATTTATAAGCAATTTTATTGGCCAATCCCATCGAGAGATCGGACTCATGGATATAGACAGGAACACGCGTGAGTCGGGCCGCAATCACTGGTGGCACAGAGACAAATCCCCCTTTTGAGAAGAGAACTTGTGGGCGCACACGGAGCAGGATCGCTATGGATTGGAGTGTTCCCCAAGCTACCTTGAAAACATCCATCATATTTTGGAAAGAGAAATAGCGACGCAATTTCCCCGTTGCAATCGAATGGAATCGTACCTCTAATCCAGACTTTTTGATCTCTTGGTATTCGATTCCTTTTTTGTCCCCAATATAATGAACTTCCCATCCATCTTCGATAAATTTTGGAATCAAGAGGAGATTAAGGGTCACATGTCCCACGGTTCCCCCACCAGTAAACATTATTTTTTTCATCTTATTTCAACCCTTTTACTGTAGCAAGGAATTCATCCCCACGCACTTCAAAATTCGGATACATATCCCAGCTGGCATTGGCAGGACTTAAGAGCACAACATCTCCAGGACTAGCTAAGTCGAAAGCTTTCTTTGCAGCATCTGCCACATCTGTCGCATCGACATATGAAACACCCGCTTTATCTGCTGCACGTTTCACTCGAGGAGCTGATTCCCCGAGAATCACCATTTCCTTTAGACCTGCAATGTGAGGTACCAATTCATCAAATTCATTGCCACGATCGAGCCCCCCTGCAATCAAGATAACCTTGCTGTTATCAAAACCAGAAAGAGCTTTTTGTGTCGCTAAAATATTGGTCGATTTACTGTCATTGTAGAATTTGACACCTTGAATCTCATCTACATATTGTAGACGGTGTTTAACGCCCCCAAAGGCTGACAAGGTTTCTTTAATGACCTCATTCTCTACTCCCCGGACTTTTGCAACAGCAATCGTTGCCAAGGCATTTTCTACATTGTGGCTTCCTGGAACACCCAGTTCATCGGCACGCATGACAGCTTCTCCCTTAAACTTGAGAAGTCCATCTTCCAAATAAGCACCGTCCACTTTTTCGATTGTAGAAAATGGAAGGACCCTTGCCTTGGTTTTTGTAGCCAGTTCCTTAGCCAGGTCTTGGTTGAAGTTTAATACAATGACATCTTTTTCTGTCATATTCTTTTGAAGATTCCATTTGGCAGCTACATAATTTTCAAAAGAACCATGGTAGTCGATATGGGTTGGCATGAGGTTGGTAATCACTGCAATCTCTGGATGGAAGGCTTCAATTCCCATCAATTGGAAAGAAGACAATTCCATGACCAAAACATCCTTTTCTGTTGCTGTTTGTGCAACTTGACTAGCTGGAAAACCGATATTCCCAGACAATAGACCACCTTGGCCGGCAGCCGTCAAGACTTCCCCGATCATGGTTGTCGTCGTCGTTTTTCCGTTTGATCCTGTAATCCCAATAATTGGCGCATCCGAAATCAGATAGGCCAATTCCACTTCAGTGAGGACTGGAATGCCTTTTTCAAGCGCTTTTTCAACCATTGGATTAGAATAAGGGATTCCTGGATTTTTGACCATGACTGCAAAGTCTTCATCCAACAATTCCAGAGGGTGACCTCCTGTCACAACTTTAATCCCTTCTTCCAGTAAACTTTGTGCTGCTGGATTTTCTTCAAAAGGTTTGCCATCATTGACGGTCACAATCGCTCCTAAGCGATCCAACAAACGGGCAGCTGACTCGCCTGACTTCGCCAAACCTAATACAAGAACCTTTTTATTTTCAAATTGTTTCACAAATTTCATGATTTCTTCGCTCCATTTTTATCACTCTCTATTTTACCTTTTTTTAGCAAAATTAAAAAGCCCAAAGGGCTTTAAAAATCACGTCAGCGTTTATTTTTTCTGTTTGGTCGTCATTTTGGAAATATCCACCAAAGCCAGGTAGCCAACAAAGGCGAGAAAGGCACCGACAAAAAACTCAGACGGTAGTTGGAATATCTGAAAAATGGCCAGACAAGTCAGTACGATAATGGAGACGATCAAGACCACCATTGTGACACTGTTTAAGGTACCACGAATACTTTTGGGGGTCATAAAAAGGTAAAAAAGGAGAATCAAAATCCCTAAGATAAAATAGACCATTTTGTTTCTCCTTTCTCTCCATATTATTCAGCAGCTGCTGATTTTTTCTTTTTATTTGCTTTTTCGCGTTCTGCTTTGTTCAAGATTTGTTTCCGCAAACGGATAGATTCCGGTGTTACTTCCATGTACTCATCGTCGTTCAAGAACTCAAGAGATTCTTCCAAGGTCAAGATACGAGGAGTCTTGATAACCGCTGTTTGGTCCTTAGTAGCGGAACGAACGTTGGTCATTTGTTTTGCTTTCGTAATGTTTACGGTCAAGTCGTTCTCACGAGAGTTTTCACCAATGATCATTCCTTCGTAAACTTCTGTACCTGGATTGACAAAGATCGTACCACGTTCTTCGATAGACATAATAGAGTAAGTGGTTGCTTTTCCGTTATCGATTGAAACAAGAGCACCACGGTGACGTCCACCGATTTCTCCTGGAATCACTGGCAAGTATTGATCAAAGGTGTGGTTCATGATTCCGTAACCACGTGTCATTGACAAGAACTCTGTTGAGTATCCAATCAACCCACGCGCTGGAACAAGGAAGACCAAACGAGTTTGACCGTTACCAGTTGAGATCATATCCAACATTTCACCCTTACGTTCAGAAAGGCTTTGGATAACAGATCCTTGGTATTCTTCTGGTGTGTCGATTTGCACGCGCTCAAATGGTTCACATTGGACACCATCAATTTCCTTGATAATAACTTCTGGACGAGATACTTGCAATTCGTATCCTTCACGACGCATGGTTTCGATCAAGATAGACAAGTGCAATTCCCCACGTCCTGAAACTGTCCATTTATCAGGTGAGTCAGTTGGGTCAACACGAAGAGAGACGTCTGTTTGCAATTCCGCTTGCAAGCGTTCTTCGACTTTACGTGAGGTTACCCATTTCCCTTCGCGACCAGCAAATGGTGAGTTGTTGACCAAGAAGGTCATTTGAAGCGTTGGCTCATCGATGTGAAGGATTGGAAGAGCTTCAACTGCGTCTGTCGGTGTGATGGTTTCTCCAACGAAGATATCTTCCATACCAGAGATAGCAATCAAGTCACCCGCTTTAGCCTCTTGAATTTCACGACGTTCTAAACCAAAGAAACCAAAGAGTTTGGTAACACGGAAGTTCTTAGTCGTTCCATCCAATTTAGAAAGGGTTACTTGGTCCCCAACTTTTACAGTACCACGGAAGACACGTCCGATACCGATACGTCCAACGAAGTCGTTGTAATCAAGCAGGGATACTTGGAATTGAAGAGGCTCATCTGAGTTATCAACTGGAGCTGGGATGTGATCAATGATGGTATCAAAGATCGGTGCCATTGTGTGCTCTTGATCAGCTGGATCATCTGAAAGTGAAGAGGTTCCGTTGATCGCTGATGCATAAACAACTGGGAATTCCAATTGGTCATCATCCGCACCTAATTCGATGAACAGTTCAAGAACTTCGTCTACAACTTCTTCTGGACGAGCAGATGGTTTATCGATTTTATTGACAACAACGATCGGAACAAGATCTTGTTCCAAGGCTTTTTTCAATACGAAACGCGTCTGAGGCATGGTTCCTTCGTAGGCATCTACGACCAGTACAACCCCATCGACCATTTTCATGATCCGTTCCACTTCTCCACCAAAGTCCGCGTGTCCTGGTGTGTCCATGATATTGATTCGAGTTCCGTTATAAGCAACGGCTGTATTTTTAGCAAGGATCGTGATCCCACGTTCTTTTTCAAGATCGTTTGAGTCCATTGCACGTTCTTGCAATTCTTTACGTTCATCCAAGGTGTGCGATTGTTTCAACAATTCGTCTACCAAGGTTGTTTTACCATGGTCAACGTGGGCAATGATCGCAACGTTACGAATATCTTCTCTTAATTTTGTCATGATTTCCTCTATAAAATTTTAAATAATATTTCTAACTGAACAATTATACCACAGTCCTATCTAAAAAACACAGTTCAGCTAGTTGTAAATGTTTTCATCCTCATTTCTTTTCTCCGACTCGATTTCCTTTTCTTTTCATGATACACTGATGATAAGAATTTCAGAAAAAGAGCCTTCCATGAGATTAGATCAATTGATGGCAAACCATCAGTACACTCGCAAAGACATCAAACAACTTCTGGCCCGAAGGCAAATCTTGGTCGATCACCTACCAGCTCAAAAGCTATCCCAAAACATCGACCCTGGACTCCAACAGATTCAAATCGGGGAACGAATCATTCAAGAACCGCGTCACCACTACTACATGCTCCATAAACCAATCGGGGCTGTGACCGCTAAAAGAGACGCCCACCATCCAACGGTGATCGATCTAGTGGACCCTCAGCAAGAGTACCCAGATCTCTATCCGCTTGGTCGCCTCGATCGCGATACCAGTGGTTTGCTCCTCCTCACAGATAATGGTCCCTTAGGCTTTCAACTGCTCCATCCTCAATACCATGTGGAGAAGGTCTATGAGGTAGAAGTCAATGGCCCGCTTTATGCAGCCCACATCGAGCAATTTCAGAATGGGATTTCATTCACGGACGGCCCTATCTGTAAGCCTGCCTCCTTGACCATTCTAGAAAGTACCCCCAGCTACAGCAAGGCCCAGGTCCGAATCTCAGAAGGAAAATACCACCAAGTGAAAAAGATGTTTTTGGCCATCGGAGTCAAAGTAATGACCTTAAAACGCTTGTCTTTTGGTCCCTTCACCTTGGATCCTCAGTTAGCACCTGGCGAAAGCCGGCCTTTGAATGAGGTAGAGCTCACATGGGTCAAAGATTTCCTTGAAAAAACAAGATAAAAAAGCTCTAACCACACATTTGCTGCAGTTAGAGCTCTTTTTATTAAGCGTCTTTTTTCACTTTCCCATTCCAAGAATCAAGACCATAAGACAAGACATAAATGTCTGTATAACCTTTTTTCTTGAGAAAGAGAGCCGCATTGGTTACTCGAGAACTACGGCTATTCTCATAGAGCAAAATTGGTTTGTCTTTGCGCAAGGCTGCAAGACTCAATTTCAACTGAGTAGAAGGAATGTTGCGTGCTCCTAAAATATGCTTGGCATGAAACTCAGCTGGCTCTCGCAAGTCAATCAACTGCCCTTGACGAATCAGCTCTTCAAAAGTAGCATTATCCACAAATTTAGCAGCTTTACGGATGCGGAAATAATTAAACGCCATCCATCCAAATGCTCCTAAAATAGCCAACCAAACAATGATATTTCCCATCACTCTACCTCACTCTTTTTCAAAAATTCTAATTCTTGCTTGTGTTCTCTTCTTAAAACGGTATCGGCTTCTAAATAATCGAGCCGCTCCATCAGGCCTGCATCATAAAGACGTTGAAGCTCAATTTTCATCAATTCGATGTCATAGAGGCGCTTCCCTACGTAAATGATGATTCCAAAACGTTTTAAAAATTGTTGAACATCATACAGGTTTTTCATGTTCATTATTGTATCAAATTTAGAAAGGCTTTACAAGATTTTCAAGCAAATGATGAAATTTTCCGCTTGCTTTACGAATAAATAAGTATGATCAACTTTTATTTTTTTACCATCGGTACTTGTATCGCCTCTTTTTTGGGACTAGTTGTCGACCGTTTCCCAAACCAATTCATTCTCGCTCCTCGCAGTCATTGTGATCACTGCCAGCACATCCTTGGAGTTTGGGACCTCATCCCCATTATCTCGCAACTACTGCATCGCTTTCGCTGTCGCTATTGTCATCAGCCCTACCCATTTTGGTACTGCCTTTTTGAGGTCTGGAGTGGCCTGCTCTTTTTAGCCTGCGCCAATGGTTACCTTTCCCTGCCTCAACTTCTAACACTACTGGGAGCTGCCGTTTTAGCCATCTATGACCTTCGCTTTATGGAATACCCCTTGGTCATCTGGTGCTGTCTCCATGCCCTAGTCCTCTTTTTATCCGGTAGTAATCTCCTCATGCTGGTCTTTTTACTCCTTGCAATCGGAGCTCACTTTTTCTTTATCGGAATGGGAGCAGGAGATTTTCTCTTACTAGCTACCTTTTCGCTAAGCTTTTCTTCTACCCAGATCCTCATTCTCATTCAGATCGCATCCATCTTAGGCATTCTCTTCTTTGCTCTCAAAAAAGAAAGAGACCGGATTCCCTTTGTTCCCTGTCTCTTTCTCAGTTATCACGCTTTACTGCTTTATACGATGTTTTGCAGATAAGTTCTTCTTATTTTGCAGCCTTCGCTTCTAGATAATCGGCGATGGCAGCCACATCCTTGTCCCCACGTCCGGAAACATTGATGATGATGATCTTGTCTTTATCCAATTGTGGAGCACGTTTGACTGCTTCTGCAATCGCGTGTGAGCTTTCAATAGCTGGGAGGATCCCTTCTGTCTTACTGAGAAGAAGAAGAGCTTCTACTGCTTCATCATCTGTCGCTGCTACATATTCGACACGACCAGAATCTTTAAAGAAAGCATGCTCTGGACCAACCCCTGGGTAGTCCAAACCAGCAGAGATCGAGTACACTGGCGCTACTTTTCCATCTTCGCCAAAGACTGCATAGGTCTTCATACCATCAACCACTCCGATAGTCCCTTTGGTCATGGTCGCTGCGTGTTGATCGGTGTCCAAGCCATGTCCAGCTGCTTCTACCCCAACCAAGCCGACTTCCTCTTCTGCAACATACTCAGAAAAGGCACCGATGGCATTAGAGCCACCACCGACACAGGCAATCACATAATCCGGCAAACGGCCTTCTTTTTCCAAGATTTGACGTTTAGATTCTTCACTAATCACTTTTTGGAATTCATGCACAATGGTTGGGTAAGGGTGAGGGCCAACAGCAGAACCCAAAACGTAAAAGGCATCCAGATCCGCCATCCATGCTCCAAAGGCAGCATCAACGGCGTCTTTCAAGGTCTTAGTCCCGGTTTCAACCGCATGGACGGTTGCCCCCATCATTTCCATGCGGAAGACATTGAGACGTTGACGTTCAACGTCTTCTGCTCCCATGTAAACATCACAGGCCATACCGAACTTAGCTGCCGCAGCTGCTGTAGCTACACCGTGTTGACCAGCCCCTGTTTCAGCAATCACGCGCGTTTTGCCCATGCGTTTGGCCAAGAGGATTTGCCCCAAAACGTTATTCAATTTATGCGAACCTAGGTGATTCAAGTCTTCGCGCTTCAAATAAATTTTTGCCCCACCTAAATGTTCTGTCAAACTTTCCGCAAAGTAGAGCGGTGTTTCCCGACCAGAATAATCTTTCAAATAATGTTTGTATTCTGCAATAAATTCTGGATCATTTTTATACTGTTCAAAGGTTTCCTCTAATTGATTGAGCAAGTTTTGAATCGGTTCTGGTACGAAAGATCCACCAAATTGTCCGAAATAGCCTTTTGTTTCTGTCATGATTGTGTCCTCTTTTCCATATCTTTAATCCTGTTTATGATCTTTTTCTCTCGCAGGCCCTTTGAGCTGCAGTCTCACTGGGTTCCTTTGAGATACAAAAAACCTCACACAGAAAAATCTGTGTGAGGACGATTCGATACCGCGGTGCCACCTCAATTGTAGGAAGATATTCTTTCTCCTACATCTCTGACCTGTCTAACAACAGGGTGCACGATAAGGTGTGCTCACCGAATTTTTATTGTTTCAAATTCATTATCATAAACGCATCAGCCCATTTCAAGATTCACCACTGCTTGTTCGCAATCACCACAAGCTCCCTGGAAGTGAGAAAAATCTCTACTTTTCTGATGTCTTGAAGTTATTATAGCTCCCGCTTCTGACTTTGTCAACAAAAATTTTAAAAAGCGGCTGAAATGTTCGGATTTTACATTTTCCCATTTTTTGCTAGCAACCGTGCTCTGAAATACTGAAAGCCTAAATAAGCCAGATAAGCTCCTAAGGTATTGGTCCACAAATCATCTAGCTCGAAGACACGATTGGCATCAAACAAGAGATCTAACAGAACTTGACTGCATTCAATCCACAAACTCATCGCAAAGCCGAAGCACAAGACCCGTTTGCGACTCCTTAACCAGGGCCATAGCCAGAGAAGTTGAAAGACCAGCGGGCTTAATAAAAAGATATTGGCTATGTTTTGGAGAATGACCTTAATGAGTTGGAGGGCACTGGTGATCTGACCAAGATTCATCACCGAATTAAAAGGAACCAGCAGGACGACGATGCGACCGAAATGTTGAATACCCGGTGTTTCCATACCTGGCTCTGGCTGTTGGGGCAAAAAACACATCAGACACAAGAGGATAAAATAGAAGAAGCTGCCACTCCGTAACAGCCTTCTTCCTCTTTTTGTTAGCTCTGTATGATCCATCAGCCCTCGTTTAAGGTTGCGCATGTTCAACAATCGCTTTCTCCCGATCCCGTTTCATGGTATTTGAACGCAATTGCCCACAGGCAGCATCAATATCTGTACCGTGCTCTTGACGCACTACACAGTTAACACCTTGTTTTTTCAAGGTATCATAGAAGGCCATAACCCGTTCTTTTGGACTCCGGCTGTATTGGTCATGCTCACTGACAGGATTGTAAGGAATCAAGTTAACATAAGACAATTTCTTGATATTCTTGAGCAATTCTGCCAACTCTAAGGCTTGCTCGACCCCATCATTGACTTCATTGAGCATGATGTACTCAAAGGTCACCCGACGGTTCGTAGTCTCAATATAGTATTCAATCGCCGCAAACAATTTTTCAATTGGAAAGGCCCGGTTGATCTTCATGATGCTAGAGCGCAAGTCATTGTTTGGAGCATGAAGAGACACTGCCAAATTGACCTGCACACCTTCATTTGCAAAGTCACGAATTTTATGAGCCAAACCAGAAGTTGACACGGTAATATGACGAGCACCAATCGCTAATCCCTTGTCATCATTGACTGTCCGGATAAATTTCAAGACATTGTTATAGTTGTCAAATGGTTCTCCGATCCCCATGACAACGATATGGCTGACCCGTTCATCTTGGCCACGTTCGTCAAAGTATTTTTGGACCAACATGATTTGAGACACGATTTCTCCATTGTTCAAATCGCGTTGTTTTTTAATCAAACCAGAAGCACAGAAGGTACAACCGATATTGCATCCTACCTGAGTTGTTACACAGACAGATAAACCATAGTGCTGACGCATCAAGACGGTTTCAATCAACATGCCGTCTGGCAATTCAAAAAGATACTTAACCGTTCCATCTGCTGACTCTTGCACGATGCGTTGCTTGAGTGGGTTGACAACAAACTGATCATTCAACTTCGCAATTAAGTCCTTAGAAAGGTTGGTCATTTCTTCGAAAGACTGGACACGTTTACGATAGAGCCATTCCCAGATTTGGGCTGCACGGAATTTCTTTTCGCCGTTTTCTTCCGCCCAATCAATCATATCTTGGCGTGTTAAACTATAAATGGATGGTTTCATTCTTTCTTACTCCTCTTTTTGACGAATCACAAAATGACGTTTGTTGTTCGTCTTCGTTGTTTTTTTAGTTTCAGCAGACGGTCTTGTTTTTTTCGAGTTATTCGTTGACTGTCCCTTGTCGCGTTCTCGTTTTTGGAAACGATCTTTTTGTTTGCGATTGCGCGAACGCTTCTTAGGCTCTCTTTCTTCTGATTGAGCTTTTTTGACCGGTGATTTCTTATCAAAGGAAGCACGATGGGGCTCCTTATTTTCAAGGACAAAATAAGCACAACCATAGCTACAATATTCTAACAAATAATCGTCTAAGCGACTTAATTTATCCATCGTTGCAACATCGCGCTCTTCCTTATAAAAGCCACGCAAGCGCAACTGCTCATTGCTCCAATCACCAACAATGTAATCAAACTTGGTTAAAATCTCAGAAAATCTCTGACCAAAAACAGTCGCATCAAATGCTTCTTTTTCATTTTTTAACAACTCAAAGGAGAGGTTTTCTGAAAGGATCTGGTCTCCTACCTGACGAAACACAGGTCCAGGAAATTTATTGTAATTATATAATTCAGGGTCAATCTCTTTTCGCATAGTGTTCCTTCATCAAAATCTATTTACTGTAACACTTTATTTTATCATAAATTTGATGACTTGCGTCAGATTTGACTAGAAAAGAGTTGAAATTCCTTTGAGAGCTTCCAAAAGGAAAAAGAGACAAAGAAGGCAATCTTTGTCTCTATACATGTTCATCAGATGATGAAAGTGGCAAATAAAGAGTGATTTTCGTATAGCTATTGGCCTTAGAATCAATCTCCATATGATAGGCTTCGCCAAATTGAAGATGCAATCGTTGGTCCACATTTTTCAAGCCAACACCTCCTAAACGAAGAAGGGTTTGGACTGTTGATTCTGATCGGTCAAACCCTCGTCCATTGTCAAAAATCGATACGCAGGCGTAGTCTCCACTGACTTCAGTTGTCACTCGAATGAGACCTGGCCGATCGATCTCTTTAATGCCATGGTAAATCGCATTTTCCACTAAGGGTTGAAGCACTAATTTGGGGATCTGATAGTCGCCCAACCGTTCATCTTCTAGAATTTCATAATTGAGCTTTTCACCATAACGTTGCTTTTGAATGAAAAGATACTGCCGGACATGGTCGATTTCATCTCTCAGTAGGATTTGCTCCTGGCCTTGGTTGAGAGCCAGTCGAAAATATTGAGCCAGAGACTTGGTGATGTCGACCACGCGCCGACTATCATTAAACTCTGCCATCCAGACAATCGTATCCAAGGTATTGTAGAGGAAATGCGGATTTATCTGAGCCGAAAGTGCCCGCAACTCGTACCGCCGCGCGTTTTGCTCCTCTTCCTTAACCTGTTGCATGAGGTTATCGATTTGGTCCAACATAGCATTAAAAGCTTGAGCGAGGTCCACTAATTCTGGAGATCCTTTGGCTACAGCCCTCACGTGAGCTTCTCCTGCTCCAATCCTCAAAATGATAGTCTGAAGGTCTCGTAAGGGTTTGATCCACAAACGAAGAACAAAACCAATCCCTATTAAACACATGATCAAAGCTAGTAATCCAAGACCAATGAAAGAGTACAGGAGTTGTGACTGAAGCATCTGAAGTCCTTCAAGTGAAGCCACTCCAATCAAGGTCCAATCGCTATCTGGAATTGGAACCTGATAGATAAAATTCTGCCCTCCTTTTGCATAACCATCTTTCACAGCAATATAGGGCTGCATGGCCTGCATTTCTTGGCTGGAGGAATAGACCGCCTTTTTAGGATGGTAGACAAACTCATGCTTTTGATTAATGATAAAACTAAAGCCTTGTTTCCCCAGTTGAAGGTGATCCAAATAAGCCTGAAGGCTATCGTAGCCAATATCCAAGCGTACTACTCCGAGATTTTGGCCAGTCTGATCGACCACTTCTTGGGTAATAGAAACCACCCATTTTTCTTTTTCCGAGGTCAAGGATTCCTTTCGAGCTGGCGTCAAGACCGGCATGGCTCTTTCCTTAATCGCCTCTTGATACCAGCTTTCATTCATCATATCTGAAGAAGTCTGCATGCTGATTTTGGAATCTGTCGCTACCAGACGTCCATCCTTGGTCACCAAGACCGCTGAGACCAAGTCCGGATCCGTTTCAATCATCGTTCGCATCAGGTGTTGAACCGTTTCTTGATTCTCACTCTTGTCTTGTGCAAATTGGCGAACAGCCTGCTCTTTGCTAAGAACCGTGGTGGTCTGCTTTAATTTTTTTAGATAGGAGGTGATGAACTGACTGCTTTGATCGATACTATTTCTTGTCGTCCGCTCTGTTTGCTGGCGGATTGTCCCTGAACTCGTTTGATAGTAAAGGCTACCGATAAGACCAAAAAGTAAGAGAATGAAGAGAAAAAAGTAGAGGACCAGCTGAATCAGCAAGGGATATCGTTTCATTCATGCTCTCCTTTTTTGTACTGCCTTGGTGTCACCCCAACAACCTGCTTAAAGCGTTGAGAAAAATAGTTCATATCTTCAAAACCCACCTGATCGGCGATCTCATAAATCTTTAAATCCGTCGTGAGAAGCAAGAGTTGAGCCTTCTTCATTCGCTCTTGAATGAGGTAGTCTTGGAAGGGGAGTCCCAATTTTTTCTTGATCAATACACTTAGATAAGAGGCACTAAAACCAAGTTGATAGGCCAAATCCTTTAGGGTTAACTGGGAATCTGCTAAACGAGCATGAATGGCTTCTTCCAAGTCTGTCGAATAACCATGACTGACCAAATCTTCGACTTGCGCCTTTTTTCGCTCTTGATCGAGTTTTCCCTTCACCTTTGCTAACATCTCTTCAATATCATCTTTTGAAAAAGGCTTCAGCAAATAATCATCTGCACCTAACTTGATGGCTTTTCTCGCAAACTCAAAGTCATCATAACCTGTCAAAAAAATGATATGACAAGACGGAGACTGCTCTTTGACGAGATGGGCCAGATCCAAGCCGTTCATTTGTGGCATATTGATATCAGTTAGAAGGATATCGGCTGGTTGATCTTGAAACTTCTCCCAGGCCTCACGGCCATTTTCTGCCTGGTTGATGACGATCATTCCAAACTGTTCATAATCTACTAAGGAAGTCAGACCCTGCCGGATAAGCTCTTCATCTTCCACAATCATGATCGCATACATGTCTTTCACCTACTTGTCTTTGCTATGCTTATTATAGCAAACTATAGATCGAATTGTCTCAGACATAGTCCAATAAATAACCGTAGCCCTTTTCTTTCATTTCTGCTTTGGGAATGAAGGTAATAGACAAACTATTGATGCAATAGCGAAGGCCACCTTTTTCCTTAGGACCATCGGTAAAAACATGGCCCAGATGAGAATTTCCTACACGGCTCCGAACTTCTGTCCGAGTCATATTGAAACTCTTATCCTCCTTATAGATGGCCACATCAGGACTAATAGGCCGACTGAAACTTGGCCAACCACAACCCGAATCAAATTTATCCTTAGAGGAAAAGAGAGGTTCACCGGTCACGACATCTACATAAATACCGGCATCAAACTGATCCCAGTAACGATTGGAGAAGGCCCGTTCGGTATCATTTTTTTGTGTCACCGCATACTCTTCAGGAGATAACTTCTTTTTGATCTCCTCATCGCTTGGCTTGGAGTAGCGACTAGCATCTATAACAGGATAAGATGCCTGATTGACATCGATATGGCAGTACCCATTCGGATGTTTCTTTAGATAATCCTGGTGGTAGTCCTCAGCCTTGATGAAATTGGTCAGTGGCTCTTTTTCCACTGCTAACGGTTTGTCGTATTTTTTTGCTTCTTCTTCAAAGACTTGGTTAATAGTTGGAAGGTCTTCTTGAGAGACATAATAGACACCTGTTCGGTATTGTGTTCCTTGATCATTTCCTTGTCGATTCTTCGACGTTGGGTCGATAATCCGGAAATAATGCAGGAGCAATTCTTTCAGAGATACCTTCTTGACATTGTAGGTGATGTGAACTGTTTCGGCATGCCCTGTTTGAGGGACTAATTCATACTTGGTCGTTTCTCCCTTTCCATTGGCATATCCTGATACGGCATCAATCACACCTGGAACACGGGAGAAATATTCCTCTACGCCCCAGAAGCAACCACCAGCCAAATAAATTTCACGCTGATCCTTTGGATCAACCGTTTCCTTTGTTTCCTTTTTGGCTACTGGAGTCTGACTCATGGACGCTTTTTTGATCATCTCAGTGCTTGTTTCTGATTGATCCATTCCGTTTGATCCCTTACTAAAGAAAAAGAAACCAATAGATAATAAGCCAATGAGAAGGATAGCAAACACTTTCCACTTTGTTTCCATTGTCTATCTCCTTACTGCATGTTCTCTAGGGTCTTGAGGATATCCTCTTTATTCATATAGCCAATATGACTCTTTGCTAAAGTCCCATCGCTATTGATAAAGAGCGCCGATGGATATGAACGAATCCCATACTCTTTTAGCAGTTCCCCTTTACTATCCAGTAAGACCGGGAAATCCTTGTAATCCAAAGACTGGTACCAATTTTTGAAATCTGCTGCTGATTTTTCGCCATTAAAGGTTGGAGCTACAACGGATAAGACCACATAATCCTTACCTGACTCTTCTTTTGCCAACTCATTGGTATCCTCTAATGTCGACAGGCAAATAGAGCACCAGGAAGCCCAAAATTTGAGGTAAACTTTCTTTCCTTTGTAATCGGATAAGCGGTAGGTCTTGCCATCCACTCCTTGCAGGCTAAACTCCTTCACTTTCTTTCCAGATGGTTGCCTATCCCCAGCTTTGGCTGTTTGTTGGCTCATATCTTTGGTGGAAGTAGCCATTCCTTGGCTTGAACAAGCGCCCAGAAGTCCAGCACATACGAACCCAGTAGCTACTAAAGCTAATTTTTTCATCATTATCACCTCTTTAAACAAGGAGAAAGTCATCCTCAGATGACCTCTCCCTTCTTTTATTCCTTGTCTGATTTCATATCCGATGATGCACTCTTTTCGTCTTTCATTTCTGAATCGCTAGATTTCATCTCATCTTTTTTCATATCGTCCTTCATTTCAGAACTGCTGTCAGACATCATAGATGAATCTTTCATGTCTTCTTTTTTCATTTTATCATCGGACATGGACGAATCCTTCATGTCATCCTTCTTCATGTCATCCTTCTTCATATCGTCCTTCTTCATCATACTACTATCGTCCGTTTTTTTCATGTCTGAATCTGATTTCTGTCCAGAACAAGCTGCTAAAGTGACAATGCTAAGTGTAGCAATAGAAAGTGTAAGAAATTTTTTCATGATTTTTCTCCTTTAATCCTTTAAGATTAGTGAAACAGGGATGCGAGGCTATTAAGATTTCCTAGCATCAGCAAGATACCCATCAAGATGATGAGGGCACCACCAATTTTTTTCAAGGTTCCCATGTGGGGCTTGAGTTTAGCAAAATGTTGTAGAACCCAGCTAGAAGCCAGTGCCAAGACTAAGAAGGGGAGCGCCAAGCCTAATGTATAGACCAGCATCAGGAGAGCGCCTTGTAAAGCACCATTTCCTCCAGAAGCGGCAATGGCTAGAACCGAACTCAAAACTGGTCCGACACAAGGGGTCCAACCAAAACTGAAGGTGACCCCTATCAGAAAAGCATTGAAGAATTCATTGCGCTCCCGATTCTTTTTGAGTTGGATGGTCTTTTGCTTTTGGAGTTGTCTCAGATTGATCACTTCCATTTGGTGAATCCCTAATAGGATCACAATCCCTCCTAGCAGATAGCGAAACCATGGAGCATAAAGCACCTGGCCAAGGGCCCCTGCACCGTATCCTAGAATTAGGAAAACAGTTGATAGACCTGCGATAAAACAAAGAGTCTTCACCAAGCCGTACCAAGAAATATCTCTTCCAAAAATCCGAACAGTTTTCACACGTTCAGAATCCAATAGAATCCCTACATAGACTGGCATCAGTGGCAAAATACATGGGGAGAAAAAGGATAGAACTCCCGCTAAGAATACTGAAATGGAAAACAAACTGGTTTGAATCATTTCACTACCTCCCTTTCTTTCTGATACCAGTATAAAGAAAAAATCCCTCTAAAAATAGAGAGATTGATAAGCAAAAACTTGAATTTGATTAGAAGGTGAATCTTCCTATCTGCCAACTCGACCTCGTACTTTCAAGTACGAGACTGATCTAACAAGATACTTCTAATTCTTTTTCAAATAATCGATGGCATCCTGCAAGGTTTTGACGGGTACAATTTTCATCTTCGAATGAATTTGTTTCGCTGCTTCTTTAGCTGTTTCATAGTTTGATTTGGCCTTGGGATTGGCTTTCTTTTCTTCTTTGGAAACAGGGTTATTAGGGGCAAAGAAAATTTCTGCTCCTTCTTTATCGGCTGCGACGACTTTCTTGTCAATCCCACCGATATCGCCAACCGTTCCATCTTGGTTAATGGTTCCTGTCCCTGCAATATGGCGTCCCTGACGAAGATCTGGATCAGCCACTTGGGTGTAGATAGCTAGGCTAAACATCATGCCGGCACTTGGTCCACCAATCCCTTGAGTCGCAAATTGGACAGGAACATCGCCTTTGGCTTCAGTCCGGTCGATCAGGCTAATTCCGATTCCGTTTTTCCCGTTGGACAATTTGATGATCTTCCCATCTGCTGTCTTGGTTTGTCCATCCTCAATATAGGTCACTGAAACGGGATCGCCAATTTTTTGAGAACCAACATAATCAATCAATTCTTTGGAACTCTTAAAGGTCTTGCCATTCACACCGGTGACGGTATCCGCAATGTTCAAGATTCCCTTAAAGGTCGAATCATCTGCCACTTGCATGACATAAACACCAAGAAAGTCCATCTGGGTTTCTTTTCCAGCTGTCTTTAACCCTTGGTAGATAGCCATATTTTGCGAGGTTTCCATATAGAATTGGTTAATCCGCGTAAATTCTTGGCTCGAACTACCACCTGTCATATCCTTGGCAGAGTAGATATCTGTAAAAGGTGTCGCCCAAGCATAGATCAAATCAGCCGGGGTCGCTTCTTTCACTGCCACGGTTACAAAGTCATAGGATCCTGACTTGGTATCCGCTTTTCCATCGACTGTCATGACCGATCGAATGTCTTCTGCCGTTCCTGGCATCTCAATATAATAGGGAAGGCGAATCACAAAGGCAGCTAGCAAGAGGAGCAAGAAAAGAACGCCTGCAATCGGCCATCGGTATTCTTTCAATCGTCCTTTTTTCTTTTTTGTAGGCAAGCTTGGTTTATTCGCTTGTGTCATCTTTGATTTCCTCCATTACACTCTCTGGGACATAAGGTGAGATATCCTGCTGAAAAGCCAGCAACTCTCGAATACGGGTTGAACTAATGGCCTGGTAAGGAGGCTGGGCGTAGAGATAAACCGTCTCCAATTCAGGCGCCAACTGGTGGTTAAAATAATCCATATTGGCTTCGTATACCAGATCCTGTGCATTGCGCAAGCCCCGGATCAAGGTAATGACCCCAAGATTGCGCGCCACTGTCACAGCCAACTCTTGAGTTGACGTCACAATTTCAACATTTTCCAAATGAGCCAAGGCCCCTTCTACCATGCGCACGCGCTGCTCAATAGAAAAGAGTCCGACTTTTTCCGAATTATAAAAAATTCCTACATAGACACGGTCAAACAAGCGACTAGCTCGCTCGATCAATTGCACATGCCCAATGGTAATCGGATCAAACGATCCTGTAAACAATCCACTTCTATCTGACATATACTGTTACCTTACTAATTCCATAGATTTTTTCTTTCCAGATTCCCACTTGTCCGATTTCCTCAGGAAGTTCTACGTGTTTATCAGTTTCGCACACAATCATGATGTCCTCTGACAAGAGTTGGCGCTCGCACAAGGTTTCGATATCGCGGACAATCTCTTCCTTGGCATAAGGAGGGTCCAAGAACACCAAGTCAAAGGTGCCTGTTAAAAGCCCTAAGGCCTGCTTGGCCTCCATTTTTAGCAGTTGAAACCGTTCCTTTTCCTTGGTCATGGCAATATTGGCTGCTACAATCTCCTGTGCTCTGCGGTCTCTTTCCACTAAAACGGCCTCTGACATGCCTCGAGAAACGGCTTCGATAGAGAGCCCACCGCTTCCTGCATAGAGATCCAGCACTCTTCCACCATCAAAGTAAGGACCAATCATATTGAACATGGCCCCTCTGACCTTATCAGAAGTTGGCCTGGTTGTTTTTCCTTCAAGTGTTTTGAGGGGACGTCCCCCATAGGTTCCAGATACTATTTTCATAGGGACCATTATACCAAAAAAAATCAGAAAATTGCGATTTGATATGGTCAAGCGACAATTAAAAGAGGCTGGGACAAAAGTCCTAGCCTCTCAATTATTTTTGGATTGTCGAGCAAGACGCAGTGGTTGAGTGGGCTCTACTACGCTGATTTCATCAGCTTTTACAGCCCTACTCAACTGTGCGGAGGTGGGACGACGAAATCGAATTCTAACGAATTACCGATTTCTGTCCCACTCTCTTTCTTCCTTATAGAATATTTTCATATTCATCGCGGACAGATTGAGGCCAGACACTGGTTTGGACTTCACCGATATGTTTCTTACGAAGCAAGAACATAGCCAAACGAGATTGCCCGATCCCTCCACCAATCGTGAGTGGGAAAAGACCATTTAATAAAGCTTTGTGCCACTCTAATTGGAGACGATCCTCGTCCCCTGTAATCGCAACTTGACGGCGAAGCGTATCTTCATCGACACGGATCCCCATTGAAGACAACTCAAAGGCTGAACCTAGAACGTCATTCCAGACGAGGATATCACCATTCAAGCCCTTGTAGCCATTTTCAGACTCTGTTGTCCAGTCATCGTAGTCAGGTGCACGGCCATCGTGTGGTTTGCCATCTGCAAGCTCTCCACCAATCCCGATCAAGAAAACGGCTCCGAATTCTTTGGCAATGGCATTTTCACGCTCTTTTGGAGTTAAATCTGGATAGCGTTCCACCAACTCTTCTGTGTGAACGAAGGTAATTTGTTTTGGAAGAACTGACTCAATGTCATAGCGCGCTTCTACTGCTAGTTCTGTTAAACGAATCGCCTTGTAGATTTTTTCAACCGTTTCTTTGAGGTAGGCGATATTGCGTTGACCATTTGGGATGACTTTTTCCCAGTCCCATTGGTCTACATAAACAGAGTGGATAGCGTCTAGCGAATCTTCATCTGGACGAAGAGCCTTCATATGGACAAAGAGACCTTCTCCTTCGCCAAAACCAAAACGTGCCAAGGTATGGCGTTTCCATTTTGCGAGTGAATGCACGACTTCATAAGTCTCATCAGGAATTTGAAGGACCTTTACAGATACCGGATGTTCAATCCCAGAAAGGTTATCCTGCATCCCGTCTCCTACCTTACTCAAAATTGGCCCTTGGACTTCAATGATATCCAATTTATCTTTTAAATACTGCGTAAACGTCGTTTTAACAAACGAAATTTCTTTTTGTTGATGTATAAAACTTTTTTTCATATAATTCCTCGTTGTTAGAAGTTGTAAAACTGATTATACTCTTTTTTCATTCAAATTCCAAGCCTTTCCGTCACCTTATAACTGAATTTTTCTCTTGCAAAAGGATTTTATTTTTGATAAACTATACGTAACTTTTAAAACGTTACATAGGAGAACTGACATGTTTGATGCAAAAAAACTAAAAGAAAGACGCCTGGAAAAAGGCTTGACCCAAGCAGATGTCTACGAGGATCTCAAGATTTCTCGCAAGACATACTCCAGTTGGGAGAATGGCTTAGCGGAGCCACACGAAAAAAATCTCAGGAGGTTGGCCAAGCGCCTCTCCGTTAAAGAGGACTACTTTATTAACAAAGACTCCGCACTCTACACCTACCCTTTATTAACCCCACCTCATCAAAAGAAAGTCGACCAGTTGGCCAGCCAGTTATTCGAACAGCAGCAAAAAGTTGTTTCCTTGACAGCTTATAAGGTTCTTTCGGTTGAGCTTGCAGCTGGTTTGGGACACACCTTTTATGACAACGAAACGGACTATGAAACTGTCTATTTTGACCAAGAGATCCAGCACGATTTCGCTTCTTGGGTATCAGGTGATTCGATGGAACCTCTCTATCCCAACGGCTCTGTTGCCCTCATGAAGCAGACTGGCTTTGACTATGATGGGGCTGTCTACGCCCTCATCTGGAATGGAAAAACCTACATCAAGAAAGTCTATCGGGAAGCGGAAGGTTTGCGCTTAGAATCCATCAACCCTGATTACGACGATTTATTTGCTCCCTATGAAGACGAGCCCAAAATCGTCGGCATTGTGGTCGGGCATTTTCTTCCACTAGAGGTTTAAATATGCTATTTGATTATTCACGTGAGCCTCATTCTGATATTGCTTTTGTGGATATGAAAAGTTTTTATGCCAGTTGTGAATGTGTCCGTCTAGGGCTCAATCCCTTGACGACTTCTCTTTGCGTCATGAGTCGGAGCGACAATTCAGCTGGCCTAATTTTGGCGAGCTCTCCCGTTTTCAAACAAGTCTTTGGCAAGAAAAATGTCAGCCGTAGCTACGACCTACCTTTTGACCTCAAAACCAGAAAATTTAATAGCTACGTCGCTAAAAAACAAGGATTGCCAACAGATCCAGCCTTTATTGCATCCATTGAATCCTGGGCCAAGAGGACCCTAATTGTGCCTCCACGGATGAATGCCTACATTCAGGTCAATATGGAGATTCAAAAAGTCTTTCAGGAATTTGCAGCACCAGATGATATTTTCCCTTACTCGATTGACGAAGGCTTTATCGATCTGACTTCTTCCTTAAATTATTTTATTCCAGATCCCTCCCTCTCTCGAAAGGAAAAACTGGATCTCCTTTCTGCCAGAATCCAAAAAAGGATCTGGCAGGAAACTGGAATCTACTCTACCATCGGCCTCAGCAATGCCAATCCCCTTCTTGCCAAGCTAGCCTTGGACAATGAAGCTAAGCATTGCCGAAATATGCGCTCCAATTGGTCTTATGAAGATGTAGAAAGTAAGGTCTGGAAACTGCCCCAGCTCACTGATTTTTGGGGCATTGGACGTCGCACTGAAAAACGATTGCAAAAGATCGGGATCACGTCTATTGCCGAACTGGCTCAAGCTCACCCCGATCTCTTAAAGAAAGAATTTGGAGTCATGGGCCTTCAACTGTGGTTCCATGCTCATGGCATTGATGAAAGCAATGTCCACAAGCCTTATCATCCGAAGTCACGAGGTATTGGTAACTCTCAAATCTTGCCCTATGACTACCATCTACAACCTGATATTGAACTGGTGTTTCGGGAGATGGCTGAACAGGTGGCTATTCGCTTGCGACGGAAAAAAAAGAAGACCCAACTGGTCTCCATTCATGCCTCCTACTCCAAAATCGAGGGGCTTCCGTCCATTCACTGCCAGCAAAAGATTGAGCCTACCCAATCCACCAAGGTTTTATCCGATACGGTTCTGCGGCTCTTTCGCTCCAAGTACGAAGGAGGCGCCATTCGGCAGATTGGTGTTTTTTATGGAGAACTTGTCGAGGAGTCTCTTCAACTCCTTTCTCTCTTCGATGACCCAGTAGCCTTGGAAAAAGAGGAGAAACTCCAGCAGACCATTGACCGCATTCGGGACCAATTTGGCTTTACCTCTCTTCAGAAAGGCTCCTCATTACTAGAAAACTCACGCGCCATTGCACGCAGTAAACTAACAGGCGGACATTCCGCAGGAGGCTTAGATGGATTAACATGATCGACCGTTCTTATCTCCCTTATCAATCCGCCCGAGAATTTCAAGATCGTGGCATGGCCAAATGGGCTGGCTTCTTTTTATCCGAGCACACAACCGCCCTGCATACAAAAGAAATTGACCGCAGTCAGCTCACGGTTCTTCCACTTGCTGAACAGATCCAGCTCCTGGAGCAGGCCTTTCAACAACAAACGACGATCTCGATCACAATTCTAGAGGGGAATCAATTTGCAACCTACACAGGTTCGATTCACACCTTATCTGCTTCTGAGCTTCTTCTCAAAAGCGATGGCCACTACCACCGTCTCCTCGTAGACTCTATCATTTTTATTGAATCTGAGGAAACACCCTATGAAACCTATTCAGACTAAACACGAATTACAATTTGATTATTTTTCGGAGAATTACCACCAATTTGAGATGGACTTTTACAAGTGGGCCGCTACTTCTACGCCGCTCGTCTTTTTAGAAGATGATATTCTCCACTCTATGGCAGCAGGCCAGCGAAACTACTTTCGTCTTCACCACACCAAAAGTCGGGATCATCGAGACCATTATTTCTATTTTAAGGTTTCCACACTCTCCCAATCACCCCTGACCCGTATTTACGCTTATACAGGACATCACTTACAAAAGATAGATCCTCATCAGACAGAGAAAAAGGATAGCTTGATCTGAGAAGCTATCCTTTTTCTTGATTTATGGGATTCACTACAGTCCTTACGAGTGATTAGAATCCATCTACGTTTGTGTAGATTTTTTGTACGTCCTCGTCGTCTTCAAGAACGCTGTAAAGTTTTTCAAATGTTTCCAAATCTTCACCTGACAACTCAACTTCTGATTGAGGAATCATTTCCAATTCAGTTACTTGGAATTCTTCGACACCTGATTCACGCAAAGCAACGATCGCTTTGTGAAGATCAGTTGGTGCAGTGTAGACTGTGATCGTTCCTTCTTCTGCTTCGACATCATCTACATCAACATCTGCTTCAAGCAAAAGTTCAAAGATTGCATCCGCATCATCACCAGCAAAGACGATAACTCCCTTGTTGTCAAAGAGGTAAGATACAGAACCTGAAGCTCCCATGTTCCCACCGTTTTTACCAAAAGCAGCACGGACATTGGCAGCTGTACGGTTAACGTTTGACGTCAAAGTATCAACGATCAACATCGAACCATTTGGTCCAAATCCTTCGTAACGTCCTTCTGTAAAGGTTTCGTCAGTGTTTCCTTTTGCCTTATCGATCGCTTTATCAATTACGTGTTTTGGCACTTGCGCTTGTTTGGCACGGTCAATAACGAATCTCAAAGCAGTATTTAGTTCTGGATCTGGTTCACCCTTTTTAGCAGCTACATAGATCTCCACACCAAATTTAGCATACACTTTTGAGTTGGCACCATCTTTGGCAGTTTTTTTGGCAACAATATTGGCCCATTTACGTCCCATGAGGATTCTCCTTAAATTTTTTCAAATTATTTTCAATCTTTTATATTATATCACAAATCACAAGACTTGGAAGAGTTTTTTGCGTATCCTTCCAATTGTAGTTGCTCGACTATTCACCCTTTATTGATCTTCCACTCTCACTGGCACCCGACCCCAGATTTGTTCTGGCAATTGGGGATGGCCTAGTTGATACACCTGATCCGCTTGCTGGCTCAAACCATCCCAAGGTTCCTTACCAATTCGCGTCACCAAGTCCACTTGACCTTTTAGTGATTTGAGGTGAGCTTGGCCATTTTCAGTGAAGCCTAAGACGTGGATAGCGGTCGGCAAGATTTCCTCTCTCGCCCCTACCAAGATGTAGGTCAAGATGCGGCGAACGCGCGCCTTGGTATAGCGCTTGGTTGCGACTTTCTCCACCAGGTCTTCCACAGAGCTAGCACTTCGAACCGCATCCTTTATCCGATGGGCTAGTTCTTCATTGACCTGAAATATCTGTGTCAAATCCGGACGGGTTAGGATTTGATAACGGAGCAGTTGATCATAATTCTCCCAAGATACCTGTGGAGCCGACTGAAAGAGTTGGCTATTGGGCATGAATCTAGCAACAAAGTCCTGATCTTCCTTGTGTAGGCGTAGACTAGTGGCAGAAGCATAGGCCACCTCTTTTTCTTCTGAATGGTAGCCCGCACCCTGGCGCTGGACGGGCTTAAGCGCAATCCCCTTCCCAGCACAAGCCTTGGCATAGGCCAAGCCCAGAATATGGTTGGGAGTATCTCCTGTGAACTCCACTCCAGCAAAGGTTTCCCACATTTTTTGGTTTTTTTGTGGATAGGATAAATCTTCTGGAAGGCTTCGCAGGAAAGCTTCCATTTCCGCTTCTTTCTCCGAATAAACAGTCGCAATCGCTTGGTAATCTAAGACCGCTTCTGTCCCAAAAGTCAATTGGTCAATTCCCAGACGGGACAAGATTTCTACCGCTCCCTTGGCAAAATGATCAGCCGACTGAACAGCCACGAGAAAGGGGAGCTCGACCACCAGATCCGCTCCATTATCCAAAGCCATCTGCGTGCGAATCCACTTGTCTACAATGGCAGGTTCGCCACGTTGAACAAAATTCCCAGACATGGCAACAATCTTCAGCCCTTCTGCCTGTTTGAGCAGGTACTTGTGACCATTGTGAAAGGGATTAAATTCTGCAATAATACCTGTAACTGTCATGTTTTCCTACTTCTGTGCTACAAAAAACCAACGTTTGCTGGTCTTTGTTGGCTCTTTGTCTTCAAAATCTGCATACAATTTGAAAGATTTAAAGCCAGCCTGCTCCAATAAGATGTCATAGGTTAAAACTTCATAAGTGCGTTCCTCATGAACTTCATCGTGGCGACTAAAGCTGCCATCCTCTTCTTGGACAAAGAAGGTCAGCTCATGGACGATCGAGTGAGGTGCCGCATCCTCATAGGTATCCCAGAGCATGGCAAAGTCTTCGGCATTTTCGTGGTAGGAATAGCCTGGGAAAACCTCATCTGTCTGGTAGGTCGAATGGACATCAAAGATAAAGACCCCATCTTCATTAAGGGCATTGTAGACTTCTTTAAAGACGTCTCCTACTTCCACCTCGTCCTTCATGTAGCAGATAGAATCCGAGTAGCAAGTCACGAAATCATAAGTGCCTGCTTGCGACAGGTCCAGCATATTGCCCTCGATAAAATCAATTTTCTGCTTGGCTGAAGCAGCTCTTTTTTCAGCAATTTTCAGCATGTCAGCACTCAGGTCTAATCCTGTCACATCAAAACCAGCTTGAGAAAAGCGGACAGACTGAATCCCTGTCCCACAAGCCAATTCCAGTAATTTTCTCCGATCCTTACTTTTAGGAAGATGCCGGAGGGAAAAATCCGTCCATAAGTCATACAGACTATCATCCATGACCGCATCGTAGACCGCCGCAAACGTTTCATAAGTCGCCATATTCATGATACCAAGTCCGCCCGTAATCCGTTAGAAAATTAGGAGCACGACGATGGAGCTAAGCTCCAAGGAGAGCTATCTATTTTCCGAGGAGTACAGGACGGGTTCAAATCCTTTCTAAGATACAAAGAGCCTTAAAAGCATAGAGAAAATAGGAAACTTTCTGCCCTATCGTCAGATACAAGGGAAGTTACTCTTTTTCTCACAGCTTTTAGCTCGTGTTCAATTATCAAACCAACTAAACACGAGGCTCCATCCTTTCTTTCCGTAGAATTTTCAATTTAACCAACAAAACTCAGTTGCTACCAACTGAGTTTACCTGCTTATGCTAGGGCTGCTGAAAGATCGACAGCACTTGCTTCGTGCCATAGCTTTTCTAGGTTATAGTGGGCACGCATTTCTTCTGAGAAGACATGGACCACCACACTACCTAAGTCAAGAAGGACCCAACCTCCAGCTGAATCACCTTCGACGTGGCTGGCATTGCCACCAGCTTCAACGACCTTCTCGCGAATATTTTCAGCGATAGCCTCCAATTGACGGCTATTCATAGAGCTTGCGATGACAAAGTAGTCTGTCACGCTGGTTAAGCTTTGAACATCCAAAGCTACAATGTCTTCTGCACGCTTTTCATCTGCTGCTTTGACAACTAGTTCAAGTAGTTCTTTTTCTTTCATGTAATCCTCTTTCCTTAAAAAATTGATTTGTAATCTAAGACATCCGCAAAACGTTCTGCCCAAATATTTTCATAAAATTCATTAAGCGTTTCTGCTGGAATATCCTCTCCATCAAAGGTTGTGACAGCTCCTTCTGGAATGACCAGCTTGTAGCCATATTCAAATCCCACTTTGACGGATGTATCGACACAATATTCTGTCTGCATACCACACAGGACCAGTTGTTCAATCCCTTGTTGATCCAAGTATTCTTTTAATCCTGTCTCTTTAAATATGCTATTGTATCGCTTCTGAAACACCTTCTCATCTGCCTGCCTCTTCAACAAGGGCGATAATTGCCAATCTTCCGAAGTTAAAGCCTCTGGCGTTTCAATATGCTGCATGTAGATAATTTCAATCTGCTGTTTTCTAGCCTGATCTTGCAAATAAGCGATCTTCTCTAAGAGCTTTTCTGCCTCAAAACCTGTTTCCACTAAGATATTTTGTACATCAATAATGATAAAAGCTGTCTTCACTCACTGCTCCTCTTTCAAATACTTCACAAAGGCGTTATAGGTTTCAAGGGTTTGGGGATAAATGGGCAATCCTTGGTGGGCCAGGTGTTCGACTGTGCGAGCCGTCTCATAGGCCACGGCACGATCCAAGGAGACTTGGGCGATGTCGCGTGCTTGATCTACCCCCGGAAAGGCCCGGTTGTGCTCAATGTAATCTGCCACATAGACAACCTTGTCTAAGGTTGACATCTGATCACTCCCCACGGTGTGAATCTCAATACTGCGAAGAATGGCTAGATCTGTCAGTCCGAGGTCTTCTTGGATCTTGTAAATCCCGACCATCCCATGCCAGACATTGTTGCCCCAGTTTTTTAATGCTGGATCCAGCTCATAGCGATCAATCAAGTCCAGAAATTCCTGATCTGATAGTTTCTTGGCGTAGTCATGTAACAAACCTGCTAGGCCAGCCTGCTCTTCGTCAGCCCCATAGCGTTTGGCCAAGTCACGCGCAGCCTTCTCAACCCCTAAACAGTGAGTAAGGCGCTTTTCTGGCAGGATTTGGCGCATTTTTTCAAGCAAGACCTCACGAGAAAAGCCTAGATAGTTTTCATAGGTCATTGATACAATCCTTCTTTCTTGATGTAGTCCAAGACTGGTTTTGGCAACATAAAATTCGGCGTCCGGCCTTTGGCCACAAAATCACGCACCATACTAGAGGAGATGTCCATTAAAGGAACATCCACCCAGATCACCGGATAAGAAGTCCCTGCCTTATAGCGTGGTCGCTGTACCCCGACAAATTGTACAATCTCCACCAATTCATCGATGCGGTGCCATTTTGGTAAATAATCTACCATATCTGCACCAATAATGAAGTAATAATCTGTGTCTGGATCCCGTTCATTGAGCAAGAGCATGGTGTCGTAGGTATAGGAAATCCCTTTCCGCTCGAGCTCAATCGTCTCGATCTCCAGACCTTCAATGCCTTCAATGGCTAATTCCAGCATCTCAAGGCGATGGTGCTCTGCAATCGTCCCCTTGGCATCGACATGCGGTGGCTCATACTCAGGCATCAAGAGCACCTTATCTAACCCTAATTGTTGGCGCACTTGATCCGCAACGACCAAATGGGCATTGTGGACCGGATTGAAATTTCCACCCAAAATACCAACTTGTTTGCGTTTCTTGTCTTTGATCTCTGGCTCTAACTCTACCTTGGTAAAGGGAGTCAATAGTTCAATTGCCATAGGTTTGCTCTCCTCGATGTCCTAAATTTCTTTTACCTTCGCTGAAATTTTACGATTTTCTTTTTTGCTCGATTGTTTGAACAAGATGAGAATCCGACCAATCTTTTGGACCGTTTCCACACCGATTTCTTCTTCCAAGATTTCTGCTACTTCATGGATGTTCTCATCCGTATTTTGAAGAAGAGTCACCTTGATCAGTTCGCGCGCATCTAGCGCTTGGCGCACACTGGTTTTGATTTGGTCGTTGAGCCCATTCTTCCCGATTTGGATAATGGGTTTGAGGCTGTGGGCTTGGCTGTTGAGGAAAGCCCGTTGTTTAGATGTTAATGTCATATTTTTACTTCCTTTTTTTGATCGTTATTTTAAGTGGTGGGGACAGCCGGAACTAATTTTTCAAAGATCTCATCTTTGAAAAATGGATTTCCTCACCTCAAAATGGAGCCTTGGTCTCCATTTTGCCCTTGCCAATCTATCGATTGGCAACTACACCACGGCAATAACGATCTCTTTATGAGCTCACTTTGTTCGCTCTTCAGATATATTTTTTCCTATTTTTTAAATGATAGCTTTGCGGGTAACGACGGCGACGCCTTCTGGTGCCCAGACAGCTACTTTGGCTTCTCCATTGACACGGATCCAGCCCAGTCCTGAGATGACCAGGTCTGTCTTGTCCTTGATGGTAAACTCATGAGAAACCAAGGGCGGGAATTCTTCTTTTTCCTTGCTATTAGGGGGAGTTAATAAGCTACCTACATGCTTATCATAAAAGGCCGTCGCTCCTTCGAGCTTGGTCCGATGAAGCTTGAGTTCGTTATCAAAGAAGGCGGTGAAACCTTGCTTTTCTCCCTTGATAAAGTCAAAGCGTCCCAAACCACCCAAGAAGAGGGTTTGCTCTGGATTGAGCTGGTAGGTCTTGGGCTTGATTTCTTTTTTAGGGCTGACATACTTGAGGTTTTTCGCCGTCAAGTAGTGAGCCATCTGGTGGCGATGGATAATCCCTGGTGTATCATAGATGTAGGATCCATCGTCCAGAGGGATTTCGATCTTGTCCAGTGTCGTCCCTGGGAAGCGAGAGGTCGTAATAATATCCTTGTCACCTGTGATTTCTTGGATAATCGCATTGATGAGGGTCGATTTCCCAACGTTGGTCACACCCACCACATAGACATCACGTCCTTTGCGGTGTTGCTCAATCTTTTCCATCAAGTCCTTAATGGCACTCTTGTTTTGGGCAGAGGTGAGGACCACATCGACAGGTCGCATGCCTTCTTCGTGGGCTCGCTCCATCAACCAATGGGTCACCTTGCTATCCTTGACAGACTTGGGCAAGATATCCTTTTTATTTCCGACCAAAAGCACATCATTTCCTGCTACAAAACGGGGTAAGCCAGGAATGACGGAGCCATTAAAGTCAAAAATATCGACTACATTGACCACAAGAGCATCACTATCTCCTACCTCGTGTAGCAATTTCAGGAAATCATCATCTGTCAGATGTACATCTGTGATTTCATTGTAGTGACGGAGACGGAAACAGCGTTGGCAATAAACTTCTCCTGTTTCTAAGCCCTTTTCAAGAGCTGATTGGGGAGTATAGCCTAGCCCCTCTTTGTTTTCTGTCTGAATGGGGGCTCCACAGCCAATACAGAATAATTCTTCCATTCTTAAATTCCTTTTTTGTATACAATCGGACCATATTTTTCGGCCATTTGCTTCATAACACGGCGTTCACGCGCCCGGTTGATCTGCGTCTTGATCGAGTCATGCTCGACCAAAGGCTTGACCAAAATCGAACGAATGCCCGCCCGATGGGCAGCCCGGATATCCGTCATCAGTTGATCCCCGACCATGACCACTTCATTTTTCTCATAGTGGAAACGTTTGAGAGCCCGATCAATCCCAAAGGTAAAGGGCTTGAGCGACCAGGCTTCATAGTCAATATCAAATTTCTCAACAGCGCGCTTGACCCGTTTGGGGCTATTATTAGACACTACGATAACCCGAATCCCTCCATCACGAAGGTCATGCAACCACTGGCGCATCTCAGGAGTTCCATCCGGATTATTCCAAGCAATCAAGGTATTATCCAAATCCACAAGGACCGCCTTAATACCTTGTTTTTTCAAGTCTGTAACGGTGAGATCATAGGCTGCTTCCACCGCAAAATCTGGTTTGTAATTTTCGATTGACACGTTTTTCTCCATTTTTTATACTCCTTTCATTGTAGCATAAAAAGGCCCATTTTGCACCCGCTTCACGACTAAAACAGCGACAGGCTCCAATCAGGTCGCTTTCACTACTCAAAAAATAGACAAAATCCTTACAAAGTTCCAAAAACATGGTATAGTAGAAGAAAAAGAACTCGGAATTATTTATGAAACAAACAAGCTCAAAAGAGGTCTCTCCTCTTCTCCAGCGTATCATTAATTGGTCGTCCATCATTGGGGCTCTTGGGACCTTAGCCTTTTGTATCTGGGCCTACTTTTCTGGCATCCTTCAATCCAAGGAAACCTTGTCAGCTTTCATTTTGCAAGCTGGAATCTTTGGTCCACCTCTCTTTATCTTTCTTCAGATCCTTCAAACAGTGGTCCCTATTATTCCCGGCGCCCTGACATCTGTCGCTGGTGTCTTTATCTATGGCCACATCATTGGGACCATCTACAACTACATCGGCATCGTCATTGGCTGTGCCATTATTTTCCACCTCGCGAGAATGTACGGGCCTAAGTTTGTCCAATCCATGGTCAGCCAGAAGACCTACGACAAGTACATTGGCTGGCTCAATGAAGGCAAGCGGTTCGATCGCTTCTTTATCTTCATGATGATCTGGCCCATTAGTCCCGCTGACTTCATCTGTATGCTGGCAGGTCTGACGAAGATGACCTTCAAACGCTACATGACCATCATCATCCTCTGCAAGCCTATCACCCTCGTTATCTACACCTACGGACTGACCTATATCATCGATTATTTCTGGAAAATGGTCTAAAGCATAACACCACCCCTAAGACTAGGAGGTGGTGTTTTTGTAGTCCTATGAATAGTTTATTACTCTCTATTTCACAACCCAACCAATCGCATCTGCAGGAGGATTGTCCACATCAATCCAGATGAAGTCAATGCCAATTTCACCGTTTTTGAATTTAGGTTTATTCATCAATTGATTCTTTCAACCTATTTCTGTTACAATGAGAGAGGAGGAAAATCATGTCAAAAAAAATTATTCACGTTGTTGCAGCTGCCATTGAAAAAGATGGAAAAATATTTTGTGCTCAGAGACCCGAAGGAAAAAGTTTGGGAGGTTTTTGGGAATTCCCAGGTGGAAAATTAGAGGCAGGGGAATCTCCTGAACAAGCGCTCATTCGTGAAATACAGGAAGAACTAAATTCAGAAATTGAAATTATCTCCTTTGTGAATGAAGCCTCCTATGATTATGATTTCGGAACTGTCGTTATGAAAACCTATCACGCCAAGCTACTTTCAGGAAAACTAGAGTTGTTAGAACACCAAAATTCGACTTGGTTAGCACCGCATGAATTAAAATCACTTAACTGGGCACCTGTCGATCGTCCAGCTGTAGAATTATTAACAAAAAAATAAGAGGTATACCTCTTATTTTTTTGTTAAATAATCATAAAGTGTTGTAGGAACTTCATTGATCAGTTCAAAATTCATGGTCACTACAGGCGTTTTGCCATCTGGCATTATAGTTTCAAGAGCACTATCCTCAATATAACAGACTGGTCCAAGATAATAGAAATCACTTCCTTCACCATCCTCTTTTTTTATAAACAGGTGAAGGCTCAATCCAGTATCATTAGACTGCATAATCTCGGCTACTTCTTTTGACTTGAAACTCCTGTTGCTCCTAGAATACCAGTGAAAGACTTTATTTGATAAAAAACCATCTTGATACTGAGTTGTTTCAGTAATATCATCCTCTTTGTGATAAGTGACAAAAATCGGACAAGTTCCATGTTTAACCTTATAACCATAAACAGTCGAGCTCTCATCCTTATCCCAGTTGAGTAGTCTCACAGCGTCTTTACGAGAATACTTTTCCCCGATTGTCAACGGATTCTGTGGATACTTTTCAGAACGATAAAGACCCGTCTGAATGATATCTAATATAAAATCTTTATACTCCTTTGTCAGAAATTGAGCAAAATATGGTGAAAGTTGATAAATATTATTCTTGATAGCCAAAGCTGATACACCATACTTTTCCTGATCTCTTTTAACAAAAAAGCTATAGGTCAAGAAATTCTCAATAGACTTCAACAACTCATTAGAAGCTCCTAAATTCTCTTCTTTTAGGAATTTTTCAAAATCCGAACGCGAAATCTTTTCTTTTTCCAGAAAGAATTTTAAAAGATAAAGATCTGCTTTCCTCTTTCCATTTGATAACTCTTTACAAAGAAAAGTTAGAAATCCATTTAGCTCAGAAATTTTAACAAATGAATCATCCTTGTCAAAAGAATCGATAACTTCTCCATAATGATTAAAGCTATCAAAAAAGATGTATGGATCCAAAGTATCTAATTTCCAAAAATCACTTAATTTTGGAATACAACCTAGCCGGTTCTTCGTCTCCATATAAGCTTCTTTCAACAAAACTTTATTAGATAAATTAGTATTAGTGATGGACTTAAAGATTTGTTCCTTAGCTACTTCTTCAAAATTGATGGTCGTCAATCCTTTTAGAATGTTTGGTTCTCGAAGCTCTCGACGATAATTATCTTTATTCATCGATTTATCACCAAACAAAGCAATAGGAATTAAATAGTTATTCTTATAGTTTCCAATAAAGTCGATAATGGTAACATATTCTTTACTCTCATGCTTCCGTAGTCCTCGACCTAACTGTTGTACGAAAACAATGCTAGATTGAGTATTCCGCAACATCACAACCTGATTGACCGATGGAATATCAATCCCTTCGTTAAAGATATCTACTGTTAAAATGTAGTCAAGCTCTCCCTTTTCTAGTTGGGCAACGACTTCATTCCGGGTCTCCATGTTATCTTCACCTGTTAAGGCTCGACAATGTTTCCCCTTTTGATTCAGTTTGGATGCTAAGTCATGGGCTTCTTGCTTAGAAGAACAGAACATCAAGCCCTTCACTTTCTCTCCACTAACTCCATAAAAATCAATCTTCTTAATAATATGCTTCACGCGCTCTTCGGAAGTTAAGTTCGCAATCGTAGTTTTCTCATTGATTAACTGTCCTTCGATTTCGATATCCTTTACCCCAAAATAAATGAATGGGCAAAGCATATCATTGTCAAGGGCATTTTGTAGACGAATCTCATAAGCAATATTGTAGTCAAACAATTCATAAATATTCTGACCATCTGTCCGCTCTGGAGTAGCCGTCATCCCCAAAAAGAATTCTGGTTGAAAATACGCCATCACTTTTTTATAAGAATTTGCACCAGCTTTATGAACCTCGTCAATCAGAATATAGTCAAAATAATCTCTTGAAAATAGGCCTAAATGCTGTTCACGTGAAAGGGTTTGGATAGTAGCAAACACATATTTTTTGCCCGTCAAATCAGCCCCAGAGTGATAAATAAGACCTTCTTCATCAGAAAACTGCAAGACCTTTTGAAAATCCGTTAATGACTTCTGAAGAATCTGCTCTCGATGAACAATAAAAAGCATTCTTTCTGGCTTAAACTGTTGGACATCAAAAGCTGATAGAAAGGTTTTTCCTGTCCCAGTGGCACTGATGACCAAAGCCTTCTTTTTCCCAGAATCACGAATTGCTTGTAATCCTTTTAAAGCATCCTTTTGCATTTCATTAGGACTAATTGTTTCACTCTGATACTGAGCCGTCTTCTCTTCGCGAATCTGATCCACTCGAATGACATTCTGACGTTTTCGCGCATAAGAAGCAATCTTGTCATATGTCAAAAGATCCGACTTCTCCCAAATCTTGTCAAATTCAGCTTTAGTAGCTCGAATAAGCTCGCCATTATGAGTAGATGTCAATTTAATATTCCACTCATAATTTATTTTGAGAGCATTATGGGTCAGATTCGAACTTCCCGAAATCAATACCTGCCTTCCCTCATGCTCAAAGAG
The DNA here is from genome assembly GCF_031582885.1 of Streptococcus parasanguinis. Taxonomy (NCBI): domain Bacteria; kingdom Bacillati; phylum Bacillota; class Bacilli; order Lactobacillales; family Streptococcaceae; genus Streptococcus; species Streptococcus parasanguinis. The sequence continues at coordinate 2,031,102 of NZ_CP133988.1, forward strand.
ATAAAACTTGGCATGCATCTGCAAACTCTCGGGAGTCAAACGGACTTCTACATTCTCTAACTTGAGTAATTCTTGCATTGCAATTGGATCATTGAAATCGAGATAAGGAGATATAAGAATTTTACCTTTTATTCCTTTATCCATCAGATCAGACAATTGCGACTTAATTAAGGCAATTCCAGACTGTGTAATAAAGGCCACTGATATGTAGAAAGCCTTGCACTTACTCAACTCCTCTTGCAAATCCGTCAAAACATACCGCTTCATTTCATGATCATTGATCAAAATCTGCGGTGAATATCCTCCCTCTTGATACTGTACATTATCCACAAAACCATATTTTAATGATTTAATAAGAGTGTCTTGAAATAAAGTTACGCCTTCTGGCATAGATCGTCTCTTTTCTACCGTTATTTAATAGTTTCATTATACCAAAAAAACACGGCATACCGCCGTGTTTCTGTGTTTATTTCACGAGTTTCTTCATCTCATCAATACGTGCGACGGTCGCATCGTACTTCGCTTGGTAGTCGGCTTGTTTGTCGCGTTCTTTTTGGACGACTTCTGGTTTGGCATTGGCTACGAAGCGTTCGTTAGAGAGTTTCTTACCAACCATATCCAGTTCTTTTTGCCATTTGGCCAATTCTTTTTCAAGACGGGCCAATTCTTCTTCAACATTGAGAAGGTCAGCCAGTGGCAAGTAGATTTCTGCACCTGTGATGATGCTTGACATAACCAAGTCAGGTACTTCGACATCTGCTGCAATTTCCAAGTGTTCTGGATTTGTGAAACGTTTGATATAGTTGACATTGCTATTAAAGAAGGCTTCCAAGTCGCTGTCGCTTGTCTTGATCAAAATAGTGATTGGTTTGCTTGGCGCTACGTTCACTTCTGCACGTGAGTTACGAACAGAGCGAATCACATCTTTAAGAGCTTCAACGCCGGCTGCTGCTTCTTCGTTTTCAAACTCTGGACGAACCACTGGGTATTCCGCAGTCACGATCGTTCCTTCAGAGATTTGACCATAGATTTCTTCGGTTACGAATGGCATGATTGGGTGAAGGAGTCGCAAAATTTGATCCAAGGTGTAAAGAAGAACAGATCGAGTGATAACTTTTTCTTCCTCATTGTCGCTATAAAGCACTTCCTTAGTCAACTCAACATACCAGTCTGCAAACTCATCCCAGATGAAGTTGTAGAGGATGTGACCAGCCACACCGAATTCAAACTTATCAAAGTTTTCAGTGACTTTTCCAATCGTTTCGTTAAGGTTATGGAGAATCCAGCGGTCTGTCACGTTACCTGCTTGACCAGCAGCCACTTTAGCCACATTTTCACGCGCCACATCCAGGGTCAAACCTTCATTGTTCATGAGGATGTAACGAGAGATGTTCCAAATCTTGTTAATGAAGTTCCAAGACGCATCCATTTTCTCATAAGAGAAACGTACGTCTTGCCCTGGTGCAGAACCGTTTGAAAGGAACCAACGAAGGGCATCGGCACCGTATTTCTCGATAACATCCATTGGGTCAATCCCGTTACCGAGTGACTTAGACATCTTACGTCCTTGCTCGTCACGGATAAGACCGTGGATAAGGACATTTTGGAATGGCTGACGACCAGTGAATTCCAATGATTGGAAAATCATACGAGACACCCAGAAGAAGATGATGTCGTAACCTGTTACCAAGGTTGAAGTTGGGAAGTAACGTTTGAAGTCTTCTGAGTCGACATCAGGCCAGCCCATAGTTGAGAATGGCCAAAGGGCTGAACTAAACCAAGTATCCAAGACATCTTCGTCTTGTTTCCATCCGTCACCTTCTGGCGCTTCTTCGCCAACGTACATTTCACCCTCAGCATTGTACCAAGCTGGGATTTGGTGACCCCACCAGAGCTGACGAGAGATCACCCAGTCGTGGACATTTTCCATCCATTGAAGGAAGGTATCGTTGAAACGAGGTGGGTAAAATTCAACCTTATCATCTGTGTCTTGGTTGGCAATGGCATTTTTCGCCAATTGATCCATCTTCACAAACCATTGTGTAGACAAACGTGGCTCAACCATAACCCCTGTACGCTCTGAGTGACCAACTGAATGGGTCATCTTCTCAATCTTAACAAGGGCACCAATTTCTTCTAACTTCTTGATAACAGCCTTACGAGCTTCAAAGCGGTCCATGCCATTGAATTCACCCGCCAATTCATTCATGGTACCATCATCGTTCATAACGTTGACTTGTGGCAAGTTATGACGTTGACCAACCAAGAAGTCATTAGGGTCGTGGGCAGGAGTGATCTTCACCACACCAGTACCAAACTCAGGGTCTGCGTGTTTGTCCCCTACGATTGGGATGAGTTTATTAGCGATTGGAAGGATGACGTTTTTACCAATCAGGTCCTTGTAGCGTGGGTCTTCGGGATTGACCGCAACGGCAACGTCCCCAAACATAGTCTCAGGACGAGTGGTCGCCACTTCAAGGGCGCGTGAGCCATCTTCTAGCATGTAGTTCATGTGGTAGAAGGCACCTTCCACGTCCTTATGGATCACCTCGATATCAGAAAGGGCTGTGCGAGCTGCTGGGTCCCAGTTGATGATAAATTCACCACGGTAGATCCAGCCTTTCTTGTAAAGGTCCACAAAGACCTTGCGAACCGCTTTAGACAAGCCTTCGTCAAGCGTGAAACGCTCGCGAGAGTAGTCTACAGAGAGGCCCATCTTGCCCCATTGTTCCTTGATGGTAGTGGCATATTCGTCTTTCCATTCCCAAACTTTGTCAAGGAATTTCTCACGGCCAAGGTCATAACGGCTGATGCCCTCACCACGCAAGCGCTCCTCAACCTTAGCTTGAGTCGCAATCCCTGCGTGGTCCATACCAGGAAGCCAAAGGGTGTCAAAACCTTGCATGCGTTTTTGACGGATGATGATATCTTGCAAAGTAGTATCCCAAGCGTGACCAAGGTGGAGTTTCCCAGTTACGTTTGGTGGTGGAATAACGATAGAATAAGGCTTAGCCTTTTTATCGCCTGAAGGCTTGAAAACATCCTCATCAAGCCATTTTTGGTAACGACCAGCCTCAACCTCGGCTGGATTGTATTTAGGTGAAAGTTCTTTAGACATGTGTGTTCTCCTTAATTTCTTTTTTTAATTTTTTTATATACTAATCTTCTAGTTTCCTTTTTTTGATGTTTAGTTAAAGTCTCATTATATAAATCAACAAAATTGTCAAGTTTATATAGACAGAGGAAATCTCCAATTTTGATAAATAATTTTCCTATAAAATTATGGCTTAGAGAATTATTTCTTGAAAAGTAAGATTTAGAAAAGACATATAATAAAATAATTACAACAGCTGTACCAAAAAATGTATAGAATCTCATCGTTCCTCTTTCAAAAAACGTTGAGTTAGATTTTTCAATTAAAACACTAGAAAGAAGAAGTGAAAAATATATGATAAAAGTGACGATATAAGAAATTATTTTATTTACTTGCCATCTATATTCCAACTTAGCAGGAATATTTATCTTTGTATCCCCCTTATTCAAGAATATTAGAAACTCTCTAGAGTTTATATAATTCCACAATACCAAAAGACTTGTAGCTAACGCCCACCATTTAATATCAAAAATCCCGATTATAAATAAACTCACATAAATTGTAACAAATAATAACATTAGTGATATAAAGCTTAGTTCGGTAAGAATCATCGTTATAGAAATCATCAAACGTAATAACCCTAACGTTGTAATTATGCTAATAATTTCACTACTTGTTTTAGTATCAAAAAATAGACTTAGTAAAATCGAACTAAACATGATTAAACTAATTGAGAAAAATATTTCTCTGAAAAAAGAAACATATTGTTTATAAATACTACTTTTAGCTAAATCATTTATTCTTTTATCCCTTGGTCTATAACAAACAAGGTAATATAATAATATTATTACGAACACCCAAGAATAAATATTTAAGCTAAACAGTTTTATACTCTTCATTAATGAAGTCTTATCTACTGCAACTATTATCACAAGTAGTATTAGGGACAATAACGGTTTAATTCCAATATCGTTTAAAAAATCAATTACATTCTTTTTGCCTGCCTTGATTATTTTATACTCTCCCTTCAAAAATTACATTTCCAAATTAAATTGGTAAATATTAACTATTCGTAAATTCCAAATAGTTCAACTAGCAACTTCTAGCTTCCCATTCACTCCTCAGCAAGCCATATCTCAAATCATCACAGCGGTTGCCTTGGGCATCTTTGCGGTCTCTTATGCGAGCTTCAAGAGTGAAACCAAGTTTCTCAGCGACTCGTTGACTTTGGACATTGTAACTAAAGCAAGACAATTCTATCTTATGAAGTCCCAATTCTTTAAAAGCCAGATCAATCAAGGCATGTGCCGCTTCAGGCACATAGACTCGCCCCCAATAGTCTGGGTGCAAGGTATAGCCAATCTCCAAAACATCGTCTTCGTGGCGATGGTTGAAGTCAACAGAGCCGATGATGGTATCGGTCCCTTTGACCACGATTCCATAGCCTGCTGGAAGATCGTCCTTTTCATTACGCTCAGGAAGGATATGTTCCAGATAATAAATCTCATCTTCCAAGGTCTGGACGGGTGGAAAACCAGCTGGATAGGCGACTTCTGGAAGACTCGCGTAAGCATGAATATCCTCAGCATCCGCCACGGTACGAACTCGTAAGACTAGACGCTCGGTTGCGATTCGCTCTGGTAGTGCTGCTCTTGTCATCCTTCTCCCTCGCTTTCTACAAAAGAATCGCCCCTGCCATCAATCTGACAGGGACGAATGTGTTGATCCGCGGTACCACCCAATTTCGGGCAGATGCCCGCATCTCTCGTCTTTAAAATAAAAAGACAATTTTATTTCATTTTCATCCATTAGCAACCAGTTTTGACACATTTGTGGACTTCTCAGCACCGCCACTTTCTGTAAAATGTGGGACTCAAAACACCTCTAATAAGTTCATTTTAGCAAGTTTTCCTGGAAATAGCAAGAAATCACAAAAGCGATTATTTAAATTTAACGCCTAGTTCTTTCAATTTCTTGATTGTAGCTGGGCCGATTCCTTTAAGGGCCAACAACTCTTTTTCTGTCCAGTTTGCGAAGTCCGCAACAGAGCGAATACCTTCATCATAGAATGTTTGCGCACGATCAAGTGCCACACATTCCAAACTTGCAGCAAATTCTTCCACTGAAGAAGCCGCTTGTTTCACTTCTTTCGCCACTGCTTTTGTAGCTTTCTCAACCTTTTTAGGTGCTTCTTTCACAGCTGCAGTTACAGTTGCGACAGCTTTTTTCAAAAGATGTCTATTTTGATGCTTGTATTGTTTCGCACGGTTTACGTTCTTCTTTGCCATTTTTCCTCCTAAATTCAGTGATCAATTCCTAAGGCAACAAGGTTTCATCACTATCATTCCATTCAAAAATCCGTTGATGTCATTTCAACTTTTTTATTGTATCACAATCCCCTAAAAAATCAAGTCATTGCTTAATTTTCAGGTAAATCTAGCTAGTAAAACGCCTTCAATAAGGCCATTTAATATTTTCTTTCACCAAAGAGGCCATCTGGTAAATCATGAAATCCTTTTCCAGCATGGAAATTTTCAAACTTCCTTTGCAAGAACTGATAAGCGTCCAAACGGCTTTCATAGCGAATCATGGCTATTTTAGCTCGCTCATCCTGGTCTTCATCAAAAACCTTCTTACTTTCTTCGAGAGCCATTTCATTGATCATGACTTGGGTCTTGATCCACTCCTCAAACTCCTTCATAAACTCTGTTTCGTAACTCATCTTTACTCCATTCCTCTATAAAAATCCGTATCGATCTCTCGATAAGGTTGAATGTCCTGAACATATTCCAAGACCCCTTGAAACTCTCCAGCTTCATCACGCACGGCTGCATAGGTGACATGGACAAATTTCCCACGCGATTCTGATTTGAACCACATTTCATACTTGTCTTTTTTCCCTTCACGAAGCCCTTGCATAATCGCTTTGACCTTCTCCAAGTATTTCGGAGGGTGACACAGCTCAACATTGCGTCCTACCTGTGATGGCGTCCTCTTAAAAATCATTTCTTCAAAAGGTGCAGCATCATTGTAATATTGGAAAATATCATCCTTATTGACAAAGGTGATCTCCATCGGCAAATGATTCAAGATTAAATTCGCTTGCTCCACAGATAGAAAGCCATGGCCAAAAGCTTGTGGCTGCTTGCGATCGAAGCTCTCTTCTTTTTTCTTAGGCGTGAAGGTAATCGTCAATTGTCCCTCAGGAGTCTCAATGACCTGACGGTGCTCATCTCCTTTTGAAGAAGGAAGCGGTTCAGTTGAACTCTCTGACTCTCTTGCTCCTTCTTCCTTGAAGTCCACACGTTTCGGCACCCATTTCTCACTTGGGAGAATAATGGCATAACCATAAGCATCACTTTCTTCTGCAATAGAGAGCCAGTCATCCTGGGTAAAGGACTCCAGCAAAATCATCAAGAGGATCGACTCTTCCTTGAAGATCATGCCCTCAAACTCTTGCGCAAAGGCTTCAAAGAGCTCATTGACTTCAGAAATACTAGATTCCGGTAATTTCTTGGCCGCATCTGAAACTTTCGCAAAGAGTTCCCGAATCTGGTCATCCACTCCCCACATCACTTTTGGCGGGGAATCATGCCCATATTTTTCCATAATCGGAAACATCAACTCTTCCTTACGACGGTAATGCCGGTCAAATTGACCCACCAAGCCCAGCTGACGTAACAAGCCCTTATGAATCTCCTGAATCATCTCAGGATCCTCCGTCGTCTCATAATTGTCTAGCAAGCGGCGGACCCGCATCATAGCTGCACGAAGAGCTAAGTTCTCCTGTTTAAAGATTTGAACAGGATGACCAGGGTGGTCGGTATCTGCTACTTCGACCCCTTGAACCGCATTCTTAAAGAGATTGGCATGGACATCACAAAGCTCCATCACATCTTCAAAAGTAACACCTGCATCGGAGTTCATCAGTTCATGCTCCATAAGAGAGATCTCAATCGCAGACACCCCTGCAAAGGTCGCATCAAACCGTTCTTGAACCGACTCAGGGGAAGCTCCATGATGAAGCTCTAATAAGATATCTCTTAAGACATGAATTCGTTCATCACTCATTAGTCTAGCCCCACTACTTCATAGCCATTAGCCTCTAGCGTTCGCACAATCTTCTCCATAGGCGTACCTTCTAATTTTGATCCTTGTTTCAAAGAAACCTTGCGCCCAACTGTATTGCGCATGATCGGATTGGCTAAGGGTTTAAAGCCCAACTCCACCAACAAATCCAATACTTCCGGATGTTGATCAATGACTTGAGCAACTGGAATCGATACATCAATAACATTGTCCATTTATTTATTTCCTCTACTCATTCCCTTTATTCTCTCTCTGACGAGCCCGTTCTTCTCCCCACCAAAGAGGCATCAGCTCTCCTAAAGTAATGGTCTTACGACTTTCATAATCCACCATAAACTCTAGATGACGATTCTCTGCATCTAGCTCAAGGAGAAATTCACGACAGGCCCCACAAGGCATCCCTGAGCCTTCTCCATAAGGAGGCTTGTCTCGAAAAGCAATAATGCGCTTGACCTTGGTCTGTCCTGATTGTTGATACATGTTGAAGAGTGCCGCTCGTTCGGCACATAAATGAAAGACACCACAGGTTCCTTCCATACAAAAGCCCGTAAAAATCTGACCATCTGCAGCCTCAACAGCAGCAACCACATGTCGAGCATAGACAAAATCTGAAACCTCTTGAGGCGCATAGAGAGCTTTCGCCTCATGATAAAGTTTTTCCCAAATATCCATTCTTCTACTTTCACTTCTTCACTAATTTCACAACTGCTTCCGTCCTTGCGGTATGGGGAAACATATCTACTGATTGAATGTATTCAACCTGATAAACCTTTGTCAAAGCCACTAGATCCCGTGCCAAAGTAGAGACATTACAAGAGACATAGACCATCTTTTCAGGCGCATAGTGCAACAAGGTCTCGATTAATTTTGTCCCCAAGCCCGTACGAGGTGGATCCACGATCACAGCATTAGCCCGATAGCCTTCTTGGTACCAGCGAGGAATGATCTCTTCTGCTGTACCAGCCTCATAGTGGGTATTCTCAAATCCCATCCGTTTAGCGTTGTATTTGGCATCTTCAATCGCTTCAGGAATAATATCCATCCCCCGAACACTTTTCACTCTATTAGCAAAAGCAAACCCAATCGTTCCAACCCCACAATAAGCATCTATCAAGTGATCCTCTGAAGAAACATCTAGAGCCTTAACCGCCTCACTATACAATACTTCAGTTTGTTCCGGATTCAACTGGTAAAAGGCTCGAGGAGACAGGGAGAATTCATAATCCAAAACACCTTCCAAAATGGCATCTTCTCCCCAAATAATCTGCGTTTGTTCCCCATAAATTTCACTGGATCGAGACGTATTTTTGTTAACAGCAACTGTGACAATCTCTGGGTGTTTCGTGACCAAGTCTTGCACCAAATTGTTTACATTAATCTGACGACTAGTAACCACAATGATCTGAACCTGCCCAGACTTCCGAGCCCGTCGAACCATCATGGTTCTGACACCCAGTTCTTTACGCTCATCAGCAATCGGAATCTGATAATAGGTCAATAAATCCGCTAGATCGTTGGCGATAGCTTGAATAACTGGATCTTGAACCAAACAATCTTTTAATTCCACCAAATAATGTGAATTTTGAGCATAGAGTCCCGCCTTCACCTGGTCCTTGAATTTCCTTGTTTGAAATTGCAATTTTGCCCGATAGTAAAGAGGTTCCTGCATTCCAATTGTCGGCCGAATATCATACTGTTCAAATCCTTCAGGTGAGAACTTCTTTAAGGCCTGTTGCAATAAATCTGTCTTAAACTCCAGCTGCTTATCATACTTCAAATGCATGATTTGACAGCCCCCACAGGTCTCATAGATATCACACATGGGCGTCACACGAAACTTAGACGCCTTATTCACAGATAGGAGTTTGGCTTCCGCAAAATTTTTCTTGACACTTGTAATTTGGCAGAAGATATCTTCTCCCTTTAAAGCACCTGGCACAAAGACAAGTGTTTTTTTATAAAAGCCAATCCCTTCACCGTTAATTCCCATTCGTTTAATTTTCAAAGGAATTTTTTGTTTTACTTTAACGTTCATATCCCTATCTTAACACATTTTTCGGTATAATAAAAACATGAAAATTACAAAACTAGAAAAGAAAAAAAGACTCTACCTCCTGGAATTAGACAATGATCAAAAACTTTATATTACAGAAGACACCATCGTCAAATATTTCCTTTCCAAAGATAAAGAAATCAGTGAAGAAGAATTAAAAGAAATCCAAGAGTTTGCTCAATACTCCTATGGTAAAAACCTGGCCCTTTACCATCTTTCTTTTAAAGCTCGGACAACAAAAGAAGTCCGAGACTACCTAACAAAATATGAAATTGATAGTAGCATTATTGATAAAGTGGTCCAACACCTAAAAGAAGACAAGTGGTTAGATGATCGTCAATATGCAAGAAACCTGATAGAAGCCAACCTTCTCAGTGGCGATAAAGGACCTGCCTTATTACAACAAAAAATTCAACAAAAAGGGATCCCAAAATCTCTCCTACAAGAAATACTTGTAGACTATGATTTCTCAGAAGTGATCGACCGTACCGCAATAAAACTCCTAAAAAAATACCAAGGAAAATATCCGTTAAAAGCCATTGAAACTAAGATTATCCAAGCACTCATTTCAAAAGGCTTTGCGTACAACCAAGCTCAAATAGCTTTACAAAATCTCGAACTCGAAACAGATGAAGAAACAACACATGAGCTCATTCTAAAAGAGTTAGAAAAACAATACCGTAAATACAGTAAAAAATATGAAGGCTATGACCTCAAACAACGCTTGACTCAGGCACTAGCCAGAAAAGGCTACGATTATACTGACATAACATCAGCTATCAGAGACTTCTTAGATGAATAATTCATTCTCCAGTGTTCAAATTGAAAATATCATAGAAAAATAAGAAAAAATTTTAAAAAATATGTTACAATATAGAGGATATACTTAGATTGTAGAAAGTTGGTAAGTTATGAAACTACCTAAAGAAGGCGACTTTATTACAATTCAAAGTTATAAACATGATGGCAGTTTACACCGAACATGGCGTGACACCATGGTATTAAAGATAACCGAAAATGCAATTATTGGAGTAAATGATCATACACTTGTGACTGAAAGTGATGGTAGACGTTGGATCACACGTGAACCAGCGATCGTTTATTTCCATAAAAAATATTGGTTTAACATCATCGCCATGATCCGTGACAATGGTGTGTCTTACTACTGTAACCTAGCAAGTCCTTTTCACATTGACCAAGAAGCCTTAAAATATATCGACTATGATCTCGATGTCAAGGTCTTTACCAATGGTGAAAAAAAATTGTTAGATGTTGAAGAATACGAGCAGCATAAAGAAAAAATGCACTATTCAGATGACATCGACTTTATTTTAAAGGAAAATGTTAAGGTTCTAGTAGATTGGATAAACCAAAACAAAGGTCCTTTTTCTGAGGAATATATCAAAATTTGGTATAACCGTTATGTTGAACTGCGAAATAAATAAAGTTGGAAAGAGCGAAAGCTCTTTTTTCTTATAAATTAATAAAAAAAACTACAAAAAAAGTCTAATGACAACCATTAGACTTTTTCGATACACTATCGGGAAGACAGGATTCGAACCTGCGACACCTTGGTCCCAAACCAAGTACTCTACCAAGCTGAGCTACTTCCCGATCTAAAGCTACCGCTTTATGCACCCTAGAGGAGTCGAACCTCTAACCGCCTGATTCGTAGTCAGGTACTCTATCCAGTTGAGCTAAGGGTGCTCGTTCTTATTCAATTATTACATAGCCTTGCGACCATGCACCCTAGAGGAGTCGAACCTCTAACCGCCTGATTCGTAGTCAGGTACTCTATCCAGTTGAGCTAAGGGTGCTTCTTTCAACCTTTGTCTATGCCGAGGACCGGAATCGAACCGGTACGATCGTTACCAATCGCAGGATTTTAAGTCCTGTGCGTCTGCCAGTTCCGCCACCCCGGCCTCCTCAAGCGAACGACGGGATTCGAACCCGCGACCCCCACCTTGGCAAGGTGGTGTTCTACCACTGAACTACGTTCGCATTGCTTTCTTTATATAAAAAAATGCCGGCTACATGACTTGAACACGCGACCCTCTGATTACAAATCAGATGCTCTACCAACTGAGCTAAGCCGGCTCATTATTATTCTCTTATGCGGGTTAAGGGACTTGAACCCCCACGCCGTAAAGCGCCAGATCCTAAATCTGGTGCGTCTGCCAATTCCGCCAAACCCGCAAAATATGACCCGTACTGGGCTCGAACCAGTGACCCATTGATTAAAAGTCAATTGCTCTACCAACTGAGCTAACGAGTCTTAAAATAATTTTCATTATCTTAACGGTCCCGACGGGAATCGAACCCGCGATCTTCGCCGTGACAGGGCGACGTGATAACCGCTACACTACGGGACCTATGGGAGTTAACGGGATCGAACCGCTGACCCTCTGCTTGTAAGGCAGATGCTCTCCCAGCTGAGCTAAACTCCCAAATGAGCCTAGTATCTACTAGGCTCAATCTCTTGCTAAGCGACTACCTTATCTCACAGGGGGCAACCCCCAACTACTTCCGGCGTTCTAGGGCTTAACTGCTGTGTTCGGCATGGGTACAGGTGTATCTCCTAGGCTATCGTCACTTAACTCTGAATGATTAAACATTCAAAATTGAACATCTATATTCTAACAAGTTAACCTTACGTTGTCAATATCTTTTGACTCTTTGGATAAGTCCTCGAGCTATTAGTATTAGTCCGCTCCATTGCTCACACAACTTCCACTCCTAACCTATCTACCTGATCTTCTCTCAGGGCTCTTACTGATATAAAATCATGGGAAATCTCATCTTGAGGTGGGTTTCACACTTAGATGCTTTCAGCGTTTATCCCTTCCCTACATAGCTACCCAGCGATGCCTCTGGCGAGACAACTGGTACACCAGCGGTAAGTCCACTCTGGTCCTCTCGTACTAGGAGCAGATCCTCTCAAATTTCCTACGCCCGCGACGGATAGGGACCGAACTGTCTCACGACGTTCTGAACCCAGCTCGCGTGCCGCTTTAATGGGCGAACAGCCCAACCCTTGGGACCGACTACAGCCCCAGGATGCGACGAGCCGACATCGAGGTGCCAAACCTCCCCGTCGATGTGAACTCTTGGGGGAGATAAGCCTGTTATCCCCAGGGTAGCTTTTATCCGTTGAGCGATGGCCCTTCCATACGGAACCACCGGATCACTAAGCCCGACTTTCGTCCCTGCTCGAGTTGTAGCTCTCGCAGTCAAGCTCCCTTATACCTTTACACTCTGCGAATGATTTCCAACCATTCTGAGGGAACCTTTGGGCGCCTCCGTTACCTTTTAGGAGGCGACCGCCCCAGTCAAACTGCCCGTCAGACACTGTCTCCGTAGATGATGAACCTACCGGGTTAGAGTGGCCATAACACAAGGGTAGTATCCCAACAACGCCTCCATCGAAACTGGCGTCCCGATCTCTATGGCTCCTACCTATCCTGTACATGTGGCACAGACACTCAATATCAAACTGCAGTAAAGCTCCATGGGGTCTTTCCGTCCTGTCGCGGGTAACCTGCATCTTCACAGGTACTAAAATTTCACCGAGTCTCTCGTTGAGACAGTGCCCAAATCATTACGCCTTTCGTGCGGGTCGGAACTTACCCGACAAGGAATTTCGCTACCTTAGGACCGTTATAGTTACGGCCGCCGTTTACTGGGGCTTCAATTCATACCTTCGCGTTACCGCTAAGCACTCCTCTTAACCTTCCAGCACCGGGCAGGCGTCACCCCCTATACATCATCTTACGATTTAGCAGAGAGCTGTGTTTTTGATAAACAGTTGCTTGGGCCTATTCACTGCGGCTGACTGAAAGCCAGCACCCCTTCTCCCGAAGTTACGGGGTCATTTTGCCGAGTTCCTTAACGAGAGTTCTCTCGCTCACCTGAGGCTACTCGCCTCGACTACCTGTGTCGGTTTGCGGTACGGGTAGAGTATGATTAACGCTAGAAGCTTTTCTTGGCAGTGTGACGTCACTAACTTCGCTACTAAACTTCGCTCCCCATCACAGCTCAATGTTATAGAATTAAGCATTTAACTCAATTCACACCTCACTGCTTAGACGTGCACTTCCAGTCGCACGCTTTAGTTAGCCTACTGCGTCCCTCCTTCACTACATACTCTAGTACAGGAATATCAACCTGTTGTCCATCGGATACACCTTTCGGTCTCTCCTTAGGTCCCGACTAACCCAGGGCGGACGAGCCTTCCCCTGGAAACCTTAGTCTTACGGTGGACAGGATTCTCACCTGTCTTTCGCTACTCATACCGGCATTCTCACTTCTATGCGTTCCAGCACTCCTCACGGTACACCTTCTCCACACATAGAACGCTCTCCTACCATACCTATAAAGGTATCCACAGCTTCGGTAAATTGTTTTAGCCCCGGTACATTTTCGGCGCAGGGTCACTCGACTAGTGAGCTATTACGCACTCTTTGAATGAATAGCTGCTTCTAAGCTAACATCCTAGTTGTCTGTGCAACCCCACATCCTTTTCCACTTAACAATTATTTTGGGACCTTAGCTGGTGGTCTGGGCTGTTTCCCTTTCGACTACGGATCTTAGCACTCGCAGTCTGACTGCCGACCATAATTCATTGGCATTCGGAGTTTATCTGAGATTGGTAATCCGGGATGGACCCCTCACCCAAACAGTGCTCTACCTCCAAGAATCTTAATGTCGACGCTAGCCCTAAAGCTATTTCGGAGAGAACCAGCTATCTCCAAGTTCGTTTGGAATTTCTCCGCTACCCACAAGTCATCCAAGCACTTTTCAACGTGCCCTGGTTCGGTCCTCCAGTGAGTTTTACCTCACCTTCAACCTGCTCATGGGTAGGTCACATGGTTTCGGGTCTACGACATAATACTAATGCGCCCTATTCAGACTCGGTTTCCCTACGGCTCCGTCTCTTCAACTTAACCTCGCATCATATCGTAACTCGCCGGTTCATTCTACAAAAGGCACGCTCTCACCCATTAACGGGCTCGAACTTGTTGTAGGCACACGGTTTCAGGTTCTATTTCACTCCCCTCCCGGGGTGCTTTTCACCTTTCCCTCACGGTACTGGTTCACTATCGGTCACTAGAGAGTATTTAGGGTTGGGAGATGGTCCTCCCAGATTCCGACGGGATTTCTCGTGTCCCGCCGTACTCAGGATACTGCTAGGTATAAAGACTATTTCGAATACGAGGCTCTTACTCTCTTTGGCTGACCTTCCCATGTCATTCTTCTATAATCTTTAAGTCCATATTGCAGTCCTACAACCCCGAAGAGTAAACTCTTCGGTTTGCCCTCCTGCCGTTTCGCTCGCCGCTACTCAGGCAATCGCTTTTGCTTTCTCTTCCTGCAGCTACTTAGATGTTTCAGTTCACTGCGTCTTCCTCTACCTATCCTTAACAGATAGGAGTACTAGCCATTAGCTAGTGGGTTCCCCCATTCGGACATCTCTGGATCGTCGCTTACTTACAGCTCCCCAAAGCATTTCGTCGTTTGTCACGTCCTTCTTCGGCTTCTAGTGCCAAGGCATCCACCGTGCGCCCTTATTAACTTAACCTTATTTTTGGTCTTGCGACCTAAACTCTTTAAATATTTACAGCGTTTCGGTTTATTTTCTTGTTACTATTTGATATAGATATTCAATTTTCAATGTTCAATCTTAACACCCTTACAGTGTTAATGGAGCCTAGCGGGATCGAACCGCTGACCTCCTGCGTGCAAAGCAGGCGCTCTCCCAGCTGAGCTAAGGCCCCACAAGACCTCTCAAAACTAAACAAGACCAACGTACAGGTTTCCATTTCCTTAGAAAGGAGGTGATCCAGCCGCACCTTCCGATACGGCTACCTTGTTACGACTTCACCCCAATCATCTATCCCACCTTAGGCGGCTGGCTCCTTACGGTTACCTCACCGACTTCGGGTGTTACAAACTCTCGTGGTGTGACGGGCGGTGTGTACAAGGCCCGGGAACGTATTCACCGCGACGTGCTGATCCGCGATTACTAGCGATTCCGACTTCATGTAGGCGAGTTGCAGCCTACAATCCGAACTGAGACTGGCTTTAAGAGATTAGCTTGCCGTCACCGACTCGCGACTCGTTGTACCAGCCATTGTAGCACGTGTGTAGCCCAGGTCATAAGGGGCATGATGATTTGACGTCATCCCCACCTTCCTCCGGTTTATTACCGGCAGTCTCGCTAGAGTGCCCAACTCAATGATGGCAACTAACAATAGGGGTTGCGCTCGTTGCGGGACTTAACCCAACATCTCACGACACGAGCTGACGACAACCATGCACCACCTGTCACCTCTGTCCCGAAGGAAAACTCTATCTCTAGAGCGGTCAGAGGGATGTCAAGACCTGGTAAGGTTCTTCGCGTTGCTTCGAATTAAACCACATGCTCCACCGCTTGTGCGGGCCCCCGTCAATTCCTTTGAGTTTCAACCTTGCGGTCGTACTCCCCAGGCGGAGTGCTTAATGCGTTAGCTGCGGCACTGAGTCCCGGAAAGGACCCAACACCTAGCACTCATCGTTTACGGCGTGGACTACCAGGGTATCTAATCCTGTTTGCTCCCCACGCTTTCGAGCCTCAGCGTCAGTTACAGACCAGAGAGCCGCTTTCGCCACCGGTGTTCCTCCATATATCTACGCATTTCACCGCTACACATGGAATTCCACTCTCCCCTTCTGCACTCAAGTTAAACAGTTTCCAAAGCGTACTATGGTTAAGCCACAGCCTTTAACTTCAGACTTATCTAACCGCCTGCGCTCGCTTTACGCCCAATAAATCCGGATAACGCTCGGGACCTACGTATTACCGCGGCTGCTGGCACGTAGTTAGCCGTCCCTTTCTGGTAAGTTACCGTCACAGTGTGAACTTTCCACTCTCACACTCGTTCTTCTCTTACAACAGAGCTTTACGATCCGAAAACCTTCTTCACTCACGCGGCGTTGCTCGGTCAGGGTTGCCCCCATTGCCGAAGATTCCCTACTGCTGCCTCCCGTAGGAGTCTGGGCCGTGTCTCAGTCCCAGTGTGGCCGATCACCCTCTCAGGTCGGCTATGTATCGTCGCCTTGGTGAGCCGTTACCTCACCAACTAGCTAATACAACGCAGGTCCATCTCTTAGTGATGCATTTGCACCTTTCAAATCAATATCATGCGATATCGACTTTTATGCGGTATTAGCTATCGTTTCCAATAGTTATCCCCCGCTAAGAGGCAGGTTACCTACGCGTTACTCACCCGTTCGCAACTCATCCGCTCGGTGCAAGCACCAAGCTTCAGCGTTCTACTTGCATGTATTAGGCACGCCGCCAGCGTTCATCCTGAGCCAGGATCAAACTCTCATTAAAATAATTGTTTGTCTTAAACTCATTCTGTCACTGACAGATTTATTGTTTTTTTATTGTTCAGTTACTACAACTTTCGTTATAGCGCCCTGCACATTGGTTCGTCTTGTTCAGTTTTCAAAGGTCTTTGTCGCTCTCGCGCGACAACTATATTAGTATATCATGACCTTCTCTTACTGTCAATACTTTTTCTCAAATTTTTTTATTTTTTTTGAAAGTTTTTTTACTTTTTTGGTTTATATAAAAAATCAGGAGCATAAATGCTCCTGATTCCTCTATAATTTAATTGATGTTTTCAATCTCTTTTTGATCTTTATTCTTTTACTTCCAATAGACCGATGTCTCCATCTTCTCTACGGTAGATCACATTTGTTGTATTGTCTTCTGCATCACGATAAATGAAGAAGTCATGTGCTAATAGATCCATTTGAAGGATTGCTTCATCTAAATCCATTGGTTCTAGATCAATTGTTTTTGAGCGAACAACTTTTTCTGTGGTTGCTGCTTCTTCTACAACTGCATCGGTAAACAATTTACCTGCACCAGATTTAATACGATTTTTCTTTTCGATTTTTGTTTTATTCTTACGAATTTGACGTTCAATTTTATCCACAACCAGATCAATTGAACCGTACATATCTTGAGAGACATCTTCTGCACGAAGTGTGATAGATCCAAGCGGAATGGTCACTTCTACTTTTGCGGTCTTTTCACGGTAAACTTTTAAGTTTACTCGAGCGTCTAGCTCTTGATCTGCCTGAAAATATTTTTCAATCTTTTCGAGTTTAGAAACGACATAGTCGCGAATGGCTTCTGTTACTTCTAGGTTTTCACCACGGATACTATATTTAATCATATTAGTACCTACTTTCTAAACATTATGTTTTTATTTATATGTATATTATAACGCTTTCATAAAGTTTTTGCAAATCTTTTTTTACCTTGCGATTGAAAATGTCTTTATTTCTTTCACACCTTTTTCAATTAGTAGGCGCTTCATTAATTCGATTGTTTTGCCCGTTGTGTAGATATCATCGAAGATTAGATATTTCTGCTTTCCTGAAATTTCTCCTTTTAATTGAAAGTGCTGAGAGGTTTTTAATCTTTCTTCTCTTGTTTTTTTTGATTGGGCTAAAGTGTCTTCTTTTTGGAAGACACTGCTGTACTTTATCTCTGCAAAATCTAGTATAGTCGATACTTGATTGAATCCTCTTTCCTGCCTTTTTTCATGGCTGATTGGAGTCGGTATTATCGTATAGCTTTTATACTTTTTCAAGGCTTTTTTGAGGTCACTTGCAAATACCATTCCTAATAAACGATCGCCTTCAAATTTATATCGCTTGAAATAGTCCTTCATTGCTGTATTATATCTATATAATGCTTCATGTTCGACCATATTCCCCTTTTGTATCCAGTATTTGCAATCTTTACATACTTTCTCCTCCTTATCTTTATAACATCTAGGACAATGGATTTCGCCAATTTGTTCGAAGTCTTCTTTGCATTCTTTACAAATCCATTCTTCTTGTTGATTCATAAAAATAAGGTCTGTGAAATGTTCACCAGTTTTCAACTCTTTAGTACAAAGCAAACATTCTTTCAAAATCCAGCCTCCTGATTCATTTCCTTTATTTCTTTGATCGCTTTCTTCATTTCTCGTGTTATGCCATCTGATAGAAAAAGTAGTTTACCTGTTGGTCTTTCTTTACTTCGACCGACCCTTCCTGAAATTTGTACGAGAGCACTTTTAGTAAATAATTTGTGATTACTTTCTAAAACAAAGACATCTACAAACGGAAAAGTCACTCCTCTTTCTAAAATTGTTGTAGAGACTAGCATGGTTATGGCTCTGTTTCTAAACTCTTCTACCATTCGTAGACGGTCTGTTGTCTGTGAGGATACAAAACCTACTGTTTCTTTGGGAAAGTATTTTTTTAAGTTCTCGGTAAATTGTTGTCCTAATTCTATTTCAGATACAAAGATTAACAATGGGTAGTGAGTTTGTATTTGTTTCTTGATCAGTTGCAATAGTTGGTAAGGGATTCTTCCTTTTTCTATTTTTTCTCTAATTTTCGGCACCCATTTTATTTCAGGGACCACTAGTGGGTTCCCATGAAATCTTCTTGGAAGGCTATAACGAATGATTTCTTTTTTCTTGACCTTTTTATCTAACTCATCTGTAGAGGTTGCTGTTAAATATAGGGTATTCCCCTCTTTTTTTATTGCATTCTGAGCTGCTTTATATAGGATTGGATTGTCTACATAGGGAAAAGCATCTACTTCATCTATAATAAGGAGATCAAAGGCCTGATAAAACTTTAGCAATTGGTGGGTTGTAGCGATCACCAAGGGTGTTCTAAAATAGGGTTCCGATTCTCCATGAAGCAAAGAGATGGGGCAGGAAAAATCTTCCTTCATTCTTCCGTACAATTCTATACAGACATCGATTCTTGGGGTAGCAATACAGACTGCTTTTCCTGCCTTGATCGCTGTTGCTACAACCTGATACATCATTTCTGTTTTTCCAGCTCCTGTCACAGCATGTACCAAGGCATGTTTTCCTGCTTTAACTGCTTGGATAAGTCCTTCAGATACCTCTTGTTGATAGGAAGTCAAGGTTCCCTTCCAGTTTAACACCTCCTGTCCTTCAAAGTCCTTCTGTGCAATAGCATAAAGTTTTTGATCACTCCGGATCCTTCCCAATTGGATACAGGCTCTACAATACAGCACCTCCTCACTCAACTTCCAAAGTTTTTGATCAATCAAACTGCCACATCGAAAACATTGGTACCTTCCATTCTGTTTTTCCATAGCTGGAAGTTCTTGGGCAATTTCTTTCAGATCATTTGTCATTTGACTCTCCGTTAAGAGTCTTCCATAAGAATCTTCTATCTTCATACTTATTAATTCGCAAAAGTTGGAGAAAATCATTCTTTTTTTGTAAAATAAGAATATGGAATATATTACATTTAAAGAGAACGGCACTGTTCAAGAAGAAATCAAAAAATCAAAATTCATTTGTCATGTCAAGCGAGTCTCCTCTGAAGAGGAAGCTAGAGATTTTATCAATGCCATCAAAAAGGAACACTATAAGGCTACACATAACTGCTCTGCTTTCATCATTGGAGAACAAAGTGATATCAAACGAACCAGTGACGATGGAGAGCCTAGTGGAACAGCTGGGGTACCGATGTTAGGAGTTTTGGAGAATCATCGCATCACTAATAGTTGTGTCGTGGTTACCCGCTATTTCGGAGGTGTTAAATTAGGTGCTGGCGGTCTGATTCGTGCTTATGCTGGAAGTGTGGCACAAGCAGTTCGAGAGATTGGACTGGTAGAAATCAAAGAGCAAGTGGTTCTTGGGATCACACTTTCTTATTCCCAATACCAAGAATTTGCTAATTTCTTAAAAGACCATCAATTGGCAGAACAAGATCCGATGTTCACAGATCAGGTGATGACAACGATTTTTGTGGATAAAGAAAACACAAACTCTATCACAGCGGCTTTAGTCGAATTTTACAATGGCAAAGTCATTATTGAGGACCAAGGAATTCGTGAGGTTGAAGTACCCCTGCTCTCTGTAGAAAAATAATTAACAATACTATCGGCAACGATAGTTTTTTTTTATCACACCCATAAAATTTCTATATTTTACATTCTTCTCGCAAGAGACTATACTTGTTAGTATCAAGAAAACCTAGAACTGAGGTATATTATGGCTATTTATGAAAATATTACAGAATTGATTGGGAACACTCCGATTGTCAAATTGAATCGTCTTGTTCCTGAAGGAGCTGCAGATGTCTATGTCAAACTCGAAGCCTTCAATCCTGGATCATCTGTCAAAGACCGGATTGCTTTGAGCATGATTGAAAAAGCTGAAGCGGATGGCTTGATCAAACCAGGTGATACCATTGTCGAAGCAACTAGTGGGAACACAGGGATTGGCTTGTCATGGGTCGGCGCAGCTAAAGGCTACAAAGTTGTGATTGTCATGCCTGAAACCATGAGTGTGGAACGTCGTAAAATCATCCAAGCCTATGGAGCTGAACTCGTTTTGACTCCTGGAAGTGAAGGAATGAAAGGCGCTATCGCTAAAGCTGAAGCAATCGCTGCAGAAAGAAATGGCTTCCTTCCTCTTCAATTTGAAAACCCTGCTAACCCAGAGGTACATGAAAGAACAACAGGACAAGAAATCGTTGATGCCTTTGGAAAAGATGGTTTAGATGCTTTTGTCGCAGGTGTTGGTACTGGTGGTACTGTTTCTGGTATTTCTCATACTTTGAAAAAGAATAATCCTGCTGTCAAAGTCTATGCCGTTGAGGCCAATGAATCTGCAGTCCTTTCTGGCGAAAAACCTGGACCACATAAAATTCAAGGGATTTCAGCTGGTTTTATCCCAAATACTTTAGACACTAATGCATATGATGGTGTTCGTCGCGTATCTTCAGAAGAAGCTTTCGAACTTGCACGCGCTATTGGTGGTGCTGAAGGATTCTTAGTCGGTATCTCAAGCGCAGCTGCTATCTATGCTGCTATTGAAGTCGCAAAAGAATTGGGAAGCGGTAAAAAAGTTCTTGCTCTTGCACCAGATAATGGAGAACGTTACCTTTCTACTACCCTTTACGAATTTGAATAATTCTCTATATTAAAAAAACTTCGGTAGGTTTCATCAACCTATCGAAGTTTTTATTTTTTTTCTTGTTTGCTAAAGAATACCTTTCCTTCTTTGACCCAGGTCGGCATCTGTTGAGCTAAGGGCGCAAAACCACTCTTATGGCGGTCATTTGAAAAACGATGGTGTCGAATGCTTCGTTGTGGTGTTTCTTCTAGCGTTCTCAGAGAGAGGCTAGCTTTCTTAGAATATTCATCAACATCGATGACTTGGACAAAGACTTTTTCTCCAATTGAAAGAATATCATGAATATTACTTACATAACCACTTCTAATCTCTGAGATATGAATCAAGCCCGTGACACCCGACTCTAGTTCGACAAAGGCACCATAAGGTTGAATGCCTGTAATGGTCCCTTCTAACTTATCTCCAATTTTCATATTAGTCCTCAATTTCGACGGTTTCAATCACGACATCTTCTACCGGCTTATCCATCATCCCTGTCTCAACAGCCGCGATCTCATCCAACACAGCAAAAGAAGCTTTATCCATCAATTGTCCAAATACGGTATGGCGTTGATCTAGGTGAGGAGTTCCTCCTTCTGTCGTATAGATTTCAGCAATTTCTTCAGGCCAGCCACCGCGGACCAATTCCTTTTTCGAATATGGGAGATGTTGATTTTGTACAATAAAGAATTGGCTACCATTTGTGTTTGGTCCAGCATTTGCCATCGAAAGGGCTCCGCGAATATTGTACAGTTCTTTTGAAAATTCGTCTTCGAAGCTCTCACCATAGATGGATTCACCACCCATACCTGTACCAGTAGGATCTCCCCCTTGGATCATAAAATCTTTAATAATCCGATGGAAAATGACACCATCATAATAGCCAGACTTAGCAAGAGCTACAAAGTTTGCAACTGTTTTTGGCGCTTGATCCGGGAACAATTGAATGTTCATCTCACCGTGATTGGTTTTGATCACAGCGACAGGACCGTCAACCGTAGCAAGTTCTAACTGTGGTAATGTCAATTCTTTTTCAACCATATTTAACTCCTCTAAGGCATAGAATATGCCATCTTCTTCTAAATTCTTAGTGATATAATCAGCTTTTTCTTGTAACTCTGGGGCAGATTTTCCCATTGCGATACTAATTCCAGCGTAATCAAACAATTCTAGATCATTTAATCCATCCCCAAATACTAAAACATTCTCTGGCTTCAAGCCCAAATGATTTACAAGATGAGAAACTCCTGAAGCTTTTGAAGCTTCAAAGCGAACAACATCTGACGAATGGGGATGCCACGAAACTAGGCGCAAGTTCTCTTGCAAAGAAGGGGGCAACTCTAGCTCACTATCCTGTTCATCAAAGGTCCACATTTGGAAAATAGGTTCTTTCAAATGCAGATCTGGATCTACTGGTAAGTTTGGATAAATGATGTCAATAGCATCACTGATCAAGGGTGTCCGATTAGACAGGGAAGCTTGATGACTAGCTACTAACCCATAATCAATCTCGGATTCTTTGGCCCAATCCACAAAAGAAGAAACGATTGCTTCATTGATTGGTGATTGGTAGATCACAGTTCCTTTTGTATCTTCTATATAGGCACCGTTTAAGGTTACTAGAAAATCAGGCTTTAAGTCCATGATTTCAGGAACAACCCCAAAAATCCCTCTACCCGTTGCAATCCCTGTTCGGATTCCTTTTTCTTTCAATTGATGAAAGACTTCTTTGACAGATTCTGGGATCAATCCAGTTTCTTTTGCACGTAATGTATCATCAATATCAAAAAAGACGATTTTAACTTTTTTGGCTTTATAACGTAATTTTGCGTCCACTTGTCTCCCCCTTATGATCATGCTCTATTATAGCATGTTTCCCTTTAAAAATCTTCTTGATTCACCAGATGGTGTCGGAAGGCATAGACGACTGCTTGCGTCCGATCACTGACTTCTAATTTGGATAAGATGTTGGAGACATGGGTCTTCACTGTTTTTAAAGAAATGAAGAGTTCATCTGCTATTCGTTGATTTTCATATCCTTTCGTCAATAAAGCCAGAATATCTCGTTCTCTAGCTGTCAAATCATCATGCAATTCAGCATGGTTCTTTCGTGACTTAACTTTTTGACTAACTTCTGTCTCAATTGCAAATTCTCCCTTTGCAACCTTTCGGACAGCCTGTAAGATCTCAGTTGCTGACGAAGTCTTTAAGATATACCCTTTTGCACCTGCATCTAAGACTGGGTAAATCTTTTCGTTATCTAAATAAGACGTCAAAATGACAATTTTAGCTTCCGGCCACTCTTTTAGGATGGCTAGAGTTGCATCGATACCATTTAGCTCTGGCATCACAATATCCATGATGATGACGTCTGGTTTTTCTTTCAACGCCAACTCCACGCCTTTTTGCCCATTTTGTGCCTCTAAGACTTGCTCAATATCGGTTTGCATGGACAAAAAGCTTTTCAATCCCAATCGGACCATTTCATGATCATCTACTAATAATACTTTCATACAGTTTCCTTTTCATTTTTATCTTTTACAAGGAGGGGAACACGAATATCTACAGCCACTCCCTTTTGAGGACTCGTTCTTATTTTAATGGTTCCCGCCATGTCTTCTACACGTTCTTGAATATTTTTCAACCCATAACTCAATCGTTCCAATTTTTCCTGCTCAAATCCGATTCCATCATCTACCATCCGTAAATGAAGTTGTTTTCCTTCCTGTTGCAAAAAGACATCCATTTGTTGAGCTCTAGCGTGTTTCAAGGTATTGCTGACAATTTCTTGGACGATCCGAAATAGATGTTCTTCCATTTCTTTTGGAATGCTCATGTCATTATGATGGAAGACAACTGCTAGGTTACTCTTTTCCTTCAATTCTCTAAAAATCATCTCCATCCCTTCTACCAAACTTTTTCCTTCCAATTCTGTAGGACGAAGATGTAGGAGCAAGACGCGTAAATCATTTTGGGCTGTACCTAGAATATCTGACACACCATTTAGTTGCTGCTGGATCTGACTTTTCTCTAACTCAAGAGCCTGTGCTGCCACTCCAGATAAAATCATATTGGCTGCAAACAATTCTTGACTAACCGTATCATGTAGATCACGCGCAATTCTCTTACGCTCGATTTCCACAATTTCTTCTTCATTTCGCATCACACGATTTTCACTCTTTTGTAAATTTTCTTCTAGTCGAAGCAATTTGCTGTCCAATAAATCTAACTGTTGATTCAATTCTTTGGGGGCAATTTCTTTTCGCTGTGAAGCAGTCAGGATAGATTCTACCTTTTGTTGTACTGCATGAACTGTTACAAATTGCGTGATTTTGATAATTAAGACAACCAAAGCCGTCAATGCAAGCGTCAGACTAAAAACCAAAAATAGGAATGACTGAAGCAAGGAAAGATCTGAGAGAAGTTTGCCCCACTGAAAACCAACAAAATGGAAAATGGTATGACAAATGACCGCAACCACCATTAGGGAATAGAAGTACAATAGGAGATAGTCTAATTTCTTCATGCGCGAATCACCTCAACATCCCCAACAATACCAACTAACACAATTTTTATAGAACGGTGCGATCTCCGATAGTGTGCCGTTTCAATGTCTATGGTTTCATTCCTCATTTTACGGACAGGAAGATCCAAAAACTTCAGATCTCCATACAGAGTGTTAATTTGTAAATGCAATTCCAAATCAATCGGTAAGATAATTTTTGTATTTCCAAAACCTTTCCGAATGATCACTACATTGTCCCAATTGCAAATGGCTACCTCCTCTAAATGGAGGGTGTCATTCCCAAAAACTCGGATCACATTCAGATCTCGATACCCTCGACTTTGCTTTGAAAAATGTTGTAAATCACCAATCCATCGAGTTTTTTCCTGACGAATTTTCGTATCCTCTTCAACATCAAACACAACGGCTTCATTTTCCTTATACATATAAGGGTAGGCGATCAATAAACCATAAACCACCGCAAATAAAATGGCTGCAATCACAAAAGGATTCAGCATTACGATAAAAAACAAGAGCACGCTCAGTGCAATTAATAGAAAATTTGCTTTTTGTTTGCCAAAATAGTAATACAAAAGGAGCAAAAAGAGAACCATCAAGACAACAAATCTGGAAAAATCGATTGATAAAATGGTGATCGCTGCTAATGTTAACAAAACGGCTTCAACGAAAATAAAAATTTGTATTTTCCACATAGTCTACCTCATCTTTTCCTATTTTATCAAATTTTTCCTCATTTGACTTCCGTCTGTGGTTGGATAATAGCAGACAATCAAAAAGACTCAGAAATCCATCTGAGTCTTAGACTGATTTATGAATCTCCACCAGTTGCACTACTGCTGGAGCTTTCTGTATCTGATCGTTCAGCAGAGGATGAACTAGATGCATCTGAACTTGATGAGGCTTTCGTACTTGAAGAAGCCATCACTTTAGGCTCATATACAGTCAAAACAATTCGTGTTCGGTTAATATCCACCGTACTCGAAACTTCTGGAGTTTGACTGACAATTTGACCGGCAGAAACAACTACCCCATCAGGGAGATGTTCCGTTTTTCTTAATTCGATATTGGCTTCTTTAATACCATAGATCTCAATCAAATTACTTCTAGCAAAATCATAAGTTGATCCAACATAGTTTGGCATTTCAATTGAAGTCGTTTCTTTCGCTACTTTCAAAACAATCTTGGTTTTTGAATTCAGAGAATATTGCTCTCCTGGAGCTGGGGTTTGTTCAAGAACTGTCCCTGCAGCATAATCGAAGGTCTCAACTTCTTCAATCGTGATCATTTTGCTTGATACTTTATAAGTATTTTTCAGATCTTCCTCTGCTTTAGCTCGTGTTTCTCCTACATAGTTTGGCATTTCAAAACTATTTGGACCTTTTGAAACAATCAAATCAATGCGACTTTGTTCTTTCTTTTGAGCACCTGCATTTGGATTGGTCCGAATGACATAGCCTTCTGCAACCGAATCACTGTACTCTTCTTTCTCTTCACCGACTTGAAGGTCTTGTCCCTCAATAACCGCTCTAGCTTCGGCAATGGTTTTGCCGGAAACATCTGGAACTGTTTTATTGGCTGGGCTCATATACAACAAGAAAGTAAAGGCTGCAAGAACTAGGGCAATGGCAAAAAACAAGACCTTGTAGCGCGCCCGCAAGCGTCTTCTTGGCTTTTTACTTGGTGCCATTGTCTGCTGGTCAGATAATGGTCGATTAGGATCTACCGAACTGATTTCACTGCGTACCTCAGAGATTGGAACAGGAGCCGTCTTTGGAGTTGGACTCACTTTTGGAAGAGTCTTTGTATCAGCTTTCGATTGATCTTCAAAAATCAGTTTTTTCTCATTTCTTCTCTCGTAGGACAAGCAACTTGAAAGGTCCACATACATCTCTGCCACTGATTTATAGCGATCCGTCAGTTTTTTAGCGGTCGCTTTGATCACCACATTTTCTAAAGCTTGTGGAACATTCTTATTCTCTTCCCGAATAGATGGGAGTGGCTTTTGAAAATGCTGCAAAGCGATTGTAACTGCACTATCTCCATCATAAGGAATGTGTCCTGTCAACATCTCATAGAAAATGATCCCCATCGCGTAGATGTCACTTTGCACCGTAGCTTTTGAACCGCGCGCCTGCTCAGGGGACAAATAATGAACCGACCCCAACATCGAGTTGGTCTGAGTCAAACTAGTCTCTGCGAAGGCCACTGCAATCCCAAAGTCTGAAACTTTTGCTGTTCCATCTGGTGTCAAGAGAACATTCTGTGGTTTTAAATCTCTATGGATAATGCCACGCGTATGGGCAAGACGCATAGCTAGAAGGATCTGCCCCATCAAACGAACAGCTTCTTCATTTGATAAAGGAGCATTTTCTTTGATATAGCGTTTCAAGTCTAAACCTGCAACATATTCCATTGCAAGGTATTGTTGTCCTTCTTCTTCGCCAATGTCTGTAATCCGAACGATATTTGGATGGTCCAGCTCTGCCATCGCCTTTGCTTCACGCTGAAAACGCGCAACTGCAATGGGATCCGTCTGGTAATTCGTACGCAGTACCTTGACTGCAACTTCTTCCCCATCCAAAATCAAATCACGCGCAAGATAAACATCTGCCATCCCGCCGCGTCCAATTTGTTGGATGATTTTATATCGCCCGGCAAAAATTTTGCCGATTTGAATCATGCTGCGTCCTCCTCAGTAAAGTGGAGCAGTACAACGGTGATATTATCCAAGCCTCCAGCATTATTGGCAAAACGAATCAAGGTTTGAGCTTTTTCTTCCAGTGAAACATCACTCAAGACAATGTCTCTGATTTCATCTGGGCCAATCATATTGGTTAAACCGTCACTATTGATCAAAATATAATCATCTGCTTCAACCGTCACCAAACCATAATCCGGCTCTAACTCATCTTTTTGACCAATGGACTGAGTGATGATGTTACGTTGAGGATGATGGGCAGCTTCTTCCTCTGTAATTTGACCAGCTCGCAAAAGAGCATTTACAAGAGAATGGTCACTGGTCAACTGCTGGTATTCGCCCTGACGAATGAGGCCAATCCGTGAATCCCCAACGTGGGCATAAATCACTTGTCCTTCTACAAAAGCCAAGGCTTCTAGTGTCGTTCCCATTCCTTTGTGCTCATCATCTTGCCCAGCCAAATGAATCCGACGATTCACAGCTTCTAAATGTTCTGCAAACCATTCCCGTACTTGATTAACCGTCTCGATCTCAGAAGAAACCCAAGCCGCACCTAGGTCTGTGACTGCCATTTCACTAGCAATATTTCCGGCACGGTGTCCTCCCATACCATCAGCAAGAAAAACCATCGGTTTTCCTGCCTTGTTTGTATATTGATTTGCATAGTCTTGGTTATTTGTCCGTCTTTGACCTACATCGGTTAAGATCGTAATATCCATACTGTCAGTTTCCTCCTGATATTATGAGATTCTCTTAAAACGACTAATAAAGAAGCCGTCGCTTCCATATAATTCGGGTGTAATAAGGATACAATCATTTTTAAGAATATCTTTTCTTTCGTGATCCAATGGGACTTGTTCGAAATTTGGATGGTTTTTCAAAAATTGGTCCACCACTTCAAAATTCTCTTTGCCCATAATTGTACACGTACTGTACACTATTATACCACCTTTACGCACACTTTGACAAACACTATCCAGAATGGCCAATTGAATAGCTTGTAAAGATACAAAATCTGCACTCTCTTTATTGTACTTGATATCAGGCTTTCTCCGTATCAAACCAATCCCTGAACAAGGCGCATCCACCAAAATTTTATCGAAAGCATCAGGTCCAAATGTTTCAAAGACTTTTGTCGCATCTAACTTCTTTGTCAAAATTTTGTCCGCAACATGGAGCCGATTAGCATTTTCTTGAATCAATTTGAGCTTATGGTCATAGAGATCCAAGGCTGTGACTTTCCCAGTTGTGAGATAAGAAGCCAGGTGAGTCGTCTTTCCACCTGGCGCCGCACAGGCATCTAAAACCCACTCATCTCCTTGCAAATCCAAAGCCGGTGCCACCAATTGACTGGACTCGTCTTGAATAGTAATGCGCCCTTCTTTGAACAAGGAATGCGCTGCAAAATGTCCCTGTTCTTTCACGAGAGCGGACGGAGCAAGTAGAGAGGAGGTTGCTTCGAACAGCTGAGCCAACTCTTCTTTTTCGTCTAGATCAATCACACGAATACTGGATTTATTACGCTGATAGAGACTCTTAAAAATAGCGCAAGCACGTTCCTCACCGTATTCTTCGATCAATGCTTTGACCAACCATACAGGTAGGGAATACTCTACCGAATAACGTTTGTTCTTTCGCTTGATCGTATCAATAGCTGGTAGCCCCTCGCGGAGGAGCTTTCTAAGAATAGCATTGACAAACTTCTCACTGCCTTCTTTTCGACGTTTTGCTATCCGAACAGCTTCATTGACGATGGCATGATCGGGAATGCGGTCTAAATAAACAAGTTGATACAAACTCATCATCAAAAGATAATAGAGCCAAGGATCCAATTTCGTCCGGTCTTCAATTACGTGGGCGAGATACCACTCGAGTGTTATCTTCCGTGCTACAGTACCGTATACAACTTCCGTAACAAAGCTTCTATCTTTATCTGAAAGTTGAGAGTGTTCTAGCGCTTGATTTAGTGCAATATTAGAATAAGCTCCCTGTTCAAAAACCTCTTCTAACACTCGAACGATCTGTTCACGCGCATTCATTTGTTTAATTTCCAAAGTGATCTCCTACTTTCAATTGACGGCCAGCGCCATTCAAAAAGTCTGTGATGGACATTTTTGGTTTTCCTGCCGGCTGCACAACTTTGAGGGACAATGCGCCTTCTCCTGCAGCGACCAGCAACTCTTTTTTGGTCAAAGCAATCACTTCTCCTGGATTTCCATTTCCTTCGCATAGCTCTGCTTCATAAACTTTAAAGCGTTGCCCATTTAATAACGTATGAGCGACCGGCCAAGGATTCATCCCTCGGATCTGATTAAAGACTTGGCGATTGGTTTTGGTCCAGTCCAAAACCTCTTCTTCCGGTAAAATATTCGGTGAAAATGTGACCAAACTTGGATCTTGTGGACTTGGCTTGATCTCCCCTGCCAGGTAAGCTGGCAAAGTATCTAGGAGTAAGTCACGTCCAAGGACTGCCAATTTTTCAAACAAAGTTCCCACATTGTCCTCATCTAAAATTGGGAGAGAACGAGCTGCAATCATGTCTCCGGCATCCATTTCCTTGACCATTTCCATAATTGTAACCCCAGCTTCTTCGTCACCATTGATCAGGGCATAGTGAATGGGAGCTCCACCTCTATATTTAGGTAATAAAGACGCGTGGACATTCACCGCGAATTGGAAGTTCTCCAACAATTTTGTCGGTAAAAATTGTCCAAAAGCAGCGGTCACAATTCCATCTGCATCTAGTGATAAGAGCGTTTCCATTTCTGGACTACCCGATAATTTCTCCGGCTGAAGAACTGGTAGTCGATGTTCTAAAGCTACCTGCTTCACCGGGGTCATTCGAATCTCTTTTTTGCGACCTACTTTGCGGTCTGGTTGCGTCACAACTGCCAAAATTTCATAGCGCGAATCTGCTAACAATCCCTTTAAAACCGTCGCTGAAAAATCAGGCGTTCCCATAAAAATTAATTTTGTCATTTCTTTCTTCCTTACATAAAGCTTTGAGGTTCATTATCAATACTGACACGTAGATCTTGGTTGCCTCTTTCTTGTGTAAATTCTAGGATTTGATTCAAGACCTGTGTCATGCCTTCTTCGAAACGATATTTCACAATGATTTGATAATGATACAAATTATGTGTGCGTGCAATTGGTTTAGGTGTTGGTCCTAAGATTTGGACCTGATCAGATAAGCCAGATCGGAGAATTTCCATGACCTGATGTGACTTCTCCATCACAATTTCCTCACTCTTATGGGATAGGGTTAACCCAACTGTGAAGTAATAAGGCGTATAGCCTAACTGCCGGCGAATCTGCATTTCATAGGCAAAAAAGCCTTCATAATCTTGGTTTTTGGCAAATCGAATCGCATAATGATTGGGGTTGTAGCTCTGAATGATAACCTCTCCTTCTTTCTCTGCTCGTCCGGCCCTTCCTGCCACCTGAGTCAAGAGTTGAAAGGTTCGCTCTGAGGATCGATAATCCGGTAAATTTAAAGAAGTATCCGCATTCAAGACACCCACTAACGTCACATTTGGAAAATCCAAGCCCTTCGCAATCATTTGCGTCCCTAATAAAATATCCGCTTCTCCATTCCCGAAAGCATCTAATATTGCTGCGTGGCTCCCTTTTTTTCGGGTAGTATCCACATCCATACGCAAAATTTTAGCCTCAGGAAAGATCTCTTGTAATTCATCATAGGCTTTTTGTGTTCCTGTCCCGTAATAACGAATGGAAGGACTTTGGCAATTTGGACAGTGTCGAGGAATCGCTTTGCTATAGCCACAATAATGACAGTTCATGGTTTTAGTATCCATGTGGAGGGTCAGTGAGATATCACAATTGGGACAAGTATCCACAGTTCCACACTCGCGACACATGACAAAGCTGGAATAACCACGGCGGTTCAACATCAAGACGACCTGCTCTTTTTTCTGCAAGCGATCAGCAATAGCTTCCACTAGAACCGGAGTGAAGTTACCAGCTTCATTTTGGCCAATATAATCACGGAAATCAACGACTTTAACTTCTGGAATTTTGGCTGCCGGATTGGCCCGTTGGGTGAGACGAATTAATTCATAAACCCCTTTTGTTGCACGAGCCCTCGATTCTAAACTTGGTGTAGCAGATCCAAGAAGCAAGACTGCTTGATTGTACTGAGCCCTTAGGACTGCGACTTCCCTTGCGTGGTAGCGTGGATTACTATCTTGTTTGTAGGAAGCCTCATGCTCCTCATCAATGATGATGGCTCCGATGTTTTTTAAAGGGGCAAAGATGGCTGAGCGCGCTCCAACGACTACCTTGGCCTCCCCACGTTCAACTTTCCGCCATTGATCATACTTCTCACCATTTGATAAGCCCGAGTGCAGAATAGCTACTTCCTGGCCAAAACGCGAGATAAAACGATCCGTCATCTGTGGCGTCAGGGAAATCTCAGGAACCAACATAATAGCCGTTTTCCCCTTATTTAGAACTTCTTGAATAATCTGCAGATAAACTTCTGTTTTCCCACTTCCAGTCACACCTTCTAGTAAAAAAGGTTTTGATGTTTTCCCAATTTGAGAAACTACTGTTTCGACAGCTTTTGCTTGCTCTGAATTTAAAAGCAGAGCCTGGGTCTGTTCTTTGCCTTCATAATATGCAGCCGCCCGATTCACTTCTCGTTCTGTAATTTCTAAAACACCCTGTTCGATAAAATAAGCTACCACTTCTCGTGAAAAATCCTGATACAATCCTGCTAAGGGTTGCTCCCCTTGCTCTAGTAACAGGCGCTCTTTCAATGCTAGCCTTTTTTTAGCTCTTCCTGATGGTTGAAGTTCTTTTAATCCTTCCTGGTTAACGCGATACCATTTTTCTGTTTTAATTTGTTTCCTATCCTTGGCCTTGTATTCAAGTACCAAATCTCCTTTTCTGACCAACCGCATCACTTGGGCTTGATCGGCCGCATCTAGAGAAGAAAAAGAAACTTCATTTTTTTCACCAAAAAGTTTCACTTTGAGAGTTGGATCTAAAGAAGGTTGAGGATACAAAATCTTATCATAACTCGAATTGAGGAGAGAAGGAAGCATGGTTTTTAAAATCGTGATCTTATAAGAAAAAACACTTTTTCGTAATTGATCTGCCAACCAGAACTGCTCTTGATTTAAGACCGGAGTGTAATCCAAGACCTCCACAATCGCTTTTAATTCCTCGCTTGTGTCTGCCTCTTCTAAAACATCTACCACAATCCCTTGAATGAGGCGATTCCCTTTACCAAAGGGGACATGAACTCGCATACCTGCCTCCACCATATCCTCAAATTCTAATGGAATCTGATAAGAATAGGGTTTATCTGTCTGCATCAATGGGACATCTACGATGACTTTTGCTATCACTTTTTCACCTCCAGCCTCTATCATATGAGCTTTACTTTATCACGGAACCCTTTAAATAGCAAAAAATAAGATTGAGAAGCCCCAACCTTAAATTTTTTCACCATCTTCTTTTTCTTTGGCAATTTGTTCCTTAATTTTGCGCTCTTCTTCTTCTTTGCGAATCCGCTCTGCTTCAATCCGACGACGAAGTGCTTCACGTTTTGCTTCTGGATCCGGGTGAACAACTACGTTTCCAGACTCGATTTCTTCAAGCGCTTGTAATGTTGATTTAACTGATTGGAATTCTTGAGTTGGTACTGCACCACTTTCCAATTCGTGGGCCCGTTTTGCCTCAAGAATAACCAATGAATATTTTGATGGTACTTTGTCAAGCAATGTATCAATAGAAGGTTTTAACATCATATTCCTATACCTAATTTCTAATTATTTATCTCTTCACAATAGTTTGTGTTTTTGGTAACATATCCAGATAATGGCCAATGACACGGTCTACACGGAAATGCTCTGCTTCGATCACACGTTTGACACGTTCAGCAGCAAGAGGAACCTGGTCGTTCACAATGGCGTAGTCATATTCACGCATCATGGCGATTTCTTCTTTTGCTTTTTCAATCCGTTGCGCAATAACTTCTGCACTATCTGTCCCGCGACCCACTAATCGATCTTGCAATTCATCCAAATCAGGCGGAGTTAAGAAAATAAAAACTGCATCTGGAACTTTCTTCTTTACTTGAAGGGCACCCTGAACTTCAATTTCAAGGAATACATCGATTCCCTTGTCCAAGGTTTCATTCACATAGGTTAAAGGAGTCCCATAGTAATTTCCAACGTACTCAGCGTACTCCAACATTTGCCCTTGACGGATCAAATCTTCAAATTCTTCACGTGTACGGAAAAAATAGTCGACACCATCCACTTCACCTGGACGTTGTGCACGCGTCGTCATCGATACAGAATACTGAAACTGATTGTCCGAGTTTTCAAAAATTTCTCGTCTGACCGTTCCTTTTCCAACCCCCGAAGGGCCAGAAAATACGATTAATAAGCCACGATCCGCCATGATTTCTCCTTCAATGTCTTTCTATCTAGTGTAACAAAAATCGGCCTAATTTTCAACTGATTTTTTCATTCAAAAAAGCTTGAGATGCTAGATCTCAAGCTTTTGTTTATTTTGCGTAATCGACTGCACGCAATTCTCGAATCACGGTAACCTTAATGTTTCCAGGATACTCAAGATTGGACTCGATCTTCTCACGAATATCATGAGCTAAGATCGTCACTTTATCATCCTTGATTGCCTCAGGGCTAACCATAATACGGATTTCACGACCCGCTTGAAGGGCGAAACTTGTCTTAACTCCTTCAAAACTATTTGCAATTTCTTCAAGATCTTGCAAGCGTTTGATGTAGCTTTCAAGTGACTCACTTCGTGCTCCAGGTCGAGCTGCACTCAAGGCATCCGCTGCAGCGACAATGACTGCGATGACACTTTCTGGTTCCACGTCACCATGGTGACTGGCAATGGTATTGACCACCACTGGGTGTTCCTTGTACTTCCGTGCCAATTCAGTTCCAATCTCGACGTGACTTCCTTCCACTTCACGGTCAATCGCTTTACCGATATCATGTAAGAATCCTGCACGTCGTGCTAAGGTAGCATTTTCACCCAACTCGCTAGCAATAATACCAGAAAGTTTGGCAACTTCAATGGAGTGACGCAAAACGTTTTGACCATAAGAAGTACGGAATTGCAACCGTCCCATGATTTTCATCAAATCTGGATGGAGGTTTGGCGCACCGATTTCATAGGCAGCCGCCTCACCGTATTCACGAATACGATTGTCAATTTCCTGACGGTTCTTCTCAACCAGCTCTTCGATACGGGCTGGATGGATCCGACCATCTTTGAGAAGGCTCTCCATTGTCATTCGGGCAATTTCACGACGAATCGGATCAAACCCTGACAAGGTCACCACTTCAGGCGTATCATCAATAATCACATCGACACCTGTCAAACTCTCAAAGGTACGAATATTGCGACCTTCACGACCGATAATCCGACCTTTCATACTATCGTCCGGCAAATGAACGGTTGAGTTTGTTTGCTCAGCAACAAAATCACCCGCCATTCGCTGCATAGCTTGCACGAGAATGTCTTTTGCGATTTTATCAGAACGTTCTTTCACTTCCAATTCAGCATCTCGAATCCGTGAGGCAATTTCTTTTGAAAGTTGCTCTTCCGTCTGACTCAAAATAATGTCACGCGCTTCTCCTTGACTTAGAGCAGCGACACGTTCCAGTTCTTCTACTTTCTTGTGTTCAAGCTCTTCCAGCTGTTGTTCACGCGTATCAATGTGTTTAGTTCTATCTGTAAGACTTTGCTCTTTGTGTTCAAGAGACTGTTCTTTGCTTGTTAAAATGTCGTCTTTACGATCAAGATTGCTAGCACGTTCTGCCAAACGGCTTTCTAATTGCTTCAATTCTTGTCGTTCTGACTTAAACTCAGCATCGACCTCTTCACGATATTTTCTGGCTTCTTCCTTTGCCTCCAAAAGTGCTTCTTTTTTAAGTGAACTTGACTCATGCTTCGCCTCTTTTAAAATCAAATCGGCTTCGCGTTCAGCCTGCCCACGTAAATTCGTTGCTTCTTGTTCAGCATTCAAAAGGGTGAGTTCCGCAGCTTCTTTTGAAGCTTTCATTTTAAGAGCAGTTCCCACATATCCAATGACTAAACCAATGACCGCGGCAAAAACACCTGTAATAACAAAATTCATGCTTTTACCCCAAATCTATTTAATTAGTTGAATTAAAAATTCTTTTACATTTTACCATAAATTACTAAAATTAACAATCTAAAAAAACAGGAAAAACCTTTTATATTTTTGCTTAACGCTTGTTCTTTTATCGACTTTTCTTTCATGGAACATCTGTGAGACATTCATTTATTTCCACTTTGTTGAATCTGCTTTTTTATGCTATAATCAAGAAAAACAAAGAAGGATTTGAGTATGACAAAAGAAGTAATTGTTGAAAGTTTTGAATTGGACCACACAGCTGTGAAGGCTCCCTATGTACGCTTGATTGGGGAAGAAACTGGACCCAAAGGAGACATCATCTCCAACTTTGATATTCGTTTAGTGCAACCCAATGATAATGCGATTCCTACTGCGGGACTCCACACGATCGAGCACCTTTTTGCAATGCTTATTCGCAAACGCATCGATGGTATGATTGATTGTTCCCCATTTGGATGTCGCACCGGTTTTCATATGATCATGTGGGGACAGCATTCGAGTACGGAAATTGCTAAAGTAATCAAAGATTCTTTAGAAGAAATTGCATCTGTCAGCACTTGGGAGGATGTGCCAGGCACAACCATTGAGTCTTGCGGAAATTACAAGGATCACAGCCTCTTTTCAGCCAAAGAATGGTGTCGCCTGATTCTAGATCAAGGAATTTCTGACGATCCCTTTGAACGTCATCTTGTTTAATACGAAAAAGAGGCTGGGACAAAAGTCCTAGCCTCTCAATTATTTTTGGATTGTCGAGCAAGACGCAGTGGTTGAGTGGGCTCTACTACGCTGATTTCATCAGCTTTTACAGCCCTACTCAACTGTGCGGAGGTGGGACGACGAAATCGAATTCTAACGAATTACCGATTTCTGTCCCACTCTCTTTTTTATTGTCATTTTTCCCAAAAAGGGGATGTCTGATCAAGCATTAATAATCCAGAGCATCTGAATGACCTTTTCCGTTTCCTACGAAATAACCAGTTTTGGCATTGATACTAAAGAGATAGGTTCCATCTGGTTTGAATAGGTTGTAATAGCCATTACCGTTAATGATATTGACACGCTCTAAAATGTATTGATTGCCAGTGATATGTCCACGTTTACGAGCAATATTCAATACTTTTTCAAGGATCCCATCACCAAACACCCAAGCTGGGTTATTGACATCATTGATAGCTGCTTGGTTATATGGCACACGACTCAAGTTCCGCTGAAGTGGGACACCATCGCTTGGAAGACCGTACCCTGAATAGCCTGGACTTGCCGTTCCTGCACCACCTGTAGCAGCATTGACAGTTGGGGCCGTAGGCGTTGCTGCTTGAGCTGGGGCTGGAGTTGCATTAGAAGTATCTGTACCACCTGTCCCTGTCACTGGTGCCGGTGTCGCAACTTGTTGTGAACGTCCTTGCGCAACCGCCTCATTCAATAAGCTATCTAATTTTTCATTGCCTGTCTTTGTTTCTGCAAAGGTCGCATCACTTTTCGCTTTGGCAGTTGCATCAAGAACTCCATCTTTGATGACTGGAGAACTAAATTGAGAATTCACTTTTTGAATGGCAGAAACTTGCTTCACAAGGTCTTCATATTTTGTTTTAGCCGCATTATAATCACTGCTTCCTTCTAATTTGTCCAGCAGTTTCTTCAGATTTTCCAAGTCTCCGAATTTATCATTTTTAAGAGCACTTTTTGATTCATCTACAAAAAAGGCATCGTAGGCTTTGGTAAACTCTTCCAATTTTTGAGCCTGTGTTTCACTGCTACTTGATTTAGAAGTAGAAGATGACTTGCTAGATGAAGACGATACAACAGTTGTACCACCAGATTTTCCACGACTGTGCATCCAGTTATAGGTCACAAAAATGGCCGAACCGACAATCGCAAGACCTAAGGCAGAGTATAGAACCGCTTTGATTCGTTTGCCCGCATTGCTTGGTGTTTCCTCAGGAAGTTCCTCAGCTTCTACAATTGGTTCAGTTGGTGTGGGACCAAATTTAATCTTAGCAGGTAATTCAGTTGAGATAGCATCCATTTCAGGCCTTTGTTCCAAGACCGTTTCCGTCACTTCCGGCTCCTCCACTGCTTCAGCTACTTCAGCAACTGTTTCTGTAGCTGCCAACTCTTCAGCTTTAGCCAATTCTTCTTTGGCCAAAATTTTTGTATCGTATTTTTCAGCTTCAATTTCAGCTCGGTGTTGTTTGATGTATTTGTCTAAGACATTATCACCTTCCGTTACACCTGCTTCGATTTCTTCTGCCTTTCGATTGGCTTGCCCAATCGTCATCTCTTTAGCATCTTCAAACTCTAAAATTGATTCTGTTTCTTGCTCTAATGGCTTATTATCCTTCTCTGTCATAAAAATCCTTTCTATGCCTTTATCTGCCGTTTTACTCGTTCCCCAAAATATTGGTAGAGATCAACTTTTAGGGTTCCGTTATAAAGTTTTCGTTTTTTATCTGCTTTACTACCGAATTTAGATTCAAAACCTTCATCACTGGTTAAGATAAATTTACTCCAGGTTTTGAGAGGTGCAAATACGTGCCCCATTTCAGTATACAATTTCGTCACACCCTCATCATCGGATAAGCGTTCTCCATATGGAGGATTGGAGATAATCACCCCGTTGATCTTATCTGAGTGAAGATCTTGGACTCGCATTTGTTTGAAAGTAATGTCACTGCTAACGCCCGCTTTCTGGGCATTTTCTTTGGCAATCTCAACCATCCGTGCATCGATATCGGTTCCCATAATATCCAATTCGATCTCGCGATTGATTTTTCTGCTTGCTTCTTGACGGACTTCATGAATCAAGCGATCATCCATCCAGTTCCATTCTTCAAAAGAAAAGGTCCGACGTAAACCAGGTGCCATATTTCTCGCAATCATTGCCGCCTCAATACAAAACGTTCCAGAACCACATGTCGGGTCAATCAAGGGTTTATCTGGATACCAGTTTGACAGCAGAAGAATTGCTGCTGCCATATTTTCCTTAATAGGGGCTCCCCCTTTTTCAGTCCGATAACCACGTTTGAAGAGGCTACTACCAGTGGTGTCAATCAAGACAGTGGCTTGATCTTTAAGGATCGATACTTCGATCTTGAACTCTGCCCCATTTTCCATGAGAGGAACACCTTCTGGGCGGGCATAATGTTTTTGTAACTTTTTAACCACTGCTTTTTTCGAAATGGCCTGAACGCTAGGTTCATTATGAAGTTTTGATTTGACACATTTAGCCTTAGAAATGGGAAAACGTGCTCCTAAAGGCAAATAATTTTCCCAATCCAAAGCAAAGACACCTTGAAAGAGTTCTTCGAAGGTTTTGGCTGGAAAAGTCCCAACCACAATTTTTACTCGATCAGCCGCGCGCAACCAGAGATTGGTCTCTATGATTGCTCGACGGTCTCCTTGAAATCGAATCCGTCCATTTTCAACCTGGCAATCGTAGCCGAGATCACGTAGTTCTCGACCAACAACAGCCTCTAAGCCAGCAGCGACCGTTGCAATCAATTCAAATTGTTTTTTCATCTTATTCCTATCACTTTAAAAAAGGAGGTTGAGATCTCTCTCCACCTCATCAACCTATATGCAATTTTCTATAAGCCATGTTTTGTTCCAGAAATGACTAGGTACCATTTCCTTCGATAATCATCTGTCTACTGTTTCCAGTCAGAATGCTATGTTCGTTTCCACGCATTCCATGCCCCGACCAAAGTTTGGGTTGCTAGCTTGAGGGGTTTACCGCGTTCCACTTTTTAGGTTTCCCTAAAAACTACGTCACTGTGGCACTTTCAGAGTTACTAGAGCTTATCCTTAGACTTAGCTCCTTCACTCGCCGTAACTTGAATACCAAGTCCCTAGGCTTATGGATTCACCTAGCACAAACACTACAGGCATCACAGCCTGTGCTAGCATGGACTTTCCTCATGAGAGGATTCTCTCACGCGATTATCCAAAAATTGCACAATCTATGGGATTAATAATCGCGATCTACGATCTGTTTCCCAAAAACTTCTTTTTCCAAACGATTGAGACGTTTGAGAATATCAAAGTTCGTCGCTGTTGTCACTTGCGGGAATTCTTGCGTAGCAGTGCTAGCAATCGGAGATGTTTGTGGTGTTTCCTGTGCTTTTTGGGCAAGTTCTTCACGAAGGCGGGCGTTTTCTTCACGCAATTCCTTCACCAAAGCAGCATAGGTTTCATAGTCTTTTATGACATCATCCAAAAATTCATTTACTTCATCTTTATTATAACCACGAACTTCTCGTTTGAAATCTTGATCAAAAATATCTTTCGCAGTAAAAATAATACTCGCCATTACTCTCTCCAATCTAGTTCATCATCTCAATTATATAAAAAAATGGTAAGAAAAATCAAGGTATAACACTTAGTTTTCGTAAAAATTTTCAGCAAGTTCATTTAAGTCATCAAAACTTAATTGTTTGACATAAAATGGTTCTTTTTCTACCATCATTTTGTAAAGATATTTTAAATTGGTTTCATTTTCTGGATCATAAAAAACATAAGCTCCATCCGCGTTATCTATCAAAAACTGATTGTATTCTTTTAGTTGACCCGGATTGCTATAGTGGGGATAGGCATATTTCACGAAATCCACCTGTTTGAAGCGTGCTAATAATTCCTGATTGCTTTCATTCCAATTTTCGCCAACATTCTCAAATAGGAAGATCGTCGCCATTTGAAAATCGTAATCTTTTTTTAATTCAAAGGCGACCTCTAGTACCCAAGCCTCAAATCCCAAATTACCAGAAAAGACCAGCCATTTCACTCCTTCTTCAAATAAACGACGAAGATCTCTTTCAATGGCTTTTTTGATAATGGTCAGTCGAGGGTCTTTATTGGAAAAGACGCCCACATCAAAACTCTTATAACCTGCAACAAGTATGGTATTCATTTTTTCCTCATTATTCTAATTTATGATATAATAGAGTGATGTAATTGTACCAATAAGGAGAACTATGGTCAACTATCCACATAAAGTAGCCAAAAAAACCTTGGTCTCTACACAAAGGAAACATCCAGTCGACTTTGCGAATCGTGGGATGACATTTGAAAAAATGATCAATGAAAGTAATCAATACTATCTTTCTCGAGGTCTGGCAGTCATCCATAAAAAACCAACACCGATTCAAATCGTGAAAGTAGATTATCCACGTCGCAGTCGGGCAAAGATTGTTGAAGCCTATTTCAGGCAAGCCTCAACGACAGACTATTCTGGAGTATACAAGGGACGCTATATCGATTTTGAAGCTAAGGAAACACAGCAAAAGCAATCCATGCCGATGAAAAATTTTC
The DNA here is from genome assembly GCF_031582885.1 of Streptococcus parasanguinis. Taxonomy (NCBI): domain Bacteria; kingdom Bacillati; phylum Bacillota; class Bacilli; order Lactobacillales; family Streptococcaceae; genus Streptococcus; species Streptococcus parasanguinis. The sequence continues at coordinate 2,072,035 of NZ_CP133988.1, forward strand.
ATCAACATCAAATCGATCATATGGAGGCTGTTGTCCAGCAAGGCGGTATCTGTTTCGTTCTCTTGCATTTTGCAAAGTTGAGTGAAACCTACTTACTTCCTGCTCCTGCATTAATTCACTATTACAACATCGATCATGGTAGTAAATCCATGCCCCTCTCCTATATTCAGGAGCACGGCTTTCTAGTAGATAAGAATCGACTTCCGAGCGTTCCTTATCTTGATATTATCGAACAGAAACTTCTAGGCGGTATTTAAATGAATAAACAAACAGTCATTCAATGGTTGAAATATGTTGCGATCGCAGCCATTTCATTTTTTTTACTTTTATTTGTCCTTGGTGGACTGATATTTAGTTACTATGCTATGAAAGCACCAACCTTGTCTGAAAAAGATTTGGTTGCAACAACATCTAGTAAGATCTATGACAACCAAAATAACTTGATCGCGGATTTGGGGGCTGAGAAACGAATCAATGTCACAGCCAATGAAATCCCTACTGATTTGGTCAATGCTATCGTTGCGATTGAAGACCACCGTTTCTTCAATCACCGTGGGGTCGACATCATTCGGATCGGCGGTTCCTTCCTTCACAACTTACGAGGAGGAAGTCAAGGTGGGTCAACCTTGACGCAACAATTGATCAAATTAACCTATTTCTCCACTTCGGCCTCTGACCGTACCCTCTCTCGTAAGATCCAAGAAGCTTGGTTAGCAACCCAATTGGAAAAGAAAGCAACCAAACAAGAAATCTTGACCTATTACGTCAATAAAGTATTTATGGCGAATGGGAACTACGGAATGCAGACAGCTGCGAAAAGTTATTACGGAAAAGATCTAAAAGATCTTTCGCTCCCTCAATTGGCACTCCTTGCAGGGATGCCCCAAGCACCAAACCAATACGATCCATACTCCCATCCTGAAGCAGCGCAACAACGCCGAAACTTAGTATTAAAAGAAATGCTCGATATGAAGACCATTTCTAACAAACAATACGAAGCAGCGGTCAATACACCTGTTACAGATGGTCTGCAAAGTCTCAGTTCTTCAAGCAGTTACCCAGCCTATATGGATAATTACCTGAAAGAAGTGATCGAGCAGGTCGAAGAAGAAACGGGCTACAATTTGCTTACAACTGGGATGGATGTCTATACTAACGTTGATACCGAAGCGCAAAAGAAATTGTGGGACATCTACAATACAGATGAATATGTCAACTATCCAGATGATGAATTGCAAGTAGCTTCAACAGTTATCGATGTTAATAATGGTAAAGTCATTGCACAACTTGGCTCTCGTCACCAATCTAGCAACGTTTCCTTTGGTACAAACCAAGCCGTTGAGACTAACCGTGACTGGGGTTCTACTATGAAGCCAATCACAGACTACGCCCCAGCCCTTGAGCATGAAGAATACACTTCTACTGCAGCTACCATTACAGATGCACCATATAATTTCCCTCATTCCTCAACACCAGTCTACAACTGGGACCGTTCTTACTACGGTAGCATTACTATGACTTATGCAATCCAACAATCTCGGAACGTTCCAGCGGTGAAGGCCCTCGAAAAAGTCGGGCTTAAAAAAGCCAAGAAATTCCTAAATGGACTGGGAATCGATTATCCAGAAATGGTATACGCCAATGCCATCTCAAGTAATACTAGCGATTCAAGTAACAAATACGGAGCTAGCAGTGAAAAAATGGCTGCTGCCTATGCTGCTTTTGCAAATGGTGGTACCTATTACAAACCGAAATATGTCAGTCGAGTTGTCTTTAGCGATGGAACCACAAAAGAATTCGATTCCGAAGGAACTCGCGCAATGAAGGCAACAACTGCCTACATGATGACAGATATGATGAAGACAGTTCTCATGTCTGGTACTGGTACAAATGCGGCTATTTCAGGAGTCTACCAAGCTGGTAAGACAGGTACATCAAACTATGCTGACAACGAGGTAAATAAGTTAACCAAAAATACAGGTTATTCAAGTATCGTGGCTCCAGATGAATTATTCGTTGGATACACACCTGAATATGCTATGGCCGTCTGGACAGGTTATTCAAATCGCTTGACTCCGGTATTAGACAACGGAATTCAGGTAGCAACCGATGTTTACCGTCAGATGATGCTCTATCTTGCCAATAACAACAATTCTGGTCATACAGATTGGACGCAACCAAGTGGACTGTATCGAAGTGGTTCTTATCTCTACTTAAACAATGGTAAGAACAACTACAATAACTACTATTATGAGCCAAGTTATTCCACTGATCAGTATTCGTATGAAGAACCATCGTCTAGCTCTTCAAACGAAGAAAATCCATCTAAACCATCTGAGCCTTCTTCGCAAGACTCTAACAATCATAACGAATAATATAACAGAGAAGTCGGGCTTTTGGCCCGGCTTTTTTTAAAACAATGGTTAAAAAACCAGAACGAATAAAATCTGATTTATTTAGTTAGACTTCCCAGCTTTTTTATTTTTGAGTATATAAAAAAAAGAGCCTTTCGGCTCTTTTCTGTATCATTATTTTGCCAAAGCTCCCATTGGATCCCACGGTGCTAGGACAATTGGTTCTGCTTCATAGGCTGCTAATTCGTCTGCTGTTAGGAATTCTTTACGAACCACGATTTGGTAGGTATATTCATCCATCCAAGCATCAGAAGCCACAAAGTAACCATCTGTACCGACCTTGTCTCCCCATGAATTTTCAACCTTCCATTTACGAGACTGACCTGCTTCGTCTAAATCAACCCCTGTCAAGACCATAGCATGTGTCATGAGACTTTCTGCATAGTCCAAGCGACCCGCCTTGTCTTGTGTCAAATGAATGTCCATGCCTGCTTCAAAATCGTAGACATCTGTTGCCAGGATTCCGGCTTTACGGTTGCTGACTTGGCCTACATCTGAACCAAACCAGACAGTTTCCCCTGCTTTCATTTGAGCAATGGCTAATTCTTTCAATCGATCCATTGGAACATTTAGGTAGCGGACTGGACGGCTACCAACAACATTGCCCAGCATATCTACGGTGTAAGAATTTCCATATGGCTTGTCTGTAGTTGGGGCATTGATAATAGAGACGTAATCGTCTAATTGAAGGTCTACATATTTTTTGTAGAAGCTTTGTGGAGTTAAGCCACTTTCACTATGGAATTGGTTGTCCTTATCACGGTATGAAAAGTCAAATTCACGTGGAGGCAATCCTAAAGACATAGCCAAGAAGTTAAAAATTTCTTGCAACAGCGCTTGTTTCTTGCTCGCAACTGCCTCACTATCTGCGCCTGAGTGAATCAAATCACGCAAGATTTGCGCATCTTGACGCAAGAGTTTATTGAGGTAGGTGTTCAATTCCCGGCTATTGCTTGAAGAAATCGATTCTGGATAAACTGATTTTGGAACCACTCCGTATTTCTCAAAGAGAGATACCACCATATCCCATTGACCGCCATCTTGTTGTGGGGTTTGTAGGAGAAAAGCCACCTTACGGCTGGTCAATTCTTGGTCTGCTGTAGCAATCACTTGCTCCAAAAACCAGTTTGATTTTTCATACTTATCCCAAAAGAAAGTATGTGCTTGAGACAATTCAAAATCCTCCAATTGGAAGCTTGAAATCATCTTGTGACGGAAGGTATTTAAAGCAGCAAACATCCAACAACGTCCAGATACTTTTTGGTTTGTCACCTTATCCTTGGTCAAATCAAGTGAAAAAACTGGTGTATTTTCTACTGCACTCTTGCGCGTTTCAAGTGATGCATGGATCCCATTGTGGGTAACAGCATTTTCAAGAGCCGCATATTTCACATTTGCTTCATAATTAGCATAGAGCTGGTCTGTAAATTCTTTCGTTAATTCTGACATAGCAATCTCCTTTTTTCGTTATTTACTATTATAATCCTTTGAGCAGAATCTTCAAGTAAAAATCACCCTATAGAGAGGGATTCTGTATAGAATAGATGATTTTATCCCCACAATATCCTTTGCGTTGAATGGCATGAGGGATGGTTTCTACATACTGCATTCCTGTCTTTTCCATGACTTTCCCTGAAGCAGGATTTAAACTGACATAAGTGGCTTTGATTTCTTTAAATCCGACTTCGTTCAATAAGAAAGCCAAAACAGCTATGACGGCTTCTGTCATGAATCCCTGCCCCCAGAATTTCTTGCCAAGGATATAACCTAGCTCGCATGATTGACTTTCCTGGTCTTGAGAAACCACACTAATATCTCCAATTACCTGATCCGCTGATGTTTTGAAACAGATCGCCCATTTATAAGTATCTGGTTTAAAATACTGTTCGATCCATCGTTTGATCGATTCTCTAGTTCTCTCAGAAGATGCATGGGCATCCCAGGTGACATATTTCAGGGTTTCAGGATCAGAAGCCCAATTTTCAAACATCGCTGATGCATCCTCCAAAACGAAAGGCCTCATGTATAAACGCTCCGTCTCTATGACAAGACTTCCAAGATGCTTCATAGATTGTCTCCCTTCATTTTTTCATGCAACTTGAACTTTGCAAGTTGGTTACTTTAATCTAGAAGAAAAGGACGGATGAAACCGCCCTTCTTTTTAATGCTTTTCACAATATTGTATGGTGAGACTACGAAATAGAACTCTACGAGTTACCGATTTCTACCTCGTTCTCCTATTTTAAGACTCGGGCTAAAAAGGTCCACTGGACCTTTTTACTCCCAAAAATGATCAAATACTGTGATTGGCAAGTGGCGTTTGTGTTGGCCTTTGTACCACCATTTTTCAATAGTGGCTTGAGCTTCTGGACTCACTTGTTTGCCTTCTAGGTAATCATCAATTTCATTATAGGTGACACCCAGTGCTACTTCATCTGCTATTCCTGGTTTTTCTTCTTCCAAATCTGCTGTTGGGATTTTCTCATAAAGAGCAGGATCGGCTCCTAAGGCCTTAAGCAATTGTTTTCCTTGGCGTTTATTCAAACGGAAAAGGGGTAAAATATCTGCACCACCATCTCCAAATTTTGTGAAGAAACCAGTAATATTTTCTGCAGCATGATCCGTTCCAATCACCGCTCCGCTGCGTGCTCCAGCTAGAGCATACTGAGCAATCATGCGACTGCGAGCCTTAATATTGCCTTTGTTAAAATCAGAAACCTCTGTTCCAGTCGCTTCTACTGCTCGTACCATTTCGTCAGCAGACTCCTTGATATTCACAACCAGGCTAACATCCGGCTGGATAAAGGCCAATGCTTTTTGTGCATCTGCTTCATCTGCTTGTACCCCATAAGGAAGACGAACGGCAATAAATTGATAGGAGGCATCTCCTGTTTCTGCACGCATTTCTTCCATGGCTAATTGAGCTAATCGTCCAGCAAGAGTTGAATCTTGTCCTCCTGAGATCCCTAATACAAATGTTTTCAAGAAGGGATGTTTTTTTAGATATCTTTTTAAGAAATCAACCGAGCGGCGAATCTCTTCCTGAGGATCAATGCTAGGCTTGACACCCAATTGTTGGATAATCTCTTCTTGCAAACTCATTTTGCTTCTCCTTCTCCATTGGCCTTGTTACGCATTTCCTCGATCAGATCCATCTTATCCTGCCAAATATCTTTGGCCAAGTCAACTGGATAATGCTGTGGATTGAGAACGCGCTTGTATTCATCCCATAATTGATCGTAATTTTTACGAGCATATTCTTGAATTTCTGATAATGTTGGCAGTTGATAAACCAATTGACCCTCTTTAAAAATATCCACTAAAAGAGGAATCGCCTCAAAGTTTCGGACTGTTTTATTAATGTAGGTATAAGTTGGATGGAACATTTTAAGTTCTGTCAGTTGTGAAACATCTACTCCATCGTAAGTGATGTAGTCCCCTTCTGACTTACCTTTTTCACGGCTGGTAATCCGCCAGACTTGCTTTTTACCTGGTGTAGAAACTTTCTCTGCATTATTGGAAAGCTTGATGGTATTGATCATCTCTCCTGCTTCGTTTTCAACAGAGACAATTTTGTATACCGCTCCAAGCGCTGGTTGATCGTAAGCTGTAATTAACTTGGTTCCTACACCCCAAACATCAATTTTTGCTTTTTGCATTTTTAAGTTGAGGATGGTATTTTCATCCAAGTCATTAGAAGCGTAGATTTTAGCATTTGTAAACCCAGCCTCATCTAATTGCTGGCGAACCTTTTTAGAAATATAAGCAATATCTCCTGAGTCAATCCGGACGCCTAGGAAATTGATCTTATCTCCCATTTCACGCGCTACCTGAATAGCTGCTGGTACCCCAATACGAAGCGTATCATAGGTATCGACGAGGAAGACACAATCTTTATGGGTTTCCGCATAAGCTTTAAAGGCTTGATAGTCATTCCCATATACTTGTACAAGAGAATGGGCATGGGTTCCTAAAACTGGGATTCCAAAGAGTTTTCCTGCACGAACATTACTAGTTCCATTGGCCCCTCCGATGACTGCTGCACGAGTTCCCCAAATGGCCGCATCCATTTCTTGCGCACGACGTGTTCCAAATTCCATCAAAGGCTCATCTTCAATGACCGAACGAATACGAGCAGCTTTTGTTGCAATCAAGGTTTGAAAGTTGACGATATTCAAAAGGGCTGTTTCCACCAATTGACACTGAGCCAAAGGACCTTCTACCTGAACAATTGGTTCATTCGCAAAGACTAAGTCTCCTTCTTGAGCCGATCGTACCGTCAATTCCAACTTGAGATCACGAAGATATTCCAAGAAGGCCCCATGATAACCAAGTGACTCTAAATAGGCAATATCGCTCTCAGAAAAACTCAAGTTTTCCAAGTATTTCACAATTCTCTCTAAGCCAGCAAATACAGCGTAACCGTTTTTAAAAGGCTGTTGACGAAAATACACTTCAAATACAGCATGTTTATTGTGGATACCTTGATCAAAATAGACTTGCATCATGTTGATTTGGTATAAATCAGTATGCAAAGTTAAACTGTCATCTGGATACATATGTATACCTCTTTTTTATTGATTTGTTCTATGAATTCCTACCATAAAATTAGTACCATTATAGCACATTTCAGCTCTATTGAATACTGAAAGGAAAGCATGAAAAAAATCTGAGACAGGAAGCTCAGATTTTTTGGATTAAAAGTTTTCTGTGATATATTTATAAACTTCTTGGCCAGCAATCGCACCGTCTCCGACGGCTGTCGTCACTTGACGCAAATCTTTTTGACGAACATCGCCAACTGCAAAAATACCTGGGACTGTGGTTCTCATATGATCATCCGTGACCACCCAGCCATTTTCATCTAAAATACCAAGTTCTGTCGCAAATTCACTGACAGGATCTAAACCGACATAGATAAAGACACCACCGAAGGCTTGCTCTCTAACCTCTCCTGTCTTCACATCTTTTAAAAGGACAGACGTTACTTTTTGTTCACCCTTAATTTCTTCAACAACTGTATTCCAAGCAAAGTGAATTTTATCATTGGCAAAGGCACGATCTTGAAGAACTTTTTGAGCACGCAATTGATCACGACGATGGGCAATGGTCACTGTTTTTGCAAACTGAGTCAAAAAAACAGCTTCTTCTACCGCAGAATCACCTCCACCAACGACCAAGAGATCCTCGTCTCTAAAGAAAGCTCCATCACAAACAGCACAGTAGGAAACCCCTCTACTATTTAGCTCCTCTTCACCAGGGACATTCAATGAACGGTGGTTAGACCCTGTTGCAATCACCACGGTTTTAGCTTCAAATTCCCCATCATCTGTGACAATCTTTTTGGTTGCTCCATGGTCTTCGATGCGCTCTACCTGTCCAAACAAATGTTCCACACCAAGATTTTCTAAAGGCTCAAACATTTTTTCAGCCAAGTCTGGGCCACTAATATTCGCATAGCCAGGATAGTTTTCAATGTCAGACGTATTGTTCATTTGACCGCCTGGAATTCCTCTCTCAATCAATGCGACCTTTAAATTGCTTCGTGCTGCATAAAGGGCAGCAGTCATCCCTGCAGGACCCGCTCCAATAATCACTGTATCAAACATACTCAACCTCTTTCTGTTTTGTTGTAACCATTATAATTCTAACACGGTCTTTTTGCAATTATCGTGCTTGAAAGATAAACAAAATCCCTATGACCGCAAAGGTTAAAATAGGAATCGTCATGATATCAATTAAGAGGATATCATACAAATGGGCTTGTCGTTGCTTGGCTGTTTTATCTTTCTTCTTAAGGGCACGGTAGCCAATCCAAATACAAGAAGCGATCCCAACTAAAATCGTTGTCGTCACTAAACTTTGTAAATATAAGGACAATAATTTATTTAACATCACGACTCCAAATATTTTTACATTTTCAGAAAACAAACCCAGCTAGCATCGCCAGCTGAGTCTTACCTCTTCTCTATTATATCAAACATAGGTCCGTTTGTAACTAGCAAAGAATTCTTTTGTCCGTTCTTCTTTTGGATGTTGCATGATTTCCTCTGGTGTTCCAGATTCAATAATCCGTCCTTTATCCAAAAATAGGACCTTATCTGCTACTTGCGCTACAAAAGACATATCATGGCTGACCAGTACCATGGTTTGTCCCGATTTTGCCGCATTGGCAATGGATTTTTCAACTTCTCCAACCAATTCTGGATCCAAGGCTGAAGTCGGTTCATCCAGCAAAAGAACCTCTGGTTTCATGGCCAAGGCACGAGCCAAAGCAACCCGTTGTTTTTGTCCACCTGAGAGGTGACGAGGATAGTGATTTTCACGATCCGATAAGCCGACTTTTGCCAGTTCTTCTCGAGCAATTTTCGTTGCTTCTTGATCGGATAAGCCCTTCACAACAATGAGCCCTTCTTTCACATTTTCAAGGGCTGTTTTTCTACCAAATAAATTAAACTGTTGGAACACCATGGCCAATTTTCTTCTTAAGGTTAAGATTTGATCTTGGGTAATGTGCTCAAAATCAACTTCGAAATCATCAATCTTAATTCTACCACTGTCTGGAGCTTCCAAATAGTTTAAACTGCGTAAGAAGGTTGATTTACCAGCTCCCGAAGACCCGATTAAGGCCACGACTTCCCCTTTTTGAATTTCCAAACTTAGATTATTTAAAACCTTTTGACCTGAAAATGTCTTTGATAATTCTGAAATATAAATCATTAGATCCGGACCTCCTGATCTGGTAAATCAATTGCTACGGGAGTCTCAATATCCAGTCGACGTTCAATGTGACGGCCTAGTATTTCAATGAGAATGTTCACAATCCAGTAAACAATCGATACCGTGATAAAGCGTTCAAAGTACTTCAAATCGCTCCCCCCAACAATCCGTGCTTGGGCAAAAATTTCAACCACACTGGCACTAAAGGCTAGCGAGGTCCCCTTGGTCAAGCCAATGAGAGAATTGATTAAGGTTGGAGTTGCAACGACTGCTGCATTGGGAATAATAATCCGTCGATAAACTTGACGGTTGGTCATCCCAAGACTACGTGCTGCCTCAATTTCACCAGGGTCCACTGATAAAATAGCTGCCCGGATGGTCTCACTCGCATAAGCCGCCTCATTAAAGGCAAGAGCCACAATTGCGAACAGCTCAGCTGGAATAGCATTAATGTTAAAAGCTGTTCCATAAGACTGATTGATCGCTTTTAAAATAAGAGGAATCCCATAATAAGTCAACATCAGCTGAACCAACAAAGGAGTCCCACGTAAAAAACTGACAAAAACAGCTTGAATCGGGTAAAGAATTCGTACACGATTAATTTTGACCAGAGCAAAAATCATAGCAAAAACAATCCCAAAAAATGCGCCTCCTAGGGCTAATAAAATCGTCACAGGCAATTTTCCTATGACTGCCGGAAATGCATCCAATACGGCTCTCAAACTAAACAGCTTGCTATCTGGAACGTGTTTTAAAAAGTCAGCATACCAGTTGGCAGCTAAAAGATTAGTTGTAAACATTTTTGTTACTTCCTTTCTCGAACATAAACATTCTATCATATTCACTATCGGAATTCCAAAAATTGCTACAGAAATAGAAAAATGATAGACTACTCAAATTTAGTCTATCATAATTTTAGACAAGTTCCTAATAGTTTTTCTTTATGGAGTTCCTAAAGAAAATCTATGTTTTCTTCTGAACATTTGAAAGAAGGGGTTAGAAAGTTTGGCGTTTGGCCTTTCGTTCCGCCCGGCCACGCGCACGGTTTTCAGCTCGCTTAGCTTTTCTCCGCTTTTCATCAACTGCCCATTTGATTTTTTTCTTGTAGCCTGGTTTGATTTTTTTCTTTTTCTTCTTCACCAGACCAATCATTTCAATGTCGAGTTTCTCTTGCTTTTTCTCACGATTCGCTCGTCTGTCCCGATCATAAGTATCTTCAATAACCCCATTTTTCAACACTTTCGGTACGAAACGAATTCCCATTTTTTCTAGTTCACGGATATCTGAATCATCACTCGGTTGATAAAGAGTAATAGCGACACCTGGTAGACCATTGCGCCCTGTCCGACCGACACGGTGGACAAAGAAAGAAAGATCTTGTGGAATAGCATCGTTGATGACATGACTCACCCCTTCGATATCAATTCCACGAGCCGCTAAATCTGTGGCCACAATATACTCAAAATCAAGATTTTTAACCTGATTCATGATCCGTTTCCGTTCACGTGGTGGGATATCTCCGTGAATCTTTGCCACTTTCAATCCCTGAGCCACCAAATAGGCATGGAGATCATCTGCTCTCGTTTTGGTATTAACGAAAATCATGGCCAAATAAGGTTGCAAGGTCTTGGTCAATTGGTAAATTTGCTCATTTTTATCCCGACCCTTGGTGGAAACCAGCCAATTATCGATGGTATCTGAAATCACCGTCTTGGTCTTAATCTGCTCCATGACTGGGTTTGAGAGATATTTTTTCAAGAAAGGCTGCAATTTTTGCGGAATGGTGGCTGAAAAAACTAAAAATTGCAGTTGTTGCGGAAGACTTGAAGCAATCTTATCCACAGTAGACAAGAATCCCATGTCCAGTGTCATATCTGCCTCATCCACCACAAAAGTATGGGCCTTATGAATAGCCAGATCACCCGATGCAACCAGATCATAAATCCGGCCTGGAGTTCCAATCACGATATGTGGTTGTTTGACCTGCAGTTTTTCAATCTGACGGCTTTTATCCGTTCCTCCAACATAATTTACAATCCGAATCTCTTTTTCAGAATGACTAGCGATTTGACGAGCAGCTTGGTAAATTTGCGTCGCCAACTCCCGACTAGGAGCCGTGATGACCGCTTCTACTTGTTGGCTGTCTTCATTTAAGGTTTGAAAAATCGGCAAGAGGAAAGTATGGGTTTTCCCAGAACCTGTCTTTGACTCTCCTACCAAATCATTTCCAGCTAGGACAATCGGAATTAGTTTTTCCTGTACTTCGGTTGCTTCTCTAAAATTGATTTCTTTCAGTGCCTCTTGAATATAGGGCTTAAAATTAAACTCTGTAAATTTCATTTTCTCAGTTCCTTTCATGATCTCTATTATTATATCAGAAAAGCTGTCTTCTTGCCTCTCTTATGGGTCATTTTTCCTAACCAGCGAAGTCTCTCTGAGTCAGCAAAAAAACGATGGGCAAGCCCACCGTCGTTTTATAGGTAGAGAAGGACTAGAGTCACGACACTTGTCACCAAGGCAATGGACCACATAAAGGCATCCACTTTCCATTCTGACCAGTTTTGCCCATTGCCAGAAAGGCCACCCAGTTCTAAATGATGGTGGAAAGGAGTCATTCGGAAAATCCGACGTCCTTCCCCGTAGCGTTTCTTGGTCCATTTGAAATAGGTCACTTGTAGCATCACTGAACCTGTTTCAATGACATAGACCAGACCAATCAAGAGCAACGTCCACTCGACATGCAAAGCCATTGACAAGGCTGCAAGCATCCCTCCAAGAGCTAGACTACCGACATCTCCCATAAAGATTTTAGCCGGCTTGTGGTTGAAGACAAAGAATCCAAGCAAGGCCCCAATCATACTCAAGGTGACAAAGAGAATGTCCCATTTCCCTTGCATATAGGCAATAAAGGAATAGGCACTCAGGCTAATGGCAACGGAGATGCTGGCTAATCCATCGATCCCATCTGTCAAATTGACAGCATTTGAGAAACCAACCAACCAAAATAAAGCAAAGAGAATGTAGAAATGGCCCAAGTAAAGTTCATATCCGAAAACATTCAAAAGGCTTCCTGCACCGTGGCGTTCAGAAAAAATATAGAAGATGATTCCACCAACAAGTTGAAGGGCCAATTTTTGTTTTGGGTTAAGACCTTCATTAATCTTACGAAAAACTTTTAAAAAGTCATCCAAAAATCCAACAATTCCATAAAGAATCAAGATAAATAGAATCAGTTGAACAGGGCGCGTGAAATTTCCAGTCAATACGGTAACGACAAAACTAACTAGAACGGCTGTAATGAGAAATACAACTCCACCCATTGTCGGAGTGCCAGCTTTCGCTTTGTGTTGTTTCACATCTTCGTGCATTTGTTGCCCAGAAATATGAGCACGATGGTAAAATCGAATAAAGGCTGGAATAGCAGCCACTGTTAATAGAAACGATACAAGGATCGTAGCAATATACATCTTAGTCTCCTAATGTTAACGTAATCTTTTTAGTTTTATTGAGTGAGGTGTTCATTTTGACACTTTGTTTAGTTACTTTCTTTCCACTACCTTTATAGGTAATCTCAATTCCAGTCCATTCTCCAAAGATGTCTGCATTTTTCTTAGTCCAACCATACATATCTGGAACCGCATCAAAGTCTTCTGTCAATAACAATACTTGCTGATTGGCTTTGACTTTAGAGCCTATATCCACAGACATTTTGCGGATATTTTTCCCGGTTCCTAGGACAATTGGTTGCACCAAATTGCGACGCAATTCCTCTGAATAAGCACCTGGGCTCAAATTTTGTTTCAGATTCAACTCCTTAGAGAGAGTTTCTACTGAAGGGATTTTGTAGGTCGTTTCTTTGGTCACACCATCCAACGTTGGTGCCTCTGATGTCAAATGCAATTCGTCTTTTAAAGCAACTGCATCTTCCAAAATAGGATTGACCAGCTCTTCCCAGCTGGTCGCTGAGAATTTCACTTCTGGTTGTTGGACCGTCACATACATGATGAATTCAGGATCTTCTGCAGGTGTCATGGCTACAACCGAGTTGATATAATCATTTTCTCCTTGTAAGTATCCTTGATCTGTCGCAATTTGGGCAGTCCCTGATTTCACCGCAACGTTTTGACCGGGTACCTGAATGATGGGTCCATCGCTGTACAAGGTTCCATACTCTGGATCTGTTCCGACGGTGATCATATAGTTCCGTGTCTGTTGCGCAGCTGATCCTGAAACTGGTTTTCCAACAACTTCTTTTTTTGATTTGCGGGCTGTGTCTGATTTTTTATCGTAAATAGCACTAATAAATTTCGGCTCTAACATTTGCCCATCATTAGCGATGGCGCTAAAGGCCTGTAACATTTGGGTTTGACTGACGGAAATCCCTTGACCAAAGGCAGATTGTGCCTGACTGACATAGTTATCCCCTGGAAGACCCCCGTAAGCTTCATTTCCCATTCCAAAACGGGTCGGAAGACCGAATTTAAAGCGGGTTAGGTAGTCCATCCAGACAGCATTTCCCATCTTTTGCTCCAAGCGAGTCATCCCCACGTTACTTGAGTAAGCAAAGCCCTGTGCGATATTCATATAGCGACCTTCAGACAGCCCCATATTGACATCCCAGTCACGGATCGTCGCATCTTTTACTTGTAGTTCGTTATTGTAGTATCCTTCATTATAGGCTGGGAAAGTTCCATGATCAATCGCCGAAGCTAATAACATGACCTTCATCGTTGAACCCGGTTCATATTGATCTTGATAAAGGATGGTATTCCAGGTTTTCAAGTTTTTCAGATCCAACCCTTGTTTGGTATCCGCATTATAGGATGGACGTTGCGTTGTAGCCAGGATTTCTCCAGTTTTTGCACTCACAAGAGTCGCACTAACATACTTTCCTTTTACTTTTTCTTGGAAAACATCCATTCGCGTCTCAAGGTAGGTTTGTAATTCTGCTGAAATGGTCGTATAGACATCTTTTCCATCTTCTGTTTTGACAGAAACCTTATCTGAACCAGGAACGATATTGCCGTTTCGGTCTTTGTCATAGGTGATAACCCCATTTTGACCAGCGAGAATACGATCGAGGGATTTCTCCATCCCTGATTGCCCCTTCAGAGTTTTATTCCCCTCTTTATCTTCTTGAAGAGAGGCCTGACCTATAAATTGAGAGGCGAAAACTCCATTTTTATAGCTTCGATTTGGACTAGTTGTAAAGGAAACCCCTTCAATCTTCGCTGCTTCCATGGCCTCACGGATAGCTGTCATATTACTATAAGTAATGCCGTTTCCGTTCGATCCAAAAGAAACTTGTTTCAATTTCTTTTGCGACAACTGTTGAATGACGTAATCCTCATCCATCCCTAAGTACTGCTTAAAGATTTCTGCTACTTTTTTAAATTGGCTCTCTTCTACATAGAGGATTTTTCCGGTTGCTGATTTGTACTTTTTATCAATAACAGCATAAACGTTATAGGTCGTAGCATCTTCAGCAATTACTGCTCCATTTCGGTCATAGATCGTTCCACGTTTTGCAGGAACAATAACCGTCTGCTCATGGACTTTTTTTGCTTGATCCGATAAGGTCACACCGAATTTTTTGTCAGTTCCAATAATCATTGCAAAATTAATCAGAAAGAGAAAAAAGAGGAAAATCGCCAGTACACTGAGATTTTTCCCAACTTGTTTTCGATTCTGATCCGGCAAGCGACGTTTCTTTATCGAATACCCGATCAAAAATTTTTTGAATTTATTCATCACTACTTGCACTCACTGTTTTTCGATTTTCTTTTTGCAGCTTCATTCCTTGGGAGCTAGCCAACTGTGATAAGCGGTCATAACGTGTTAATTCATTGACCTCTTGACGAACATCTGCCAATTCCGTCTTTTTGGCTTCTAGTTCCGTATTCAAATCAGTCAACTCACTCTGTACTTGTAAAATTCGTGTCTGCATAAAGACGATACTAATGGCTAAAATCACAGCTGTTAAGACAATCGACCCATAAAAAGCCTTTTCTACTCTAGAGAAGCGGCGAAAGTGGTCTTGCAATACCTGTGTTCTTGTTCTCTCATCTCTTGCTGCCATATCAATTCCTCTTACTTGTGTATTTTTCGAGCAACCCGTAATTTTGCTGAATGGGATCGATTATTTTCCTCAAGCTCTTCTTCACTTGGCAAAATAGGTTTCCTGTTGACCAACTCCATCTTTGGTTTCAAATCATCTGGAATAAAGGGAAGTCCCTTTGGAACCTCAACCGTCGAAGCTTCTTTAAACAATTGTTTGGTCAATCGATCCTCTAACGAATGAAAGGTAATCACAGAAATACGACCATCGAGGGCCAACAAATCCATGGCTTGCTGAATCGATTCATCTGCAGCTCCCAGTTCATCATTGACTTCGATACGAATGGCTTGGAAAATCTGTTTAGCAGGATGGCCCTTTTTCTTGAGCTCCTTAGCTGGTTTAGCAGATTTAATAATCTCTGCTAATTCAGTCGTCGTTTCAATCGGTTTAATTGCTCGTGCTTGCTCAATTTTCCGCGCAATTTGCTTGGAAAATTTGTCCTCTCCATATTTGAAAAAAATACGGACTAGATCATGGTAATCGTAGCTATTAACGACTTCATAGGCTGTCAAGGAAGCTTCTTGATTCATCCGCATGTCTAACGGCGCATCTTTCTTGTAAGAAAATCCGCGTTCCCGTTCATCTAACTGAGGACTAGAGACACCTAGGTCATAACAGATTCCATCAATTTCAGTCACACCCAATTCGTTTAGACGTTCCTTCAAATGACGAAAGTTATCCTTAATGAAGGTCACCATGCCTTTCTCAATAAAAGGTGCTAAACGAATCTTAGCATTCTCAATTGCATGCTGATCTTGGTCAAAGGCATAAAGATGGCCCGATTCATTTAATTTTGTTAACAAATATTCGCTGTGGCCTGCCCCACCCAATGTGGCGTCTACATAGATCCCATCTGGCTTAACATCCAGCATATCGATCGTTTCATGAAGCAAAACCGTTACATGATGAAATTCTTTACTCATATCTTTACTATTTTACCACAAATGGAACCAAGATGCACTCCTGAAAGAAAATTCACTAACTAATCCTATCTGCCCTTTTCGGATCCTACAAAATACCTAGAAAGGCTTGATTTCACTTGTTTCCTCTAGGATTTATGATACAATACTCTTATGAAAATAAGAAAACAGATTCTCATCCCACTTTTATTGGTCGATGCTATCGCTCTCTACTTTTTTCTAACCACTATTGAGGCTTGGATTTTTTGGCTTGCTGCCCTGATCCTAGTCGGCTCACTTTGGTGGCTCAAAAAAGCTATTCAAAAACAAAAAACAGAGATGGAAGAAAAATAATTTCTTCCATCTCTGTTTTTTTCTAATCCCCCAAGAAATTTCTTACAAAAAGGAAACTAGCTCTGAAATAATAAAGAGGCTGGGACAAAAGTCCTAGCCTCTCAATTATTTTTGGATTTTCGAGCAAGACGCAGTGGTTGAGTGGGCTCTACTACGCTGATTTCATCAGCTTTTACAGCCCTACTCAACTGTGCGGAGGTGAGACGACGAAATCGAATTCTAACGAATTACCGATTTCTGTCCCACTCTCTTGCGGTTTATTGATTATGTTTCCAATTGCTGTAAATCCCAAAAAGAATGATCCAGATGGTTGCCCCAATCGCTCCAATGTATGTTGATTCTTGCAAGAAGAGACAAACGAATACGAAGAGGAAGAAAACAATGGTCAATGGATTCAACACTTTATAGGCTGGCATGACAAAACCATCTGGCATAAATTCTTTCGATTTACGGTACTTAAGATGGGCAAGCATAGTCAAAATGTAAATAGCAATGTAGACACCAGAAGAAGAGGCCGTAATCAAGGCAAAGGCATCTGAGACACCTGGCAAGACATTGATAAAGGCAGAAACAGCAACCACAATCGCAGAAAAAATAATCGCGCGACTTGGAATCCCCATACGAGATAAGCTATTCAGTTTCAAACGATTCATCACTTTGCTGTTTGGTGTTTCTTTTGCAATCTGGTACAAGTGACGCCCTGTTGAATAGAGGGTGGAATTCAAGGAAGATGCAGCAGCTGTCAGTACAACAAAATTAATCAATCCAGCTGCCCACTTGATTCCTACCATCTGAAAGACTGTTACAAACGGTGACTTATTGACAGGAAGCTGTTGCCAAGGGAAAATAGCCATAATCGCCAACAAAGCTCCTACATAAAAGATTACAATCCGGATTGGAATTTCTTTAATAGCTTTTGGCAATACTTGGCGGGGATTAGCTGTTTCAGAAGTAGTAATTCCAACAAATTCGATCGCTTGATAAGCAAAGAAGACCATTTGGAAGGCCATGACAAACTTGACCCAACCATTTGGAAACATTTGAAAACCACTGGTAATATTGGTTAAGCTAGCGTGTCCAGCTGGTGTTTCAAAATTCGTCGTCACCATAAAGATCCCTGTTGCGATCAAAGCTAAAATAGTGACAATCTTGATCATTCCAAACCAGAATTCAACCTCTCCAAAAACCTTCACAGCGATCAAGTTTACACAACTTAAGAGCGCTAAAAAGATAATTTGAATCTGCCAGGCTGGCCAATTTGGAAACCAAAGCTGGACATAGTTGGAAACAGCGGTGATCTCTGCCATTCCCAAAAATACCAAGGAGACCCAATAGGACCATCCTGAAAAATAACCCCAACCTTTTCCTATATACTTGGTGATAAAGTTGATAAAGGTGTGTTGATCAGGGTCCATATAGAGCATTTCTCCGATTGCCCGCATCATCAAGTACATGAAGGCGCCAGTCAGCATATAGACTAAAATAATAGAGGGCCCTGTCAAAGAAAGGGAACGACCGGCTCCAAGAAAGAGTCCTGTCCCGATGGTTCCTGCAATAGCGATCAGCTGAACATGCCGATTTTGCAGACCACGAACCATCCCATTTTCGGTTTCTTCACCAGGATGATGTTTTTTTGACATATAATTACTCCAATTCTTTTTCTGTACATTTTCAGAAAAGTATACTTCAAATTTTCATACAATCTACTATACCATGTTTTTAAAAATTGGTCAATCCAGTCCAGAATATTCTGAATTTTATAGATCGAAAAAAGTGCTGGAGTCTCTTCCAGCACTCTTTTGCTTATGAATTAGGGTCATCGAGGCTACGGCCATGCAAACCTTTTTCCCGTTGCACTTGGCGTAGTTTCTCAGGGGTTACATCATTTCCTTCTTCATCCACAATTTTGATACCTTCAATGTGGTGACGAACCGAACGACGATAACCTTCAATGTATTCTTCACGAAGTTTTGCTTGTTCCACTGTTTCTTCTGGAGTCAAACCTTCTGTTTTTTTCTTTTTAGCAAGCTCATTGATCCGAGCGATTTTTTCAGGTGTCATAATAAAACCTACTTTCTACCTGTCATCAGGTACTTATTTTGTGTTCAATTGGTTGAAGGCTGCAACAGCATTAGCTTTCGCTACAAGGCCTGCAAGAAGGGCCAAACGGTTGTTTTTAACAGCCTCATCTTCTGCCATAACCATGGTATTGTCAAAGAAAGCATCAATGACTGGGCTAAGAGCAAAGAGTTGAGCCAATTTGTCGCTAGCTGAACCAGTCAATTCAAGATCTTCAATTGCTTTAGCAAGGGCTTTTTCTTGATCGTTTTCAAAGAGACTGGCATCGACTGCTACTGAAGCATCTGCTTTTTCTGCCAAGTTAAAGGCACGAGAGAGGGACTCAACAGCCGCCTTATAACCATCGGTCTTCGCAGCTTCTGAAAGAGCTTCAGCTGCTTCCAGCATATCAGCCACGACAAAGTTTGAACCAGCAAGAACAGCATCTTTGATGTCTTTTGGTGTGCGTCCCATCATCTTGTCCACACGCGCCTTGATGAAGTTGAGCACTTCTACTTGATTGTCATATGAAAGGCTATCAAATGAAAGGGCGTAAAGGCTGTCGATCAACTCATCCATAGGGATATGCCAACCAAAGGCATCCAAGATACGAACAATCCCTTGTGTTGCACGACGAAGCGCATAAGGGTCATTGGAACCTGATGGAATCAAGCCAACTGAGAAGAATGAAAGGAGGGTATCCAATTTATCTGCAAGGGCAAGAATAGCACCAACCTTAGTCTCTGGAAGAGCTCCGTCTGCTGAATCAGGAAGGTAGTGCTCACGGATAGCTGTCGCTACCGCAGCATCCTCACCAGCAAGGAGGGCATATTTTTCACCCATGATTCCTTGCAATTCATCGAACTCTCCGACCATACCCGTCAAGAGGTCAAATTTGTAGATTTCAGCTGCACGAGCGACGGCTGCCTTTTCTTCTGCAGTCAAACCAGCTTGCTCAGCTAGTGACGCTGCAATGACACCAGCACGCGCCATGTGTTCTGAAAGAGAACCAATTTTTTCATGGAAAGTCACGTGTGCCAATTTAGCAACGAGGTCTTCAATCTTAAGTTTTTGGTCTTCACGCCAGAAGAATTCACCATCTTCGAGACGCGCCACCAAGACTTTTTCATTTCCTCGAACGACATTTTCCAAGTGCTCAGCGTTCCCATTACGAACTGAGATGAAGTTTGGTTTCAGCTGACCATCAAGGTCACGTACAACAAAGTAACGTTGGTGTGTTTCCATTGATGTCACCAAAACCTCTTCTGGAACGTCCAAATATTTAGTGTCGAAGCTTCCCATAAAGGCAGTTGGGTATTCGACCAAGTTCAAAACTTCATTCAAAAGTCCTTCTTCGATTTGGACCTGAACACCTTGATCTGCCTCGATGGCTTTGATTTGCTCACGAATCATGTTTTCACGTTCTTTGCTATCCGCAATCACGTAAACGGTACGAAGGTCTTCTTCATAAGAATCCGCATTAGTAATTTCTACTTCATGTCCAAGGAAACGGTGCCCACGGCTCACACGACCTGAGTGGATATCCAAGAAATCAAGGTCAAGCGCTTCGTCGCCCAAAAGAACGATCAAGGTGTGAACTGGGCGAATGTATTCAAATGTGTTGTTAGCCCAGTGCATGCTGACAGGGAAGGTCAATGAAGCAAGCACTTCTGGAACGCCAGCCAAGACTTCTTTAGCTGGTTTTCCAGCTTCGTGCTTCGTAACATAAACGTACTCTTCACCTTTGACTTCACGAAATTCGATATCGTCAACCGTCAAGCCTTTTCCACGGACGAATCCTTGAGCCGCTTTTGAGAAGTTTCCATCTGCATCCAAGGCGATTTTCTTAGAAGGTCCTTTAAAATCTTCAGTCAAATCCGATTGTTGGTCAGCTAAACCAATCACACGGACTGCCAAACGACGTGGTGTTGAGAAGGTTTGAATGCTTTCGTATGAAAGACGGTTGTCATCCAAGAAGGCTGCCATTTTCTCACCCAGTTGTTTTTCACTTGGTGTGACAACGTAGGCTGGCAACTCTTCAAGTCCAAGTTCTACTAATAAGTTTTTTGTCATGTTTTTTCTCCGAAAAATATCTTTTTTTCCAGTTTGCCTTATGTGATTGGCACGCAGCAACCGACTTCGTCGTTTCATTGCTAAAATTGGAGCCTAAGGTCTCCAATTTTGCCTGGTATCGTTAGTTTCTCTAACGATACCTTTATCACTGCGGCAACTGGTTCTGTAGGATTGCTCGATCAGCCAATCCCATCTAATACACTCTCGTTATTCTTCCTCTTCTGCTAGGAGTTTGGCGCGTGTGGCTTCGTCGAGAAGTGGGTAACCAAGTTTTTTACGTTCTGCGACGAAGGTTTTGGCTACGACACGGGCCAAGTTACGGATACGGGCAATGTAACCGGCACGTTCTGTAACGGATACAGCACCACGAGCATCAAGCAAGTTGAAGGTATGCGAACATTTCAAAACGTAGTCATAGGCTGGGTGAACAAGGCCCAATTCCAAAGCACGTCCTGCTTCTTTTTCAAATTTTTCGAAGTTTTCAAGAAGCATATCTTGGTCAGAAACTTCAAAGCTGTATTTTGAGTGTTCATATTCTGGTTGAAGGAAGATTTCTCCGTATTTAACGCCTGGAGCCCACTCGATGTCGTAAACAGAATCAACTTCTTGGATGTAAGAAGCCAAACGTTCCAATCCGTAAGTGACCTCAGAAGTTACTGGGCCAGTTGCCAATCCACCAACTTGTTGGAAGTAGGTGAACTGAGTGATTTCCATACCATCAAGCCAAACTTCCCAACCAAGACCAGCTGAACCAGTTGATGGGTTTTCCCAGTTATCTTCAACGAAACGAATATCGTGTTCCAAAGGATTGATCCCCAATTTTTCCAATGATTCAAGGTAGAGCTCTTGGATGTTTGATGGTGATGGTTTCATCACCACTTGGAATTGGTGGTGTTGGTAAAGACGGTTTGGGTTTTCCCCGTAACGTCCATCCGCTGGACGACGTGATGGTTCTACATAAGCCGCATTCCATGGCTCAGGACCAATGGCACGAAGGAAGGTATATGGACTCATGGTTCCCGCACCTTTTTCATTATCATAAGCCTGCATGAGCATACAACCCTGGTCATTCCAGTATTGTTGCAAAGTCAAAATAATTTCTTGGAAGGTTAGTTTTTTTGACATCTTCTTCTCCTTTTTATAAATTCTTGCGACATGAGTCTGCCTCGTCGATTTTACGAAGCAAGACGAGTTAGTACTGCGTCTAGCTCAGGCACCCTAGTGCTGAGCGTGTGGCAGTCCGACTGTAAGGAGTTCTCTGCCACTGACGCAGTGGAAAGTCAATTTTTTAGACATGTTTTACTCCTTATTCATAAAGTTTCTTGCGACTTAGGATACAAAAAGAACCGTGTCTCTGCTCCTAAGTCTATGACCTAGGGGCGTCAGAAACGCGGTTCCACCCTAATTTATTACTTCATTTTATTTTACTTTACTCAGCTTTTTACTGAGAGAAAGCGCCACTTGCTTACTTTGCTCTACTTGGCTCTCACTATCCCAAGCTCGCTAGAAAAACGCCGTAAGCCCTTCTTTCTTGACTAGTATTATAGCAGATTTTTAGTGACTTGTAAATTAAAATCCGCATGAAACAATCGTTTCATACGGATTTTAGGCTAACAAACAAGGTTGTTTTTCTTATGGACGTCTCGCAGCTTTTGGTTTTTTACCATGAAGTTTTTTCTTGGCATTCTTCAAGGCTGTCAAAGCATCTTTCACATCTTGTTGGCTTGCTCCTGGATTTGAAAGGATGGTTTGTGCATCCTTGAAGGCTGCTAGGTAAGCTTCTTTTTCTTCATTTCCAGCATAGATGAATTTAGCATTCTTTTCTTGGAACTTCAATTCTTCCTTGATGTATTTTTCAAGGCTTGAAAAATCAGTTGCTTTCCCATTTAATTTTCCTTCCGCACGGCTAAGCTCAGCAAGTGCTTGATTGATTTGTTCTTGTTTCACAGTTGGATCAACTGCAAGCAAGGCAACTGTTTGGAAAGCACGATCGTAGTCGCGACGTACTTTTTCTTTGGCATTGGCATAACGACCAGTTTTAGTCGTAGCATCGTAAGCCTGCATCGCTTCTTTTAAGGCCGCAACGTTTGAAATTTTCCCATCCAAAGCTTGGCTAGCAGCTTCAAGACTAGCTAGAGCTTGGTTGACTTGCTCTTGACTAACCTTGTTGGTCAAGGCTGCTTGGGCAGCTTGCAAAGCTTGATCATAGGCTTCCTTCTTATCCGCACTGGCATTGAAGTATTGCGCTGTCTTTGTAACATCTGCTTGGTTGTTCAAAGCAGCCAAGAGATTCACTTTTGAGATTACTCCAATACGATAATTGTTGTTACGCCCTGCGACAACTGAGATCACTGGTGCTTCCTCAGCTAGTTCATAGCCTGTAGGAAGAGTTGCAACCAAGGTATATTGACCAGTTGCTACAGATTTACCAAAGCCATTTTTACCATATTTTTCAGCAGGCAAGACAAAGTTTTCACCATCTGCCCCTTTTAATACGATCGTAGTTGCTTTTGAAACCGGTTGATCAAAGCTGATGCTAACTGGTGCATATTCTAAAGTATTGGCAAGGAAAGCGATCGTTTGGAAACTATTATCCTCTGTCAAATCAAATTCTTGTGTCAAGCTGCTGACAAATTTCACTTCTGTACGATCATACGTAAAGATTTCTGCAGTATAATGACCAAAGTTCAAGAAGTTAATATCTTTTGTCTTATCAACTGACACATATTGACCATTACTATCTTTGATTCGGTAAACATACATAGTATCCAAATCTTTGTTCGTCTTAGCGTCACGAACAGCAATTTGAATCCGGCCACTATTTTGATCCCGAACTAAATCAGCTAGTGAAACATAGTCTACGTTCCCTGCAAAGTCCTCTACGTAGTAATAGATATTCTTCTTATCGATATTTTCAGGAAGATCGAAACTACCATCTGCATTCGCTTTAATGACATGGTAATTTTCAAGGGCACGTGTCCCATTCTTATCATCACTAGTTTGGACCATTGTTCCCTTATCATCAAATGGTGTGACGTAAACGAGTTTTTCAGATAAGATTCCGCCGTCTCCAACATCTTTGGCTTTACGAGCTACAAACTGTTGTGCCCCATCTTTAAAGCGAATATATCCAGATGTGATCACTGGTTTTTGAGTATCAACTTGAACCTTAAAGGTCGTTGATTGCTCTTCAGCACCAGGAACCATTGGTGTGTAACGAATGACATAATCATATAGACCATCTGCTACTGCATTCCCATTCGCATCAATACCATTCCAAGTAGTATTAGCTAATGTGTAGCTGCGTGGGTTCTTTTGGTCACCGTTGAAGAAGTTCTTACGATGGTCAGATGGAGTTCCTTCCCACAATGGATTTTTATGTTCCGTATCACTTGCTGCATAAACAGTTGCACGAAGGTTTTCAATGTTTCTAAGGGCGACTGTCTTGTATTCAACGAGGTCTTTATTTCCATCTTCATTTGGCGAAATGGCAATGCGAACATTCCCATTCTCATCTAATTGAAGAGAATGTGTACCTTCCGCATTTTCTTCAATACCAAGAACTGTAATCCGACGACCATCTCGTTTTCCTTGTGTGAGGAGAAGGTCATTTTGCAGGGTAACAAGCGCAGAAACATTGGCACTAGAGGAGATATTCAAATCTTTTGGAACATGATAGTAGAAGCCATCTTTTCCTTCGCGAACCAAATCATAGATTGGTTTTTCAACAGCTGGAAGGTTTTGGAATTCTCCCTTGAATCCCATAAACGGCAAGCTAACTACATCCCCATCATCTGCTGGATCGACAAAACGAACAAATCCTTCAAGGAAATAGCCATTTGGCATTTCTTTGCTTAATTCTTCTGTGAATTTACTTGTGTCGACTTTCACTGTAACTGTTTCAGAACTATGTGCTTTCACGGTTACTTCAGGCCAAGCAGTTTCTGTTAATTTACGTGGACGTAGGGTAAATTTACCATCCTTCACTTCATCTGTGTCAGTATTCACCAACATTTTCAAGGTACGATCGGTATCTGAAATATTGTGGACTGTGACATCAAAGGTAAAGCTATCTCCAACATTACCAAGAGTAACGCTTGGATAGTTGTTTTCACCAGTCACATACAAGTCTGTTGAAACGGCTGCGGCTGTGTCTACAACCCCTGCTCCTTGTTGGCGTGGAGACGTATAGACACCGGTTTCTTTGTTAACATGTGGTTTAGCCGTAGACATAATCAAGGCTTTCACAGTTGCAGAAACTTGTTCAGGAGTCAATTCTGGATGGTTCTTCACAAGGTATTCTTTGACCAAAGCTGCCACACCTGCTACATGAGGTGAGGCCATACTAGTACCACTCATATCCCCGTAGGTATTGTCATTTAAAGAAGAGAAGATATTCCCACCAGGTGCTGTGACATCTGGTTTCAACTGACCATCTGTTGTCACTCCCCAGCTTGAGAAATCAGATAATTGATCTGCCTCTGGAGATGGACGGTTGGCCATAGTATTGTTAAAGACAATTTTGTAGGAACCTGCCTTAAGAGCTTCCCCATAGCGTTTTGAAATAAAGACAGATGGGATCTTTTTCGCATCTCCTTCAATTGCCATGCCAAGGTTAGATCCTTCCACATTATTGTAGACCAAAGCTCCTGCTGCTCCATGATGGAATGCATTCGCAATCTTTTCTGAGAAGGGAATTTCCCCACGTTGGATTAAAGCTAATTTACCGGTAAGGTCCAAATCTTTGAAATCATCTTCTTTTCCAAGACCAACTGACACATATTCGTACTCTTTGCCTTTTTCAAAATCAGCATCTGCAGCAGATTTACTGTAATCAAACTTACCGTTATCCGCTTCCGCATTGCCTTCTAGACCTTTCACCTCAAATACTTCTGTCGTAATAACATTATTATTGATAGAAGCAACAGAGATGGAGTCCTCTACCGTTGATGGGTTTCCGACCAAACCATAATCTGGATTTTCAGCAGAAGGTCTTGAGTAACCATTTCCAAAGCTATTGCTATTTCCTGCAGAAATTAAGACAGATACGCCTTTAGCGCGCGCTCGTTTAATGGCATCTACAATATCTGAATCCGCATTGACCGTAGAACCAGTCGTAGAGCCAAGACTCATGTTGATAGTATCTGCACCAAGAGCTACAGCATCATCAATTGCTTTTACATAAAGAGCAGATCCTGTTGTTTTTTGACGATCTGAAAAGACACGCATAAACATAACTTGCGCTTCTGGTGCTACACCATAGATCTTTTCACCGTTTCCTGCTTCTTTATCAGGATTCCCTGTTGCAATCCCTGTAACGTGCATCCCGTGAGAATCTCTTTCGGCCTCTTTGATATTGTCGGTACCATCAAAGTAGTCATAAGCGTAGACAACCTTGTCGTTGTACCATTTACCATAATCAATTCCTGCCGCTTTCTTAGCAGCTTCGATTTCTCCTTGGTTTTTAAACTTAGCTTTTGAAGGATCGGTAATCCGAAGAACCTCGTGGTTCACATCCAAGCCAGAGTCGATAACGGCGACAACCATCCCTTCCCCTTTATAACCTTGCTTCCAGGTTTGGGGAACAGTAATAATTTCGTCACTTTCGATGCTTTGAGGTTTTTCAGCTGCCTCATGGCGATTCGTTGTTTCTGAACTTGTCGCAGTAGCCACTGCTGTTGCTTTTTCTACAGGTTTTTCCGCTACTTCCGGTTTTGTTTCTGGAACAGTAGCTGCCTCTTTCGGAGCTTCTGTTTTTTCAACAAGAGCTGCTTCTGTTGCATTCGTTGTCTTTGCAGCAACTGTTGCTTCTTTTGCAACTTCTACTTTCTCACTAGCAACTGCTGTACTTGCTTCTGTTGCTTGTGAATGCTCTTCTTCAGCAGGTGCCTGTTGAGTAGTGGCTACAAGCTGTGTTCCAGCACTCGTTTGGCTGGCCGCTTGTTCTTCAGCACTCGCTTGTGCAGATCCAAATACCAAAACAGCCCCTAATAAAACTGAGGCTACACCAAATTTGTATTTTCTTAATGAAAAACGTTCTTGTCTATTCATAGAAACTCCCCTTTTATTTTAATAGTAACTATTATAACGCAAAATTATCTGAAAATTCATTCAAAAAACAAATTGTAACACAAATGTAACATTCACGAATGTTACTAACTATTAATTTATTTTCGTTCGGAAAAATGTAAATTAGTATGGGAAGGTATTATAGAACATCTGTTTTTGTTGGAGTTTTAAAATTATTTAATCATTGAAAGGATTTTAAAAACCGAGAACGAAACTGTCCTCGGTTTTCATTAATGAATAGATATTCTTTCTTAAAAATCCTTGGTGTCTGGATCTGGTGCACCTGCTTCAACCGGAAGATGGCGAAGGAGTTCCATATCATCTGCCGTCAATTCAAAATCAAAGCAATTTAAATTACTCGCAATCCGCTCAGGTGTAACCGATTTTGGCAGTGGAAGGAAACCTTCTTGCAAACTCCAAGCCAAGGCTAGTTGAGCGACCGTCTTTCCATATTTAGTAGCCATTTCTTTTACTTGTTCATTTTGGAACAATTCTCCTTGGCCAAAAGGTCCCCAAGCCTCTAGTAAAATGCCATGCTTACGACTCGCTGCAATGGCTTCGCTTTGGTAAACCCCAGGTGCTAGACGAATTTGGTTCACAGACGGAATGACCCGAGCTGTTTCAAGGAGGGCTTCCAAATGATGAGGCAGAAAATTGCTAATACCAATAGCTCGAACCTTGCCAGCAGCTAGCATATCTTCCATTGCCCGCCAAACCTCAGCATTTCGTTGTTTCCAAGCATCATTTTCTCGAAGAGGTTTTGGATTTGGCCAATGAATCAAATAAAGATCTACATAGTCCAAGCCTAGTTTCTCAAGAGACTCTTCCAAAGCAGCTTGAGCGTCTTCATAGGTGTGATGAGTATTCCAAAGTTTGGTGGTAATAAACAGGTCTTCGCGCGCAAGACCACTGTCTTTAATGGCCCGACCCACACTCTCTTCATTCTGATAAATCGCAGCTGTATCGATATGGCGGTAACCTGCTTTTAAAGCAGCTAAGACAGCTTGATAGGCTTCTTCTCCATCCGCTGCTTTCCACGTCCCAAATCCCAATACAGGAATCTCCACCCCATTATTTAAACGATAATGATTCATTTTTTCTTTCCTTTCTTCGATTTCGGTTTCTTAGGCCCTCGAAGCTTGAGCTCTGGCTTAAAAATATTTTTCTTGGTTGGCTCTATCTTCTTGCTATAAAAACTATAGAGTAAAAATGACCCACCAACGATCACAATAAAGATATTTTTTCTTACAATCCCATAGAGCAAGAAAAAAATTCCCATCAATAAAAAACGTATATCAATTGCCTTCATAAGCTACCTCACATTTCAATTCCCATTATAGCATGAAAAGACAGCATTCACAAAATTGCACTACCATTGGTAAACAAAAACCTCTCTAGGTATGACCTAGAGAGGAAGTATTCTATCTTTAATTCTTGAATCTAATTGGTAGCTTGGTAACGTTTGACCCCATCGAGATAGGTCGCAACCAGATCCAAATTTTGATCAAGAACGATGAAGTCCGCATCATACCCTTCGCGAATTTGACCACAAACATCATCAATATGGACTGATTTTGCCGGATTGAGGCTGGCCATCATCACTGCTTCGTGAGGGTTAGCAATCCCCCACTCTACAACATTTTTTAATCCATCTTTCAATTTCAAGATTGAGCCAGCTAGATTACCAGTTGATTTCAAGCGAGCAGTCCCTTCAGCAACCACGACTGGGAATTCCCCAAGCATATAATCCCCGTCTTCTAAGCCCCCAGCTGTCATACAGTCCGTAATCAAGGCAACATTTTCTTTTCCTTTTTGTTTCATCAGGATATCACACGCTAGCGGATCAACGTGATGGCCATCACAGATCAACTCTGCTGTAGTATGAGGCAACTCATACATAGCACCAACCATACCGAGTTCACGGTGCGTCAAACCACGCATACCATTGTAGGCATGCACCCAGACACTCGCACCTGCATCTACCGCTTTTTTAGCTTCTTCAAAAGTAGCATTGGAGTGTCCCAAAGCAACAGTCACCCCTTCTCCTGTAATGGTCCGAACAAAGTCTTCTACACCTTCACGCTCAGGAGCAAGGGCAATCTTATTCAACAGACCATTGGCAGCTTTTTGCCAAGCCCGGAATTCTTCCATACTTGGATCCTTCATATAAGATGGGTTTTGAGCTCCCTTGTATTTTTCTGTAAAATAAGGTCCTTCAAAATAAATCCCGCGAATCTTAGCTCCTGTTGCTTCTTTGTATCGTGCACCGATATTTTCCGTTACTGCCAAAAGTTGTTCGTAAGAGGAAGTAAGGGTCGTAGGCAAAAAGCTCGTAACCCCTGTACTCAAGAGCCCTTCACTCATGGTATGGAGAGTGCCTTCGATATTATTATCCATCACATCTACCCCACCAAATCCGTGAATATGGGTATCTACGAGGCCAGGCGCAATGCTGTAACCAGAATAATCCAGCACATCCGCACCTTCTGGTAAGCTTTCCACATGTTTTCCAAACTTGCCATCAACAAGCTCCAAATAGCCTCCGCGGCGAACCCCATGTGGATAATAAAATTGATCTGCTTTAATATATGTAGACATAGTCTTGTCCTTTCCATTGTAGGAACTGTGTTCCATTTATATTCATACATATTATAACGCTTTCACTTCCATTTGTAAATGGTCTAGACCTATTTTTGAATAGAATCCAACAAAAAACAGAGTAAGCTTCCTACTTACTCTGTTTGACGTTCCTTAAATTTGCTCGATTTGTACTTTTTCAGCGAGATTCATGGCATGGTCTGCAACACGTGTATAGTGAGAAATGATATCAATAAAGTTTACTCCGGCTTGAGGTGTACATTCGCCTTGGTTCAAACGACGAATATGGGTTTTCCGAAGTCTTTTCTCCAACTTTTCAATTGCCTCGTGACGTGCTACCAATTGGTTTGCAAGACTCACATCATTGTTCTCAACAGCTTTTAAGGCATCCTCTACAAATTGATGGGTTTGGTTGTAAATATCTTCCAATTCAGCCAAGGCCGCTTCTGAAAAGACCACTTTCTTACGAATTAAATAATCGGTCAGATTGATCAAGGCTTCCGCGTGATCTCCAATCCGCTCCAAATCCCGTGAAGAATCCAAGATATTGGTGAGAACTTCACTTTCTCTCGGACTCAAGGCTTCACTCGACAAACGAATCAAGTAGCGAGTCAAATCATCATCAATGGTATTGATGGCTTCTTCTGTCTTATGACCCTTTTCAGCTGTTTTTTCATTTTGATGAACAATAT
Organism: Streptococcus parasanguinis; assembly: GCF_031582885.1. Classification (NCBI taxonomy): domain Bacteria; kingdom Bacillati; phylum Bacillota; class Bacilli; order Lactobacillales; family Streptococcaceae; genus Streptococcus; species Streptococcus parasanguinis. The sequence continues at coordinate 2,102,030 of NZ_CP133988.1, forward strand.
AATCATAAGAAAGATTAAAAGCTTTGTCTGCATATCCACCTAAATGAAGCAACTCTTTTTTTGCATTTCCAAGAGCAATCGAAGGTGCTTGAGTGATCAAATTTTCATCCAAGTAGAGCGGTTCATATTTGACAACCTCGTCCTCACCAGGAATCAGCTTGGTCACAAAGTATGCCAAAGCTCCAATGAATGGGAACTGGATGATGGTATTGGTTATATTAAAGGTTCCGTGAGCAAAGGCTATGGTCATTTCTGGGGATAAATGAAGAGTCGTTTCAAACCATTGAATCAAAGAGGTAAACGGAACAAGGAAGACAAGACAGATAATGGTTCCGATAACATTAAAGGCTACATGGGCACCTGCCACACGTTTGGCCGCAATATTAGCTCCCAAGGAAGCAATGATAGCTGTAATGGTCGTTCCGATATTATCACCAAAGAGAACTGGGAGGGCTCCTTTCAGGTCAATCAAATGACTAGCATAGAGATTTTGCAAGATACCAATGGTTGCAGAAGAGGCCTGAATCAAAAGTGTTAAGCCTGATCCAACAAAGACACCCAAGATAGGACTTTTACTTAACTGCACCATATAGTCACGAAAGACTTGCAAATCTTTAAGAGGTTCCATAGCCCCACTCATCAAGTTGAGGGCAAAGAAGATACCACCGACACCAAAAACGATTCGTCCAACATTATTAACCAAACGATTTTTGGTAAAGAAGAGACAAACCGCTCCGATAAAGAGCATGGGAAGAGCGTAGTCTCCTAATTTAAAACCAATGATAAAGGAGGTAATAGTCGTTCCAATATTGGCCCCCATAACAATACCAATAGCTTGACGGAGGGTTAGAAGTCCTGCACTCACCAGACCGACCGTAATCACTGTAACCCCTGAACTCGACTGAATCAAGGCAGTCATCCCAATCCCTACTAGAACCCCTAGAAAGGGATTACTCGTATATTTATCAATATAGTAGCGAAGTCGATCTCCTGCAGCCTGTTGCAAGCCTTCTCCCATGGTTTTAATACTATAGAGAAAGAGCCCCAGCCCTCCCAAAAAGTTAAATACAATTTCCTGCCAGTTAATCGACATGTTCATTCCTCCAAATTTGAGATCAGAAATAAAACTCCTCTCCTATTGTAAAGGATAATTTCCAATCACACAAGAGATTTCTGTAAATTTCTATTATTTTTTGAAACCGTTTTTTCCTTCTGTTTTATTTTCCTCGTTTTAAGAGCCAAAAAAAGAGGGTGGAAAATTTCCAACCCGAGACTGTAGACAAACTATTCTTTTTTATAAATCTAATAAATTCTATAAAAAGAAATGTTACTCGTTAGAGTGATTCAATCATCTACTGAAACTTTTCGTCGTGAGAAAAGTACCTGAAACTTAATAGTTTCAGGTACTCGGAATTATTGAGACCTTAGGCTCAATAATTAGTCATGGAACTTCGAAGAAGTTCGCTGACGTCCGTACTCACCTAAGGAAAGTTTCTAAGAAGACTTTGTCTTTCAATCTGGGCGTGGAAAATTTCCAACCTCTCTAGTCTTTGTTCAAATTGCGTAACATCTCATCGATCTTGTTACCGTATTCGATAGACTCGTCTTTGACAAAAGTAAGATCCGGAATCTTGTATAATTTCAGATTCCGACCTAATTCACGCTTGATGGTTCCTGTTGCTTTTTCAAGGCCTGTCTGAGCCTTTTGATTGTCTGAAGCCAAATCACTCATAATTGAATAATACACTTTGGCCATAGACAAATCACCTAGCATTTGAACATCCGTAATGGTGACGCCTTGAACACGCGGGTCACGGACTTTCTTTTGTAAAATCTCGTTGACTTCCCGCTTAATTTCCATCCCTACTCGGTCTGTCCGAAAATGACTTGCCATAGGAACTCCTTTCTGCTCTGTGTTTAAAAACTAGGAAATCAGAGGAAAACCCTCTTTTTTCCTAGTCAGCATCTTATTTTTTAATTTCTTCCATGATGTAGGCTTCGATGGTATCATCTGTCTTGATATCATTGTAACCTTCAATCATCAATCCACCTTCACGACCATTTGTGATCTCCTTGACATCATCTTTGAAGTGTTTCAAGCTTGCAAGAGCACCGTCATAAATCACGACACCGTCACGAATGACACGGACTTTGGAATCACGAGTAACCTTACCACTGAGGACCATAAATCCACCGATGGTACCCACTTTAGAGACCTTAAAGGTTTCACGAATAACTGCTTCCCCGATGACTTTCTCTTCGAACTCAGGATCCAACATTCCCTTCATAGCATCTTCCATTTCTTCAATCACTTTGTAGATAATTGAGTGAAGACGGATTTCCACCTCGTCAGCTTCAGCTTGTTGACGTGCTTGTGGAGTAGGACGGACGTTAAATCCGATGATGAAGGCATTTGAAGCTTCTGCAAGGGTCACGTCTGATTCGTTGATCGCACCAACTGCTGAGTGAACGATGGTCACTTTCACACCTTCTACTTCAATCTTTTGAAGGGAAGCAGAAAGAGCTTCAACCGAACCTTGTACATCGGCTTTAATGATGACATTAACAGATTTCACTTCCCCAGCCTTCAAGGTATCAAAGAGATTTTCAAGGCTGACGCGGTTGGTTGCTTGACGTTGTTTCATCAGAGCACGTTTGGCACGTTCTTCACCCGCTGCACGCGCTGATTTTTCATCTTCATAAACCGCGAAGTGGTCACCCGCCATTGGCGCTTCGTTCAAACCAGTGATAGAAACCGGAGTAGATGGTCCTGCCACCTTCACACGACGTCCAAGGTCATTGGTCATGGCACGGACACGTCCAAAGGTATTTCCGACAACGATTGGGTCTTGAACATTCAAGGTACCTTGTTGAACAAGGAGAGTTGCCACCGCACCTTTTCCTTTATCCAAGCGCGCTTCGATAACAGTACCGATGGCACGAACAGTTGGATCTGCCTTGAGTTCTTGGATTTCAGCCACAAGAAGGACCGTTTCCAAGAGTTCGTCGATATTTTGGTTGAACTTGGCTGAGATTTCTACAAACTCAGAATCGCCACCCCAAGCAGTTGACATAACCCCATGCTCTGCCAATTCACCGATGACACGCTCTGGATTAGCTCCTGGTTTATCGATCTTGTTGATGGCCACAATGATTGGAACATTGGCAGCTTTTGAGTGGTTGATGGCTTCGATGGTCTGTGGCATCACCCCGTCATCTGCTGCTACGACCAAGATGGTAATATCGGTAACAGATGCACCACGCGCCCGCATAGAAGTAAAGGCCGCGTGTCCAGGTGTATCCAAGAAGGTAATCTTCTTGCCATTTTCCACGATTTGGTAAGCCCCGATGTGCTGGGTGATTCCTCCCGCTTCACCTGTTGCTACACGTGAATTACGAAGGGTATCCAAAAGGGTAGTTTTACCGTGGTCAACGTGTCCCATGATGGTGACAACTGGTGGACGCTCTACCAACTCATCTGGATTCAAATAGCCATCTTCGACGAAGAAACGTTCGATATCCGCATTGTCCACTTCAACCTTTTTCTTGGCTTCAATTCCATAATCCACCATCAAGAGTTCAATCGTATCTCCATCCAGCGATTGGTTTTGAGTCGCCATGACTCCCATCATAAAGAGTTTCTTGACGATTTCAGCTGGTTCACGCTTGATGCGTTTTGCGATTTCTGCAACCGTCATTCCATCCGTATACTCAAATTCACTTGGTAATTCATGGAATTTACGCTCTGTTACTGGTTTTGGAGCATCATTACGGTTGTTCTTTCCTTTTTTATTTTTCTTATTGTTATTCCAGTTACTATTTCTCTGATTTCTCACTTGATTTTGACTATTTCGATTCCTTTGTTGTTTTCTTGGACCATCTTCTTCACGATCAAAATCATCGCGTTTCTTATCTGGTCGCGCTTGTTTCTTCCGACGTGTATCGACTTGAGCTGGAGCAGCAGCAACAGCTGGTTTTGTATGGTTCTCAACAGCTGGCTCCTGTACAGGTGCTTTCACTTCTGGTGCTTCTACCCGTTTCCGGCGCTGTTGACGTTCTTGTTCTGCTTTTGCAGCTTGTTGTTTGTAGCGATCTTCACTTCCACGTGCGTACTCAGCATTTTGTTCAGCCTTCAGTGCTGCTGCACGCGCTTTGAAATCAACTTTTGGTGCTACTTGGGCTTGTTCACCACGTCTTTGATCTGGTCGGTTATTGCGACGCTCAGAACCTTGATTTCGTTGTTCATTTCGCTCTTGTGGTCGTTGATTTCGGTTGTCACCATGACGCTGATTGTCTTTGCGATCACGTTTTGGACGATTATCTTGTTGTTTCCTACGTTCAGCCTGCTCTTTTGCACGCGCTTCTCGTTCCGCTTTAAAGTTACGACTCTTTGGTTTAGCAGCTGACGTTACTGATTTTGTCTCAGTTGCTCCTTCTTTTTTGATGGGCGCTGCTTCTTTTTTCTCTGCGACAGCCGTTGTCTTGGCAGCCACTTCTGCTACTTTCTTTTCGACTGTTTCTTTTTTCGCTGAAAAGCTCTTGATCAACTTTTCAGCAACATCAGTATCGACACTAGATGCATGACTCTTGACGTCAAAACCTAATTCTTTCGCACGAGTGACGACTTCCTTACTTTCCTTGCCCAATTCTTTGGCAATTTCGTATAATCTTTTCTTAGACAATTGCTGTCCTCCTCTTCTATTCCATAAGAGACCTCATTTTCTTTGAAAATCCAGCATCTACAACAGCGACGACCTTACGGGCACGTCCAATTGCAGTGCTTAATTCTAGTGTTGAAAACACGGTAGATACTTGAACCTCATAATAGTGACCCTTATCCGTCACCTTTTTTGTCAGGTTACTAGCTGCATCATTTGCCAGAAAAACTAATTTTGCTTTTTCTTCCTGGATTGCTTTGATCACGAGTTCTTCTCCAGAAATGAGTTTTCCTGCTCTTTGCGCCAAGCCCAACAAATTACTTATCTTTTGCTTATTCAAGGCCTAACTCTCTTCTCTTCACCTTATGATCTACATAAGCGATCAATTCATCATAGAAAGCTTCTTCCACTTCCATATTAAAGCTACGATTAAAAACTTTCTTTTTCTTAGCAAGTGCCGCTTCTTCATTGTCTAGCTTGATGTAAGCACCTCGACCATTGGCCTTGCCAGTTGGATCGATAAAGACTTGTCCTTCTTTATTTTTGACAATGCGGAGCAAATCGCGCTTATCAATAATTTCATTTGAAACGACAGATTTTCTTAAAGGGATTTTTCTTGTTTTTACCATTTTCCCTCCCTCACTTAGTCGACTTGCTCTTCGCCACTTTCTACTTGGTCTTCAAAAGTTTCTTGAGCTGCTTCCATTTCTTCGAACTCACTTGCAGATTTGATATCGATGCGGTAACCAGTCAAATGAGCCGCCAAACGAACGTTTTGACCACGACGACCAATAGCAAGAGATAATTTGTTGTCTGGAACCACAACGAGAGCATGTTTGCTATCTTCATCATCAAAAATAACTTGGTCCACTTCTGCAGGAGCGATCGCATTGTAGATAAATTCAGCTGGATCTGGAACCCACTCGATGACATCGATATTTTCTTCTGTCGGAACCATACGGTCTAATTTTTGATCGTATCGAGCTGGGTGGAACTTGCTGGTAATCTTTTTAATATTCGATCCACCACGACCAACGATAGTCCCAATCGCATCTACGTTTGGATTATGGCTACGAACCGCAACTTTTGTACGATCTCCAGCTTCACGCGCTACACTCATAATCTCAACAGTTCCATCATAGACTTCAGGAATTTCTTGTTCCATCAAACGTTTGATCATTTCAGGATGGCTTCGGCTAACAAAGACATTGACACCACGAGGGTTATCTTCTACCTTGTAAACAAAAACTTCGATCCGGTCATGGGATTGGAAGACTTCTCCTGGAATTTGGTCTTGCTTAGACAATTGTGCTTCGATTGAACCAAGATTGACATAGATAAATCGATTGTCAAAGCGCTCCACCGTTCCACTCATGATTTCATTTTCATGTTCTTTATAAGTGTTATAGGTGATGGTGCGCGTTTGCTTACGCATTTTTTCCATGATCGTTTGTTTAGCAGATTGAGCTGCTACACGACCAAATTCAGCTGGTGCTTCTTCAAACTTGATCTTGTCCCCCAACTCATAAGCAGAGCTAATGGCTAAGGCATCCTTCAAGCTGATTTCTAAACGGCTATCAAAGACTTCATCCACCACTTCACGAACCGTATAAACACGGAAATCTCCAGTTTTTTCATTGAATTCAATCGCTGCACTTTCTGATTGTCCATAACGACGGCGATAAGCTGAACGCAATGATTCTGTGACGGCTTCGATGATATCTTCTTTTTTGATCCCTTTGTCTTCTTCCAAAATGCGGAAGGCTTCTAGCATTTCTTTACTCATGTTTTTCTTGCCTCTACTATAAAGGCATCCTTTCTTTCATTCTGTTACAATTTTACAGCCAACCTTGCTTTGGACACAAGGTTATAAGGAATTTCTACAGTTTTCTTTCGTGTTTTATCCATATACTCGATGGTCAAAACATCCTCTTCAAAACGCACCAAGGTTCCCTCAAAGACCTTTTGCTTTTCAACAGCCTTGTACAAGCTTATGTTTACATACTTACCAAGAGCTCCCTCAAGGGCTTGCTTGGTTTTCAAAGGTCTCTCCAGGCCAGGACTGGTAACTTCTAAAAAGTACTGTTCTGGAAATGGGTCTGGTTTGATTTGATCCAATAGCGGGCTAATGATTTCTGTCAAATCCGCTGTATCATTCAGTGTGATCCCTTCTGGTTTGTCTACGAAAATGCTTAAGACGTAGTCACCACCCATTTTGCCATATTCAACATCGACCAATTCAAATGGTTCCTGGATGGCAGGCTGAATCACTTCTGTTACTAAGTCAACAATCGTTGCGATGGTTGCCACCTCCTCATAGATAAGAGGCGAAGATATTTCCCCGCCTCTCCTTTTCTATTCATTTAAGGTATTATAACACGATTCCCCAATGATTGCAAGGAATATGCTAAAACTGTGCTTCTACACGGTAAATGACCTGGCCTTTACTTGAGAACTTTTTCTCATATTCCGTCATGACATTCCCCTCAAAATCACTATCATGAAGATCTAGCCAGACTCCCTTCAAAGTCATACCATACTGTGAAAAGCTCACTAAACTGTATTCAAACAGACCTCGATTATCTGTTTTAAAGTGAATCTCCCCATGTTCTGGAAGAATTTGCTTGAAGGTATCCAGGAAGGTCTTGTAAGTCAAGCGACGCTTCTCATGACGTTTCTTAGGCCAAGGATCTGAAAAATTCAGATAGAGTTGATCAATTTCCCCATCTTCAAAATAGTTGGTCAAGCTATCTCCGTCTACCCAAAGCAATTTAATGTTAGGAACATCAGCTTCTAAGACCTTATCTAAAGCATAACTCAAGACCGATTTTTGAATATCAATTCCGATGTAGTTGATCTCTGGATTGGCCTTGGCCATTCCAGTAATAAAGGCCCCTTTTCCGCTACCCACTTCGATATGAATAGGATGGTCATTCCCGAAAATTTCATGCCATTTTCCCTTGGCATCTTCTGGATTTAGGACCACATATTGCGGGTTCGCTTCTAATAATTCAGTCGCTCCCTTGCGATTTCTAACTCTCATATTTCCTTTCCATATTTCAACCGGAAATTGCGCAGAGCATAGATCTCGCGATTGACATTTTCTAAATCATTATTTTCATAGTATTTAGCAATTTGGCACAAGAAAGAGTATTGACCAAACCAATAGAGTTTATCAAATACTTTTTGATTGTACTTGTAGCCATAATAGCCTAACCAATCGCGCCAATTAGAATCTGGGATATAGTGACTCAAGATATGCGCCACATCCAACATCCGGTCTGTCAAACGAACAGAGTCCCAATCGACTAGATAAATCAAGCCGCTCTCTGTCTCAATCCAGTTACTATGACGGACATCCCCGTGGACGATCGTCGCATAATCCTCCCGAAAGGCAGGCACTGTCTTACGTAAATTCTTTACGACTGATTGGATATAGTGGTTCTGACGTAGGGCAATTGGCAACCGGTTGCTCCAAGAATTGAGCAATTCTAATGGAGATTCCACAGGATAGCCAAGTTTTTTCAATTGGGTCATCAAAGGTCTAGAACGGTGCAATCTCGTTAAAATATTGACCACTTGTTTTTTCGACATCCCATTTGGCGTGAGAATTTCCCCATTCAACCATTCTTGGGCACTCATCACATTTCCATCTGGCAATCGTCGACTCCATAACAATTGAGGAGCAATCTGTTCTTTTGCTAGACCCGCAAGGATTGGGGTCGTATTCATTTTTACAAAAACGCGCCCACCATCTGGGTAGGTCCCCATGTAGGCCTTCCCACTCTTCCCAGGAATTGGGGTGAGGCTTAGCTCTTTTTCATTCGAGTCCATCTTTTCCTCCGTAAAAAGTTTCCAATCTATTTTACTAATTTTAACGACTTTCGTCAACCAAGCGCGCCATCTTAAATGGAAGATAGAGTAGGATTAAAGCAACTGTATAAGCCAGTAGGCCTAACAACAGGACTTTATCTGAAATAAAGACCAGGCCAATTCCTCCTTCTATCACCGTTATCATCCCCATGACCAGCTGAATCGTTTTGTTCAACCCTGCCTTTTTACTGCCCTTTTTCATCGGGAAAAGGAGGGTCAAGGGTTGATAATCAAAAGCACTGTAAAGCCCCAGTAATTGAAAAATAACCAAGTAATTGAGCAAGGCTACAAGGGCAATCACTACGAGAGGCTGGGGAATAAAGATGATAGCGAGAATAGAAAGAGCCAAGAGTCGTAGAGTCATAGAGAAAAGATCTCCATTCCGTAGGAAGGAGCGCATATATAAGTGCAGCCACGTATTGCCATGTGTCTTGGGAAGAAGCCCTAAGAAACCATCCAAGTAAGCTCTTCTTTTAACACTGTTGGTAATGCCTTTCACCGTTGTAAACAAGGCAAAGAAACGAAGAATCAATTGTTTCCTTGCATTCTCACGAGCAATGGCCAAGGTCCAATTCAAATTTCCATCCTGGTAGAAACGCGCTTCCTTCCAGCTAAAAACAGCCCCTTTAGCCACCCCTAAGACAAGGATATAAGCTACAATAGCAAGTTTATCCAGCCCCGTTGCCAGAAGAAGAGGCACAAATAATAGAAGGACAAAACTTTGAATCAAAAACCAAAACACAAAAGACTTCTTGGCCTGCCCTTTGATATAACGTTTCACTTCCTCTTCCTTTACCAAAAGGAATAAAGCATCGGGCTTCTCTAAGTAGGTCGCAATAGAGCCTATCGGAACCAAGAGGAGCAAACCAATCATGAGACTCCAACGGATCAGGCTTGTATCTTTGGGTAGATCTTGCAAGAATTGACTGTATTGAACCGCCAAAAATCCTATAAAAATCAACATAAAGAGGACGAAATGATCATTGAGAACATAGCGGCTATATTTTACACATTGAGTTCGAAACGTTTGTTGCCGTTTTTTCATCAACTCTTTCATGCTGTTTCCTCTTCTGTCAAGGTCATGTAGATATCATTTAGACTTGCTTTCTCATCCCCAAAAGTTGAACGCAGCTCGTCCAAGGTCCCTTTTGCTCGGATCTGACCCTTATGGAGGATCACAAAACCATCACACATCTTTTCAGCCGAATCCAGAACGTGAGTACTCATCAAAATCGATTTTCCTTTTGCTTTCTCATCTGCCAATAACTGAATCAAATCTGCAATCGCAACAGGATCCAATCCCAAAAAGGGTTCATCGACAATATAAAGACTTGGATCCACTGCATAGGCGCAAATAATCATGACCTTTTGCTTCATCCCTTTTGAAAACTGGGTCGGGAACCAATCTAATTTTTCAGCCAAACGAAATCGTTCCAACAAAGGATGGACGCGCACCATGACCTGATCCATGTCTAAATCATAGGCCATAGCTACGGTCTCGATATGCTCTCTCAGGGTTAATTCTTCATATAGGCTAGGGGTTTCTGGAATATAGCCGATTTTTTTACGATAGTCAGTTGGAGCTTCTGGAAGACTCAAGCCGTCAATCCGTACTTCCCCAGCATAAGGATGCAGGAGACCAATAATTTCATTAATCGTGGTTGACTTCCCAGCTCCATTTAGTCCAATCAAACCAATCAGTTGGCCATCCGGAACTGAAAAACTCACCTCTTTCAGGACAGGGATGTTGACATAGCCCCCTGTCAACTTGTTGATTTCTAACATATTTTCTCCGATTTCTGGTATAATGTTCTTATATTATAACAAAATTTAGTCTAAATGAGGTGTATTTATGGTTGACGATTGTATTTTTTGTAAGATTATAGCTGGCGACATTCCTTCCTCCAAAGTCTATGAGGACGAGGAAGTCCTCGCGTTTTTGGACATCTCTCAGGTTACACCCGGTCATACGTTAGTGGTTCCAAAAAAACACGCTCGCAATCTCTTAGAGATGGACGAAACCGCCACAGCTCAACTATTTGCACGTGTCTCTAAAGTTGCAAAAAAAGTAGAAGCTGCTACCCAAGCTAAGGGAATGAATGTCATCAGCAACATGGAAGAAGTTTCTGGACAAACCGTTTTTCACACACATGTCCACATTATCCCTCGCTATTCCGATCAAGATGAGCTTGCCATTTCATTTACTGAACACGAGCCTAATTTTGAACAACTAGCAGTTCTTGCAGAAACCATCAAAAACAGTTAAAAAGGAGGCCATATGAAACTCAAAAATCTCTTTTGGTTTGCAACAGGAGCTAGCATTAGCTACCACTTAGTAAAAAACCGCAAAGAAATCAAAACAGAGGTGACTGAATCCAGCCATTTGGTTAAGGGAATTCAAGATAACCTAGCAAAAATCCAACGCAATCTGGATATTATCCAAGACCAAAAAACCAATCTTCAAGAATTGGTAACGGATTTCCAATACAAAACCAAACTATTTAGTCAACAAGCAACAGCCTCTCTAAAAGAAATTCAAGACATCTGGCAACCAAATAAAAACGATTGAGAAAACTCAATCGTTTTTTTCTTATTCTGAAGGTACCGTAGGTGTCACACTGCTCGACTCTGTAGCTGCTGGAGCAACTGGTGTCACTGGTGCAACAGAACTTTGAGGCGTCACCACTCCCGTATCCTGGGTCGATGGTACAACTGGTAGTTGGTTAAACTCTTGGTAAACAGGTGCTTCCTCAGATGATGCCGCTGGCGTATCACTTTGAGAAGAAGCATTCTTCAACTCTTCATCTCCATCTAATAGGTAAGCATTGGTTTTCAATGTTTTGATTTCTTTTAGTCCCAAAGCTTTGCGGATGATATTTTGAATTTTCAAGAGATGTTTTGAAGTGACAATCTGATAACTTCCGCCATCTGCTAAGGTGGCATCTTCTCCTTTCAGCTGGTACTGATGAATCGTTGAAAGGGCATCTTTATATCCTAGCAATTGAAGAAGGCTATTACTGTCAAGCGCTATGTTGGTTTGCATATTGTCACTAACAGACTCAATGATTCCTTTGTAGTGACTCAAACTATTGAGGCTTAAAACTTTCTCAACAATCTTTTTGATCACTTCACGTTGGCGTTTTTGACGTCCGTAGTCTCCTTCTGGGTCTTGGTAGCGCATGCGTGAATAAACGAGAGCTTGGTCCCCATTAATCTCCTGACGTCCTGGTGCGATCTTAGCCGTATATTCTGGCTCATTTTCCTCGATCGAGATATCGAAGTCGAATGGATTGTTAACCGTGATACCACCAACCTTATCCACTAATTGAACCAATCCCTTCATATTGATCATGACATAGCGGTCAATATGGATATTCAAAAGATCTTGAATGGTCTTAATGGCTAACTTGGCACCACCTTGAGCATAAGCCGAATTCAATTTTGCTTGGACCGTTTCGCCATCTGAAGTAATATTGGTTAGGATATCTCTTTCCAAACTCGTCATGGTTGTTTCTTTTGTTTGAGGATTAACAGTCACCAAAATCATGGTATCACTATTTCCGGCCCAAGGATCTTCCCGAGAACCGCTACCTGTATCAACCCCCATCAAAAGGATAGTCATCGGCTTGTTTTCTGCAATGACATTGGTCTCATTTCCAAAGCCTTTATAGGTCTTACTGAGAGTCCCAGTCGTTTGGTTTAGGATGGTAAGGCCATAAGCCCCAATCCCAATCACTGTTACCGTCAATAAGCTCAAAAACATTAAAATAATTTTTTTAACCATATAGAATCTCTCTCTAATCTATCAGTTTCCCCATAAGGTAAACATCTAAGAATTCTCCTTCAGCTGAACAAGCTCCACGAGCTTGGCAACCTTCGATCTCAAAACCTAACTTTTTATACAGGTGAACTGCTCGTTCGTTGCGCACTTGGACATTCAAGACTAGTTTCCTAAGAACACCGGTCGAGTGCGCCCACTCAATTCCTTCTTCCAACAAGATCTGTCCAAGTCCTTGATTCCAATAAGCTTTTTGAACCACAATAAAGACATCACCAATATGCTGAATGGACCGTTGAGAAGCTGCAGTGATATTTAACAAAGCTGCCAGTTCCTGATCTAGAAATAACAAGAGGCAAATCCGGTTTTCCGCCATCTCTTGCACCATCAGAAATTGTTCCATGTCTGCTGGAGACATGCCAATTCCAGCTTCATCTAGTGTCATGTAATCTGACTCTTTCCCAACTTGATTTAAGAAAACAACGACAAGAGCCGCATCTGCACTGTCAGCTTGCCGAATTTCTACTGTCACTTCCTTTTCCTTAGTCATCCGTTTTTTCCACCTGCTCAAAGGATGTCAGTAAAGCTTCTGCACGCGCTCCATGAGCTTCAAAAGCCAACTCTCGCCCATCTTCTAATTTTCGGATAAAAATTTTTAGATAAGCATCCGAGAGACTGGGCTCAATCAGCTCTCCCCATTCAATAATGGTCGCCCCATCTCCAAATAGAAAATCATCTAAATCAATAGAATCTGGATCATTCCCAATCCGGTAAACATCCAAATGGTATAAAGGCAAGCGACCTTCGTATTCACGAACAATGGTATAGGTCGGGCTTTTAATCATCTGATCAATCCCTAACCCCTTTGCAATTCCTTTGGTAAAGGTCGTTTTTCCTGCTCCTAGATCACCTGATAAGATAATCACGTCTTGCTTTTCTAAGAGTTTTCCTAGCTGTTTTCCTAGAGCGATCAGCTCCGTTTCATTGTGACTAATCATTTCTCTATTATACCAAACTTTTTAAAAATCTGCTCTTTCTTTTAGAAATTGTTTGATTCAAGTTTGTTTTTGAGAAGAAGAAATCAAAGAAAACAGGAAACTCTCCGATTTATTCCCTCGATCCATCTAAAAAGGAATGGGAGACAACTCCCATTCCTTTTTGGCACTTTTCTGATACTTAATTCAAGGCCATGCTAACGTAGTTTAAAATAAAGAGAACATCTAGGATCCAAATCATGCTGTGCACTTCTTTGGCTTCTCCTTTAACCACTTTCACTAAGCTATAGGTGATAAATCCAGCAGCGATCCCTTGTGTAATCGAGTAGCTGAAGCCCATAAAGATAGAGGTGAAGAAGGCAGGAACTGCTTCTGACATATCTTCCCAATGGATATTTTTCAAGCCACTCAACATCATGATCCCAACAACAATCAAAATTGGAGCTGTAGCAGCGGTCGGTACAATCGCCAACAAAGGACTAAAGAGACTTGAAATAGCAAAACAGATTGCCACAACCAAGGCTGTCAAACCAGTGCGTCCACCAGCTCCAATACCAGCTGCAGATTCAACATAAGTCGTTACGTTTGAAGTTCCTGCAATGGCTCCGACTGAAGTCGCTACAAGGTCTGAATAGAGGGCCTTATCTAATTTCGCTGATTGATGGTTTTCCCCATTTGTCGCAACAATCCCAACTTTTTCACCCGTACCGATTAAAGTTCCAATTGTATCAAAAATATCAGTCAAGGAGAAGGCTAAAATTGCCATTAAGGTCTCAGGCAAACGAGACGTATTGGAAATCAAAGAACCCAATCCTTTTGATCCCAAAGCTTGACCAAAGATCGTGCCTAAATCATTAAAGGCAGCTCCTAGATGGTTACTTGCAAAGTCAATTTTAGTGATATCAACCACATGGATGAGAATTCCAAGCACAGTCGTTGCAAAGATAGAAAGGATAATCCCTCCCTTAATCCCTTTGACAACAAAGAAAATAGTAATCGCAAGACCAACAAGAGCCAAGAGGACAGCCGGATTGTTAAAATCAACCAATCCAGGAACAGCAGATGCATTGGCTGAGATCGTTGCATTCGCCTTATCTGCTCCTTCCCCGACCACTGTATAGGTATGAGGGTCAATCGTGAATTTCAAAAATCCTGCATTCTTAATCCCAACATAGGCCAAGAAAATCCCGATCCCCGCTGAAATAGCAGACCGAAGAGCAGTCGGAATCGATTCGATGATCATCTTCCGAACATTTGTCAATGTGATAATTAATGAAATCACACCACAAATGAAGACCATTCCTAAAGCCTCTTGCCATGAGTAGCCCATACCAAATACAACGGTAAAGGTAAAGAAAGCGTTCAAGCCCATCCCTGGTGCTTGTGCATAAGGCAAATTGGCATAAAAAGCCATCATCAAGGTCCCGACAACGGATCCAATAATCGTTGCAAGGAAGACTCCTTGAGCTGGCATACCTGTTTGTGACAACATTTGAGGGTTTACGAAGAGGATATAACTCATCGCAAAAAAGGTTGTCAAACCAGCAAGGACCTCTGTTCGAACAGTGGTTCCATGTTCTGAAAGTTTAAAAAACTTATCCATTTCAGAATAAACTCCTTTTTCATCATTCTCGCTCCCAATCAATTTGCGAACGTTATTTCTATTTTACCAAAAGATCTTTCGCCTTTCAAGAAATCCTACTTCTCTTCTCGATTTTTGAGCGCTTTTCCGATTTTTCTGATATAATGGTCTCATTCTTCTCGAAAGGAACTGAAATATGCATAAAAAGATGATCGCTCTAGATCTAGACGGCACTCTCTTAAATTCCGAAAGCAAATTGAGCGACTTTACCATTGATACGATTAAAAAAATTAGTGCTCTTGGCCATAAAGTCATTATTACAACAGGCCGCCCCTACCGTATGGCACATACCTACTACAAACAACTAGAGCTAGATACTCCGATGATCAATTTTAACGGCTCCCTTACGCACCTACCTGAGAAAAAATGGGCGGATGAACAATGCTTGACTTTAGATAAAAAATACCTGCTAGATATGGTCGCTAACCGAGACACCATCCAAGCGGACTTTATAGCAGGTGAATACCGCAATAAATTCTTTATTACCGATCCAAATGAGCACGTTGCGGACCCTAAATTATTCGGTATTGAGGCTTTCCAACCAGAAAATCAATTCAATCCCGAGCGGGTAACGAGCGACCCAAACTGTATCCTCTTTCAAACGAAAGCGGAAGACAAATATGCTCTGGCAGATGAAATGAATCGGCATTATGACTACAATCTGTCTATCAATACTTGGGGTGGTCCCTTAAATATTCTGGAATGCAATCCCAAAAATGTGACCAAAGCATCTGCTCTGACCTACCTTCTGGATAAACTCAATATGGATCAGAAAGATTTGATTGCCTTTGGAGACGAGCACAACGATACCGACATGCTAGCTCTCGCTGGTCATGGATACGCCATGAAAAACGCGAGCTCTGTCCTACTTCCTTACGCGGATTCCGTCACAGATTTTACCAATAATGAGGACGGGGTCGCGCGCCAACTCATTCAATTATTCTTATAATAGGAACAGACATGAGTTATCCCCTCATGTCTGTTTCTTCGCCAAATCCTTAATCGGTTAATCAATACCCTTCTTTTTTTCCATTTTTTTATTGTTCAATAGATAAGTTTGTGATATTATTAACATAGTTATTAAAGAAGCGCTTTCAAAAAATGCTAAATCGCTTCTCGTTCACTTAAGGAGGAACAAAATGAAAGCTGTTGTTGTAAATCCAGAAGGTACTGGTGTTGAAATTGTTGCAAACAAAGAAATGCGACCACTTGAAACAGGGGAAGCTCTTGTTCAAATCGAATACTGTGGTGTCTGCCACACTGACTTGCACGTCGCACATGGAGACTTCGGTAAAGTTCCAGGCCGTGTTCTTGGACACGAAGGAATCGGAATTGTTAAAGAACTTGCTCCAGATGTTAAGAGCCTTAAAGTTGGTGACCGTGTCAGTGTCGCATGGTTCTTCGAAGGATGTGGAACTTGTGAATACTGTACAACTGGTCGCGAGACTCTTTGTCGGACTGTTAAAAATGCTGGTTACTCTGTTGATGGAGGAATGGCTGAACAATGTATCGTTACTGCAGATTACGCAGTGAAAGTACCTGAAGGATTAGATCCAGCCCAAGCTTCTTCTATTACGTGTGCAGGTGTTACCACTTACAAAGCTATCAAAGAAGCCAAAGCTGAACCAGGACAATGGATCGTTATCTATGGAGCTGGTGGACTTGGAAACTTGGCTGTTCAATATGCTAAGAAAGTCTTCAACGCACATGTCATCGCTGTCGATATCAACAATGATAAACTAGAATTGGCAAAAGAAGTTGGTGCAGACTTTGTCATCAACGGTCGCGAAGTTGAAGATGTCCCAGGATTGATCAAAGAAAAAACAAATGGTGGAGCTCACTCTGCTGTCGTAACAGCTGTTTCTAAAGTAGCTTTCAACCAAGCAGTAGATTCTGTTCGTGCAGGTGGCCGCGTGATCGCAGTTGGTCTTCCTTCTGAAATGATGGACCTCAGCATTGTGAAAACTGTATTAGATGGTATCCAAGTCATTGGTTCTCTTGTAGGAACTCGTAAAGACTTGGAAGAAGCCTTCCAATTTGGTGCAGAAGGCTTGGTAGTCCCTGTCGTTCAAAAACGTCCAGTAGAAGATGCTGTCAAAGTCTTTGACGAAATGGAAGCCGGAACCATTCAAGGACGTATGGTACTTGACTTTACAAACTAAACAACTGAACCTACAGGACTAGCCCAACTGGGCTAGTCTTTTTGAGTGCTCTCAATCACTCTAATTTACAATTTGTTATATATTTATTTTTGTTTTTGAGAATATTGCTTGATTGTCGGAATTTTTTCATTAAGAAAAAAATCCTATAAAACATATCTATTATTGATTTTTTAAGCATCAACAAGTAATAAACAAAATTCATTCAAGAGCATTCTTTTTCTATCTAACGATAATTTAATATAATAAATCAATGTTTTTACATCGAGATTTTGATAGAAAAATTGACTTAAGTGTGGAAACGATTTATAATAAAGTAGCTTAAAGTTTTCTTAAACTGAAAGTCAAACAAATTTTATAAGGAGGAATGTCAATAATGAGTATTGGTATCATTATTGCTAGCCACGGTGAATTTGCAGCTGGAATCCACCAATCCGGCTCGATGATCTTTGGAGATCAAGAGAAAGTTCAAGTGGTTACGTTCATGCCAAGTGAAGGCCCGGATGATCTCTATGCTAAATTTAATGCAGCTGTTGCCGCATTTGATGCAGAAGATGAAGTCTTGGTTTTGGCTGACCTTTGGAGTGGTTCTCCATTTAACCAAGCAAGTCGCGTCATGGGAGAAAATCCAGATCGTAAATTTGCGATCATCACAGGATTAAACCTTCCGATGTTGATTCAAGCTTATACAGAACGTTTGATGGATGCAAATGCCGGCGTTGATCAAGTCGCTGCAAACATCATCAAGGAAGCAAAAGACGGTGTCAAAGCCCTTCCAGAAGAATTAAACCCTGTTGAAGAAGCTAGTACAGCCGCTGCTGCTCCTGTAGCCCAAGCTGCTATTCCAGAAGGAACAGTTATCGGAGATGGAAAACTCAAGATTAACCTTGCCCGCTTAGATACACGTCTTCTTCATGGACAAGTCGCAACTGCTTGGACACCTGATTCAAAAGCCGACCGGATCATTGTTGCTTCAGATTCTGTTGCTAAAGATGAACTCCGTAAGGAATTGATCAAACAAGCGGCACCAAATGGTGTGAAAGCAAACGTTGTCCCAATTCAAAAATTGATCGACGTTGCAAAAGATCCACGTTTCGGAAATACCCATGCTTTGATCTTATTTGAAACACCTCAAGATGCTCTTCGCGCCATCGAAGGTGGTGTTCCGATTAAAACCTTGAACGTTGGTTCAATGGCCCACTCAACTGGTAAAACCATGGTTAACAATGTGTTGTCAATGGATAAAGATGACGTGGCTACATTTGAAAAAATGCGTGATCTTGGAGTAGAATTTGACGTCCGTAAAGTGCCAAATGACTCTAAGAAAGATTTGTTTGACTTAATTAACAAAGCCAACGTTCAATAATCGATTACTTACGAAAGGATTTTAAACATGTCTATTATTTCTATGGTATTAGTGGTCGTTGTTGCCTTCTTAGCAGGTCTTGAAGGTATCCTTGACCAATTCCAATTCCACCAACCACTTGTTGCTTGTACCTTAATCGGTTTGGTAACAGGTAACCTGACTGCTGGCGTTATGCTTGGTGGTTCACTTCAATTTATTGCACTTGGCTGGGCAAACATTGGTGCCGCAGTTGCACCCGATGCTGCTCTTGCATCTGTCGCTGCTGCCATCATCATGGTACTTGGGGGAGACTTCAGTGCAAAAGGAATCGCTGTCGCTCAAAGTGTCGCTATTCCGCTTGCAGTTGCTGGTCTTTTCTTGACCATGATCGTCCGTACCCTTTCCGTTGGTTTGGTCCACACTGCCGACGCTGCTGCTAGAAAAGGGGATATCAAAGGTGTAGAACGCGCTCACTTTGTGGCCCTTCTTCTTCAAGGTCTTCGTATCGCCATTCCTGCAGCCCTCTTGTTGATGATTCCTGCTGAAACTGTTAAAACTGCTCTTGAACAAATGCCAAAATGGCTCTCTGATGGAATGCAAATCGGTGGTGGTATGGTTGTAGCCGTTGGTTATGCCATGGTTATCAACATGATGGCGAGCCGTGAAGTATGGCCATTCTTTGCCATCGGTTTTGCTCTTGCAGCCGTTAGCCAATTAACTTTGATCGCTCTTGGAGCAATTGGTGTTGCCCTTGCCTTGATCTACCTTACTCTTTCTAAGAAAGGTGGCAATGGAGGTGGCGGTGCCGCTACTTCTAACGATCCAATTGGCGACATTCTCGAAGACTATTAAGAAAGGTGTGACACTATCATGACTGAAAAATTACAATTATCTAAATCAGATCGTCAAAAAGTTTGGTGGCGTTCAACCTTCTTGCAAGGTTCTTGGAA
The DNA here is from genome assembly GCF_031582885.1 of Streptococcus parasanguinis. Classification (NCBI taxonomy): domain Bacteria; kingdom Bacillati; phylum Bacillota; class Bacilli; order Lactobacillales; family Streptococcaceae; genus Streptococcus; species Streptococcus parasanguinis. Next base: position 2,121,430 of record NZ_CP133988.1, read on the forward strand.
CTATGAACGGATGCAAAACTTGGGTTGGGCATACTCATTGATCCCAGCTATCAAAAAACTCTACACAAAGAAAGAAGACCAAGCGGCTGCTCTTGAGCGTCACATGGAATTCTTTAACACTCACCCATACGTTGCCGCTCCTATCATCGGGGTAACGCTTGCTCTTGAAGAAGAAAGAGCAAACGGTGCTGCTATTGACGATGCTGCCATCCAAGGGGTTAAAATTGGTATGATGGGTCCTTTGGCGGGTATCGGAGATCCAGTATTCTGGTTTACAGTACGTCCTATCCTTGGTGCTCTTGGTGCATCACTTGCTGCGTCTGGTAATATCCTTGGTCCACTTATCTTCTTTATCGCATGGAATGCGATTCGTATGGCCTTCTTGTGGTACACGCAAGAACTTGGCTACAAAGCAGGTTCTGAAATTACCAAAGATATGTCTGGTGGGATCTTGCAAGACATCACTAAAGGGGCTTCTATCCTTGGGATGTTCATCCTCGCTGTCTTGGTAGAACGTTGGGTATCTATTAAATTCATCTTTAATGTTTCTTCTGTAAAATTAGACGACAAAGCTTATATCCACTGGGATAAACTTCCTGAAGGATACAAGGGTATCCAAGAAGCCTTCGCTCAAGTTGGCTCAGGTCTCTCTCAAACACCTGAAAAAGTTACGACTTTCCAACAAAACTTGGATTCATTGATTCCTGGTTTGATGGGATTACTTCTTACTTTTGCTTGTATGTGGTTGTTGAAGAAAAAAGTATCTCCAATCACTATCATCATCGCCCTCTTTGTAATCGGTGTATTAGCACACGTTGCTGGCTTGATGTAAGCAAAGATCAACTAAAAAGAAGGTTTCGGCCTTCTTTTTATTATGATATAATGGAGTGAACAGCAATACAGGAGGATCTCATGGCTCAATCATTGAATAAAACCGTTGAATTCCATACTACAGGGGTTTCTTACCTTGGAGTGGGGGGAAAGGTTGGAAAAATCCTAGTAGGGAATGCCGCTTTTGAATTTTATGCGGATGCAAATGTAGAAGACTACATCCAAATTCCCTGGCAAGAAATTGAACAAATCGGAGCCAATGTATCCGGACGTAAAATTAGCCGCCATTTTGAAATCTATACTAGAGAATCAAAATTTCTCTTTGCTTCAAAAGACTCTGGAAAAATTTTAAAGATTGCTCGGGAACATCTAGGAAATGATAAAATTGTCAAACTTCCTACATTGATCCAAACCATCACGGCTAAAATTAAAAATCTATTTGCAAAATAGGATCTTTTCTTGTATAATAGACGCAAACGGATAAGTAAGTTAAGAGGCTCTTTCAGAAAGTCTGCGGTTGCTGCGAGCAGATAGAAATCTTAATTGAAATTCTACCGTTTCTTTAAAATACAATATTGAATCAAGTGCACACCTGTGAAGTTGGATGGAACCGTGGCTCTGCCACTCCAACACTCTAACAGGTGTGTTTTTTGTTAAAGGAGAAGCTATGTTAGATATTAAACGGATTCGTACAGACTTTGATGCGGTTGCTAAAAAATTGGCAACACGTGGCGTAGATGCAGCTATTTTGAATGAAATGAAAGAAATCGATGCCAAACGTCGAGATATCTTAGTCAAAGTAGAAAATCTCAAAGCAGAGCGTAACACTGTATCTGCTGAAATAGCACAAGCTAAACGCAACAAGGAAAATGCAGATGATAAGATTGCTGCCATGCAAACCCTCTCTGCAGAGGTCAAAGCATTGGATACAGAATTAGCTGAAATCGATGCAAAATTAACTGAATTCACTACTACCCTTCCAAACATCCCTGCTGATAGTGTCCCTGTTGGAGCAGATGAGGATGACAATGTTGAGGTTCGTCGTTGGGGAACACCGCGCGAATTTGGCTTTGAACCAAAAGCTCACTGGGATTTAGGTGAAGACCTTGATATCCTTGACTGGGAACGCGGGGCTAAAGTCACTGGTGCTCGTTTCCTCTTCTACAAAGGACTTGGAGCTCGCTTAGAACGCGCTATCTACAACTTCATGTTGGAGGAACATGGCAAGGAAGGCTACACTGAAGTCATCCCTCCTTACATGGTCAACCATGATTCTATGTTTGGTACTGGTCAGTATCCAAAATTCAAGGAAGATACTTTTGAACTTAGCGATACCAATTATGTCCTCATTCCAACTGCTGAAGTTCCTTTGACGAACTACTACCGCGATGAAATTCTTGATGGAAAAGACCTTCCAATCTACTTCACCGCTATGAGTCCATCATTCCGTTCAGAAGCTGGTTCAGCTGGTCGTGATACTCGTGGATTGATCCGTTTGCACCAATTCCATAAGGTTGAAATGGTGAAATTTGCTAAACCAGAAGAATCATATGATGAATTGGAAAAAATGGTTGTCAATGCTGAAAATATCCTTCAAAAACTGAACCTTCCATACCGTGTGGTAGCTCTCTCAACGGGAGACATGGGCTTCTCAGCTGCCAAGACTTATGACTTGGAAGTATGGATTCCAGCGCAAAACACCTACCGTGAAATCTCAAGCTGTTCTAATACAGAAGATTTCCAAGCTCGCCGTGCGCAAATCCGCTATCGTGATGAAGCAGATGGCAAGGTAAAACTCCTTCACACTTTGAACGGTTCAGGGTTAGCTGTCGGACGTACCGTCGCTGCTATTCTTGAAAACTACCAAAACGAAGACGGTTCTGTGACCATTCCAGAAGTCCTTCGCCCATACATGGGTGGCGCAGAAGTCATCGCACCAAAATAAAGTTTAAAAAAACTGAGTCTTGCAAATTGCAAGCTCAGTTTTTTAATATTTACGAAAACGTTGGTAGCGTTGCTCCAGAAGCTCTTCGAGAGGTAAAGCTTGTAAAACCTTTAACTCTTCCTGTAATTCCTTCTTCACTTGAGCCAGTAGTTCCCCATTCGAAAATCCATGCTCGGGAATCACCTTATCGACAATTTCCATATTTAACAATTCATGAGAAGTAATCTTCATCAACTCTGCTGCTTCCATGGCACGACTTCCATCTTTCCAAAGAATAGAGGCAAAACCTTCTGGACTCAAGACCGCATAGATGGAGTTCTCAAGCATCCAGACCTTATCTGCCACAGCAAGAGCCAAGGCACCACCAGAGCCACCTTCTCCGATGATAATCGCGATAATTGGAACTTTTAGATCACTCATTTCCATGAGGTTGCGGGCAATGGCTTCCCCTTGTCCTCGTTCTTCAGCACCAACACCGGGATAAGCACCCGCTGTATTGATAAAGGTCACAACTGGACGGCCAAATTTCTCCGCTTGCTTCATGAGACGCAAAGCTTTTCGATAGCCTTCTGGATGTGGTTGCCCAAAATTACGTTTTAGATTATCCTGAAGATTTTTTCCTTTTTGGATTCCAACGACTGTAACCGTTTGATCGCCTAAGCGTCCAATCCCACCAATCACCGCACCATCATCACGGAAGTTTCGATCTCCATGCAATTCGATAAAATCATCAAAAATTCCTTGAGCAAAATCAAGCGCAGTCAATCTTCCTTGGTCACGTGCCTCTTTAATAATCTGTGTTATTTTACTCATGTTTACCTCCATGAAGGGCTAATAATTGTCCAACTGTCGCTCGGATTTGACTTCTCTCCACGATCAAGTCTACAAATCCATGTTCTTGTAGAAATTCTGCTTTTTGGAAATCATCAGGCAATTTTTCACGCACAGTTGATTCGATCACGCGTCGACCAGCAAACCCAACCAAGGCTTGACTCTCTGCCATGATAATATCACCTTCCATAGCAAATGAGGCTGTCACCCCACCAGTTGTCGGATCTGTCAATACCGTCAAATAGAATAATTTTTCTTTGGAATGGCGTTGTACAGCCGCAGAAATTTTTGCCATTTGCATCAAACTCACGATTCCTTCTTGCATCCGAGCACCACCGGAAGCGGTAAAAAGAACAACTGGCAATTTTTCTTTTGTCGCAAATTCAAATAAACGAGTAATTTTTTCGCCTACTACAGAACCCATTGAAGCCATGATAAAGTTGGAATCCATGATCCCAAGCGCAACTTTTTGACCTTTAATCAAGGCAGTTCCAGTCAGGACAGCTTCATCCAGTCCTGTCATTTCCCGCACTGCTGCTAGTTTCTTCTTATAATTTGGGAAATTCAAAGGATCTGTCGTTTCGATTCCTGTAAACATTTCTTCAAAGCTAGCTGGATCCACTGTCAGCGCCAAGCGTTCTTTAGCAGAAATACGGAAGGTATAGCCACAATTCGGGCAGACACGCTCACTACCTAAATCCTTTTGGTAAATGGTATGTTTACAACCTGGGCATTGTGAAAATAGTTCATCAGGAACTTCAGGTTTTGGCTGAGGCTCCTTCCAGGCTGACCTATTCGGATTGATCCGAATATATTTATCTTTTTTAGAAAATAATGCCATTACTTACTCCTTATAATATGCTACAGTATCTGCAGCATTACTATAAAAGCCTGAAACTGTGAAGATGATGTTCATACTTCCCTCACAAGTCCAGGCTTTTTCATCATTCCTTATTATAATTTGGAAGGAATTGTTCCATCAAAAATGCAGTGTCGTAATCACCAGCGATCACATGCGAATCTGAGATCAAATCCAACTGGAAACTACTATTGGTGGTGACACCATCGATTTCCAACTCATAAAGAGCACGCTGCATTTTCATCAGTGCATCAAAGCGATTTTCCCCATGGACAATGATCTTGGCAATCATACTATCATAGTATGGCGGAATCGTATAACCAGGATACACAGCAGAATCCACACGCAAGCCAACCCCACCACTTGGAAGATAGAGATTAGTGATCTTACCTGGGCTTGGTGCAAAGTTGAAGGAAGGATTTTCCGCATTGATCCGGCATTCAATCGCATGGCCTTTAATGACAATATCCTCTTGAGTAACGGATAATTCTTGGCCAGCTGCGATTTTAATCTGTTCCTTAACGATATCAACTCCTGTTACAAATTCTGTGACAGGATGCTCCACTTGCACACGGGTATTCATTTCCATAAAGTAGAACTCACCCTTGCCTTCATCATACAAGAATTCAATCGTTCCAGCATTCTCATACCCAACTGATTCAGCAGCCCGAACAGCAGCAGAACCAATTTGATTACGAAGAGTTTTTCCGATAGCAATTGAAGGGGATTCTTCTAGAACTTTTTGATTGTTCCGTTGAAGAGAACAATCGCGTTCACCTAAGTGAATGACATGTCCATGCTGATCCGCTAAAATCTGTACTTCAATGTGGCGTGCCGGATAAATCACCCGCTCCATATACATGGCCCCATTCCCAAAAGCAGCTTGAGCTTCTGAGGAAGCAGATTCAAAAGCAGCAACCAAATCTTCTGGTTTTTCAACCTTCCGAATTCCCTTGCCACCGCCTCCTGCAGATGCTTTCAACATCACAGGGTAACCAATACGCTCTGCAATCTCGAGGGCTTCTTCAGCAGTATACACTTCACCATCTGATCCAGGAATAACAGGCACTCCTGCTTTGATCATCTGTTTACGAGCATTAATCTTATCCCCCATCAAATCCATGACTTTAGCAGAAGGACCAATAAATTTAATGCCCACTTCCTCACACATGGTCGCAAATTTTGAGTTTTCACTTAAAAATCCAAAACCAGGATGGATAGCTTCTGCTCCTGTTAGAACAGCTGCAGACAAGACAGCACTCATATTCAAATAAGACTCTGTTGATTTAGCAGGTCCAATACAGACTGCTTCATCCGCTAGTAAGGTATGCAAGGCTTCTTTATCAGCAGTAGAATACACTGCAACCGTCTCGATGCCAAGTTCACGAGCCGCACGAATAATACGAACTGCAATCTCACCACGATTGGCGATTAAGATCTTACGAAACATAGATAGGCCTTTCTTAATTTCCAATTGCAAACGTAAGCGTTCCTGAAGCTGCAAGCTTACCGTCTACTTCTGCTTTCGCTTCAACAACAGCAATTGTTCCACGACGTTTGACAAAAGTAGCTGTCATCACCAGTTGATCTCCTGGAACGACTTGTTTTTTAAACTTCACCTTGTCCATCCCTGCATAAAAGACTAATTTCCCTTTATTTTCAGGTTTTGACAACTCTAGTACACCTGCTGTTTGTGCCAAAGCTTCCATGATGAGAACACCTGGCATAACAGGATATTGTGGAAAATGTCCATTAAAAAATGGTTCATTAATTGTCACGTTTTTAATGGCAACAATCGTATCTTCACTTGTTTCTAAAACGCGATCCACCAAAAGCATTGGGTAACGATGCGGCAAAGCCTCACGAATAGCATTAATATCAATTGTCATTTGATTCGAACCAATCCTTTTCCAAATTCAACCATTTCTTCATTCGTTACCAAAATTTCAGTGACTACCCCATCTTTTGGTGCTGGGACTTCATTCATCACTTTCATGGCTTCGATAATCAAGAGTGTTTGACCCTTAGTGACCTTATCTCCTACAGATACAAAGGCTGGTTTATCCGGAGCTGGCGACAAGTAAGCCACCCCAACCAATGGACTTTCAACCACATCACCTTCTGCAGCCTGAGCTGGAGCAGCAACTGGTTCAGCCGCTACAGCTGGAGTTGCTGGTGCTTCAACAACAGGGGCTACTACAGGAGTTTGAGGAGCTGCTACCACTTCAACTGCAGGAGCAACCGGTGTAGCCGCAACTGAACTCGTTTGGTTTTTACTCAAATTCAATTCTTCGCCATTATTTTTATATGAGAATTCACGCAAAGTTGACGCATCAAATTGAGCCAACAAATCTTTGATTTCAGAAATATTCATGAATTAACCCTCCCAACGTTTAAAGGCCAGAACAGCATTGTGTCCTCCAAAACCAAAGGTATTTGAGATAGCGTACTGAATATCCGCTTCTTGACCTTCACCATAAACAACGTTTGCTTCGATATAGTCAGACAATTCTTTAGTACCAGCAGTTTTTGGTACAAAGCTGTGACGAATCGCTTCGATGGTAGCAATCGCTTCAACCGCACCAGCAGCACCAAGCAAGTGTCCTGTAAATGATTTCGTAGATGATACAGGAACTTCTTTACCAAGTACAGAAACAATAGCTCCGCTTTCACCTTTCTCATTGGCAGGTGTAGATGTACCATGCGCATTGACATAATCGACATCTTCAGGTTTGATACCAGCTTCATTAATAGCCAATTTAATTGCTTTAGCAGCACCTGAACCATCTGGTGTTGGTGTTGTCATATGGTAAGCATCACAGTTTGAACCGTAACCAACAATTTCAGCCAAAATATTAGCACCACGTTTTTGGGCATGTTCCAAACTTTCGATGACAAGAACCCCTGCACCTTCACCCATCACAAAACCATTACGGTCTTTGTCAAATGGGATAGATGAACGTTCTGGGTCTTCTGTTGTTGAAAGGGCCGTAAGAGCATTGAAACCACCGATACCAATCTTAGTAATCGAAGCTTCAGCACCACCTGCCAAAACAACATCATGCATACCAAATTTAATTTCACGGAAAGCTTCACCAATGGCATCGTTGGCAGAAGCACAAGCTGTTGTCACGGATTTACATACCCCTTGAGCCCCAATCTTAAGTGCGATGTTTCCAGCCCCCATGTTTGAAAGAGCTTTTGGAATAAACATTGGTTGGATTCTCTTCATCCCACGTTCATGCATCCGGATAATTTGATCTTCCAATTCTTGCAAACCACCGATACCAGATGATACAATCACACCAACACGATCGCGATCTTCTTCTTCCATGTTCAAGCCTGAATTTTCAATAGCTTCCATTGCAGCATAGATTGCATACAATGAGTAAGTATCCATACGATTTTGATCTTTTTTTACGAAATATTTATCGAATGGGAAATCTTGAATTTCACCAGCATTAAAGACTGGAATTTCAGAAGCATCAAATTTTGTAATGGGCTTGATTCCAATTTTTCCTTCATGAAGGCTATTCCAGAACTCCTCTGGTGTATTTCCGATTGGTGAGGTTACACCGTAACCTGTAACAACAACACGATTTGTAGACATATATATTCTCCTTTTGTCGGATGGATATTTAAGTAAGTGATTTTCGATCAGTGAGCATTCATTATTGCATAGTCATGCCGCCATCAATGGCAATTGTTTGACCAGTTAAATATTCTTGACCTGCTAAGAAAGCCGCAACTTCTGCCACTTCTTCAGCTTGACCAATTCGTTTCATTGGCACTTGAGCTAGCATGGCATCTTTCATTTTCTCTGGAATAGCATCAGTCATATCTGATTCAATGAAACCAGGTGCAATGGCATTCACACGAACGCCACGAGCCGCAACTTCACGCGCTACTGATTTAGTGAAACCAATCAAACCAGCTTTTGAAGCCGCATAGTTAGCTTGACCGATATTCCCCATTAGACCAACAACAGAGGACATGTTGATAATGGCCCCTTGACGAGCTTTAGACATCGGTTTTAAGACAGCTTGAGTCATATTAAAGGCACCTGTCAAGTTGATTTTCAAGACCCGTTCAAAATCTTCTTCAGTCATTTTCAACATCAACTTGTCGTTTGTGATGCCAGCGTTATTGACCAAAACATCAACACTTCCAAGCTTTTCAATTGCTTCAGCCACCATACGTTGCGCATCTTCGCCATTAGAAATATCCCCAGAAATACCAACAACAGTCACACCATAGTCAGCAAACTGTGCAAGCAAGTCCTCAGAAATTTCAGAACGTCCATTTAGGACAACATTGGCACCGAGACTCGCAAATTTATGAGCCACAGCCAATCCAATTCCGCGTGTTGAACCTGTTACAAAAACATTTTTATTTTTAAGTTCCATCTTTACCTCGTTTTAAGCATTCAGAAGTGCATCTAGACTAGCCTGATCTTCGACGTTATGAGTTGGAAGAGTTTTATCAATTTTCTTCAAGAATCCTGACAAGACTTTTCCAGGTCCAATTTCGATGACCTCATCTACACCAAATTCTTGAATCGTAGCAATTGAATCATAGAAACGAACCGGTTCTTTTACTTGACGGGCCAAAAGTGCTTTCACATCTTCTGACTTCATGATAGTAGCTTCTGTATTCCCAACTAAAGGAAGATCAAAATCATTAAATGATACTTTTTCTAGTTCAGCCGCCAATTTTTGACTAGCAGATTCCAGTAAGGCTGTGTGGAATGGACCTGACACATTCAAAGGGATCAAGCGTTTGGCACCTGCTTCCTGCAATAGTTCCACAGCATAGTCCACAGCCGCAACCTCACCACCAATCACAATTTGTGCTGGCGTATTGTAGTTAGCTGGTGTTACTACACCCTTTTCGGATGCTTGTTGACAAATCTCCTCGATCAAACTTGGGTCTGTATTCATAACAGCAACCATTTTCCCACTTCCAGCGGGAGCTGCCGTTTCCATGAATTCACCTCGTTTCGCAACCAAAGCTACTGCATCTTCAAACGAAAGAGCTCCAGCCGCAACCAGGGCAGAATATTCCCCCAAAGAGAGACCGGCAACAATATCAGGAGTGATACCATTTTCTACTAAGAGACGATAAATGGCTACTGACGTTGTCAAAATAGCTGGTTGAGTATAGCGTGTCTGATTCAGTTTTTCTTCGTTAGAATCAATCAATTCACGCAAATCATAGCCTAGAATACGACTAGCCGTATCAAATGTCTCTTTAACAACGGGATAAGCCGCATACAAATCGCTCGCCATGCCCAATTTCTGAGCCCCTTGACCAGCAAATAAGAACGCACGTTTTGTCACTATCCTAATCCTTTCGACGTTTTTAGACGTTTACATCTGCCCAACGAGCAGCTTCTTCTTTAATCACCTTGGCAGCACCTGTGTAAAGGTCTTCCAAGATTTCTGCACATGTTTCTTCTTTACGAACAAGACCTGCAATTTGTCCAGCCATAACTGAACCATATTCCACATCTCCATCAACAACAGCGTTACGAAGGGCACCTGCACCAAGCTCTTCAATTTCCTCTTGAGTCTTCTTACCAGCCAAGAAATCTTTTTCAGCTTGGTTATATTCTGTAGCCAATTTATTCTTAATCGCACGAACTGGGTGTCCAACAACTGAGGCTGAAATAACAGTATCAATATCTTTAGCCTTCAAAATCTTATCTTTGAAGTTTTGGTGTGCATTAGATTCCTTAGCAACAGCGAAACGAGTACCAACCTGAACAGCTTCTGCTCCAAGCATAAGAACAGCAGCCATACCACGTCCATCTGCAACACCACCAGCACCAATAACTGGGATAGATACCGCATCCGCAACCTGGCGAACAAGTGCCATGGTTGTCAATTTACCAATGTGACCACCAGCTTCCATACCTTCTGCGACAACAGCATCAGCTCCAAGTTTTTCCATACGTTTAGCAAGTGCTACCGATGGAATAACTGGGATTACTGTAATTCCAGCTTCGTGGAAACGCTCCATATATTTACCTGGGTTTCCGGCACCTGTTGTAACAACCTTAACACCCTCTTCGATAACGAGGTCGACGATGTCATCTGCAAATGGTGACAAAAGCATGATATTAACACCGAATGGTTTGTCAGTGATTTGTTTTACTCTATCAATATTAGCTTTTACCACTTCTTTAGGGGCATTACCACCACCAATAATTCCGAGTCCACCAGCATTTGAAACGGCTCCAGCCAAGTCTCCATCAGCAACCCAGGCCATACCACCTTGGAAGATTGGATATTTAATATTCAATAGTTCAGTAATTCGTGTTTGCATTATACCTACCTCTTTTTTCACTTAAGTAATAGTTTGAGTTTAAAAGATTGTTTCTTTGAGCCTCAAACTATTACCTAAATAAGAGAGAATATCTTTCGATACTCTCATCTATCATTATTTTGTTTTTTCTTCTACGTAAGCGACAAGGTCACCAACTGTAGACAATCCTTCTTCAGTTTCGATTTGGATGTCAAAAGCATCTTCAATTTCAGAGATAACTTGGAACAAATCCAATGAATCTGCTTCTAAATCTTCGAATGTAGATTCAAGAGTTACTTCTGATGGTTCTTTACCAAGTTCTTCAACGATAATTTCTTGTACTTTTTCAAATACTGCCATGATAGGCCTCCTTAAAAAATAATATATAAATTTTTAAAATGTGTTTCCACATGTTTAACTAGATTGTAACAAGAAGTGTGCCCCATGTCAAACCTCCACCGAATCCTGTTAGAAGAATTTTTTGACTTCCATCCATCTTGATTCGATGATTCTCGACACACTCCGATAATAGAATGGGGATACTAGCAGCACTAGTGTTCCCATATTCCATCATATTTGCTGGGATTTTCTCTCTAGAGACACCCAGTTTTTTTGACATCTTATCTAACATACGGTCATTCGCCTGGTGTAACAGAAAATAGTCAATCTCTTCTGCTTCCATAGAGGCGTCTGCTATAATTTTTTGAATACTTTTCGTGACATCACGAATGGCAAAATCAAAAACTGCCCGTCCATCCATTGTCAGATATCTTCGATCAGAAACGTCATCTGAATAAGGGGAAGACAGCCCCAAATAGCAAGACTCAAGACTAGCACCTCGGCTACCATCTGTAAAAAGATTCTCAGCCAAAAACGATTTTTGATCGCTTGCTTCAAGCAAGACACCACCAGCTCCATCTCCAAAAAGGACTGAAGTGGAACGGTCTGACCAGTCTAATACTTTTGAAAGCGTCTCACTACCGATCACAATTCCTCGCCGGTACATACCTGAAGAAATGTATTTTTCAGCAGTGGCTAATGCAAATACAAATCCGCTACATGCTGCAGTCAGATCAAAGGCAAAAGCTCGAGAAGCTCCAATATTAGCTTGTACCCGGGCTGCAGTTGATGGCATTAAGCTGTCTGGAGTAATCGTAGCAACAACGATGAAATCAATTTCCTCAGCATCTAAGTTTGCTTTTGCTAATAATCTTTGTGCAACAATTGTTGCTAGATCACTTGTCGTCTCATCTTTTGAAATGTGACGCCGAAAGATACCTGTCCGACTACTGATCCATTCATCACTTGTATCCATGATCTCAGCCAAATCATCATTTGATACGACTTGGTCAGGTGCATAATGAGCAACTTGACTAATTTTAGCAAAGACCATTATTTAATTTCCTCCAAGAAACGATACAGATTTTGCAATCCTTTTTGCATCACTTTCTTCTCTTCGGGACTCATATCTCCAATAATCTGGTTGACCATCCGTTTATGGAATTGCTGATGAAGACGATAAAGTAGACGACCGTTCTTCGTTAAACTCAAGTGTACAACCCGGCGATCAACTTCCGATCTTCTTCTTTCGATATACCCTTTGCGCTCAAGATTATTCAAACTTGTCGTGACAGTCCCCAAAGTCACCATCAACTCCCGTGAAATATCACTCGGGGTTGCATTCGGTGTCGAACCAATCACATCGATCGTATGCATTTCTTTAATAGAAACATCTTTGAATCGACTTGCTCTTAGACTCGACTCCTCAATAACCAAAACATTATTAAAGATGGATGTTAAATAGTCGTTAACTAATTGGTAATTCAAAACTCCACCTCCTAATTTTACTTTGATAGTCAAATTTTATCAAAAATGAAAATAATTTGCAAGCATTTTTTCACAAAACATAGAAAAATTACAAATTTATTTTCCTTTAAATTGTGGCCGACGTTTCTCAGAGTAGGCAATAACCCCTTCCTTGAAATCTTCTGTAAATGCTAGTTTCTTTTGCAAATCCAATTCAAGACCCGCATATTGGTCCCATTCTTTCAAGAATGCTTCCCAAACCATTTCTTTCATGGCAGCATAAGAATTTGAAGATCCTCTTCTTAATTTTTTAAGCAATTGCTCAACTGTTTTATCGAGTCTTTCAGATTCACAAACACGATAAGCTAGGCCATAATCAAATGCCTTTTCAGCAGTCAAGGCTTCACCCGTCATTACTAAATGAGTAGCCCGAGACATGCCAATGGCTTTTCCTAACAAGAATAAGCCACCCGCATCCGGTGCTAAACCAACCCCAACAAAGGCTTGGATAAATTTAGTCCGATCACTAATAATACAAAAATCAACAGCTACTGCAATGTTAGCAGCTGCTCCAGCAACCGCTCCATCTGCCACCATAATAACCGGTTTTGGCAATTGCTTGATTTTCTTTGAAATCGTATTAACTAATTCGGCAATTAAAACAAGAGACTCGATGTCATCCGCATCGACTGCGCGTTTCATTTCGCTCAAATCTCCACCAACTGAAAAGATTTTCCCTTCTGCTGATAGAATAATGAATTTTACTTCCTCATTTTTTTCTGCATCTTCCAGGGCAGCTAAAATTTCCTGACACATTGGAATGTTAAAACCATTGGATACTTCAGGACGATTTAAAGAGATTGTCGCGAGGTCGTTTTCGACAGAATACAAAATTGTTTCAAACATCACTGACTCCTTTTGTTTAAATATAAAATATTTTGATATTAAAACTTTTGAATTATAACATATCATACCACAAAAAAGTAAAATAGTAAAATATATCTATAACATGTAACAAAATTGTAAAATTTGAATAATTACAATTTCTCCCCTTTACAGAATCAATTATTTTTGCCCTATCTGTAAATACATTGTATCAATAACTGAACTTTGGTATAATGTATTAATGAAACTATTAAGGAGAAAATATGAAAGTAACTAAATTCGGTGGAAGTTCTCTAGCATCAGCTTCTCAATTAAAAAAAGTACTTGATATCATTAAAGATGATCCAGAAAGAAGATTTGTAGTTGTATCAGCTCCAGGCAAACGCAACGCTGAAGATACAAAAGTAACAGATGCTCTGATCCGGTATTATAAAGAATTTACTTCAGATAAGGATGTCACACAAACACAACAGTGGATTATTGAACGCTATCGTGCCATTACAGAAGAATTGGGTCTCAAAGATTCCATTATTCAAGAAATTGCTGAAGATATCTATGATTTAACAAATTTACCTAAAAAAGGGAATCCATTCACATACGATGCATTCCTAGCAGCAGGCGAAAATAACAATGCTAAACTCATTGCTGCTTATTTCAATCAAAATGGATTAGAAGCAAGATATATCCATCCAAAAGAAGCAGGAATTACGGTCACTGCTGAACCTTCCAACGCTCGTATTTTACCATCTAGTTACGATAAAATTGAAGAACTAAAAGATTCAAGTGAAGTGATTGTCATTCCAGGTTTCTTTGGTGTTACTCAGGATGGCGACATTTGTACATTTTCTCGTGGAGGATCTGATATTACAGGATCAATCATTGCAGCAGGTGTAAAAGCAGACTTATACGAAAACTTTACAGATGTAAATGGTATTTTTGCGGCACATCCAGGTATCATTAAACACCCACATTCTATTCCTGAATTAACCTACAAAGAAATGCGTGAATTGGCCTATGCTGGTTTTTCAGTCTTGCATGATGAAGCACTCGTTCCAGCATACAGAGGTAAAATTCCATTAGTCATTAAAAATACTAATAATCCAGACCACCCTGGAACCCGCATTGTTTTGGAACATTCAAATGATCATGTGACTGTTGTAGGAATTGCAGGTGATTCAGGATTCGTTAGTATTAACACTACAAAATACCTTATGAACCGTGAAGTCGGTTTTGGTCGAAAAGTCCTTCAAATTTTAGAAGATCTCAATATCAGTTGGGAACATATGCCAACAGGAATCGATGACTTGTCCATCATTTTGCGTTCTCGTGAACTGACTCCAATCAAAGAACAAGAAATTTTAAAACAATTAACGCAAAAGCTCGAAGTTGACACAGCCGAAATTGAACATGATCTTTCCATCATTATGATTGTTGGTGAGAAAATGAAGAGTCAGGTAGGGGTTACTGCCACTGCAGCCAAAGCACTATCAGAGAATGAAGTGAATATTCAAATGATCTCGCAAGGTTCTAGTGAAGTTTCCATCATGTTTGTTGTAAGTAAAGATCAAGAAGAAAAAGCAATTAAAGCCTTATATCAAGCATTTTTCCCAAATAACTAAATAGAGAAAAGCTCCGTTAACTAAACGGAGCTTTAATTAACATTAAAATGAAAAGTAAAAAAGAGATCAATTACTTGATCTCTTTTATTCTATACTCCGCCAGTAGGACTCGAACCTACGACATCATGATTAACAGTCATGCGCTACTACCAACTGAGCTATGGCGGAATCAA